>NZ_CP054258.1:2104305-2805741 GCF_024181585.1 Treponema socranskii subsp. buccale | reverse complement strand
AGAGGTTAATTATAAACGAAAGTTCTCATATCTGTCAATTTTTAAAACGCATTAGAATAACCGCACCGGAAAGTGTGTTCTCTAAAAAATGGCATATAATGTAAAAATTGGCTACACTCCCGGCAGCAGCCCTGCCGTTTGCCGCGGCAGACCGTAATAAGAATCGGACTGCGCAAACTTTTTTATCAAAAAAGTTTGCTTGCCATCGGTCTGAGCGGCTCGGCGGCAGTTCCGCTGCCTCGCGTTCCGCCTTTTTTGTTTCATTTATAAGCTTGTTTTCCGTGTACACATTTTTGCTACGGTTACTCTGTCGACTGTAACTATTATTCTATGTTATTATTTATAAAATAGACCGAGGTATAAATATGAAACGATTACAATGTATTAAAACGACTGTCGCATTTTTATGTGCCTTTGTATTGTGTGCGTCTTGTGCAAAATCGCAGGAACGAACTGTTTTGAAAAATGCTCAAAACAATGTAACATTAGGCGGTAAAACGATGAAACACGAAAAAGAAATCTTCCTTGCAGGCGGCTGTTTTTGGGGCGTCGAAGCCTATTTCGAGCGTCTTCCCGGCGTCGTGCTCACCGAAACGGGATACGCAAACGGAAAGACCGACAAAACTTCGTATTACGAATTATCCGAAACCGATCACGCGGAAACCGTCCGCATCGTCTACGATCCTACGACGATTACGCTGGAAGAATTACTTGCGCATTATTTTAGAATCATCGATCCGACTTCCGTCAATCGGCAGGGAAACGACAGAGGCCGCCAATACCGCACCGGCATTTACTATACCGATGCATCGGATAAAAAAGACGTGCAGGCATTTTTGGATTTTATGCAAAAAAAATATTCCGAACCGCTCGCTGTTGAAACGGGTGCGTTAAAAAATTTTATCCGCGCCGAAGACTATCATCAAAAATACCTCGATAAAAATCCCGGCGGCTATTGCCACATCGATTTACGCCTCGCGGAAAAACCGCTGTACGATGAAAGCCGTTTTGCAGTACCGACAAAAGACGCGCTCAAAAAAAAGCTTTCCCCGCTGCAGTACGACGTAACGCAGCGACAAGCGACCGAACGCCCCTATACGAGCGAATACGACGCTTTCGATGAAAAAGGCATCTACGTCGACATCGTAACGGGAAAACCTCTTTTTTCTTCAACCGACAAATACGACGCGGGCTGCGGTTGGCCGAGTTTTACGAAACCCATAACGACCGATGCCGTCGGCTACGAAAAAGACACGAGTCTCGGCATGCTGCGCACCGAAGTGCATTCCCGAACGGGGGACTCTCATTTGGGACACGTGTTCGACGACGGGCCGGAAGATGAGGGCGGGCTTCGTTACTGCATAAACGGAGCTTCTCTCAAGTTTATCCCCTATGCCGACATGGAAAAAGAAGGTTACGGCGATTATTTACCTTACGTAAAATAAAAAATTCCGAGCGCGTTTCCTACAGCGGTTACATGAGGGGGCAGCCTGAAAACCGAAATTCTCAGGCTGCCCCCTCTTTTTTCCCGCTTCTTGCATTTATCACAATTATTTCACCATTACATATACTCCTCAAATCCCGGCGGAGTTTTATCAAAATCGGGGGCCATCCGTATTTTACCCTTTAAAATCCCGAGTCGGCGTTTCGGCTTTTTAACCTGCGAACCGACAGTTTCGGTTATTTTTATATTTTTAAATTATCCGCAATTATTATATACGTGTGCGCTTACGCGCACGAGTGCGGTAGTTTCGAAAATTGACATTTTCTGCAATACCGCACTATATAGGGATGGTAAGGGGCTGTCTCAAAAGTCGGTTACTTTCTCGACAGCCTGTCGAGTTTAAAATTAAGTCTTTATATTATAATGACTTAATTTTAAACGTCGCACATTAAATCAAGGAAACTTTCCAAAAACTGAAGTTTTTGAAAACCGCGAACGACCACTGCTCGGATTTTCGTGTTCTTTACTTTTTTCTCTTTTTTTGCTATAGTGAAGTATCAATTTTTTCTATAATATATACAAATATACTGAAAATCATTAAAGGTAAAGCATGAGTCAATCACCGGAACATTATTCAGCGGGCAGCATTCAAGTTTTAAAAGGTCTCGAAGCGGTGCGCAAACGGCCGGGTATGTACATCGGTTCGACCGGGCCGCAGGGGCTTCATCATCTCGTATATGAAGTCGTAGACAACAGTATCGACGAAGCGATGGCGGGTTTTTGCGATCGGATCATCGTTGCCCTCGAAAAAGACGATATCGTACGCGTCGAAGACAACGGCCGCGGCATCCCCGTCGGCATGCATCCGACGGAGCACGTGAGCGCGCTGGAACTCGTTTTAACGCGTCTGCACGCCGGCGGCAAATTCGATAAAGGCGCGTACAAAGTTTCCGGCGGTTTGCACGGCGTCGGCGTCAGCTGCGTCAATGCGCTTTCCTCATGGATGGAAGCGACGATCGATTCCGACGGTAAACGCTGGTTTCAGCGGTACGAAATCGGTGTACCCAAGACGAAAGTGCAGGAAATCGGTACAACCGACCGCCACGGTACTCAAATACGCTGGAAAGCCGACAAAACGATTTTTACCGAAACGACGACTTACGATTTTGACGTTCTTGCAAAACGCTTGCGCGAACTCGCGTTTTTGAACAGCGGCATTACGATCGTATTCCGCGACGAGCGGCTCGAAACGCCGAAAGAGGTCGTCTTTAAATTCGACGGCGGCATCCGCCACTTCGTATCCTATCTCAACGAAGGGAAAAATGTCATTCCGGCGGAACCGGCTTTTATCGAAGGCGAAGACAACGGCGTTATGACCGAACTCGCGCTCCAATACAACGACGGCTATAACGAAACGATTTACACTTATGTCAACGATATCAATACGGTCGAAGGCGGAACTCACCTCGACGGCTTTAAAATCGCGCTGACTTTCGTACTCAATAAATTTTTGGAAGCGAATCAAAAACTTTCCAAAAAAATGGACGAAAAGCTCACCGGCGAAGACGTCCGTGCCGGCATTACCGCCGTTTTATCGCTCAAAGTGCCCGAACCGCAGTTTGAAGGGCAGACGAAAACGAAGCTCGGTAACAGTGAAGTGCGCACGATCGTTGATTCCCTTGTCAAAGAAAAATTGACGCTCTTTTTCGAACAGCATCCGCAGGATTTGGAAAAGATCCTCGAAAAAGCGGTCGGAGAAGCGAGCGCGCGGATCGCAGCTCGGCGGGCAAAAGAAGCGACGAGGCGTAAAAGCGGTCTCGACAGTTTCGGTCTTCCGGGCAAACTTTCCGATTGTTCGTCGAAAGATCCCGCCGAATGCGAAGTGTACATCGTTGAGGGCGATTCCGCAGGCGGTTCGGCCAAAAAAGGCCGCGATTCGAAGCGGCAGGCCATCCTTCCGCTGTGGGGCAAAATGCTCAACGTCGAAAAGACGCGGATCGACAAAGTGATCAACAACGACAAACTTGAACCGGTTATCGCGTCTTTGGGCGCCGGGATCGGAAAAGATTTCGACATATCGAAGCTCCGCTATCACAAGATAATCATCATGGCCGATGCCGATGTCGACGGTTCGCACATCCGCACGCTGCTGTTGACGTTCTTTTTCCGCTATATGCCGCAGATCATCGAAGACGGTTATGTGTACCTTGCGATGCCGCCGCTGTACAAAGTGAGCTGGAATAAAAAAGAGTGGTACGTATACGACGACAACGAAAAAGCCGAAGTTTTGAAGCAGCTCGGCGACAATGCGGCAAAGGCTTCCGTTCAGCGCTACAAAGGTCTCGGCGAAATGGACGGTACGCAGCTGTGGGAAACGACGATGGATCCCGCGAGACGAAAAATGAAGCGCGTGACGATTCCCGATGTCGTCGCCGCCGACAAAATGTTCAGCGTGTGCATGGGAGAAGCGGTCGAACCGCGCCGTAAGTTTATCGAAGAAAACGCCGTTTATGCCAATTTGGACGTTTGACGTTTTGCGCTTGTCATCCGCCGGCTCGATCGCTCGCAGCTCGTGTTTTCGGCGGCAAAACGCAAGCATAATGACCCGATAAAATCAATAAGGATTGCAATTATGGAAGAGATACAAACACCGGAAGGCGGTACGCTGATACCGATTCCTATCGATGCGGAAGTCAAACAGGCGTATATCGATTATTCGATGTCGGTCATCACGAGCCGCGCGCTCCCCGACGTCCGCGACGGATTAAAACCCGTTCACCGCCGCATATTGTACGCGATGGACGAACTCGGTCTTCGAAGCAGCGGTGCGACGAGAAAGTGCGCAAAAATCGTCGGAGACGTGCTCGGTAAATTCCACCCGCACGGAGATGCTTCCGTCTACGACGCGATCGTTCACTTGGGTCAGGATTTTTATCTGCGCTATCCGGTGATCACGCCGCAGGGAAACTTCGGTACGATTGCCGGAGATCCTGCCGCCGCATACCGCTATACCGAAGCGAAGATGGCAAAGCTTGCCGAAGAGATGGTCGCGGACATAGACAAAGATACGGTCGATTTTGTTCCGAACTTCGACGAAACGGCAAAAGAGCCGACCGTGCTCCCGTCGAAACTGCCGTATCTGCTCGTAAACGGTGCGTCCGGCATCGCAGTCGGTATGGCGACGAATATGCCGCCACACAATCTCCGTGAAATCGCGTCGGCCGTATCGGCCTATATCGACAATCCCGACATAACGATAGAAGAATTGAGCAAAATCGTGCGCGGCCCCGATTTTCCGACCGGCGGCATTATTTTCGGGAGAGGCGGCATCAAACAGGCGTACAAAACGGGTCGCGGCAAAATAATCGTGCGCGGCCGGTTCAATATCGAAACGGCAAAAGGCGGCCGAGAGTCGATTATCTTTACGGAAGTGCCTTACGGTGTAAATACGAAAGTGCTGTGTGAACGCATCGGCGAACTCGCACGCAACAAAGACATCGACGGTATAACCGGCATAAACGACGAAAGCTCCGACCGCACCGGTATGAGGATCGTCATCGATTTGAAGCGCGGCGCGATTACGAAAATCGTATTGAATCAGCTGTTTACGAAGACAGCGCTTCAATCGAATTTCGGCGTCATCAATCTCGCGCTCGTCGGCGGGCGGCCGCAGATTCTCACGCTCAAACAGCTTGTACAGCACTTTGTCGAACACCGCGATCAGGTCGTCACGCGCCGCACGCAGTTCGAACTCAACAAAGCGCTCGCGCGTGAGCATATTTTGCAGGCGCTCATCGTCGCGATCAACAATATCGACGAAGTGATCAAAATAATCCGCGCGAGCCGCGACACCGAAGAAGCGAAAAACAATCTCAAAAAGCGTTTCGATTTCGATGACGTGCAGGCGCAGGCGATCGTCGATATGCAGTTGAAACGCCTCACACATCTCGAAATCGACGATTTGAAAAAAGAGCTTGCGGAACTTGAAGCGCTTATCGCACACTTACGCGATCTCCTTGCGCATCACGAAAAGCTGCTCGCGCTTGTCAAAACCGAAACGAACGAACTTGCCGAAAAATACGGCGACGACCGCCGCACCGATATCGTTGCGGATGAAATCGAAGAGATCAACGTCGAAGACATGATCAAACAGGAAGACGTCGTTATCCTCGTTTCAAAGCTCGGCTATATCAAGCGACTTGCCGCGACGCAGTATAAAAGTCAGGGGAGAGGCGGCAAGGGCAGCTTCAGCGCAAACCTCGTCGAAGACGATTACATCAACCAGATTTTTATCGCATCGACGCACGACTGTATCATGTTTATCACGAACGAAGGAAAAGCGTATTGGATAAAAGTCCACGAAATTCCCGAAGCGTCGAAGATGAGCCGCGGTTCGCATATCAAAAGCCTGCTCGCCGTTTCCGCCGATGAAGAGATTACGACGACGGTGACGGTAAAAGAATTCAGCGGAGATAATTACGTGCTCATGGCGACGACGAACGGCGTCGTCAAAAAAACAGCGCTCAGCGATTTTGCAAACGCAAAGACAAAGGGCGTCATCGCGATCAGACTCGACGGCGGCGACAAGCTCGTCAGCGCGATTTTGACCGCCGGCAAAAACGACGTATTTTTCGTTTCACGCAGAGGAAAAGCGCTCCGCATATCGGAAGACGACGTGCGGCCGATGGGACGGGCGAGCCGCGGAACGCGCGGTATGAAACTTGCCGAAGGAGACGAGATCGCGGCGGCCGTGCGGGCGGAAGCGGGTAAAAGCATCATGCTCGTCACCGAAAAAGGCTTCGGCAAGCGCATCAATCCCGAAGACTTCAAATCGCACGGACGCGGTACCGGCGGCCAGCGGTGCTACGGCAATACCGAAGAGCGCGGCGAAATAATCGGCGCCCTTGCCGTTGCCGACGGAGATGAAGTGCTGTGCATCACGAGCCAAGGAAAAACGCTTCGGGTTGCGGCGGGCGATATCAAAGAGCAGGGCGCATCTTCAACCGGAGTGTCCGTCGTCAAAGTCGATGCACCCGATTATCTGGTCGGCATCGACCGCGTAGCCGATGAAGAAGCGGATAAAGACGATACAAAAAACACGTAGTCATATGTATTTTCTTGTAATACAAAGAAATAGACGGTTTTATCGGAATCGATCTTTTTAAGAAATTTCGTATTTTTTTTAAGAATATGCTGACAAAAATGCAGTATTGCCGTATAATGTGATAATACGGGACAACCGATGTTGCGCATTTTATACGGTTGCGGGTGGTCATCAGGCAAGAGCCGGATCGCGGAAAGTGGTCCGGCTCTCTTTTTTTATCTACGGGCTTTTGATATTGCCGATACGGACGCTGCTTTCCGCGAATTTGAAATACAGCACAAACCTGTGAACTCGGAACGACCGTAATCCTTGCAGGGTTTTCAACAATGGGCATAACTTGTGGAAAAAGTTTATCGGTTACTTAATGTTTCACGTGAAACATTTTATATGTACTTTATACAGGCAGCGGCAAGCGTGAGCAATTGTTGCCGAATGTTTCACGTGAAACACCCTCTGCGCGCTGAGGCTGCTGTGGGACAGGTAAAGCGTATTCGCCGCGAGCCGTTTTACCGGAGCAGACGGGAATCGGTATTCGGCCGATATGTTTCACGTGAAACAATTGAGAAAGCAAACACGATAATACAAAGTTAGGGGTGAATGTAAGGTCGAAGGTTTTTAAAATACGGCGGGGGGTACAACGCTTTCGGCAGGCACAGGATAGGGTAGTTTTATAAAAGAGGTACCGAACAGCTTTCGGTGTGCGGTAAAACTTTGCCGATGTTTTGATCGGGCGTATCAAATGTTTCACGTGAAACAAAAAACTTATCCACAGGCTTTCAACAATGTGGATAACTAACGAACGGTTGTTTGTATGAAGGCTTTCAAAACCTTCTGTCTTTGGAATCTTTCTTTTACAAATCCAACCGAGTTTTTAAAGATACCTGTATATCTCCAAACGATCGTTCGTTAGTTCCGTTATCACCGAAATCAAATCGGCGATTGAATTATTTACCGTAACGAACGTCCGTAAACGTTTCTATATTTTCCAGCGGTGCTTTTCCAAATCGACGCAGGTGTCGTTTTTGAACGCAACGCCTTCGACAAGGAGGCGATTTTTTTGCTCGGGAAAATTCGGCGCAATGCGGCCCGAATGATTGACGACCCGATGACACGGATAATCGCCGTAATCTTCGGCACGGCTCAACACCTTTCCTACAAGGCGCGCGTTTTTATCCCTGCCGATGAGGCGTGCGATTTGCCCGTAGCTTGCGACCTTGCCTTCGGGGATTTCTTCGACCGCTGAAAGGATTTCGTATACCAAATCTTCCGTTACGATTTTCCGCAAGATGAATGCTCCGTTTATATAATTTGCAAAAACTCGGCCAGCGTATAAACGGCAATTTTAGAAGCAAGAAAATCAACAATGACATTGGTATCAAGCAAGATTTTCATATTTTTTCAATATGGCGTTGCCGGCTTCCGCTTTGTAATCGATATCGGCAGGTAAGCAGCCCGTATAGTTTAATAACTTTCGGTATGCGTCGGCTTTTGCTTTTTTAGAAGACGGAGCCGATATGCCGCTTTGAGATGTTTTTGCTTTGAAGAAAAGATATTCGACGTAATCCTGCACTTCGTTTTGCAGTTGTTTCGGAAGCGAATCGTATTTCCGTAAAAATACATCGTTCATGCATACCTTCTGCTATTTTCAATTATATCACAGCTTTTTGATTTTTATAAGGCTCTATTTGCAAAACCGGCTGTAACTATTATTACGATTTTCCGCAAGGCGAATGTTCCGAAAGCTCTTTCAACAGTCGTTCGACCTGCTCGTCCGTCGTTGCCCAGCTTGTCGCAATGCGGGCGACGGTGTGCGCTTCGTCCGCTTTTTCCCAAAAAGAAAGACCGATTTTTTTAGAAAGCAGGGCGTAATCTTCGTTTTTTAAAACGATAAAAATTTGATTTGTCGGGGAGGCGAAATACTGGCGGAAGCCGTGGGCATCGAGGAATGAGCGGATTTTGTCTGCCGCGCGGATCGCGTTGCTTCCGATACGGAAGTACAGGCCGTCTTCAAAAAGCGTTTCAAATTGAATGCCCAAAAGCCTGCCTTTTGCAAGAAGTGCGCCGTGTTGTTTTATCGTCGTTATAAAATGAGGTAAGCGGTTTTTATCGGGAATGACGATCGCTTCGCCGAAAAGAGCGCTGCACTTTGTCCCGCCTATGTAAAAAGCGTCCGAAACGGCCGCAAGGTCGGAAAGCGTTATGTCGTTTTCCGGAGAGGCGAGCGCATAGGCAAGCCGCGCTCCGTCGATGTAAAGCGGAAGATTATATTCGCGGCATAGGACGGCAATTTCGGAAAGGTCCTTTTTCGAATAAAGCGTGCCGCATTCGGTCGGCTGGGAAATATAGACCATGCCGGGCTGAACCGCGTGCGCTCTGTTTTCATCGGCATAAAAATCGTGCAGATACCGCTTGAGCGTTTCGGCCGAAAGCTTTCCCGCAATGCCTGTGAGCGTGAGCACTTTGTGACCGTCCGCTTCGATCGCACCCGCTTCATGCACGGCGATGTGTCCCGTGTCCGCCGCGACAACTCCTTCGTACGGGCGCAAAAAAGCGTCGATGACCGCCGCGTTCGTCTGCGTTCCGCCGACAAAAAAATGAACGGCGGCATTCGGACAGTCTGCGGCCGTTCGTATCTGGTTCCGTGCGCGTTCGCAGTGTTCGTCCGTTCCGTAGCCGGAAGTTTGCTCCGTATTCGTTTCCGCGAGGCGCTGCAAAATTGCCGGATGAGCACCTTCCAAATAATCCGATGCAAAGTTCGGTTTATTTTTTGTTTGCATAGCGGGTGTATAATATCACAAAAGCTTTGCAAGGGCGAGAGCGGTGTTGACGTTGCGTATCGATAGTATATCGTACGGCTTATTAATAAAAAACACCCGCCGCGCAACGCGCGGCGGGATCTCTCTGAAAATTTTACTCGTACGGCACGATCTGTGTACCGAGGGATGCGTCCGTGCCGTATCTTTCGTTCACCTTTCGTCAGTCGGCGGAGATCGCTATCCGTTTGGGAGCGGAAAGCGCTTTGCGCGGTATGGCTACCGTAAGCACTCCGTTTTTAAAGGACGCGGCAACCTGTTCGCCGTTGACATCGTCGGGAAGCGTAAAGCGGCGGCTGAACTCGCTGACGCGGCGTTCGCGGATGAGCCATTTGCTTTCATCCTTTTTCGCGTTTTTATTCTGCTCCTCTTTTTTCTCTTCGTGATGCGAAGAGATGGTCAAAACGTTGTGATCGAGTTCGACATTTACGTCTTTTTCGTTCATGCCGGGCAAATCCATTTCCAGCGTGTACGCGTCTTTCGTCTCTTTTACGTCGACTTTCGGCACGTTGAAAGAAGTACCGAAATTGAAATCGCCTACCGTGTCGTTCAGCGCGTGATTAAAAAAGCTGTTGAAAAGTGCCAATTCGTTCATATAAACCTCCAAATGTTTTTGTAATTCACGGAAGCCGCTTTGTAGAGCCGTTTCCGAGCGGGCTGCGATCCTTTCGATTTCGCAGCTCTCACCTATCTTTATTGCAATTTTTATGCCAACTGTCTAAAAAAAGGTAAAAGCAGTAAAAAACGCCGATTTTATCTCGGATGAGGCGGTAATAATCGATAAAACGGCATTTTTGTCGGAAATTTCGCATCGAAACGGGATAGTTGCTTTGTGCGCGCGGTAAACGGTACCGATTTATTTGCGGATTCGGAAAAATTCTGTCAAAAATATACATATTGAATCGTTTTGGCGCACTTATATGTGTCAAAAGTATACGCTTTGATGTACCTGTCGGGGACGATTGTGCGTATTCTTAATCGGCAAATTCCGTTTCCACTGCTGCGCGATACGGCCTACGCCGCCGTGAAGCCGTGCCGAAGGCAGCGACCGGAGCGGAGCGAGGACGCCGCGCGTGAGCAAGCGGCGGAAGGGCGGACGGCAAAAAGGTTTCGTCCCGATTAAAAACAAAGAGCCGAAACGACGCGGTAAAGTCTGCGCGCCGCGACATTATCGCGGGCGGGGAAAATCGGCGGGCGGACAGGGGCGGGAAATATTTTCTGCGCGTTTTATAAAGCGGTGCTATACTGATAACGTTATGGCAAAAAAGTTGAAAAAAGACCGTGAAGAAAAAGTAAAAGTTTTTCGCATTCTCAAAATCGACGAAATTATCCGCAGCGGGAAATTTCCGAACGCATCGTATCTGTGTAAAAAGTTTGAAGTGTCGCGCAGTACGATTATGCGCGATATCGATTTTTTGCGCGACCGGTACAACGCACCTCTTGAATACGATGAGGCAAAGCGCGGGTATTATTATACCGATCCGACGTTTTTTATAAAAAGCGTCATGCTTTCCGAAGGCGATCTGTTTGCGGTGTCGGCGGTTATTCCGCTGTTGGAGCAATACCGAAATACGCCGCTCGAATCGTCTATGAAAAATATTTTCGATACGATTATAAATCTTATGCCCGAAGAAGTTTCCGTCGATTCGTTTTTTTTGTCGGGCGATTTAAGCTTTATAAGCGATCCGCTGCCGCAGATAGACAACGGCGTTTTTTATGCGATTTTCGAAGCTTTGAAAATGCAGAGTACGCTTGCATTCGAATACAAATCGCTCGGAGATAAAACCTACCGTGTGCGGCTCGCCCAGCCCTATCATGTGATTTGCCAAAAAGGGAACTGGTATATGCTCGCGTATTGTTTGAAACACAAAAAGTACAGGATATTCGCATTTTCGCGGATGAAAAATCCGAAAACGACGGAAGAGCGTTTTGACCGCCCGAAAGATTTTAATCCGAAAAAATATTTCGACAGCGAATTCGGCGTTTGGAATACCGCCGGCGCTCCGGTAAAGATAGAGCTTTTGTTCGACGAAAAGATAAATACGTATATTTTGGAACGCAGCTGGCACCCGACGCAATGCTTGCGGCACAACAAGGACGGCAGCGTATATCTTTCATTTAAAACGAATCAGCTGCCGGAAGCGCTTCATTGGGTTATGAGCTTCGGGAGCGCGGTTACCGTGCTCAATCCGCCGGAGCTTATCGAAGCGGTAAAAGCGGAAGTTCGAAAGATGGGTAAATTGTATTGGGCATCTCGAAAAACTCACCTTTAGCGACTTTTTCGAGATGCTGACGAGTTGTAACTCGCTGTATTATCGCGAGTTACAACATCGCATTTTCAAAGTTACCTCGAAAAACTGCAGTTTTTCGAGGTTCCCTATTGACGGAACGGAGCAAGTGCGCAAACCGCCGCCCGTGATTTTTTTAGAAAACGCAATGTATTTTTCCTTCGGCTACCGGCCGAAAAATATCCGCTTTTAAAGCGACCTTCGGGAGGGAGAAGTCTCTCCCTTCGAGCGCACACGGTTGCGCTCTACCCTCTCTGCGGGGATACCCCGCAACGCCCCCTTCGCTTGTCATCCGATCGTTATCATCAGATCGATCGAAGCGAAAATCGGATAAAAAAAATAATAAAACGGTTCACCTGTATCACTTGTTGACACACCCCCTGTTGTATACTTTCTTCGTAAAGCTCTTACAGCACTGTTACGGCAATGATCGTGCCGCAGCGATTCGGCACTTTATATCGGAGGTTTGTATGACGCAACAACAGATGAAAAATCGAAAGATGCTTCAGGACGGAGCGGCTCTCACGGCGCTTGAATGCCTGGATGAGTCAGGCGGAGATATGGACTATGCTTGGGAGAGTATTCAAGGTTATTGTCTTACCTATGCGGAAAACACTCATATCATTCACGAAGCAAAAAGAGCGTATAAGCAAGTTCTTAGAATGCGGGAAGAGGAAGAACGGAGCAGAAGGGAATTCGAGTTATCGGCATGGGGCGAACTCATCGGCCTTTTGATTGGTTTCGGCGGCTTTGCCCTCTTTTGTTCATGGGTTTGGCGAGCATGTACTTCTTTTTGAAAAGGCTGCGTATCATCGCTGACGGCAGGCGGAATCGCGTATCCGGAGGGATTGTAATCGACTATCGGAGGTTTGTATGACGGGACTGAAAAATCGAAACGAGGCGGATGTCATCGTTCGGGCGGAAGGAAAGACGGATTCCCTTTATTGGGGTTTTAATCGGACGGGGACGGGACAGCTTGATTTTTGCGGAAAGCTCGAAGACATAACGGACGGACTGCTTGATGCGAGACAGACGCTCGACGGAAGTCCGTATTTTTCGAGCGCATGGTATACGTATGCGGACGAAGCGCTTTGCAGGGATATCCGCGTGTATCTTGCAAACGATTTTGAAATCGCGGATGCCGATACGTTTGCGTTTTTGATCCACGTCGGCGCGCTTTTGCTTGCGGTCGAAAGCGGCGATTCTTTGCTTGCCGCGGAACTGCTTGCACGCCGGACGGCTTTGTTTATGAAGTTTCCGCAGCTTACGCTCTTTATCGTAAAACCGGTTGCGGCGGAAGCGCTTTTTGCGTGGCTATACGGGCGCACGCACAGCGATACGGCCGCCTTTACCGCGCTGTACAAAACGAATGCGCTGCTCGGTGCGGGCAAAACGGATACGGGGTTTTTGCTGTATTGCGCGGCAAAAGATGTTTTAAAACCCGATACCGCAAATGAAACGCCCGAACAGATGTTTATACGTTATTTTAAAAATCGCAATGCGGCGTTTACGATCGGCATTGTCGGGACGAACTTTTACGGTTGGAACGACGGATCGGATTTCCTCGACGATACGCTTTCCGAAAAAATCGGCGACGATATTTTAGTCGGCACGCAAAAAGTACGCGACGCAAAGAAAAAGCTCTATGCTTCGCTCCGTGTGAGCGTTCAAGCCGAACCCTATAATCCGCACGATGCCAATGCGATTTCCGTTTCGGCGGAAGATGTTTGCGCGAAAGTCTTGGGCAATGCGGGGTTACAGCGTGCCGGGTACATCCGTGCGACCGGAGCTGCGATCCTTCGCGCCGCCAAACCGAATACGTTCCGTTTTAACGCGAGCCTTGCGCGTATCGGCGATATGCAAAATGGTCGCGGCGGTATCGTCGTGCGGGTGGAAGTGTGAGAGGGGATGGAAAAAACGAAGGAACGGTAAAATCTGGCGGTATTCGTACTGCGGATACTTTTAAATAAGGGAGACGGTTGCATGATAAATATGTTTTTCTTGCGTTTATACGAGAACGTATTATACTGGTGTTATCTATGAATTTGTGGGCGCGATACCGTGAGTCTGACGGCGGCTATCAAAAACTATATAATGAAAATAAAAAAAGAAGGTTTTCATGGGGTGTACTGAAATCATTGCGCATATTACCGAAAACGGAAAAGTCCAAACATTATCGGAACATGCAAAGGCTGTTGCCGAATTGGCCTCAGGTTTTGCAGCGGAATTTAATAATGCCGATTGGGCTGCGGCTGCGGCTATGTGGCACGATTTAGGAAAAGCGCATCCTTTATGGCAAAAGTATATACGAGGTGAGGGGCAGCGAACGGTAAACCACAGCGAAGCGGGCGCGCAGTATGCATATTGTAACATGCAAACGAGAAAACCGCTTGAAAAAACGATTTCATATTTGATTGCCGGCCATCATGCAGGTTTGCCCGATTGGTACGCGGGTTCGGGTAAAAACCTTAAATCGATTTTCGATCGTAATGATTATGAAGAGATTATAAAAATACCCGAAATTAAAGATATTTGTGATTTTAAGCTCCCTTCATCGATGCCCTTCGGTCTTAATAAACCGTCTCCGGATTTATTCGAACATCTGCATTTGTGGGTGCGTATGCTCTATTCATGTCTTGTCGATGCGGATTTTCTCGATACCGAACGATTTATGAATCCGGAGCAATTTAAACTTCGCGGTAAGTTTGTCGACTTAACTGAGTTAAAAAAAAGATTCGACGTTTATATGAACGAAAAAACCGCACACACACAGGCATCAAGGCTGAATGAAATTCGCGTAGGAGTTTTAGCATCATGCAGAAAAAAAGCTCGATGCAAACCCGGCTTCTTTTCGCTGAATGTTCCTACCGGAGGCGGAAAAACGCTTTCTTCTATGGCCTTCGCATTGGAACACGCGCTTGCACACAATAGGCGGAGAATTATCGTTGCGATTCCGTATACCAGTATCATTGAACAAACGGCAAAGGTGTATAAGTACGGTACCGATGTTGATATGCTTATTGAAGAATATAAAAAGCAAGATAAATATCTTTTCGGCGAAGAAAATGTGCTCGAACACCATTCGAATTTCGATTTTGATAAAAAGAATGAAGCTGACATTTTGCAGCGGCAAAAACTTGCAACTGAAAATTGGGATGCTCCGGTTATTGTAACGACGAATGTGCAGTTGTTTGAGTCGCTGTTCAACGCGCATAGTGCGCATTGCCGTAAATTGCATAACATAGTCAATTCGATAATTATACTGGACGAAGTTCAAATGCTTCCCCCGGATTATTTAAAATCGATTTTATCCGTTCTGCGAGGATTGGTAGAATATTTCGGCGTAACGGTTGTACTTTGTACCGCAACACAACCGGCTTTTGAAGGGACAATAGGTTCCGATACAGTACGCTTTGACGGAATTCCCCGTGATTTAATAACTCCGATTATCGATAACTCTGAAGAATTGGCAAAAGAATTAAAACGGGTAAAGATCAATACCGATTACGTACGCGAAAAAATACCCGACTGGCAAGGCGTTGCCGACAAGTTGTGTTCTTTTGAACAGGTGCTTTGCATTGTGTCAACCAGAAAAGATTGCCGGGCACTGCATACCCTTATGCCCGAAGGAACAATCCATCTCTCGGCGCTTATGTGCGCGGAAGAACGCTCCGAAATTATTTCGGATATAAAAAATAAATTGCGAAACGGTGAAACCGTTCGCGTGGTCAGCACTCAGCTTGTGGAATGCGGCGTTGATATGGATTTTCCCGTAGTATTTAAAGCTTTGTCGGGGATGGATTCTATCGCTCAAGCTGCCGGAAGGTGCAACCGTGAAGGCAGTATAAAAGATTTAGGGGCTGTCTCTGTATTTTCTCCGCCGTCGCGTATTCCTCCGGGATTACTTAGGAAGGGGGCTGATGCAACAAAGTCCATTCTTGAAAAGTATGATTATAAGGTTGAACTTACGCCGGAACTCTATAAAGAATATTTTAAACTGTATTTTGGTTCCGTAAATGATTTTGATAAACCGGATTTTGAGTCCGCCATGAAAAAAGAATCGAAACACGAAAACTTTCAGTTCAGAACTTTGTCGGATGCTTACCATCTGATAGACAGTAGTTATCAAGGTTCGGTTATAATACGGTATACATCGCCGAAGACGGGGAAAAGCAATGCCGCGCTCATAGACAAGTTGATTGCCGACGGACCCGACAGAAAATTGCTGCGGGCCTTAGGCAGGTATTCGGTAAATTTACCTTTAAAAGAAATAACGCAGCTGCTGGGAAAAGGCCGTTTAATTCAACCTTTCGACGATATAGCCGTTTATGTCCAAAATCAAACCGACCGGAATTTATATCAACCGGGACTCGGACTTGTTGCCGATTCGCTCGAGTCGTTCGGTACCTATATATTCTAGCAAAAGGGAGGAAGAGATGCAGGAATATTTTGACAAAACATTTTGTCTTGAAGTGTGGGGTGATTACGCGTGTTTTACCCGACCGGAGATGAAGGTCGAGCGTGTAAGCTACGACGTTATAACTCCTTCCGCTGCACGAGCCGTGTTCGAAGCAATTTTTTGGAAGCCGGCTTTTTACTGGAAAATAAAAAAAATCGAAGTGTTGAATAAAATAAAATGGATAAATCTGCGGAGAAACGAAGTCGGTGCCGTTGCAAGCGATAAAAGCGACGGTATCTACATAGATGAATTGGATAGTCAAGGAAAATTAAAATATCGGCAGCAGCGTGCGGGTCTTTTTTTGAAAGATGTAAAGTATCGTATATATGCGGACTTGGTTTTTATTCCGCCTAAAAAGAGAAAAGAGATTGATAACCCTCTCCCCGAATATCTTGTAGACGCTGATGAAAAAGAGCAGCTTCTTTCTCATGGACTGGCGGAGGAGCACACACACGAAAACCCTGCAAAATACAACGCAATGTTTGAGCGCCGCGTAAAAAAAGGGCAATGTTTTTTTCAGCCGTATTTGGGCTGCAGGGAATTTTCCTGCTTTTTCAAATTGATCGACTTTGAGCACGATACGGCAACCCCTATAGATGAAACGAGAGATTTAGGGTTTATGCTGTACGATATGGATTATTCCGATTGCGAAAATATCAAGCCCGCTTTTTTTCGTGCAAAGCTTGAGCACGGAACCGTCGTCGTCCCAGAATGGAACAGCGAGGAGGTGCGTAAATGATTTTGCAGGCATTGTATGAATATGCGAAGCGCAAAGGAGATGCACTTCCTGAAGACGGCTTTGAGCAGGTTGAAATAAAATATTTGATTAAAATTCGTGAAGACGGTTCTTTTGTAGATTTGGTTTCAACTATAGAAGATAAAAAAGGAAAGGCCTATTTGCTTCCTCAAAAAGTTGGTCGTTCGGGATCGAAGTCGTGGCAGTCGCCATTTCTTTTGTGGGATAATATCGGCTTTGTGTTGCGGGAACCGAAAGAAATAAAAGATGATGAAAAAAAACAAAAAGAAGCCAATGCATATGCGGAAAATCAAAATAATGCGTTTATAAAAAAAATAGAATCGCTGCCGGAAGATGTAAAGGAAGACAGGGGCGTCGCTGCCGTACTGAAATTCTACACTTCAAATAAAGTGAACGGTTTTGATAAAGTTCGCTCGTCGGAATATTGGGAAGAATGCAAAAAATCTAACGGGAATCTTTCTTTTATTTTGAATGCGGAAACGGACTTGGTAGCGCAGACTCCCGCAGTTACGGCATATCAAAAAAGTCTGACGATACAAAATGATGATGTTGAAGATCCCGGAGCAGAAAAGGTTGTCGGAACTTGTTTGATCACCGGAGAAAAATCTCTTATCGCGCGGCTTCATACGGCAACCCCTATTTCAGGCGCAAAAAGCATTGCAAAATTTGTAGGTTTTCAAAAAAACAGTGGATACGATTCATTCGGGAAAGAGCAATCCTATAATGCGCCCGTTTCGGTGTCGGCGATGAATGCATATACGAAAGCGCTCAAATATCTTATAAAAACAAAACACAATCATTTTAGACTCGGTGAAGATACGATTGTGTTTTGGGCGGAAAAAGAAAACAAAGAATACGATTTTGAAGGAGTATTTTCCGTTTTCTTTTCAAAAGATTTTGATTCGGACGATCCTGATAAATCCGTAAAGGAAGTTAAGAATTTATTTGCGGCGATTTATACCGGAAAACTCGAACGTATCGATTCGAATTTTTATGTTCTTTGCCTTTCTCCGAATGCGGCTCGTATTTCCGTTCGTTTTTGGGAAACGGGCAAAGTAAAAGACTTTGCGGAGCGTATTCAGCAGCACTTTGTCGATTTTGATATTGTTCATGCGTCTGGTACTTCCGAATATTTGAATTTATATCAAATACTTTCTGCAACTGCGCTGGAACATAAAATGGATAACGTTGCGCCGAATCTTATCGGTTCAGTCTTGCAATCGATTTTAAAAGGTACACCGTATCCCGTTTCTTTACTGCAGCAGTGTATCCGGCGAATCAGAGCGGAACATAAAGATCCGAAGCGGTCAAAGGTAACCCGTGAACGGGCTGCAATACTAAAAGCGTATATCAATCGATATAATAGATTTCATGGTATAAATGAGGAGGTTACTGTGGCTTTGGACAGAAATTGTAAAAACAAAGGCTATCTTGTCGGACGGCTTTTCGCAGTCCTTGAAAAGGTTCAGCAGGATACGCATCAGGGGTTGAATGCAACAATCACCGATCGTTACTACGGTGCGGCATCGACGAATCCGGTAACGGTTTTTCCACAATTGCTTAAATTGAATCAACATCATTTAAGTAATTACGGGAAGGAAAAGCAAGGTTTGAAAACCGTCAGAGAAAAAGAACTCGGCGAGATTATAAATGCTCTGGATGCTTTTCCGGCACATCTTACTTTGGAAGAACAAGCTCGGTTTGCAATAGGATATTATCACGAAAAACAAAGTTTTTTTGAAAAAAATAATAAATCAGAAGGAGAAACTCATGAGTAAGCTTGAAAAACGCTATGATTTTGTATTGTATTTTGATGTAAAAGACGGGAACCCTAACGGTGATCCCGATGCGGGAAATCTTCCTCGTATCGATGCGGAAACGGGAAACGGCATTGTTACGGACGTGTGTTTAAAACGTAAAGTAAGAAATTATGTTCAAACGGTAAAAGGCTGCGAGGCAGGCTATGATATTTTTGTAAAAGAAAAAGCCGTTCTCAACGATGCAATCAATAAGATGCATGAAGAACTGGGAATCGATGTAACCAAGAACAAGGATAAAAAGGCAAACGGTGGTGATATAGAAAAAGGGCGGGTAGGTATGTGTAAAAAGTTTTTCGATATTCGAACCTTCGGTGCCGTTTTAACTACCGGAGCAAACGCCGGGCAGGTTCGGGGTCCGGTACAGTTTACGTTTGCGCGATCCGTAGAACCTATTGTATCATTCGAATATACTATAACGAGAATGGCCGTAACAACAGCGGATGAAGCAGAAAAGCAAGGCGGTGATAATAGAACTATGGGGCGTAAGTATACCGTTCCCTACGGATTATACCGAGCCTACGGTTTTATCTCGCCTCAGTTTGCTTCAGCTACAGGATTTTCACAAGAAGATCTGGAACTTTTGTGGCAGGCGCTTGAAAAAATGTTTGAATATGATCGTTCTGCTGCGCGCGGGCTTATGACAACAAGACGGCTTATTATTTTTGAACACGCTTCTGCACTCGGTTCAAAACCTGCCGATGAGTTGTTTAATCGGATAAAAGCGGAACACACGGGAAATACTCCCGCACGCGATTTCAGCGATTACACGATTACGCTCGACGGTAAGCCTTTAAGCGAAGTTGTTACCAAAATCGCACTCTAATGTACCTCGAATCCGACTACCTGCTGCTCAGTGGGCTTCAGCATTTGCGCTTTTGTCCGCGGCAGTGCGCGCTTATACACATTGAACAGCAATGGAGCGAAAACTTTTTTACGGCGGCAGGCCGGGTTCAGCACGAAAAAGTTCACGGCAATACGGCGGAGTCGCGTAAAACCGTAAAAACCGAGCGCAATCTGAAAATTGCCTCGGCTCTTCTCGGCGTTACCGGCTGTACCGATGCCGTGGAATTTTATTCCGACGGAAAAATCATTCCGGTAGAATACAAGCACGGAAAACCGAAAGAAAACACAAGCGATGAGGTACAGCTGTGCGCTCAAGTTATTTGCCTTGAAGAAATGCTCGACCGCACAATAGATGAAGGAGCGCTGTTTTATTTTAAAATTCGCCGGCGCATTCTCATACCCATTACCGATGAGCTGAGAAAAGAAACGATCGAGCTTGCCGAGCGCTTCCATCGTTTCGTTGCGGACGGAAAAACGCCTGCGGCCGTCTATTCAAAAAAATGCGAAAGCTGTTCGTTTATCGACGAGTGTTTTCCCGAATCCGCCGGCAAAAACAAATCGGCAGTCGATTATATCAGGGGTAGATTGCGACAGGCTGTTTCCGCGCTCGACGAATAATATACGGAGGATGTATGCAGCGCTTTCTTAACACGCTTTATATTACCACGCAAAAAACATATCTGCATAAAAAGGGGGAAGCGGTGGAAGTCGTTGCCGACCGCAAGGTGCTTGCGCTGATTCCTTTTATAACGCTCGACAGTATTATTTGTTTCGGGAATATTTTCGTCAGTCCGTTTTTGTTGGGCGCTGCGCCGAAGTATAATATTACGATAAGTTTTTTAACGGAAACGGGAAAATTCCTTGCACGCGTGCAGGGGCCTGTTGCGGGAAATGTGTTGCTTCGAAAGGAACAGTACAGAATTTCCGACGATAAAGAAAAGTCCGCTGCGCTTGCAAAATATTTTATTATCGGAAAATTGGCCAATCAAAAAACCGTGCTGCAGCGCTCGCTGCGCGATCACGGTGAAAAAATCGATGTCAAGAGAATGCAAGATGCCGTTGCGCTTTTGGGTTCGAATATCGATAAGGCGGAAAAAGAATGCGACTTGGATGTCTTGCGGGGAATTGAAGGCGATGCGTCGAAAGCATATTTTTCAGTCTTCGATGAATTAATTATTTCTCAAAAAGACGGATTCAAATTTGAAGGACGTAACCGGCGTCCTCCGCTCGACGCGGTAAATGCAATGCTTTCGTATGTGTACACGCTTTTGTATCACGATATGATAAGCGCTCTGGAATGCGTCGGTCTCGATCCTGCCGTCGGCTTTATGCACCGCGACAGGCCCGGCCGTTTAAGTCTTGCCCTTGATCTTGCTGAAGAGTTCCGTTCTTTTTTTGCCGACCGATTGGTTCTTTCGCTCATCAACCGAAATGAAGTTACCCCCGAACAATTTGAAAAAACCGCAAGCGGCGCCGTCAGCATGGATGAAGCGGCTCGCAAAACAGTAATTACCGCGTATCAAAAAAAGAAAGAAACCGTTATACAGCATCCATATGTAGAGAAGAGAATGCATCTCGCAATTTTGTTCCATACCCAAGCGCGGCTTTTGGCCCGGCACATACGCGGCGATATTGATGGCTACCCGGTATATCTTTGGAAATAAAAGAGGGGGCGCGCGATGATGATGCTGGTAAGTTATGATGTGGCAAAAGATGAAAAAGGGGAAAAGAGGCTTCGGCATGTGGCAAAGATTCTTGAAAATTACGGACAGCGCGTTCAATATTCCGTCTTTGAATGCTTGGTCGACCCTGCGCAATGGGTTGCGCTGAAAAGTAAATTGCTCAATGAAATAAATCCGAATTACGACAGCATCCGCTTTTACGCGCTCGGTGCAAATTGGGAGCGTAAGGTCGAACACGTAGGACAAAAAAAGCCGATCAATCCGCAAGGGGTTTTGATTTTATAATCGGATTTCCGGCTTTTCGGCTTTCCGGCCGCGAACGGGAAGCACACATTGGTTATTCATTCCGCTTGAATTTTATAACTTGTTATATTATAGTGAATTAGATATTGGCATTATAGTGTCCGAACTATGTTCGCGGAAATTATAGTGTAAATATCGATATTACAAAAAAATAACTGCTATACCGTCGCTCCCTTACGGGAGCGTGAATTGAAACATAACAGAAACGCCGAGCTGATAAAATTTACCGGGTCGCTCCCTTACGGGAGCGTGAATTGAAACTGATTTTGAGCGCTCCGTTGAGCGTTTGGATCCTGTCGCTCCCTTACGGGAGCGTGAATTGAAACTTACAACGAGGAGATGCTCCGACTGCTGATGTATGTCGCTCCCTTACGGGAGCGTGAATTGAAACCGGCTCTTCGTCTTCTGGTGGTGCCAATATCGGAGTCGCTCCCTTACGGGAGCGTGAATTGAAACTACTATTAAAGAGGTAAAAAATAGTGATAGTACGTCGCTCCCTTACGGGAGCGTGAATTGAAACACGATCTTTACCTTCAGACACCAATTTCGCGGGTCGCTCCCTTACGGGAGCGTGAATTGAAACCGCTGGTCAGACATCTACCCCTATACAGGCAACGTCGCTCCCTTACGGGAGCGTGAATTGAAACATGCGTTTTACTCTCCGTGCCACACGCTTTACAGTCGCTCCCTTACGGGAGCGTGAATTGAAACACGTGAGGATTGAGATGATAAAACCTAATCCGACGTCGCTCCCTTACGGGAGCGTGAATTGAAACGCTTTTTTAAGCTCGAGAGCGTTTGCAAGATCCGGTCGCTCCCTTACGGGAGCGTGAATTGAAACTACCCCTATACTCAGTCGCGCTATTTTGCCGCTCGTCGCTCCCTTACGGGAGCGTGAATTGAAACGCATACATGGCGGCGGCCTACGGGCTCGGAAAGAGTCGCTCCCTTACGGGAGCGTGAATTGAAACGAAACTTCGGCAAGATCAACTCCTTTTTTACGAGGTCGCTCCCTTACGGGAGCGTGAATTGAAACTGAGCTTCCCGTCGGCGCAAAGGCAAAAGGAAGTCGCTCCCTTACGGGAGCGTGAATTGAAACGCGCTCTAATCCTGTCTGCTTGCTAAAGTCCCGCGCGTCGCTCCCTTACGGGAGCGTGAATTGAAACCCGACCGTGCAGTTTCCGCGCTTTTACTTGGTGTCGCTCCCTTACGGGAGCGTGAATTGAAACGTTTATCACCAAAGCGATAGTTACTTCCAGTATCGTCGCTCCCTTACGGGAGCGTGAATTGAAACTAATCAGTTTGCCTCTGACGATCGTACTGTTAAGTCGCTCCCTTACGGGAGCGTGAATTGAAACTTAAAAAACGCTTAACAAGCGCCTTAATAACGAGGTCGCTCCCTTACGGGAGCGTGAATTGAAACTGCTAAGTCTGCTGATGTCTTTAAAGTGATGAGGTCGCTCCCTTACGGGAGCGTGAATTGAAACTGCTAATACTGGCGCTAATAACCTTGCTGCTCCTGTCGCTCCCTTACGGGAGCGTGAATTGAAACGACAATATGCGCTATCGATCCAATACGATACATGGTCGCTCCCTTACGGGAGCGTGAATTGAAACTATTGAAGAAGTTAAAAACAGTGACAGTACCGCGTCGCTCCCTTACGGGAGCGTGAATTGAAACTCAAAATCGTACTATTGAAGTCCCTTGTGGTAACGTCGCTCCCTTACGGGAGCGTGAATTGAAACAACATCGATTGAGCCGATCGAGCAAAGCTCGATGTCGCTCCCTTACGGGAGCGTGAATTGAAACGTATAATGCATCCCAGCAGCAGTTTGTTGAAAAGCGTCGCTCCCTTACGGGAGCGTGAATTGAAACTTTGGTTTATCTGATCGTGCGGTTTCCGCTTTATGTCGCTCCCTTACGGGAGCGTGAATTGAAACTAATCTTTTAGGTGCTACTCCCCCTGTACATTTGTCGCTCCCTTACGGGAGCGTGAATTGAAACAACATCGATAGATCCGATCGAGCAAAGCTCGATGTCGCTCCCTTACGGGAGCGTGAATTGAAACGCCGAATCTTGCGACTGCAACATTGGATATCACCCGCGTCGCTCCCTTACGGGAGCGTGAATTGAAACGCTTACGCTCGCGTCGTTGCGCGGTCTTGTTATGTCGCTCCCTTACGGGAGCGTGAATTGAAACGCCGTCTCAATGAAGTTGTTGAAAAGGATTTGGGTCGCTCCCTTACGGGAGCGTGAATTGAAACCCAAGCTCCAGAAGCCGTGAACGGGCTTTTTTGTCGCTCCCTTACGGGAGCGTGAATTGAAACGTATCAGCAGAACCCGAAGGCCAAGAAGGAGTTGTCGCTCCCTTACGGGAGCGTGAATTGAAACGTGGTAAGCAGGTGTTTGCTTGTTTGCGTCGTGGTGTCGCTCCCTTACGGGAGCGTGAATTGAAACTTATTACATAGTTTGCGACTTGGCTACAAAGGTGCGTCGCTCCCTTACGGGAGCGTGAATTGAAACCCCTTGTCATACTTTGTATAAGAGATGGCGTACGGTCGCTCCCTTACGGGAGCGTGAATTGAAACTCATTTCTAAACTCCTTATAACATTGTAATAAGTCGCTCCCTTACGGGAGCGTGAATTGAAACTGGCAAGTTTTATCAGCTCGGTGTTGCTATTCGGTCGCTCCCTTACGGGAGCGTGAATTGAAACTTGTCTATAGCAGGTTGCGCAACTTGCGTTTGATGTCGCTCCCTTACGGGAGCGTGAATTGAAACTGATAAGACAAATCAAACAACGATCGCGGCGGAGTCGCTCCCTTACGGGAGCGTGAATTGAAACTTAAGACTAAAAATCATGAGTGGTTGCTTGCGGTGTCGCTCCCTTACGGGAGCGTGAATTGAAACAATAGAAGATATTTTAACAAGCGTTTAACAAACGTCGCTCCCTTACGGGAGCGTGAATTGAAACATATTTGGCTTCTCATACTTCGCAAACTGTGACTCCGTCGCTCCCTTACGGGAGCGTGAATTGAAACACCGTCTCAACGAAGTTGTTGAAAAGGATTTGGGTCGCTCCCTTACGGGAGCGTGAATTGAAACGCGGCACCAGTGCCAGCGTCAGCAAGCATATCGGCGTCGCTCCCTTACGGGAGCGTGAATTGAAACTTTGCGTTATATCGCGTGCGGTGAGTACGGCGAGTCGCTCCCTTACGGGAGCGTGAATTGAAACACGACTATACAACGGAACGACCTGAGGAAGCACGTCGCTCCCTTACGGGAGCGTGAATTGAAACTCTTGAACAACTGAAAATGAAACTTGAGGCTCAAGTCGCTCCCTTACGGGAGCGTGAATTGAAACTGGCGGAGCCAATCTCGGAGTTAATATTCTTGGGTCGCTCCCTTACGGGAGCGTGAATTGAAACTTTTGTGACTGGCGGCCGTACTGGCACGGATAGGTCGCTCCCTTACGGGAGCGTGAATTGAAACAATAAAGCGCTCAAAATCAGATCTAATCGGATAGTCGCTCCCTTACGGGAGCGTGAATTGAAACACAAAATCCTGTTGAGATTCATTATACGCATTGGTCGCTCCCTTACGGGAGCGTGAATTGAAACTGAGGCAAATACTCGGGTGCATACGTAAGCGTAAGTCGCTCCCTTACGGGAGCGTGAATTGAAACTTGGTTTGTTGCGTAATCATGAGTTGTACGCTCTTGTCGCTCCCTTACGGGAGCGTGAATTGAAACCGTATCGTGCTGTTGCGTCTTTAGCTACATGAGTCGCTCCCTTACGGGAGCGTGAATTGAAACATATGATCTTCCGATCGGTTTTGATTTGTCTAAGTCGCTCCCTTACGGGAGCGTGAATTGAAACTAGTCCGCTTGTGGCTGCTGGTACCTCTGCCGGGTCGCTCCCTTACGGGAGCGTGAATTGAAACTTAGTCATAACAAAAAACCTCCGCAACAAAATGTTGCTCCCTTACGGGAGCGTGAATTGAAACTTTTTTCCAGATTTTAATAACTTACTACCAAGCGTCGCTCCCTTACGGGAGCGTGAATTGAAACTACGAGATACAGGCAGGGATACACCGGTATCCCGTCGCTCCCTTACGGGAGCGTGAATTGAAACGTTCGGATTTTACTGCCTTGACTTCTGCCGAATTAGTCGCTCCCTTACGGGAGCGTGAATTGAAACATTTTGAGTTGCTCAAGAGAAGCAGATATCTGCTGAGTCGCTCCCTTACGGGAGCGTGAATTGAAACATTTTTATCAGCCATCTGACCGTGTATCGTATTAGGTCGCTCCCTTACGGGAGCGTGAATTGAAACTTTATCGCTTGGTGCGTCGAGTTTATTACATTATGTCGCTCCCTTACGGGAGCGTGAATTGAAACCGTGCGGTAATTGTTGTAACTGTCGTGCTCAAAGTCGCTCCCTTACGGGAGCGTGAATTGAAACTGTTGCTGAACAAAATCAAATTACTCGTGATCGTCGCTCCCTTACGGGAGCGTGAATTGAAACCAAATCAGCAGATATCTGTTGAGACGCAATAGGTCGCTCCCTTACGGGAGCGTGAATTGAAACATTTTCAAACTCCTCACAAAATCAAAATCATTACGTCGCTCCCTTACGGGAGCGTGAATTGAAACTATTTTGGACGGAAACTCCAAGTTGGTAAAATTTGTCGCTCCCTTACGGGAGCGTGAATTGAAACACGCGGCGGAGAAACGTTTTATATTTTCGAAAGGTCGCTCCCTTACGGGAGCGTGAATTGAAACTACATCTTTAAAATTTTTTCTGCTGTGTATTACGTCGCTCCCTTACGGGAGCGTGAATTGAAACCGATTGGTTTTGATCTGTCTAAAACTCATATATGTCGCTCCCTTACGGGAGCGTGAATTGAAACAAGAATAGACTGCGCAATCACGAGACCACGCAAGTCGCTCCCTTACGGGAGCGTGAATTGAAACAAGAATAGACTGCGCAATCACGAGACCACGCAGTCGCTCCCTTACGGGAGCGTGAATTGAAACATTACACATAATAAAATCGGAATCATCATCAGGAGTCGCTCCCTTACGGGAGCGTGAATTGAAACATACGTTGTGTCGTTTAAGGCTCCCATTGTGCGGTCGCTCCCTTACGGGAGCGTGAATTGAAACAGCATTACAAACGGACACGGGGATATAATGCGTGTGGTCGCTCCCTTACGGGAGCGTGAATTGAAACGTCGAACATATCAATCACGACGCCGTGCTGTAAGGTCGCTCCCTTACGGGAGCGTGAATTGAAACTCGCACTCGGCGGGGGAGTATACGCAGGGGTAAAGTCGCTCCCTTACGGGAGCGTGAATTGAAACGCGGTGTCGGTATCGAACTACGATGGCAAATGGTAGTCGCTCCCTTACGGGAGCGTGAATTGAAACCTGCGTCCGCCCGTTTTTGCGGATATACGTTAGTCGCTCCCTCACGGGAGCGTGAATTGAAACTTATACTGGTATTTTATTTTGTTTGATTGTTTGTCGCTCCCTCACGGGAGCGTGAATTGAAACAGAAACGTTAATCTTGCGTATGTTTGACAGAGGTCGCTCCCTCACGGGAGCATGAATTGAAACGCTGTCGGCGAGGGGCGCGCGAAACGGTTTATGTCGCTCCCTCACGGGAGCGTGAATTGAAACCTGCGTCCGCCCGTTTTTGCGGATATACGTTAGTCGCTCCCTCACGGGAGCGTGAATTGAAACTTATACTGGTATTTTATTTTGTTTGATTGTTTGTCGCTCCCTCACGGGAGCGTGAATTGAAACCAGCCACCACTTTGATGTCTGAACGTTCCCGCTTGTCGCTCCCTCACGGGAGCGTGAATTGAAACGTAAATGTCTGAAATTGATCGCACTAGCAAACGTCGCTCCCTCACGGGAGCGTGAATTGAAACGGGACAACGTCGAACGATGCAGGCGTCCATGTGGTCGCTCCCTCACGGGAGCGTGAATTGAAACGCAGCTGGATGCAAAGGATGCGGCACAATTACTTGTCGCTCCCTCACGGGAGCGTGATAGCGATATTGCACCGACAACTATAATGCAGCTTTAAGCATTTATTGTCAAACAACGACATTCAGTTTTTTGCACAATGCGTCTTGTAAGGTCTGACTGAAATTGACTCCGGCTTTCTCCGCTTGAATATTAAGCCAAAACGGAATCGTTAAGGTTTTTTTTACTGCTTTCTCATTTACTTTAAATTCGCCACAAACAAGAGATACGAAACTCTTTTTATCGGTTTTAATTTTGTTTGCCGCCGACACCGTAGGTAAGGTATCGATCGTATAATCATCTTGCAAAAAAAGCTCCATTGTTTCAACAGCGTTTGCATACGCCTCGGATTCCGTATCGCCCTGCGTGAAACAACCGGGCAAATCGGGAAACTCTACCCAAAAACCGCCGTCTTCAGCGTGAAAAATAGCAGGATATATAACTTTCATTTCTTTACCTCCAAACCGGTTTCTTTCAGAATTGCCCCCAAAAGACCTTTCTTGACATCTTTACCGTGTACGGGAACCGAAACGGTTTTTCCGCCTTTTGCGAGTTTATGATGGCTGCCTCTTATTGATACTAACTCCCAGCCGTCTTTTAATAATAACTTCAAAAGGTCTTTGTCTTTCATGCTGAATGCAGTTATAACACGTATAACACGTGTTGTCAATAGGTTTTATGAAGTTAATAATAATACCGGATTATTGCGCAGTGCGGCGCTCGCGCGTATATCTTTATAAGCACGTAAAGCGGATAGGGGTATTTCACTTTTCCGGCAAACGGCAAAAAATACCCGCAATTCGGGCACAGTGGCCACTCGAGGTTATCTATGTTAAAATTATATCATTGTATCCTTTTGGGTGTAACAGCGTCGCTCCCTCACGGGAGCGTGAATTGAAAACATCAAAACTGCCGAAGCGGGAATGCTCGATTTCGTCATTTCCCTCGCTTGATCGTAAATTAAAACTATCCTGAAGACGAGACGACATGACTCGGCACTGTCGCCGGGCGTTTTCAAACTTTTTGACAAAGGCCGCCGATTACGTGTATAATAACTTGAAATTTAATTGATAAAAAGCGATTACAACGATTCGGTAATTACGGGGGCTGTATGAAAAAGATGTTCGCTGCACTGACTGCAGCTGTCATGTGCGTTTCTGTGTTTGCATTCGATGTCACGGAGTATGTTCCGCTCAAAGGTGCGGTGAAAAAGTATACGCGTATCGATTACGGCATTACGGCGAAATTCGGCGAGTATTTCCGTACACCCGAAATGAAAATCATTCACGTATTCGACAGAGCGGGACGGGAAATCGAATCGTCCGAGATGACGGGACGCGGAACGCTCGTCAATAAAATCAAAAATACCTACGACGCGTCGGGAAAACTTACCGCACAGGACGGCTACAATGCGGACAATGCGCTCATTTGGAAAAGTGCCGTCACGTATGGTGCGGCGGGAAATAAAACCGACGAATCCGAATACGGAAAAGACGGCGGATTAAAAAATAAAACGATGTACACGTATACCGGCAGCCTCCTCACCGATGAATCGTACTACGGCGCAGGCGGCGAGCTCGTGTGGAAAATCGTATATGCGTACGACGATGCAGGCAGGCTTTCGGTCGAAAATCATTATTATGCGGACGGTTCGCTTGACGAAGAGATCGACTACGCGTATACGGACGGCGGCAAAATCGACGCGATTACGTTTATCGACGGGACGGGCGCGGTACAAAAGCGCAGTTACTTCCGTTACGGCAGCGACGGCGTGCTCAACGAAATCACGACGAGCGACGCCGAAGGAAAAACGATCGCCCGTGAAATTTACAAATACGACACCGCCGGCAATATCGCACGGATTTCTTCGTATGCAGTCGCAAAAAAATTCGGCACGACGGTTACCGAACTCGTCGGTATGTCGGAACTGACGTACGAGTATTGACGATAAAGCGCCGCATCCGTAAACGGAGCGGAAAACCGTACGACAGGCGGCGGTGTTTTAAAAGCGGGCGCGAACTTCGTTTCCGTCCGCGACGCCGCGGATTACACGACGATCAGCCGTACATTGTTTTCGGATGATAAATCTGCGCAAAGAATACGCACTTATCATAGACAATGCAGATAGTCTGTTTTAATAATATGTAGACGGAGGGTATATGAAAACAACGATTGTACTGGAAGACGTAAAACTTAAAAAGGCTTTTGCCCTTACAAAAATTAAAACAAAAACCGAATTAATCGATGTTGCTTTAGATAATCTTATAAAGAGATATCAAATACAAAATATAAAGAAATATTTCGGAAAAAGCGATTTAAAAATCGATCTTGATTCAATGAGGAAAAGAGAACAATGATTCTCGTAGATACCTCGGTATGGATTAATTATTTTAAAGGTCGTGAAGAAGTAAAACGGCTCGATACGTTTATAGAAACCAATTCTATTGTCGTAAACGATTTAATTTTAGCAGAATTGTTGCCGTTTATAAATCAAAAGAAAGAATATGAATTACGAAATCTACTTTTAAATATTGAAAAAGTCGTCTTACATATAAATTGGAACGAAATTATTAAAATGCAGACGGAAAACTTGAAGAACGGTATCAATAAGGTCGGTGTACCGGATTTGGTTATAGCACAAAATGTAATACAACATAACCTATATCTGTATTCAATGGATAAACATTTTAAATTCATGAGCAAATTATTTCCGATCAAACTGATAGAATTTTAATCTCGTATGTATATTTGAAAACGGTATGACGGCTACACGACGATCAGCCGTACATTGTTTTCGGCGATCTGTTCGGCGTATTCTCGGGGAATTCCCGAATCGGTGATGACCGTCGTAAAATCGCTTATCTTTGCGAACGAACATGTGCTCACCAAACCGAATTTCGACGAATCGATGAGGAGCACTTTTTCTTTGCTCGATTTGATGATCGCGTGCTTGAGCGGTGCGTCTTCGACGTATGCGCATGTCGGCCCCATTTCAAGTTCGTAGCCCGTCGCTCCGATAAAGGCGATGTTTGCGCGGTAGCGCTGTATCGCTTTGATCGATTCCTGATCGTAAAAGACTTTCGGTTTATGCGAAAAAACGCCGCCCGGGGTAATAACGGTGCTGTTCGGCAATTTCGTCAAAATGCTGAGCGCGTTAAAGCTCGACGATATCGCGGTACACGAAAAATCGTTCGGCAGCTGTTCCGCCAAAAGTTGTACGGTCGATCCCGAATCGAAAAAGATGACGTCGTTTTGACGGATAAGCGTGGCGGCTTTTTGAGCGATAAGCAGTTTGAGCGCTTTGTTTTTTTGCTGCTCTTCATCCGCGATATAAGCCGTATCGTTTTGTTCCGCACCTGAAACCGGTACGACGCCGCCGTACACTTGAGAGACGAGGTTGTTTTCGCCGAGCAGCTGCATATCTCTGCGGATCGTCATCTCCGATACGTGTAAAAATTGCGAGAGTTGCTTAATCGTTAAAAATTGTGAATTTTTTATTAATTTTGCTTCTTGTATTTGCCGTTCGTTCAATAGTTTCATAACGTGCCGGTTGCTGTCACGGAAATACGGCTTCCGGCTCGTGTCTGCGAAGCGGCCGCTGTATCAGTTCATAGGTTATGCCGTATACCTCTTCCGTATCAAGATACGCAAAATGACCGTCGCCGTCAAGCCCGAAACCGCCGCCTTCCATAACGACGGAAAAGCCGGCTTTTCGTGCGGCTGCGAGTTCTTTTTGTATGTCGGCGACATAGATTCCCAAATGCTGAACGCCGTATCCGTGCTTTTCGATAAAATCGGTATAAATCGTTTTCCCTTCGAGGTTTTGTATCAGCTCGATTCTCGTTTTGCCGAAATAGCTGAGCGCGATCTTTGCTTTGTAGCGAATCGGTTTTCCCCGGTAATTCATAAACGAAAGCAGCGGTGCGCCGTACGTGTAGACTTTCCAATCGCCGATCCCGAATTTTTCATAATACGCTTTTACCGCCGCATCGACATCCGGTACGACGTAACCGATTTGCCCGATCGACAGATCCAAAAACGACGCTTTCATAATGCCTCCATTGTGATTTTGCGAAACGACAGCCGCTATTCGACGTTCGTATGCCGCTTGATGATTTGTTCGACCGGAATATCGCCGCTCATCTTTTCGATTATCGCCTCTCCGATGATAAAGACGACCTGCTCAAACAGCGTCCGCATCAGCTGCCGGCTGCAGCCGCCCGTTCCGTCGAGCGTATATGCGGTCGGAATGCGCAAAACGGTGTCTGCGACATTTTGCGGGATCGGATTCGGAGAGGCGGTGAATAAAAAGATATCGACGCCGACTTTTTTTAATCGCTCCAGCACGGCAATGATGGAAGGCGTTTCCCCTGAACCGGATGCCGCAACGATGAGATCGCCTTTTTCTGCCGGCGGACAGGGGATATTTCCTGCGACAAAAGCATTGTACCCCAAGTGGTTCAAACGCATGCAAAACGCTTCCAGCATGATTTTCGACCGCCCCGCGCCTATGACGAACACGTTTTTTGCCGATTGTATCTTTTGAATGAGGATGTCCACTTGAGAGATGTCGATTTGTGCGAAGGTATCGCTTATTTCGCCTATAATCGACATACCGCATTGCTGTATCGTCATCGCGGAAGCCTCCTATGATGATAAAGTAATAACATAATTATCACATATAATGATAATTATGTCAATAAAAATATATTTTTGGTATTATTTAAACTTTTTACTTGACAGATTACCATTTTCATGTTTGAATATTAACATAATGGTATAATCCAGGAGGACTACTATGAAAAAACTTCGTATAGCGGGCGTCGTGCTTGCGCTTATTGCGTTCGGTACGGCGACATTGACGGCTACCGGAACTGCGGATTCCGCCAAGAGCGGGAAAAGGGTGTTCGGTTTAACATATTGGGCTGCGAGCGATTTCTTTGAGACGATCGCGAATACCGTAAAAGCCGCGGCGGAAGCGAACGGTGATGAAGTTATCATTATCGAAGCACAGCAAGACAACCTCAAACAGCTTAACATCATAGAAGACTTTATTACTCGCGGCGTTGATGCGGTGTTTTTAAATCCCGTTGATCGCGATGCCATCAAACCGGCGCTTGTCAATTTGCGAAAAGCGGGTATTCCGGTTATCAACTTCGATACTTCTGTTGCCGATTTATCCTATGTCAATTCTTATATCGCATCGGATAACGTAGGAGCCGGCGTTCTTTGTGCACAGGCTATCAACAAGCAGTTTCCCGCCGGCGGAGAAATAGCGATTCTCGATTATCCTGCAAACAGCGCTTGCCTTGATCGCACCCAAGGTTTTATGAAAACGATCAATAAAAACTTTAAAGTCGTCGATCAATTCGACGCACAGGGCAAACCCGATCCGGGTCTTGAAAAAGCGACTGATATTCTTACTGCGCATCCGAATTTAAAAGCGATTTTTTGTGTAAACGATCAGTGCGGCATGGGTGCTTTCGGTGCTATTCGAGCAGCCAATTCCAAAGTGGTCGTTGTCGGTGTCGACGGTGCGCCGGAATCGAAACAGGTTATCGTACAGGGGACGCAGTTTATCGGTACGGCGGCGCAGTCGCCGATCGCGATCGGAAAAAAATCCATAGAAGTTGCATATAATATTCTCGCAGGGAAACCATACGAAAAAGAATTTTATGTTCCGACTTTTTGGATCGATAAAAACAATGCCGGAAAATATTTGAATTCTTGGCAATAAGCGATTGATAATCGGCGGATTTTGTAAAAAGATTCGCCGATTTTTTCAAAATTATAGAAATACGGGCATGGCAATACACGATACGGAAAATCGGCAAATAAAAGGAAAGCTTGTCCTGGAGATGAAAAATATCTGCAAATCATTTCCGGGAGTTAAAGCGCTTGATAATATAAATTTTGATGTACGTTCCGGGGAAGTTCACGCACTGCTCGGAGAAAACGGTGCCGGAAAATCTACGCTCATAAAAATACTCGGCGGCATTTATCCTGCCGACAGCGGTTCGATTTTTATCGAGGGCAAAGAAGTGCATATCGCCGATGCGCATTCCGCTTTTTTGCACGGCGTAAGCATCATCCATCAAGAACTGATGATTTTGCCGGAATTGACGATAGCTGAAAATATTTTTCTCGGCAAGCAGATAATGAAAAATCGTTTCTTTATCGATTCGCGTACGATGAATAAAGAGACGGAAAAGATGCTCGGCGATTTTGACTTGCATTTTTCGCCGACAATGAAAGCCAAAAAATTAAGTATCGCAAATCAACAGATGATAGAGATTATCCGTGCTATTTCCTTCGGAGCCCGCATAATAGTCATGGATGAACCGACTTCCTCCATTTCGGAAAAAGAAGTCGCAGTTTTGTTTGAAACGATTCGAACACTGGTGTCGAAAAACATCGCGATCATTTATATTTCGCATCGTATGAACGAACTCAGCAAAATAACGGATAGAATCACCGTTTTACGCGACGGACAGTATATCGGTACGGTAAATACGAAAGACACTACAAACACCGAACTTATTTCGATGATGGTCGGACGAAAGTTGACAAACTATTATACGAAAGATGCGTCTCATGCCGGAGATGTTATTTTAAAGGTTTCTCATTTGAGCGATGGAGAGCTGGTACGCGACGTAACATTTGATCTGCGAAGAGGCGAAGTGCTCGGTTTTGCCGGTTTAATCGGTGCAGGCAGGTCGGAAACGATGAAGTGTCTTTTCGGCTTGACGGAAAAACGGTCGGGAGAAATCGAACTCGAAGGAAAACCGCTTTATATTCGTAACGTTAAAGATGCCGTAAAATTCGGATTCGGACTTGTTCCCGAAAACAGGAAAACGGAAGGTATCTTTCCCGTAAAAGATATTCTGTTTAATACGACGATAGAAGTGCTCGATTCTTTTATTCACGGAATTTTTGTCGACGCCGAAAAAGAAACGGAAACGGCGGAAAAATACAGTACAAAGATGAAAGTAAAAGCGACTTCGCTTAAACAAGCTGTAAATAAATTAAGCGGCGGTAATCAGCAAAAAGTGGTTATTGCTCGATGGCTTGCCGTAAATCCGAAAATATTAATTTTGGACGAACCGACACGCGGAATCGATGTCAACGCAAAAGCGGAGATCTATTTTATAATCAACGAGCTTGTCAAAAACGGTATGTCTATTATATTGATTTCTTCCGAACTTCCCGAACTTATCAATATGAGCGATAGGATCGTCGTGATGAGCAACGGTTTTGTTACGGGTATTTTGGATACGGATTTTACGCAAGAAAAGATAATGAAGCTGGCTGTGCAGGATATGTAAAACAACGTAGGGGTATATAGTATGAGTGATGGCAAAGTGTCAAAGTTACAGCGCATACCGGGCTATGCGAATATTAAAGAGCAACTCGGGATTATAATCGGGTTATTGCTTTTATGCGTATTACTGAGCGTGCTTTCGAGCGTTTTTTTAACATCGAGAAATTTTTTCAATGTCCTCTTACAGCTTGCGAATAATATGTTTTTATCATGCGGTATGCTGCTTGTTATTTTAACGGGAGGTATCGATCTTTCCGTAGGTTCCACCATTGCGGTTACCGGTTGTTTTGTCGCCGGTTTTATCACAAATTACAATATGCCGGCTGCAGTTGCCGTTTTGCTGGCGCTGCTTATCGGAGTTTTGATCGGTATTATAAATGCAAGCTTGATTTCTTTTACCGGAATACCGGCATTTATTATCACGCTTGCAACGATGAACATCGGGCGCGGCGTTGCGCGGCTGTATACAAGTTCAAAAACGATAACCGTCGATAATGATTTTTTTGCATTTATCGGAACAGGCTATCTTTTTAATGTTGTACCCATCCAAGTGGTTTACATAATTCTCGTTTGCACGGTTACGGGAATTTTATTAAATAAAACGAAATTCGGACGAAGCCTTTATGCTACCGGAGGTAATCCTGTTGCGGCGTCTTTCAGCGGTATCAATACAAAACGGGTAATTTTTACCGTTTACGTATTCAGCTCGCTTATGGCGGCGATTGCAGGCATTTGCCTGGCTTCACGGATGTACAGCGGCACATCAACGTCGGGACAGAGCGCTGAAATGGACGCGATTGCAGCTGTTGTTCTCGGCGGTACGAGTATGACCGGCGGTATCGGTAATTTATTCGGTGTTATCATCGGCGTTTTGCTTATTGCGATTTTGAGTAACGGATTAAATTTGCTCGGCATCGATTCTTCGTGGCAGCTCGTCGTAAAAGGTATCGTTATTATTATCGCCGTGCTGCTTGACTTTTTTAAGAAAAAACGTGAAATCTGATCTGGCGGGCACCGCTAAAAACGTGCCTGTGTTTTCGGAGATGCTGTCACAGCAATAGCGGAGATCGTATGTATTTTTTGGGAATAGACTGCGGTACGCAAGGCACAAAAGCCGTCATCTTCGATTCCGAAAAAGGAACGGTTTTATCAAAGGGCTATGCAAAACACGATATCATTGCGGATGATCGCGGGGTACGTGAACAAAATGCACTTTGGTGGATAGACGCACTTAAGGGCGCTGTTCGCAAAGCGCTTGTACAAGGTAATATCGACGGAAAAAAAATTGCCGCCTGTGCCGTATCGGGACAGCAGCACGGACTTGTTTTGCTGAATAAAAACGGAGACGTGATCCGTAACGTAAAATTATGGAACGATACGTCGACTGCATCGTTTAATGATAAGATCATCGATGAAATCGGTTCCGCCGATGCGGTACGAGCCGAAATAGGTACGTCATTTCCTGTCGGGTTCACGGCAAGTAAGATACGATATGTATGCGAGCAAGAGCCTGATATATGGGGACAGACAGCGCACGTTTTACTCCCGCACGATTATATTAATTATTACTTGACCGGAAAATACGCTACCGAAAGCAGCGAAGCGAGCGGTACCGGTTACTACGATGTCGTACATAAATGTTATTCTGAAAGGATGATGAACGCTGTCGATCCGACAGGTAAACTTGTTCGGTGTATACCGCCGGTTATTCCGTGGGATGTGCCTCTCGGTAAAATCACCGCCCGTGCGGCAAGCGATCTCGGGCTTTCGATGGATACGATCGTTGCTGTCGGCGGCGGTGATAACACGATGGGTGCGGTCGGAACTTCGGCAGTCGTTCCCGGACATTGTACGATGAGCTTGGGAACGAGCGGAACGGTATGTCTCTTCTCTCCGACGGTTAAAACAGGAACCGATAATCTTATCCAAGTGTATGATGTGTTAAACAGCTATCTTGCGACGGTATGCACGCTCAATGCAACATCCGCAGCAAATATCGTGCAGGATTTGTTTAAGCTATCTGTAAAAGAATTTGACGAGCATATCGATAAGGCGCATCCGGGCAGCGAAGACGTTTTCGTGTTGCAATATTTCAACGGAGAGCGGATGCCGCCGCTTCCTCATGCGCGCGGGCATATTAAGCATCTTACGATGCAAAATTGCAAGGCTGAAAATATTATCAGAGCGACGGCGGAATCCGTTATTTATACATTGCGGTGGGGTTACGATAAATTATTGAAAAGCTTTCCTATGCCCGAGAAATTTATTATTACAGGCGGCGGCGGAAATTCGGCTCCGTGGCGGCAGATCGTCGCGGATGTGTTCGATATGCCGGTACACGTCATGAAAAGCGATGAAGGCGGCGCATTCGGAGCTGCCCTTCAAGCCTTGCATATACTCGACAAAAGTAAAACGCTTTCGACATTTTGTGAACAATATATCGCTTTTGATGATGCAAAAAAAGCATTTCCCCGAGCGGATGTCGTCGAAAAATATAAAGACTGTTTTGCGGAATTCAAAGAACTTGTTTCTTCCGAATATTCGATAGCGATGTAGACAAAGTTATATTTTGTACTATCCTAAAATCCGCGTTTCAAGTACAGTGATCTACGGAGGTATGCAATGGAACTCATGCTCGATACGGCAAACATCGACGAAATTACGGAAGGAATCGGCTGGCTTCCGATTTCGGGCATTACGACGAATCCGACGATCCTAAAACGCGAACGGCCTGCGGATTTTTTTGCGCATTTGAAAAAGATCAAAAGCCTATGCAAAAACATCTGTCCGCTGCACGTGCAGGTTTCCAGCGGCCGCTGTGACGAAATGCTTGACGACGCCGAGCGGATTATTCGTGAACTCGGCAGCGACACTTTCGTTAAAATACCGGTTACGCAGGACGGACTCGCGGCGATAAAAGCGCTTTCCGCAACGGGACGGCACGTCACCGCGACGGCGATCTATTCGACGGTGCAGGGCGCGCTCGCGATGATGAGCGGGGCACAGTATCTTGCGGTGTACTACAACCGGATTATGAACATCGGCGGTGATCCCGACCGCGTCATCCGCGAGCTTTCCGGTTTGACCGCGTCTTCGAACGGCGATTGTAAAATTCTCGGAGCAAGCTTTAAAAATACGGGACAGCTTGTCGCCGCGTTCGTAAACGGAGCGGAAAGCTGTACGGCAAGCTGCGATATTTTAAAAGCCGGCGCGAACTTCGCTTCCGTCCGCGACGCCGTGGATGCGTTCAACAGAGATTGGAAATCGATGTACGGCGACAAGACGATCGCAAAATTGTAATATTTATTAATTATTAATTTCTTACCGTGCGCCGCTAGAGAAGCGGCGCGAACACTCTGAATATGCGTCCGATAATGCGGCGGTAGATCGGTGTCTTTTTGTATGTCGCTTTCGTTATTTCGGCACTCTGCGCTTTTGCTTTTTGAAAGTCGGCTTCGATCTCCGCGACGACCGGAAGTTTGTAGATAAACGCCGCATCTTCAAACTGGTCGAAGAGGCTTCGGTAATCGAGATTGATCGAACCGACGACGGCCGTCGTATCGTCGGAGATGAACATCTTCGCGTGAATGAAGCCGGGCGAAAACTCATATACGCGCACGCCGTTTTCGACGAGCGTATTGATAAACATGCGTCCCGTACAAAACGTGACAAAGTGATCGATCGTACGCGGAACGATCAGCGTCACGTCCACTCCGCGCCGCGCGGCAAAGATGAGCGCGTTCATCATTTGGTTGTCGATGATGACGTAGGGCGTCGTTATATGCACGTATCTTTTTGCCTGCGTGACGATATAGTAATAGACGTTTTCCGCGATGTCCTGATTATTGTAAGCATTGTCGCTGTACGGAATGACGATTCCCGGCACGTCGTATTTTTTATAACGCAAGTCGAGATAGGTGTTGATATCCTCTTTCGTTTCGGTGACGATATCCCAGAGTTCCAAAAACATGCCGGTAAACGAGCGCACGGCCGGCCCCGACACGCCGATAACGGTATCTTTCCAGTAGCCGTATTTATGCGTTTCGTTGATATACTGATCGGTCAAATTGATGCCGCCGGTAAATGCCGTTTTCCCGTCGACGATGCAGATTTTTCGGTGATCGCGGTTGTTGAGATATGCGGTGAATATCGGTATGACCGGTGTAAAGATTGCCGCCTGCAAACCGAGCGAACGCAGATATTTTTGATAGCTTCGCGGAGAAAGCGGCGCGCAGCCGAAGCCGTCGTACATGATGCGGATTTCGACGCCTTCATTACGCTTTTCAATGAGAGTATCGAGAATCGTTCCCCACATGAGGCCGGGGAAGATTGCAAAATATTCCATAAAGATGAATTTTTTTGCAGCCTTCATCGCTCGTATCATTTCGGGAAAGGCGTCTTCGCCGCTCGGATAATATGTGATGTCGCTGTGCAAATACGGTAAAAAAAATGCGGAATTTTTCAAATAAGTTACGATATCGCGTATTTCCGGATACGGAAGTTTTTCTTCTTTGTATGTTGAATTAATAATTTTTCGTGCGGCGTTTTTATCCGCGCGGGAAATCTGCTTTTGCATTTTGCTCGTCAGCGTTTGATAGTGTACTAAAATGTAAAAGCAGATTCCGCTTAGGGGAAAGATAAAGATCGGAAGCAGCCATGCGAGTTTGTATTCGTTTTTGCTTTCTCTGTTTATTAAAAAAACAAAAAATACGAGACTCGCACAGAGGCTGACGGCAAGGAAGTATTCTATGGACGAACCGAGCCATAGAAAAAAACCGACAAACAGCAAAAGCTGCAAAACGAGCAGCAGAATCATAAAGACGAGCCTGCCGTAAATCAGCGACTGCACGATCGGCATGGTAAGCCATTTGTGATACTCGCTGTCTTTACTTCGGTCGATTTTTTTTCTTCGTTTTGCCGTCATATACCCCCGATTACCGGCTTTCCGTTAATTAATAATTTTCAGCGCGGATTTCGAAAAAGCTTTGCGGATGCGCGCACACCGGGCAAACATCGGGAGCTTTTTTCCCGACGACGATGTGTCCGCAGTTCCGGCATTGCCAAATCCGATCATCGTCTCTCGAAAACACGATACCGTCTTCGACGTTTTTAAGCAATTTTCGATAACGCTCTTCGTGCGTTTTTTCGATCGCACCGACTCCTTCAAAGAGTTTCGCGATTTTATCGAAGCCTTCGTCTTTTGCGACTTTCGCAAATTCGGCGTACATATCGGTCCACTCGTAGTTTTCGCCGGCTGCAGCGATTTTTAAATTTTCCGCCGTCGTACCGATGCCGCCGTTGAGCAGCTTATACCATATTTTCGCATGCTCTTTTTCGTTGTGCGCCGTCTCTTCAAACAGCGCGGCGATCTGTTCGTATCCGTCTTTGCGCGCTTTGCTCGCAAAATAGAGATACTTCGTGTGCGCTTGCGATTCTCCGGCAAACGCAGTTTTAAGATTTTCTTCTGTCTTTGAACCTTTCAGTTGTGCCATAGCAACCTCGAATAACATATTATGAGCCGCGCGCCGCGACGTTTGCCGAAGCGTTCATCACTGTGCGAACCGTGTTTTGCAACGCAAAAACCGGAAATAATAAAAAATTTTATTACGGCTTCGTCCAATATACATAGCTGTAGTCGATTATACTGTGAAACACGGCATAAGGAAAGAGGCAATGATGCCGACAATATAATAGATTGAATATCGAGTTTCGAAAGTATTTCTGAATAGCCGAACCTGATAGTACGGACGCATTGCGTTATATTCGGTTTCAGTGTATCATAGTTGTGACAGTTGAGGGTGTTTTATGAAGATGATCGGAATCAAACTTGCGGACGGTTCGTTTTATCCGCTGCTCGAAGAAGGCGTATCTGCAAAGAAAACGCTTGACTTGACGACGGCGCGTGACAATCAAACCGCTATCGTGGTCGATTTATACCGCTCGGAAACGAATTCCATGGAAGGTGCGGAGTATGCGGCGACGTTGCGGATCGATAACCTCGTCGCTCACCCGAACGGCGAGCCGGACATATCGTTTACCGTCGCTCTCGACGAAGAAAATAAACTTTTTGCGGAAATCAACGACGGCGAATCCGGGAAGCACAATACGGTTACGGTCTCCCTTGGCGAACGAACCGCCCCCGAGCATACCGGCAGCGATAATCGATACGGGCCTGCGATTACGGCGGGAGCCGCGCTTGCAGCCGGAGGATTGATGCATGCGGCGTCAAATGAAAAATCTGAAGACGATGCGCTCGATTTCAGCGATCTTGATTTGCCGGAAGAATTGGATTTGACAAAACCGGATACGCAGGATTCCGCCGGCGATGCGGTTTCAGCCTTTTCCGATGCGGCAAACGATGCCGCCGATATAATGCCGGAAAGCGATATGTTTACGCCGCCGGTTTCTTCGACGGAAGCGCCGGAGAAAAACGGTTTCGATACGAAATCCTTTGATGCCTCCGATGATGTGCGGTTCGGCGATATCGATATTTCGACCTTCGACGCGGTGCCGCAGACGGAACAAACGCTTGACGGAAGCGGCGACTTTCATTTCGATGCGGTGGATCTGCCGTCGTTTGATGAACTGGCGGCGCAAAAATCAGATGACAACACGTCATTCGAATCTTTTGAAGATAATAGCGTTTTCGGATCCGAGGATATTCCCGTTTCGAAAGACGCATTTTCTGATACGGAATCGACTGCAGATGTACAAGCGGCATCCGACAGCACCGATGACTTTCATTTCGATGCGTCGGCTTTGCCTGTATTTGATGAAACGCCGCCCGCACAAAGCGATGTTTCGGATATCGGTGCGGCATCCGGCAGCGATTCTTTTTCGGATGATTTTTTTGACGGCATCGATATACCGACAAACGAAACGGACGGTGCCGCACGGAATATCGATTCGCTCGATGATTTGGAATTCGGCGAAACCGATGATACAAAAACACAAGAGGGGACTACCGCTACGAAATACCAACCTGAAAAAACGATCAAAAAAAAGACAAAAGTGCCTGTGCTTATCTGCCTGCTGTGCGCGTTAATCTGCGTTATAGCGACGATATTGATTTTGTTTGTGATACCGTCAAAGTACAACGTACTCTTATCGCGGGCGTCTCATCAAAATAATATTTTCGTTTTGCCGCCGAAAGATACGGCAGCAGCTCCGCAGGAGACGCAGGTTTTGCCCGCAAAGCCTGATGAAATCGTCGTTGCACCGAAAGCCGAAGCGCTTGCACCCGTACGTCCTGCCGCCGCTTCGAAATCGACCGGAGACATCGTGTACCGCATCAAATGGGGCGATACGCTGTGGGATATAGCCGACGCGTATTATAAAAATCCGTGGCGCTATCCGCGGATCGCCCGGTACAACAATATCAAAAATCCCGATTATATCATTTCGGGAACGACGATACGCATTCCGGCAGAGTAATCTCCGTTTCGCAAAGCAGCCGTGCGGAATTTTCGTTTATTAAAATTATTAATCTGTTTTATACTCTTTACCTTTGCCGCTGTTTTTTCAGGCTGCGGCGAAAGCGGTTTCGATTCGCTTCGCAGACTGTACGGAGAAGATGCGAATTACTATATCGGGCTTCGAAAAAAAGCGGAAGGTGAAGAAAAAGCGGCACGGCAGCTTTTTCTGCGATGTTTAAAAAAAGGTTCGTATTATGCGGCGCTCCGCAGTGCGGAAGAACTCATGCAGCTCGGTACGGTACAGGAGCGGCTTTCGGCGTGTGAAAAACTCTTGGCGAAATACGGCGATGAAGATGCGATTTTGATTGCACTCGGCGCGTATGAAAATGCGGGCGAATATTCGAAAATTCTTACATTGACCGAATCGATTGATATGACATCGTGCAAAAACGATATCGCACGCATAAGGCTCGGCGCGTTATTTAAAAGAAACAACCGGCAGTTCCAAGACGAAGCATACACATGGTATACGTCGCGGCCCATGACGCTTTCGATGAATCGATTATATCGGGAAACGGTAACCGAAGGCTTACAGTCGGCAAAAAGCAAAATTATTAATTTTAGAATCGACGTATACAACGCGAATTACAATTCGGCGTATGAGCGGTTTTCCGAAATCCGCGAAACCGTAATAAAAAACGGTACGCTGCCGCTTACGGCGCAGATTGTTTCGGATATGGGAAAAGCCTGTCTTTACGGCAGTTCGAGTTATATAAAAAACGCAAAAATTTTTACCGAAATTGCGGCAAAAGAAAAAAACGATAAGGACATCGTTTATAACGCGTATTTTTATGCGGGCAGGCTTTACGATAAAGCCGACTCCGATTACGCAGCGGCGGAATCCTGTTTTGTTCGTGCTATGAATACCGTGCAAAGCGGAATCCGATATGACAACGCGCTGTGGTATTTGCTGAACGGGAGCCTCCGCACGTCGGTCGATACCGCAATGGAAGTGTTCAAAACCTATCGCACAAATATAGACAACCCCGCATACTTTGACGATTTTTTTGAACTTATCGTACCGCTGCTTCTTTCGCAGTCGCGTTGGAGCGATTTTAAAAGAGTGTATGAGGCTATTGACGGTTATGCGTCGGATGTGTCGATCGGGCGTTTCGCGTATTTATACGGACGGCTCGTGCAGGAGGGTCTGATCGCTTCCGCCGCTCCGCGCGATGAAGCCGAAAATGCATTCCGCCGCGTGCTTTCTCTCAATTGCGATACGTATTATAAAACGCTTGCGGCGGTAAAACTCGGTCTCGATGATGAAGCGGCAAAAGACGCAATTCGTCGTACGGGAATTAATAAAAATTTTACAAAGGATGAAGAGGTCGAGCGGCTGCTGCTCGGCTATGCGCTTTTCGGATTGCCGGAAAAAATTTATCCCGAATGGCTTTCGTTTACGTCCGACGGCAAAGCGATAAGCGTTTCGTGTGCCGCAGCTCTTTCGACTTTTTTAAATAAAGGGGCATCAGGCGCGGATGAATATTATGCGCAGAGCCTCAGAATCTTTGCAAAGGCCGCGGCGTCCGCCGATGTGCCGCTCGGTGAAGAGGCGTGGAAACTTTTATACCCGCGCAATTATGCGAAAGAAGTTTCAACTTCGTGTGAAACGTTCGGCATCGATGAAGCGGTTTTGTACGCGCTCATCCGCACGGAAAGTTTTTTCAGCAATAATGTCATAAGTGCTGCGGGTGCGCGCGGTTTAACGCAGCTCATGGATTTGACGGCGGATGAAATCGCGATGCGTTTGAAACGAAGCGATTACGATTTGCTCGATCCTGCGACGAATATCGAATTCGGTGCGTATTATCTCGCGTATCTTACGAAGCGCCTCGACGGTTCACCGCTCACGGCATTTTTCGCATACAATGCGGGAATCGGGCGCGTACGCCGTTGGCTGAACAATTCGCATTTGGAACTCGGCAGGCATGCGGCAAGCGATTTGTTTCTCGAAACGATTCCGTATTCGGAAACGCGCGAGTACGGACGAAAGCTCATCGCCGCGTCGGTGATGTACGGTATTTTATACTACGATACGCCGATTCAAACCGTTGTGAAAAAAATCACAAATCGATAAAATTACAGTATATTTACAGTATCAGGTTGAATGACGAGGTTTGAAAGTATCGGTTACTAAACTCATGCTTTCGGCGATGATCCGTCGGAACCGCTAGGAGATCGTATGGCAAACGAAAGACTTGAAGCTTCGATAAAAGAAGCGCTCGATATGTTCCGCCCGCAGCTGCAGGCAGACGGCGGCGATATGGAATATATTTGCTTGGATGAACAAAATCGTGTTCATTTAAAATTGGTCGGCGCATGCGGCAGCTGTCCCATGGCGCTGATGACGCTTAAAATGGGCGTCGAGCGTTATCTGAAAGACGCCTGTCCCGAAGTGACGGAAGTCGTTCAGGAAGAAGAAACGGAATAAGGAATTGCGTATGTGCATTGCAAAAAACAGGATGGTAAAAATACACTATACGCTGAAAGATTCCGACGGCACCTTGATCGATTCGTCTTCCGGGCTCGCCCCGTTCGAATACCTGCACGGGAACGGCAATTTGATTCCGGGGCTGGAAGCGGAACTTGAAGGCAAAAATCCCGGCGATACGTTTACGGTAACGGTTTTGCCGAAAGACGGCTACGGCGAATACGACCCGAAGCTGCACATAGAAGTACCGCGCGATCAGTTCGACAACGGATCTCCGCTTGAAGTCGGTATGAAATTTCAAGCTCAGACGGCAGGCGGCCCCATGACCGTGACGATACAAAACATAACCGATAAAACCGTCACTGTCGACGGCAATCACGAATTGGCGGGAAAAACGCTCGTGTTCGACGTCACCGTCGTCGATGTGCGCGAGGCGACGGACGAAGAGCTTATGCCGGAGCTGTCCGGCTGCGGCGGGAGCTGCGGAAGCTGCGGCGGCGGTTGTGGCGGTTGCGGACATCACGATTATTGGTAATCAGTAAATGCGATTTTAAATTTAATAATTATATGTTTTATAAGCCGTGCGGTTTTAAATTCGAAGTCGATTTTTTTACTGCACGGTTTTATTTTTTCGCAGTCCCTTCGGGTTTTTCAGAAAGCGTCTATACTATGCCGAGCGCGCCGCACAACGTTTTAAAATTTTCTTCTTCGGAAACGGCGTCGAGCGGGACGATCGTATCGACAAAGGATCGATAGCGCGCCGTCCGATCGGTAAAAACGTCGTGAAAAATCGATCTCACTTCTTCTTCGGTTTTCGGTTCTTTACGCGCGATATATGCGGGCAGATTCGCGATCGAGCCGTCGTCGTTGAACTTTATTTTTTCCAAAATCCTGTCGAATGCGATTTGCTCGGACACTTCAAGAAAAATAAACGTTCCCAAATCGCGTAAACGCATGAGCGCCGGAGCGTTGTCGCATATACCGCCTCCGGTCGCGATGACGATCTTTTTACCGAAACATTTTTTTTCGAGCACGCTGCAAATTTTTTCTTCCGCACTCATAAATTTTTCCGGCCCGTAATCGAAGTATATTTGACGCGGCGTAAAGCCCGTCTGCTTTGTAATGATTTCATCGATATCCACAAAGGGAAAAGAGATCTTTTTTGAAAGGAGACGGCCTTGCGTCGTTTTTCCCGAATGCTTTATGCCGAAGAGGATATATGCCGGATCAGGAACTGTTGTCATGCCGTCAGTATATTGCTTGTAATTGCAAAAGTCCATAACTTACAGTATGCTTTTTGTATGAATATCTATGCGGCGCTTGCCCTTTGCTTTGTTCCCCTTTTTGTCATGTTTTCGGCGATACGTCGCTTCGCTCACGTCGGGATCATCATAATGCTGTATGCGGCACTGCTCGGATTGCTTGCCGTAGCGCCGATTTCAATTTTGCAATTTTACGCAGCGGATATTCCGTTTTTGCATTCGGATCATTGGATCACGCAGCTTTTGCGCGCGATTTTATTTAACGGCTTTATAGAAGAATTTATTAAAATTATCTTTATACTTTTTTTGCCGTCAAAGCGGCTGTCGCTCGGAAAGTTTTTTTTGTGCGCGTGCATCTGCGGCATGAGTTTGGGCTGCTTTGAATCGGCGATTTATTTTTTGCAGCACTTACAGCAGGCCAATACGATCGGCGCGCATCTCATCTATGTTCAAATGTTTGAACGTATGTTCACGAGCGATGCGGTACACGCTTTATGCGCGGGATTGGGAGGTCTGTTTATTCGGTCGGTAAAGCGTATGCGGATCGATATCGCAGCGGTTTTGTTTGCGCCGTTGCTGCACGGTCTGTACGATTTTTTCGCACTCTACGACGACTTCAAACGGTTTTCCGTCGCGGCGATTTTGCTTTTGGCCGTTCAGTGCAGGATCAGCTATAGGATCCAAGCGGATGAAGGGCAAAAGGCGGATGTAAAACAGCCGCCGAAAAATCCGGCGGAAAAAATATCGGAAAAATCGGAGACAAAAAGAACAACCAAAGATAAAATCGAAGGGGAAAAATCACAAAAAGCGTCGAAGGGTGCAGCCGGTACCGGAAAGATACCGAAGGAAAAGAAGGCTGCGGGAAAATCGATAAAACAGGAAAAGAAGGAAAGCTCAAAAAAAAGATACGAAAAGGAAAAGCGGTAAAAACGGAACCTCCGATAGAAAAAAATTGCCGAAAGAAAAATACGAAAGGGAAAGCGGCACGAACCGGCTGAAAATTCGGCGAATTGAGCAAAACGTCGATTGACGCGACGAATGAAGCGCGTTACGCGGAACGTTTTGCGTTTGCGTGCGTATTGCACTTCACGCGGGGGACTTCGCGCTTCGTGCTCGTTGCAAGTTGCGCGGGGAACTTCGCATGATGCACGGCAGGGATGCCGTGTCGCACTTTCGCATAACATTTGCGCATTTTGCGCAGCAAAATGCGGTAGTGAGCGATACAAGGATGTAACGCGAACGGACACTGCTCGGAATTGCTCTAATAAGTCCGGAGTCGAAAAACGCTAAATCGTTTTTCTTTTATAGGAGACGCACGGCAATTCCTGCGCACTGCTCGGAATTGCCGTGCTCTTGACTATTTACCCGATAAGCAATACTATAATCGAACATACGACGCGGGGTAGAGCAGTTGGCAGCTCGTCGGGCTCATAACCCGGAGGCCGCAGGTTCAAGTCCTGCCCCCGCTAAACTGTAAATCTTTGTGTTACAAAGATTTACGACACTACCAACCCTAAAAAAGTAAGGCTTGGCGTGAAAAACATACAGATTTTATGCAACGGTTTTATGCACCCGTTGAAAAGGTCTATGCGAGGTTTTTCATGGCTAAGCCTTATTCATTTTCCACTAAGCGCATCGGCGGAAACAGCTGCGTTCAATTCGTTCTTCCCGGCGGAGGGCGAACCTATCAAAAAAGTACCGGAACAACCAATCGAAAAGACGCGGAAAAAATTGCTAAGGGCTATTTTGATGTAGATTTTAAAAGTATTTTACAATTCGCCATTGGTGCATTATAATAAAACGGTTTGTAAATGAATTTTCTGCAAGATATTCCCAAGAAATGGCCAAATAAACAATTTGATAATTTTAAAGAAAAAAACGGAGCACAGATGTTGCTATTCCATAAGAGATATATTTTTGCGGGAAAAACAACATAACAGGAGACGCTTTAATGACATCGGAAAAATTTACCCTTCAGCAATATTCAATCGGTGCGATTCTTGGACTTATCGAAGCGAATGATTTTGTTATTCCGGAAATCCAACGTCCCTTTGTTTGGAAAAAGACTCAAGTTAGAGATTTAATAGATTCACTTTATAACGGTTATCCGACAGGATATATCATTGTTTGGAAAAATCCCGATGTTCAGACTAAAGAGGGAACTAAAGCAAACGGGAAAAAAGTTCTCATTGACGGACAGCAGCGTATTACCGCACTTATGGCCTCCATTGCCGGCAAAGAAGTTCTTGATTCCGATTTTAACAAGGACAGGATTAGAATCGCATTCAATCCGTTTCCCGAAGATGAAACAAAGCGATTTGCAGTTCAAGATGCCTCACATTTAAAAGATAAACGTTGGATACCCGATATTGCTGAAATTTTCAAATCCGATTTTAAACAAATGAAGTTTTTGTCCGATTATGTAAAAGATAATCCGTCTGCCGATATGGACGACCTTGCAGAAATCATTACAAATCTCAAGGGGATCGGTAATCGTCAGATTGGTGTCATAGAGCTTGATCAGGTAGCAAATTTTACCTATCTTGATACACAGGTCAATAAAGCCGTGGGGGAAAATGCGCCTAATGTTTATTTCGGAAAAGTTTTAAGTCAGTGTAAATCCGGAAATATTGAAATAGGAAATATAAATTCGGAAGAAGAGCTGTATAAGAATTTAGAGGAAAACTGTATTCCGAAAGAAATTGTAAATATGACTGTTAAAGATTATGATGAATACCTTATTGAACGCCGAAAACTGATGGCTAAGCTTATTGAAAAGTATTACAAGGGATTATGATTTTTTATAAGACATCGAATCCTATGCTGAAATTCTTTTTGCGAGGCTCGCGCACTAATTGCACAGCTCCTAAATCCGAAGATTTACTCGCTGTGCAATTTTACGGCTTCGGCATTTTTCCGCGTGTATACGACGAGCCGATCGCAAGCTGCGTGCGGTATTTTGCGACGGTGCGGCGCGCGACGTGTAGTCCCTGGGCGGCGAGTTTTTCGACGAGCTCTCTGTCAGACAGCGGTTTTTTACCGCTTGCGCGATTTTCGATAAGCTGACGCAATGCGAATTTTACTTTGTCCTGCGAATTCGTAAAAAAATATTTCAGCGGAAAAAGCTGTCTCCACGGCGTCTGCATGAATTTTTCGTTCGCCATACGCGACACCGTCGATTCGTTGACGCCGAGTATGCGCGCCGTTTCGCTCTGTGTGAGCTCTTCAAGGTAGCCTTTCCCGTGCGATGAAAAAAAACCGATCTGTGTTTTGACGATGATCTCGCATGACTGCAGAAGGAGCGATTTGCGGTATGCGAGGTTGTCCAAAAATTGTTCTGCGGCTTTAAGATTTTTTTTTAGCTCTTTATGACGCTGCGCGTTGAAACCCGGAACGATCCGAACGGAGGGAATGGCACCTTTTGCAAGCGTTATGCGGAAATACTTTTCGTGCGTATTTTCCACGAACATTTCATTTTCATCGGACGTGTTCGGCACTTCTCCCTCGGCTTCGGTCACCGAGATGTCCGGCGAAATGTAGTGTGTCGGAGCTTTGCCGTAACCCTGCGCGGGATGCGGGTTTAAGCGGGAGATAAAGGCGATCGCATTTTCCACATCGGCTGAAGTTATCGTAAGTGAATCGATTACCCTCTCGCCGCCGAAAGATTCGCGCTTCGACGCTTCCTGCAATTTAATAATTTTTCGTTTGATGCGCTCTATATCGGGTGTCGCGTCGTTCGAATACAGCACGTCGATGTGTCCGTCAAGTATAAAAAGTGCGAGCGGCGGAGCGTCGCCTGCGATTTGTGCCTGCACGTAGAGGCTTTCTTCCATATTGTTGCAGCACGTGCCTTCAGGATCCATGCACCGGATGATGTGCAGCATTTTATCGAGCATAGCCGTATTCTGTGCGGGGCGCGATTTATCGAGCAATGACGCGGGAGCGAGGATGTGCCAGCCGTTTTCGTTCAGGTTTTCGATGAGCGCTTTTCCGAGCGCTTTTTCATCGGGGGAAAGTTTCATTACGTTCAGCTGAAACAAAAGGTGCGCCTGCAGCGTTTCGCGCGTATCGGCGGCGTTTTCGTATGCATCTTGAAATTTTTGCGCCGCTTCGTTGCCTGCCTGAGACGCATAAGAAGTGCGCGTATTGTCGTACGGAAGGGACGCGCGCGACGCGTCAGCGCTTGCCGCAGCTGCAGTATCGCGCACGATTTCGAGTGCGGGATTTTCGTTTACCGCTTTTCGGATTTCGGCGTTCAAATCTTCGCCGCTCATCGCGAGCAGTTTCAGCGATTGAATCTGTTTTTGCGACAGCACTTGCCGCTGCACTTGCGAAGTCTGCTGCACTTGTCCGTAAGAAAAATCGGGCATAGCGTAAGTATAGCACAAAAAAATACTTGGCGGTATACTTTCCATATGAACACATTTTCGGATTTCGCCCTTTCAGTACCCGACATTTTGCTGCCGAAAAATATCGACACGACAAGCTGGTCGTGCATCGCGTGCGATCAATATACGCAGGACAGAAATTATTGGAAAGAGGCGGAAAAAGCGGCGAGCGGAAAACCGAGCGCGTTGAACCTCATTTTGCCGGAAGTCTATCTCGGCGACGGCGATAAAGAATCGCGTATCACCGGCATACAGGCGGCGATGAAGCGCTATATCGATGACGGTCTCTTTGAAGAAAAACACGGCTTCGTCTATGTCGAGCGCACGACGGCGTTCGGCCGTATGCGGCGCGGTCTTATCGCCGCAATCGATTTGGACGACTACGAGTGGAAGCCTTTTTCCAAAGCGCTCATCCGTGCAACCGAAGCGACGATTCCTTCCCGCATTCCGCCTCGCAAAGCGATCAGGAGCGGCGCCCCGCTCGAAGTACCGCACATCATGCTCCTCGTAAACGATGCGTCGGATTCCCTTGTCGGAGGTACGGGAAAAGTCGTCAAAGCGTCCGGAGCCGCTCCTCTTTATTCGGGAAATCTCATGATGAAGGGCGGAAGCATAAAAGGTTGGCTTGTACCGGAATCTTCGGAAGGTGCAATTCTCTCATCTCTTGAAAAAATCGCGGAGGCGAATACCGAAAGCGACGGCAGCGTGTTTATGTTTGCAGTCGGTGACGGAAATCATTCGCTTGCAACCGCAAAAGCCGTGTGGGACGAATACAAACAAAGGCTCGGCGAAGAAGAGCGCAAGACAAGCCGCGTACGTTATGCGCTCGTCGAAATTGTCAACATATACGATGCGGGTCTCACGTTCGAACCGATTCACCGCGTGCTTTTCGGAGCGGACGCGGCGGAATTGATTTTGCGCTTGACTTCTCAATTCGGCGGAGAGGTTGTGCAGTGTCGGTCGTCCGAAGAACTCGAAAATGCGGTAAAAAAATCGAGGGCATCGTTCGGCTTTGCAAGCACGTCCGGCGGAAAAACGTCGTACACGCTTTTAAAAACGAATATTTCTTCGCTCGCGGTTTCCGCTTTTCAACCGGTCGTCGACGATTATATAGCTGAAAAAGCGAAAGCCGGAATCGACATAACGATCGATTATATTCACGGAGATGCGGAAACGATGCAGCTCGGCGCCGAAGAGGGTACGACGGGCATCCTCCTTCCTCCGATCGACAAAGCAAGCTTTTTTGCGACGATCGAAAAAAACGGGCCGCTCCCGCGAAAAAGTTTTTCGATGGGCGAAGCCGACGAAAAGCGCTTTTACCTCGAATGCCGAAAACTGTTTTAGCGGGAATCGCCGCGTTCGGACGGGACATCGCCTCGTACTGACGAAGCGCATGAAAATTAATTAAATCGATATTCGACTTATTGATTTATGAGGAATTGCGATGGCAAAAAAATCCGGTACGATCGTGTACAAGTGCTCATCCTGCGGTTATTCGCAGCCGCGCTGGCTCGGCCGCTGTCCGCAGTGCGGAGAATGGAACACGCTCGAAGAATGCATACTCGACGCGAACGCCGTAAGTCCCTCCCGTTCCGGCGTTTCCGAGCGCGCAAAGCCTGTACCGCTTTCGCATGTGGAAGCAAAGGCCGGTATGCGCCTTGCAACCGGCATCGCGGAATTCGACCGCGTGCTCGGCGGCGGAGCTGCAATGTGTTCGGCGGTTCTTATCGGCGGAGAGCCGGGCATCGGAAAATCGACGCTGCTTTTGCAGACGGCTTCTCTCGCGGCGAAAGCGAACGGCAATGCGATGCGCGTACTCTACGTGTCGGGCGAAGAATCCGCCGCGCAGATAAAAGAGCGGAGCGAGAGGCTCGGCCTTGCTGCCGCCGGCATCGAGCTTTTGTGTACGATGCGTCTCGAAGATATGCTCGCCGCGCTCGATGCGCAAAACCCCGTACTCGTGATCGTCGATTCGATTCAAACGACATATTCGGTGCAGGCCGGTTTGATTCCGGGAACGGTCAATCAATTGAAATACTGCGCGAACGAATTGATAAGCTGGGTCAAAGAGCGCGACGCCGTTTTAATAATGGCCGCGCACGTGACGAAAGAAGGGTTGATCGCCGGCCCGAAATCGCTCGAGCACATGGTCGACACGGTGGTTTCATTCGAACGCAGCAACGACGAATACCGCTTTTTGCGCGCGGCGAAAAACAGGTTCGGCTCGGTCGATGAAATCGGCATCTTCGAAATGACGGAAAAAGGCTTGACCGAAGTCGCCGATCCGTCGGTGCTCTTTATCACGAGGCGCGACGGCAAGCAGCCCGCGGGCGTTGCATGTACCGCCGTGTTCGAAGGCAGCCGCGTGTTTATCGTTGAAATACAGGCGCTCGTCGTGCCGGCAAAGGCGTCTCTTTCCCGCGTCTATAGCGATAAAATCGATTCGGCGCGCGTGGCGCGCGTGGCGGCAGTCCTCGAAAAACGGACGGGCCTGCGTTTTTCCGATCAGGATTTATACATCAATGTGGCAGGCGGTATGCGCTTGACGGAAGGCGCGATCGATGCGGCGCTTGCGGCGGCGCTGTATTCCGCACGTACCGACATCGCACTCGCAGCCGAAACGGCGGTGATCGGCGAGCTGAGTCTTGCCGGAGAAATTCGTCCCGTGCCGCGATTGACGCAGCGCGCAAAGACGGCGCAGAATATGGGCTTTTCGACGGTTATCGCGCCGGAAAAAAGCAAGGGCGTCTCTCAGGCGCGCGACGTAAAAGAGCTCGTAACGCTTCTGTTCGGAGCATAACGAAAGAGCCGATTGCGCGGGGCGGCCGTACTGCAAAGCCGCCGGTGCGGAATCACTCCGCCGGAAGAGATGCGATGAGTTTTCCGAGAGACGTGAGTTCTTCTTTCGTAAGCGTCAAACCCTTGCCCATTTTTTGATGGTCGGGCGACCAGCTTCTGACGTCGTATTTTTCGGGGCGGCCTCCCCATGATACGAGGTTGAGCTCCATCTTCCATCCGCCTTTTCCTTCGGAGACGACGCCGATGTTTTTCGTAATTTCAAAAGTAAAATCATCCGCCATAATTGCATCCTCCGTACATAAGGGATTTCAATGCGTGCCGATCGTTTTGCGTTTCGAATTAACCGGCGCTTTTAATATAATAGCACATTTCTTGCCGCTCGTCGCCTGCGATGCGGAGTTGCTGTAATACACTGTCGTACGGTGGTCCCGTTTTTTTCATCCTGCACCCGTATCGTGTAATATTGCACCCTGCATAAAAATTTGTTATATTTTAATCGAAAAGCGGTATAGTAACACGTACGCAGGAGCGGCTGCGAGATGCGCATCGTCTCGTCCGCTTTTTAATAATTATGCGCACATGCGCAAAGGGAGCTTCTATGAACTCAAAAAAGACTATCGGCATTGCGATCGGCGTTTTTGTCATTGCGGCTGCCGCAGCGATCGTAATCAGCAGCAGAGGGAGAGCGAAGGGAAAATTCGTTGACGGTGAATGGCCCGGAATGGGTGAAGGCCGCAACGGTCCGATCGAGCTGACACTTTCCGTAAAAGGCGGAAAAATTACCGGCGCAAAGGTGACGAAAGAATCTGAAACCGGTTTCGCACAGCCTGCGGAACAGTTCGTCATCGATCAGGCGGTCGCAAAGCAGTCGGTCGAAGGACTCGATATCATGTCGGGTGCGACGATCACGTCGAATGCGACGATGGCTGCGCTTCAAGCTGCACTCAAAGCGTCGAAAGGCGAAACGGCCGCGGCGGAAAAAGCGACGGATACGTCGTGCGATATCGTCGTTATCGGTGCGGGCGGCGCGGGACTTACCGCTGCAACGGAGGCGGCGCATCGCGGCGCGAAAGTTATCGTCCTTGAAAAGATGGGTATCGTCGGCGGCAATACGAACAGCGCGACCGGCGGTTTGAACGCCGCGTATACGAAAGAGCAGGAGAAGCTCGGCATTAAAGATTCGAAAGAACAATTTTTCGAAGATACGATGAAGGGCGGAAAAAATCTCAACGATCCCGCGCTCGTTCACACGCTCGTGGATAATTCCGCAGCGATCGTGGAGTGGCTGCAGTCGGACATCGTCGGTGCGGATCTGAGCGACGTCGGTCTTTTCGGCGGTGCGACGAACAAACGCATCCACCGTCCGCAGGGAGGTGCCGCGATCGGCTCTCACCTCGTTCCGCTTTTATACGCTGCGGCGCAAAAACAGGGCGCGGATATCCGCCTTAACAATAAAGTGACCGATATCTTTGCGGAAAACGGAAAGCCCGCAGGAGTTACCGTCTCGTCTCCGAACGGCGACTATAAAGTCAGTGCGAAAGCGATCATTATCGCGACCGGCGGTTTCGGTGCGAATTCCGACATGGTCGTAAAATATAATCCGAAGCTTGCGGGATTCGGTACGACGAATCATCCGGGCGCAACGGGCGACGCGTTCGAATGGATTAAAAAGTTCGACGGTGCGCTTACGCAGATGGATCAGATTCAAACGCATCCGACGGTCGTCCCCGGCAAGGGCATTATGATCACGGAAGCGGTGCGAGGCAACGGCGCGATTCTCGTAAGCCGCACGGGCAAGCGCTTTATCAACGAAATGGAAACGCGCGACGTCGTATCCGCCGCGATTTTAAAAGAGCCGAACAAAACGGCTTTTCTCGTTTTCGATCAGGACGTACGTGATTCTCTGAAAGCGATCGAAGGCTATGCAAAAAAAGGTTTACTGACCGAAGCCGCGACGCCCGCGGAGCTTGCGCAAAAGCTCGGCATACCTGCGGCAGAGTTTGAAAAGACGCTGAAAACATACGCCGGCTATGTGCACAATAAAAAAGATGCCGACTTCAACCGCAATCCGAACGGCTTGGAGCGCGATCTGACGAAGGGACCGTACTACGCGATCGAAGTCGGGCCTGCCGTGCACCACACGATGGGCGGCATCAAAATCGATACGAAGACGGAAGTGCTCGACACAAAGGGAAATGCGATTCCCGGTCTCTTTGCGGCGGGAGAAGTGACCGGCGGCGTTCACGGTGCGAACCGTTTGGGCGGCAACGCGGTCGCGGATATCGAAGTGTTCGGCAAAATTGCCGGAGACGAGGCCTGCGATTATATTAAAAAATAAACGGAGGGTTAAACGAAACGCTGAAACGGCGCGTTTCGTTTAACGGCGAGTTTGCCGAAAGGCAAACATCGCATATTAACATGTGCGCCGCTCGAAACTTCGCGCTTACGCGCTCGTTGCGGGGCGTGCGCACCAATTGCACATTTCCTAAATCTGAAGATTTACTCATGTGCAATTTTAAGGACGGTTAAACGAAACGCTGAAACGGCGCGTTTCGTTTAACGGCGAGTTTTTGAAAATATCGTTCGGCAAAGGTGCGAACGGGCGGGAGTTCCGTCCGTTCGCGTGCCTGCCGGCGTACAAAAATTAACAACCCGAAATCGACAGCCGGTACGGTTCGTGTATCGGCGCGGTTTCGGTTTTTTTGCTCAGGACTTTCCGTGATGCGCCGATCGCACTCTTCGGCGCCCTGCGTGCGTATTGTCCTAAAGCGCCTCTTCGCATTATACTGCTTTTATGAATATTCACATCATTGAAATGCCGCTCGATTTCGGAGCTTCTCGCCACGGCAGCGATATGGGGCCGTCCGCAATACGGCTCGCGGGTTTACGCGCAAAACTCGAATCGCTCGGTCACACTTTGGTCAAATACAATTCGCCGATGCACATACATCCTCAGGAGTACGAAGAGGTCGGAAACCCGAAAGCGAAATATTTAAAACCGATAGCGGCCGCCTGCACGCAGCTTGCAAAAGAAGCGGATGAGTCTTTTGCCGCGGGAGAATTTCCGCTTACGCTCGGCGGCGATCACTCGATCGTGCTCGGCACGCTTGCCGGAGCCGCCGCGTCCGCAAAACGCAAGGGGCAAAGACTCGGCGTACTTTACGTCGACGCGCACGGAGATTTCAACACGCCCGAGACGACGCTTTCCGGCAACATCCACGGCGAATGCCTTGCCGCTTCGTGCGGACTCGGTCTTCCGGAATTGACGAATTTATATTTTGACGGACGCAAAGTCGATCCGCGCAACGTGTGCTTCGTCGGCATCCGCGATTTGGATCCGGGCGAAAAAGAGCTGATGCGCAAATCCGGCGTCACGGTTTTTACGATGAGCGACATCGAACGGCAGGGCTTTCCGTCCGTCGTCAAACAAGTCGTACTCTTTTTTAAAACGCACGCGGACGTCGTGCACGTGTCTTTCGACATGGACGTGCTCGATCCCATGTTCGCGCCCGGCACCGGCATTCCGCTTCCCGCCGGCATGACGAACCGCGAAGCGCTTTTGCTCATGGAAGAGATGAGCGATACCGGTATCGTAAAATCGGCCGACATCGTGGAAGTGAATCCGATCCTCGACGTGAGAAATCAAACCGCAGTGCTTGCCGTTTCTCTTGCCGCCCGCCTGCTCGGCGAAAAATTGTATTGACGCGCGGAAAATTTTCCGGCACGGAGCGATATAATAATTATTAACTGATATTTTCGAAAATCGGCTTATTAATTAATAATGATGTTTTCTGCCTTGTAGACAATAAGATTATTGTGCTTGCAGAGCACCAATCGACAATAAACGAAAATATGCCCAGTCAAGGAATATACTTCCGTGTACATTCCTTGACTTCGAGTTTTAGGCTTACAGCCTAAAACATCGTGTACTTGCGGCTTTTACGGTGTCCGTGCCGTAATGCCGTAACCTTAATTAAAGAAGACCGGGTTCTTAGGGCGGAGCCCTAAGCAGTGCGGGAAGAAGAGAGAGGGTTTTAGGGAGAGAGAGGAAACCTTGCTCTGAACGAGGTGTCCTCTCTCCCTAAGAGAGCGGCTTTACCAATGCGGTAAAAATTTGTATAGAAAAGGGAATCCTAAAAGAATATTTACAGCGGAAATCGCGGGAGGTACGATAAAAAGCATCGGCTGAAATAGTGCCTCCGCTAAAGTCCGGAGCCGAAAAACGCCGAAGCGTTTTTCTTTTATGGGAGACACTCGCGATTTCTGTGCATTGCTCGAAATCGCAGCGTTCTTATCTCGAGTTTGCGTCGCAAACTCGACTATAGTACGGGTGCGCTCATGCGCACAGAAAAAACTTTTTCGGAAGTTGATACTTCCTGCAATGCTGCATTTTAAGGAATGTTTTCTCGCTTGCCGAAAGCCGCCGTTTATCAGTACATTAGAAGTAATCTGCGAATTTTCCGCACTATTTTTCAATTTCTAAAAAGAGGCTTGTATGGCAACGTATCAATTTCAAACCGAAGTAAATCAGCTTTTAAAACTCATCATCCATTCGATGTATTCGAATAAGGATATTTTCCTCAGGGAAATCGTTTCGAACGCATCGGATGCACTCGACAAACTCAAATACCTCACCGTATCCGACGACGCATTCAAAGACGTGCATTTTGCGCCGCGCATCGACATTTCGTTCGAAGGCGGGGACGAGGGCAAAGAAAGCGTGCTCACCGTACAGGATTCCGGCATCGGCATGACCGATAAAGATTTAACCGATAATCTCGGCACGATCGCGCGCAGCGGCACGAAAGCGTTTTTTGAAAAATTGAACGAAGCGGCGTCGAAAGATTCGGCGCTCATCGGGCAGTTCGGCGTCGGCTTTTATGCGGCATTTATGGCGGCAAAAAAAATCGACGTATACACACGCAAAGCGGCCGATCCGTCCGGAAAAATTTGGCACTGGTCGAGCGACGGCACGAACTCGTACGATATCGAAGAAGTCGCATGCGACAGCGAAGAAGCGAAAAAATACGGTTTCGATAAAAGCGAAAGCTGCGGTTCCGCCGTCGTCATGCATTTAAACGACGACAGCAAAGAGTACGCGAGCCGCTGGAAGATCGAAGAGCTTATTAAAAAATACAGCGATTATATCGCGTTTCCGATCTATCTTCACTATACGCAAAACAAATACGACGACAAGGGTAACGTTACGTCGAGCGAAAATAAAGTCGATCAGGTAAACAGCGCAAGCGCCCTGTGGAAACGATCGAAGAGCGATTTGAAAGAATCGGACTACAACGAATTCTACAAAACGATGAGTCACGACGGCGACGACCCGCTCATGTACGTCCATACGCACGCCGAAGGTACGCAGGAATATACGACGCTCTTTTACGTTCCGAAAACCGCACCCTTTGATATGTATCAAGCCGACTACAAAAGCGGCATAAAGCTCTACGTCAAGCGCGTGTTTATCACCGATGACGACCGCGAACTGCTTCCGGCATACCTCCGTTTCGTGCGCGGCATCATCGACAGCGAAGATTTGCCGCTCAATGTGAGCCGCGAAATCCTGCAGCAAAACCGCATCCTCGAAACGATCAAAGCGCAGTCGGTAAAAAAGCTGCTCGGCGAATTTAAAAAACTCGGAGACGAAGCCGATAAAGCGCGAAAAAGCGAAAAGCCGACCGACGCCGAAAAAAAGGCGATCGAAAAATGGAATACGTTTGTTGCACAGTTTAACCGTCCGATGATGGAAGGCCTGTACTCGGATTTTGCAAACCGCGCGGAAATTGCGGAAATCGTACGATTTAAAACGACGTACAAGCCGGATGTAAAAGACGGTGCAAGCGGTACAAATGCTGCAGGGAAAGATGCGGATGCCGCAAAAAAAGACGCGGGTGCTTCCGGTCAAAATGCGGCGCTCGAAAATAACGGCGACGAATGGACGAGTTTTGCAGACTACGTGCAGCGCATGAAAAGCGGTCAAAAATCGATTTACTATATCACCGGCACGGACGAAAAAAATCTGCGTTCGAGCCCGCTCCTCGAAGCGTATACGAAAAAGGGTTTTGAAGTTTTAATAATCGCAAGCGACATCGCGGATATCGTTATCCCCGCGCTCGGAAAATACAAAGACTTTGAATTGAAATCGGTAAACAGAGCCGGCAGCGACGACGAACTCGGCGTCGATAAAGCCGAAGCCGAAAAAAAAGAAAAAGAATTTAAACCGATCGTCGAAAAAATTAAAGAAGCGCTCGGCGACAAAGTCAAAGAAGTAAAACTCAGCAAGCGCCTTTCGGACAGTCCTTCGTGTATCGTCGTCGACGAAAATGATCCGTCCTTCCAAATGGAACGCATGATGAAAGCGATGGGGCAATCCGGCGTCGACGTAAAGCCTATCCTCGAAGTGAACGGCGATCACCCGATTGTGCAAAAACTCAAAGACACCGACGACAAAGAACGCATCGCCGATATTTCTTTCGTGCTGCTCGACCAGGCGCTGCTCGTGGGCGGTGAAGAGCTGAAAGATCCTGCCGATTTCGTAAGGCGCATGAACAATCTTTTGAGCAAGTAGATCGCCCGTTCGTTATGTAATTCACGTTTTCGGGAGGGAACGTGGATTGCAATCGGTAATAGCATTGCGCGTATCGTGTGCGTTTTAAAGATAAAATAAAAATTAAAAAAGTCGTCGTGAAAATGACGGCTTTTTTTGTATATTTTTCGAGATCTTATTTGACGACCTGATATACATAGGTTATACTTAAAAAACAAAACGGTATGTTTTAAACAATACACTGCATTGGGTATCCATAATAAAAATACAGTATTCGAGTAAAAAGGTTGTTCTTATGAAAACAATCGCGGTTATTGCATATGACAAAGTCTCTGCAGATGTGTATGCGGAGCAAGTACGATATTTTATGGGCGCCAAAGCAAGTGTCTTTTCATACAGTACACGAGAATATTTCAACGATATTCGTCCCGCCGACCTGTATTTGATTTCGACCTGCGCGTGTACGGATCTCAACAATTTACAAAAACAGCTGCCTTCAAACAGCGAAGTGACCATTATCCAAGTAACGATACGAAAAGAAAGTTTAAAACAATTATTAAAAATTCCGCAGGGAACAAAAGCGCTTGTCGTCAATCTCAGCCATAAAATGGCGATCGAAACGATGGCTCTGTTCAATCGCTTCGGCATCGACAATATCGAATGTTATCCGTGCAGTCCGAACGAAACGTATAGACCGGACATTACCTTTGCCGTGACGCCCGGCGAAAGCCGTTATGTCCCGAAAGAAGTGACCGATGTTTTGGATATCGGGCCGCGTCTTTTAAGCGGTGACACTGTTGTCGAACTCCTGCTTAAATCCGACTGCGAAGAACTTCTCGAAGAAGAAAAAATCAAAAAATATCTTAAAGATATCGTCGATGATAATTATAATTTCAACCGTATGTTTTATCGTTCCATACGGATGGAAGGACTTTTCGACAATCTTCAAAATATGCTCGATATCGGCATTATCTGCATCGATGCGGAAGGAACGGTATTTTATTTAAATAAAAAAGCGGAGGAAATACTCGCCGTATCGAAAAAGGCGGTTGTCGGCAAAAAATCCGACGGCGTGCTTCCGTTTATTCCGTTCGGTGATTTTTTGGTTTCACAAAAAGCTGTAAAAGAACACATGCTCAAAATACGCAATGTCGATATGACACTCAATATTACGCCGATCGTCAAAGGCAATTCGTTTGTCGGAGCCATGGCGGCGATTCAGCGTTTCAGTGACGAAGAGTACCGCCAGCATAAACTGCGCCGTCAGCTTATGAATAAAGGACATGCGGCAAAATATACATTCGATTCTATAATCGGAAGCAGTGCCGCCGTGCGTCGTGCAAAGGAAGTTGCCGCGAAAATGGCATGCCGTACCGCTCCCGTTCTTTTAACCGGAGAAAGCGGTACCGGCAAAGAGCTTTTCGCACATGCAATTCATGCGGCATCCGAACGGCACGGATATCCGTTCGTCGCGATCAACTGTGCTGCCATTCCCGACAGCCTTATGGAAAGCGAATTGTTTGGCTATGAAGAAGGCGCTTTTACGGGTGCGAAAAAAGGCGGCAAAATGGGATTTTTCGAATTCGCACACCGCGGTACGCTTTTTCTCGATGAGATCGAAGGCATGAGCAAAGCGCTGCAGCTGAAGCTTTTGCGCGTTATCCAGGAAAAAGAAGTGCTGAGGATCGGCGGCAACAGCGTTATCAACGTCGATGTGCGCATTATTGCCGCAACGAATGAAAATCTCGGCGAATCGGTACGGCTCGGAAGATTCAGAAAAGATTTGTATTACCGGCTGAACGTATTGAGTTTGGAATTGCCGCCTTTGCGCGAGCGGGGAACGGATGTTTTGGAATTGATCGATAATTTTAAAAAACGTCTCCATTCCGATTTTACGCTCGCAAACGAAACGGAGCGGATACTGCTCGATCAAGAATGGGACGGCAATATCCGGCAGTTGAAAAACTGCGTTGAATATCTTGCCTGCTTGAATAAAGCCGAAATCGTACCGGATGATTTGCCGGCGGATTTGCAGATAAAGCGGAAAAAAACGGAAACACTTGAACGCTGCTTTGAAGCACAAGGACGTTCGGAAGTTTCCGTACCGCACCCTGCTTTTTCGTCCGTATCTTCAGCTCCGCATTTTGAAACCGAGAGCGTCCGCTTTTTTCCTTCCGACGGCTCGGTAAAATACGCACAGCTTTTTTTACTCGAACAAATAAAGCGTCGTGCAAAAGAAGGAAAAAGCTGCGGCAGGCGGTTTTTATTGCAGCAAATCAGAGATGCAGGTTATATCGTCGGAGAAAAAGAAGTGCGTGATTTGCTGCAGGATATGGCCGCGAAAAGGTTTATCGATGTAAAAAAAGGCAGAAACGGTGCACGGATAACCGAAAACGGGTTAAAATGGTTTAATGTAAACAAATAATGGGGTAAATGGGTTTTTAAACGAAGATACGAAGAGATGCATCCGTAATGATTTCCTGAATTCCGTAGAATTTCCGTTAAATCTCAAAATACTCTCATAAAAATCATAATTAAAACCAATATCTCTATTATTATTTATTGGCATATAAATTGCATATAGTTAAAAAATCGATACATACCAATATAAGGGAGAACGGAATGATATATGATTTCGATGCGATAACGGACAGAACGCACAGCAATTCGGTGAAATATGACGAGGCCGAAAAAAAATTCGGTACGAAAGATCTTATTCCGTTGTGGATTGCCGATATGGATTTTCCGACCGCTCGGCCGATTATCGATGCGATGGCGGAGCGGAATAAAAACGGGATTTTCGGCTATACGTCACGTCCCGATTCGTATTTTGAATCCGTCCGGGACTGGCAGGCAAAAAGGAACGGGTGGACATTCGATACCGCCCTCGCATCTTTTTGTCCGGGGGTCGTACCCGCTTTAGCTGCTATTGTGGATCGGTTCAGCGGCGAGGGCGACGATATTTTATTTTTGACGCCGGTATATTCGGAATTTTTCAGCGTTACGCAAAACTGCGGCAGAAACCCGCTTACCGTTCCTCTTATTCAAAAAGACGGCGGTGCGGTCGATATCGATTTCGACGCATTCGAAAAAGCGCTGCAAAAAAAGCCTGCGTTATTTATTTTTTGTCATCCTCACAATCCGCTCGGCCGCGTCTGGAAAAAATCCGAACTGCAGAAAATAGCCGAGTTGTGTATCCGCTATAAAGTGCCGATCATATCCGACGAAATTCATGCGGATCTTATGCTGTGGGGGAACAAGCATATTCCCTTAGCTTCCGTCGGTCCGGAGGCGGCTTCCTGTACGATTACCTGTACATCGGCGACAAAAACATTCAACCTTGCAGGCTTGCAGGCATCGACGATTATCTTTCCCGATAAAGCGGCAAAAGAAAAATTTGACGCATTTTGGCACCGCATAGACGTTCATAGAAACAACTGTTTCAGTGTCGTTGCGGTCGAAGCCGCCTTCAGATACGGTGAAGAATGGCTTGGACAGGTACTGCATTACATTGAAGCCAATATGAAATACGTAAAGGAATATATCGATACGAATATTCCCCAAATAAAAACCTATATACCCGAAAGTACGTATTTGATGTGGCTCGACTGCCGCGGACTCGGCTTTACCGGCGACGAACTCGCGGAATTTATGGCGAAAAAAGCGCGTTTGGGATTAAACGACGGACGCGCATTCGGTGCCGAAGCCGGATATATGCGGATCAACGTCGCCTGTCCGCGCTCGATATTAACAAAAGCTTTGGCACAGCTTAAAGAAGCCGTCGAAAGAAAATAATCGGACGCCTTAAAATCCGAAGTTTTCGGCGTCTGCGAATTATACGATGCGGTTTTTCCGCAAAGGGAAATATTATGCTGAAAGATATGGAAGAATACGTTATCGCACTCAGGCGAAAATTTCACAAAATTCCGGAAATTTCTTTAAAAGAAAAAGAAACTTCCGAATATATCCGGCGCGAACTTGAAACGTTGGGTGTTTCGTATGAATCCGTCGGCGAATACGGTACGGTCGCAAGTATCAAAGGCGATCTGCCCGGCAAGATATATGCGTTCCGATCCGATATCGATGCGCTGCCTATAAACGAAGATACGTTGCTCGAATTTAAATCAGAGCATGCGGGCTGTATGCATGCGTGCGGGCACGACGGCCACATCGCAATTCTTTTGACCTTTGCGCGGGAACTTGCGGCTATGAAATCGGAACTCAAAGGAACCGTTTACCTCTGTTTTCAGCAGGCGGAAGAAATCGGCAAAGGGCATCGGGAGATTATCGACTATCTCAAAACCGTCGGAAAAATTGAAACGATGGTGAGCTCTCATCTTTGGGCGGATATTCCCGTCGGAAAAATATCGCTGCAGGCGGGAGCGGTGATGGCGGGAACGACGAGCTTTCACCTGACCGTAACCGGAAAAAGCTGTCACGGCTCGCGCCCCGATCAAGGTATCGACCCCATCAACGCCGGTGCAATGATCGTCGGAGAAGCTTTCCGAATTAAAGACAGGGAATTCAGTCCGCTTCAGCACAATACGCTGAGCTTCGGATTATTTCACAGCGGTACTGCGACAAATATCATTCCCGATCAGGCGGAACTCGGCGGAACGATGCGTTTTTTTTCGGACGCCGAACGCACGCAATTATTTTCTGTCCTCGACAGAAGCTGCAAAGCGGCGGAAATACTGACCGGTGCAAAGGCGGAATGGAAGCCGCTCGTCGGTCTTCCTCCCGTTGTAAACGATCCGGCAAGTATTGCAAAAGCGCTTCCGTCGGCACAGGCCGTTTTCGGAGATAAAAACGTCATCCGATTTGAAAAGATTATGGGAGCCGATAATTACGGTTGTTATCTGCAGGAGTTTCCGGGCTTCTATGCATTTATCGGTATCAGAAACGAAGAAAAAGGAATTTGCCACGCACATCACAGCAGTAAATTCGATATGGACGAATCGGCGCTGCCGAATGCCGTTCGTTTTTATATCGATTTTATACGCAAAAATATGTAGGAGGTATCTATGGATACTGCAAATCGGAAAGCCGAAAATAAGCGACAGCTTTCGGGTATGTTGGGTTTTATCGAAAGGGCGGGAAATAAAATTCCGCATCCGATTTATATGTTTATCGTGTTTTTCTTTTTGACGCTGGTTCTTTCGGCGATCTGCGCCGCGGCAGGAGTCAAAGCGGTTAATCCGGTAAATGATAAAGAAGTCGCCGCCGTCAATCTGCTTACGGCGGGAGGTATTGCCGATATTTTGAAAAGCTTTCCGTCGGTGTGGGCAAGTTTCGCTCCGATAGGCGCGGTGTTTATCGCGACATTGGGACTCGGCGTTGCAAACGGCAGCGGATTTTTAAAAGGCATTCTGTCGCTTGCAAGCAATTTCAAATCGAAATTCATCGTAACGATGATCGTTGTTTTGATCGGCATCAACGGAAACCTGATCGGCGACACCGCGTTTGTCGTATTTCCTCCGCTCATTGCGATCCTGTATATAAATTTGAAACGCAATCCGCTGGCGGGACTCTTTACGGCGTATGCATCGGTGGCTTGCGGATTCGGAGCCGCCTTGGTCGTCGGAAACGGAGACGCCATGCTTGCAGGTATGACCGAAGCTGCCGCGCGTTTGGTGGATCCGGCGATGGTCGTTTCACCGGCGAGCGGATATTATTTTATGCTCATATCGACGATTTTGTTAAGCCCCGCAATCGCATGGGTGTCTATCAAATTCGTAGAGAAAAAACTCGACGACACGGGCATGGGAGTCGAATTCGAACTTAAAGAAGAAGAGCATATAAAAGTTTCGCTTTCAGCCGTGGAAAATAAAGCAATGAAATCGGCGGCATTGGGGTTGGCGGGGCTGGTTTTGGTTCTCGTTGCCATGGGATTCAAAGGAATGCCCTTTGCGCCGCCCGAAGGAAAATCTTTTGCATTCAGCCCGATGCTCCGAGCCATCCCTGCCGTTATCCTGTTTGTGTTCGCCGTTCCCGGCTACGTATACGGAAAAATTACCGGCTCGATTAAGGAATTTAAAGACATATTCGCTATGATGACGAACGAAATAAAAACGATTGCGCCGTTTTTCCTCATTTGTTTTTTTGCGAGCCAATTTATCTCCGTATTTGCAAAGAGCAATTTGGGAACGATCATCGCAATCAAGTGCGGTCTGTTTTTGAAGAACAGCGGCATTCACGGCGTCGGTCTCTTTATCGCCTTCGTATTCCTTATCGCGATCATAAACCTCTTCGTCAGCAGTATGAGCGCGAAATGGGCGGTGCTCTCTACGGTTTTCGTTCCCATGCTTTTGATTGCCGGCATAACTCCTGCAGCAACGCAAATGGCATATCGCATCGGTGACAGCTTGACAAACAATATTACGCCGACGTTCGCATACTTGGGCATTATCCTTACCTATGCGCAAAAATACGATAAACGTGCGCAGACCGGTACGGTTATGGCATATATGCTGCCGTTTTCAATCGCGTTTACGCTCGTGTGGGTTCTTTTACTCGTATTGTGGACGGTTTCCGGTCTCCCGATCGGACCGGGATATCACGTATTTATGTAGGAGGTACGATAAATATGAAAAAGGTAATCGTATTGTTATGTGCCGCATCCCTTGTGTTTGCGGCGGTAACAGGGTGCTCTTCGCCGATGTCTGATAACAACGACGATCGATTTCTTCCTGCGGAAGACATCGACCCGAACGGTGGTGCGGATATTCACGGCGCGAATAATCACAAAAAATCGAAATATTGGCTGCATCCGGATTTTTATAATATGGAAAGCGATGACCAGGTAACGATTATATCGCATTTTAAAACCATGCAGCAAACGACCGAATACAGCTGCGGTCCTTCATGCGTTACGATGGCCCTCATGCATTTGGGCATACCGATGACCGAATGGGAAGCTGCAGTCGGTATGCACTGCAATATGGATGAAGACGATCCGGACGCAAAACCGGGCAGTGCAAACAACTGGTACGAACCCGGTGCAAATGTCGGAAAAATCGTCAAGTTTTTAAAAACGCTTTCCGATGTGAAGATTGTCGAAGCGAATTACAAAGAGCATCCGCAGCCGGACGATTTCGTGACGGAAGAAGATACTAAAAACTTGAAGTATTCTCCGGCTATGGTTGGTAATTATAAAAGATATTTTGAAGCCGTATCCCTTTACTCGAGCGAAAATAAAGCGGATACCGATAAATGGGTTACGGATGCAAAAGATTCGTTTTTTGTAAAATGGCTGACCGGTCATTTGAAAGACGGGCATCCGATTATCGCTCATACCAATCTGTGGAACGGGCATTATGTCGTAATTGTCGGCTATGATAACGGCGGAACACCGCAGCTTGGTGATGACGTTTTAATTATTGCCGATCCTTATGATACATGGGATCACTGGCAAGACGGATTTATCGTACTGCCGCTTGAAAAATTTTTTTATGAATGGAATGATTTTAATATTGCGGCGAAACCGTATCAGCTGCAGCCCTTTGTAGTAGTAGGGAAAAAATAAAAAACAAATTCTTGCACGGTATTGCCGTATCGTATTACATAATATTGCAATACCGTGTATAGAAACTATCCTGTAAAGTATCTTATCAAACAATTTTTATTCCGGAAACAGCAAGATTAACCGGCGATGTCTTACGGTGTGTTATTTTTTTCTATAGCAAGTATATATTCCTCTTTCGGTCGTATACAGGGCCGATGAAGAGCGGCCTACCGCATCATTGACGCGGTATCTCTTTTATCGTATGGTGTTGTTAAGGAGACTTCATTTTTGCGGAGGATTGTATGGAGAACGCGATGAAAAAAATGCTTTTAACCGGATGTGCGGTTTTAGCGTTGTGTCTGGCCGGATGTGCGAAGAGCGCAACGTATACGGCAGGTACGTACACCGCAAGCGCAAAGGGAATGGGCGGAGATGTCAACGTTTCCGTGACGTTCAGCAAATCGGCAATCACTAAAATCGAAATCGGCGAGCACAATGAAACGCCCGGTATTTCCGATACGCCGATAAAGGAAATTCCCGCACAAATTATTAAAACGCAAAGTTTGGCCGTCGATACGGTGAGCGGCGCGACTTTTACGTCCAAAGCGATTTTGGAGGCCGTTGCAAATACTGTTGAACAGGCGGGCGGAGATGTCGCCGCGCTTCAATCGAAAAAAGCAAAAGTTAAAGCGGGAAAAGCCGTAAAAAAGACGACCGATGTTGTCGTTATCGGGGGAGGCGGCGCGGGTTTGACGGCCGCGGTCGAAGCGGCAACGAACGGCGCGAAAGTTATCCTTATCGAAAAAATGCCCATACTCGGCGGTAATACGCTTTTGTCCTATGCCGAACTTGCCTGCCCGAACAATTGGCTGCAGCAGGAAAAAGGGATTAAAGACAGCCCCGAACAATTTGCAAAAGAGATGTATGAGGGCGGCGGTAAATTAGCAAAAAAAGAATTGGTCGATATCGTTGCAAACAACGCGACGGCGGGAGCGCTGTGGCTTCGCGATGTTATCGGCGTAAAATATCAGGATTATCTGGTACACGAAGGCGGACACAGCGTTCCGCGTGCGGTCGAACCGATCGAACTCGGTGCGGGCATGATTACGCCTTTAAAAGAATACGCTGAAAAAATCGGAGTGGAAATTCTTTTGAATACGAAGGGCGAAGAGCTGATAAAAGACAAGTCGGGGAAGATCGTCGGTGTACAGGCGGTGCAAAAAGACAATACCCCGATCGTGCTGACTGCAAAGAGAGCCGTTGTGCTTGCGACCGGCGGTTTCGGAGCGAATGTTGAAATGCGTCAAAAATACAACAAGCGCTGGGAAACGCTCGACGCATCGGTTAAAACAACCAACTCCCCCGCCATCGTCGGCGACGGAATTGTCATGGCCGAAAAAGTCAACGCGAATTTAATCGGCATGGAATACATTCAGCTCTATCCGTTTAACAATCCCGTTACCGGCGTGTTCTACGGCATTGAAGCGCCGAGCTGGTCGGGAGAAGGTTTGATTTACGTCAACAAAGACGGCAAGCGTTTTGTCAACGAAGTCGGCATGCGTGATGTGCGCGCGGAAGGCATTCTCGCACAGGGCGGCGTTGCATACGCGATCTACAATCAGGAAGTCGCCGATCGTCTGCACCTTGAAGAAAAATTTAAAGACGAATACGCAAAGACTTTGGCGGACGGCGTCTTTTTCAAAGCCGACACGCTCGAAGAAATCGCAAATCATTTCGGCATCAACGCCGCAAACCTCGTCAAAACTATGGACGCGTACAACAAAGGCATCGAAAATAACAACGACGAATTCGGCAGAAAGACGAGTATGGTTACGATGAAGAGCGGCCCGTGGTTTATTTTGAAAGGCGTCGTTTCCGTGCATCATACGATGGGCGGTGTTGAAATCAACGAAAAAGCGCAAGTGCTCGACGTCAACGGAAAACCGATTCCCGGTTTATATGCGGCGGGCGAAGTAACCGGCGGCATTCACGGCAATAACCGCGTCGGAACCTGCGCGATTTCCGACATCGTCGTATTCGGCAGAATCGCCGGTACGAACGCTGCAAACACGGCGCAGCAATAGGCGGTACTACATATGAAAAAATATTTTTATGTATTCGGTTCGCTGTTGCTCGCTGCTTTTACGGCGGTCGGCTGCGCAGGGAAAAATGCCGTAAAAGACGGCGATTACGCGGTGAGCGTTACGGGACATAACGGTCCGATCGAACTTACGGTAAACTTTTCGGCTAAAAAAATTTCCGGCATTACGATAACGAAGGAAAGCGAAACTGACGTGCTGTCGGATCCGGCGCTTATCGATTTGCCGAAAAAGATAATCGAAACAAACAGCCTCGCCGTTGATTCGGTATCCGGCGCAACGGTTACATCAAGTGCCGTTAAATACGCGGTCAGACAGGCGATTGCACAAGCGGGCGGCAATCCCGCAGACTTTGAAAAACCGATAGAAAAAGCGCCTGTAAAAACCGAAAATCTCAGCGCCGACGTCGTCGTTATCGGTGCGGGCGGCGCGGGCGTAAGCGCTGCTTTGCGTGCCGATCAACTCGGTGCGAAGACAGTGCTTTTGGAAAAAACCGGCATGATCGGAGGGGCTCTCGTCGTCAGCGGCGGCAATCAGGTTGTCATGGGTTCAAAACTGCAAAAAGAAGCCGGTGTCACAAATGATTCGGTGCAGAGCATGGTTGCCGACTTTATGAAAAACGGCGCTCGCAAAAACAACGAAGCCTCCCTTACGCTTTTTGCGCGGAATGTCGGAGCCGCGAGCGATTGGCTCAACGAATACGCCGGCGTTCAATTCGACATGAAAGGCGGTCTGCACAAACTTGCCGAATATTCGAACGACAGGGAATTGGCCTACCTCGGCGGCGGAAGCGGTTTTATGAAAAGTATTTTGCAAAAGCTTTCGTCAACGAATATCGATCTGCATTTGAATACGAAGGCGACCGAATTAAAACGCGACGGCGGTACGGTTGTCGGAGTAATAGCCGAAGATTCCGGCGGCAACACTTACGACATAACGGCAAAGTCGGTCGTAATCGCAACCGGCGGATACGGCGCGAACAAATCGCTTTTGTCGGAAGATCTGCAAAAATCGCTGTACTACGGCAGATCGAACGCGACCGGCGACGGTTTGATATTGACCGATGCGGTCAATGCACAGCGGCAGCTCATGCAGTACGGAAAACGCTATCCGAACGGTATCGAAGTTGCTTCTGGCATGGCGAAGTCAACGATCGCCGGAAATATCGTTGCGTTTAATTCGGGCAGTGCGATTCTTATCAATAAAGAAGGAAAGCGCGTCGTAAGCGAAAAAGCGTCGAATCGCACGATTCTCGAAACCGAAGTCAAACAAACCGACGGAATGCTCTTTTTATTCATGGATCAAAAAACTTTCGACATGTGGAAGGAAAGGCTTGCAAACGCGGGCATTTCGGAAGAAAATATCGACTCGTGGCTTAAAAACAACGGTTCGCACGAGCCGATTTTCATACGCGGAACGACGGTCGAAGAAGCTGCCGGCGCTTTGAATATGGATGCGGCGGCTCTTAAAGCTACGATCGATACGTACAATTCTTCTGTCGCATCGGGAACCGATTCGGCTTTCGGACGTCCGGCAAACTTTATGAAAGCGAAAATCGAAGACGGTCCTTATTACCTTGTCGAACAAAAGCCGCGCTTTGCAACGACGATGGGCGGCTTGGTTTTGAATGACAGTGTGCAGGTTATCGACACGGACGGAAAAATCATTCCCGGACTTTATGCCGCAGGCGAAGTCGGCGGCGGTGTTATGGGTGACGATTCTCCTTCCGGTGCAAACAATGCATGGGCAATTACGTCGGGAAAACTTGCCGGCGAAAGCGCTGCAAAAAACGCATCGGAAAAATAGCGTTTGACGATTGACGCGGCGGCAAACTGGCGATCAACGTGGCGAGCAATTAATGAGTGACGCGGCGACACCTTGCCGCTTGCCGCGGACACGCCGCACCAAAACCGTGTCCCTTCGATAACCCCGCCGGTATACGTATGTATATCGGCGGAATATTGTCATTTAATAATTTCCGCTTCTACAGCCGACGCAACCTCCGCATTGCAGATACGGATGCTGCAGTCTTCCGCTTCCGAATATCCGAGAAAGTCGATGCTGCCGTACCACAAAATTTTTTCATCGAAAACGGCAAGCCGCTGCGAAACATTTTCTTTCGCAAAAACGACAGCACCCGCAGCTTCGAGCATATCGATATACGGCTGTTGCTTTTTGCGTCGATCTTTATCTTCATGCAACCTTGTCGTGATAAAGATTTTGCACCCGTTTGAAAGTATTTTCGGTACAAGCGGTAAAAATTTTTGTACTTCGGTTTTGGAAAGATACGGCGAGCAAATGACGGCCGATTTTTTTGCGCTTATGCAGTCTTTAATAAAATCGGTTTTACAGTTGTCGACGGAATACAGCTTTGACGGTGCCGCTCCGTTTTGAGCCGAATCGGAATCAGGCTTTATCGTATAACCGAGCTGCTTGTAGCCTTTGAGGCGATTCCGGTACATGTGATCGAAAACTTGAATACGGAAGTCGACGTAGTCATAAATCAATACTTCTTCTTTCCCCGCAAAATTTCTGTGCAGGCGTCCGCAGTATTGTGCAAGCGTGCCCTTCCAGCTGAACGGCATTGCAAGCATAAGCGTGTCGAGCCGCGGATCGTCAAAGCCTTCTCCGGCATACTTTCCCGTCGCAAGCACGACAAGCGATTCGGATGCGGGAACTTTGTTGAGCGCTTCCAACTGTTCTTTCTTTTGCTTTTGTGTTCCTTTGCCGGTAATCACGATGACATGGAGGGCAGCGTCTTTGAGGTAATTTTTTAATAATTTTAAATGTTCGATCCTGTCGGAAAGGATAAGCGGTGTCCGTCCTTCTTTAACGGCGTCTCGTACATCGGAAACGATTAACATATTCCGCGCTTCCGCTTGTACCATTTCGGAATAATAATTTTGAATTGAGGACTTCGAAAGCTCCGCATTTTCTGCAGCGATATGAAAGTTCGTAAAACGCGGAATAAAATAGTGTTCAAAGTTTTGTACGCTGTTCATCTGTTTCGCAGTCGTCGCATAGAGGATCCGCCCGCACTGCATAAAGATAATCTTTTGCCTGCCGTCGCGTCGTATCGGCGTTGCGGTCAATCCGTACACGTATTTTGCACGAAAGCTCTTTACGAGGTTTTCCGTCCCGAATGCCGATACGTGATGACACTCGTCGACGATAAGCATGCCGTATGTATGCCGCCGCGGTTTTACCGCATCGGAATTCTTTTCCGTAAGCGACTTAATAATTGCGATATCGATAATCCCCGTCAACGTATCTTTTCCTGCGGCGATAGTTCCCGCTTCGTAATTCAAAAACCGCTTGACGGCCTTTTTCCACTGTTCCAAAAGCGTATGTGTCTGCACGAGGATCATCGTATTCGTTTTTCGTTCCGCAATGAGAGATGCGGCGGTTACCGTTTTTCCGAAACCCGTTCCGGCGGATAAAATACCGATATCCGATTTAAGCATCGCCTGTAAAGCCGCTTTTTGTTCATCGTACAGTTTTCCGGTAAAATTGATTTCAATGCGTATTCCCTGTTCGCGTTTATCCGTAATTTCGTAATGCGTATTGCAATCATTTAATAATTTTTCGATTTGAGCGAGGTTGCCGCGGGGCAAACGCAAAGCGTTTTCCGTTTTACCGGAGCAATCGATATAACGAGGAATATTATATAACGGAAGCCGCATTTGAAGTTTTTTAAAATATTCGGGATTTAAGAAAACCGCCGTCCGTCTGAAAATCCCCAGAGCCCGCTCCGATATTCCGGCTTTTGCAATTTCGATTTGATTGGAAAATGTAATGTGCACGATCGAAGAAAAATCTTTTTGCGTCAGTCGAGCATTTTGTGCCGGTTGATTGTTTGATTGCGCGTTCGGATCGCTTGAATAAACGTTCAATAATTTATTCCGCGCTGAATTATCGCTCGGCGGATTTTTAATAATCTTATACGTTCTTCCGAATTTAATAATATTGTCTGTTTTATTAATTTCGTCGGTATTGAAATCGTCCGGTTTATTGATCCCGCCGATATCGAAATCGTTCGGTAAAAAACCGGACACGGTCTTTGCAATTTCGGTACAGCGCGCCTGCACGGCTTTTTCGGACAATTTTTTGACGGAACTTAAATATGCCCACTGGTCGTCAAACGGAATAAAATCTTCGTCCACAAAAACGGAACACTTATTTTTTACCGCCTGTCCCTGCAGCGGCAGAGCGATTAAATTACCGTAGCCGCCTTTCGGTATCGTATCCTGATTGGGAAACATACGGTCGAATGATTCAAACGGAAGTGAATGCCGTTCGTTCATCGCAGCCTGTAAAATCAATGTCCCGAAATTGCGCGCACGTTTTGCGGCAATGTTTTCGCTGAAAAAAATCCAAAGGTGAGCGCCTTTTCCCGACCGCGATATTTCAACTGAAACGGGAACCGAAAACGCAGTACAGGTTTTACGTACGGCCGCCGCATCTTTTTTCCACGCATCGGAACTTCCCGTATGCGAGTCGAAGTCAAATGCGAGAAAGCGGCATACGTCTCCTTCCATAAGCGGATATAAACCGACGACATCACGGCAGGCGGAATCTTTTCCCGCCAAGTGATTAAAAATATAGCCGTCGGAAAGCGGAACAGGAAGTTTAAACGGACAGGAGGCGCATGAATATTTTTTCATATCGCATTTCCCGCTCTGCCACTTGTTTTCGCATACCGGCGAATAGCCGCTTTTCTCGGATTTTGCGTTGTACCAGCGCAGCGCAAAGACATCCTGTCGGCCGACAAAGAGCGATGTATATAAATCGATTTTTTCCTGCGGCGTACTGTTTCGAGTAACAAGGACTTGTGATGACGTTGTGGATATGTCCGCTTCCGGCAGTTCCGGTGGTGATTGTGCGAATATATCGGCCGGTTCCGCTTTTGTGCTTACGGCGCCGGCTTTTTTTTCAAGTGTGCATCGAATATCTTCATGTGTCGCGGCGAAATAATTTATTAATTCGATAAGTTTTTCACGAGAAAGCGTTTCCAAATATGATAAAACGGCAGACGATATATCGGACATTGTGTACGAATTATGTATCGGTCGTATGATAGAAAAAGGTAATATAGATAACCGATACCTAAAGCAAATCTTGTCGTTACTTTACATTATAAAGCTGTATTTTACATCAGCTTTGCAACGCACGCTTCAACATCGGCCATAGGAGCAGGCGGTTCAAAACGTGCGACGACAGTCCCGTCACGCGCGACAACGAATTTGGTAAAGTTCCATTTGATGTCGGAATTGTTTTGATAATCGGGATTGCTTTTGGTAATATAATCATGCAGCGTCTGCGCCGTTTTGCCTTCGCCGAAACCTTCAAATCCCTTTTGCGCTTTCAAATATGTATACAGCGGCAATTCGTTTTTACCGTTTACGTCCGACTTTTTCATTTGCGGAAATTTCGTGTTGTAATTGAGCGAGCAGAACTCGCTGATTTGTTCGTTCGTACCCGGTGCCTGCCCCCCGAATTGATTGCACGGTACATCGATTATTTCCAAGCCCTGCTCATGATATTTTTCGTACATTTGTTCAAGTTCTTTGTAGTGCGGCGTAAACCCGCATTTTGTTGCCGTATTTACAATCAGCAAAACCTTCCCTTTATAATCTTTCAGAGGTACATTGCCTCCTTGTGCATCCTGTACCGAATAATCGTAAATTGTCATTTTCTTATCTCCATCGGACTTTAATACTACCGAAAACACACTCTTTGTACTATTCCCGGTGTTCTATTTTAAACAATAGCGATAGTATAAATCTTTAGCCTATCGCTCTTTGTACGGCCTCCTGCAGTACCGGAATTACTTCTTTTTCGAACCACGGATTGCGTTTCCTCCAGCCGAAATTGAGCGGGGAGGGATGCACGAGCGGAAAATACTCGGGCAGATAATTATTAAATTCTTTCACCGTTTCGGTCAGGCTTTTTTTCGCCCGCATTCCCAAATAATATTTTTGGGCGTACGCTCCGACTAAAATCGTCAGGCGGACGTCCGGCATAAGCGCCGAAAGCTTCGGGTGCCATGTTTTTGCAAATTCTTTCCTCGGCGGCAAATCGCCGTGAGCGCCTTTTCCCGGATAATAAAAATCCATCGGCATAATTGCAAACAGATCGGGGTTATAAAACTGTTCGTCCGTTACGCCGAGCCATTTTCGAAGCAGCCGTCCGCTTGCATCGTTCCACGGTTTTCGTGTTTCCTGTGCGATCCGGCCGGGTGCCTGCCCCACGAGCACGATGCGCGATTTCGCCGATGCGGTGTAAACGGGAGCGAAACCTTTAGCGCGCAGGTGAGCATTCATTTCATCGCGGTCTATTTTATTGTAAAGAAGCGGAAGCATAAGCGTATAACTCCGATAATAAACAGCGCCGATTTTATGTTTTTTGGTTTATGTTGTTCAATGCGTTTTCGCAAACTGTCATGTCGGCGCATAACAATTCCTTATTTTTGTAAAATAAATAAATATTCACAAACGTGTATGTCTCTGTTTTTTAAATTTCTGCTTCCGCGAAAAGCGTTGTATCGGATTTCCCGTGTTTTACATTTTCCGTATTTATGCAGCATGGCTCGCATTTCATCAAAGGATATAAAACCTTCCGAATTGTAAGAGATGATCACGAATTTGCTGTCCAAGTTGGCGATTATTTTTTCCATCGCGTGTAATGCGGAATACGGTTTATTAAATACGGAGCGATTCCAGTCTTGCGTTATTCCGCTGACTTTGCTTATTTCCACGTCGAGTTTGTTTATTAAAATAAGGTTCAACATAAAATAATTCGATCCGTACGGATGTTGATTGTACGGAGGGTCGAGATATGCTATATCCAAATCTTTTAACTCTTTGGAAAGCTGTACCGCATCTTTTTGATATACATGCAGCTTCGATTCATAATTACTGAAAACGGGTTCTTTCAATTCTATCTTACCGAAAATTCTGGAGAGGGCATTTTTACCGGCAGCCCCGAAGCAGCCGATCCCCGTATGTTTGTCTTTGTAAAAGCCTTTGAAAACACCGCTCGTATTGACATGAACGGATGCTTCGGTAATTAAAGGTGCTAAAAAAAATTTTTTTAATGTATCTTCTTCGACGACTTCATCGATCAGTTTTCTGTACGTATCGATCAACACGGCATTTTCATGTGTGTAAAAAACTCTTTCACCCGGTAAAATATCATTATCGTTTTTCGGCGCATAATTTTGTGAAATTATTCCGCGGTATTTTTTGTGTATGCTTTGATTTTCAATTTCGCTTCTGAGTGCGGAACATTTTTTTTCGGGATAGTCTTTTTTATTTATTAAATAGCAGCTGTTTATTACGGCGGAATAATTTTCCAAATCGTTTACGATCAGTGTATCGGAATGTTTTTTCAGCATGCGCGCAACGATGCCCGATCCGGAAAAAATATCCGCGCACATCATTTTTTCTTTTTGCAGTTTTTTCGATATCGTATTTACTTCGTTTTCAATATTGCCTATTAATAAGCGCTTGTTTCCGAGATAGGTAATTATTTGCGTGGTGAGAAAATCGTTGTTTTCTTTGTAATTTGCATCTTTCATACAAACTCGGAGATTTCATTACACGTATGACTATAACATATAAACACGTGTAAGTACATATTTTACAATAGAGAGCGCCGCACTGCATATTTTCCGTTTTGTATTTTTATATCTTGCCGCTCGTTGTCAGATATATAACAATTTGCTATGATACAGCATATGGAAAAAACGGTATCGCGAAACAGAAAAATCGCATTGACGGGCGCGCTCTGTGCGCTTGTCGTCGTACTCGGTATGCCGCCGCTCCACCTCGGCATGATTCCTCTCGGCCCGAATGCATCGATTACGATCATGCATATTCCGGTTTTGCTCGCCGTCATGCTGACGGGAGGTGCATCGGCTCTCGCTTCGGGGATCGCCGTCGGCACGGTGTTCGGCGTGTTCAGTTTAATCCTTGCGGCCATAACGCCGACCGGCGCGCTCGATCCGCTTTTTATCAATCCCGCCGTTTCGGTTTTGCCGCGTGCGCTTCTTGCCGTAGCCGCTTGGCTTTTATGGCGGCTTTTGTCGCTCATTCCGCATTTGCCGAAAACGGTTTCCGCCGCGCTTGCCGCGTTTATTTCGACGCTTGCGCATACGTGTTTTGTCGTCGGCGCGCTGTATGTTTTTGCGGGCGGCAGGATGATGAGCGCGATGGGAGGCAAAGGTTTTATCGCCGTGCTGCTTTTACTGCTTCCGAACGCTCTGCTCGAAGCTGCGGCTGCGGCGATCGTGTGTGCGGCGGTGATCGCGTCGGCAACGGTCGTTGCAGGGAAAAAATCGAAATTGTCGCAGGAAGATAAAAATTAATATTATTAATGTCGCTTAATAAAATTCGAAATTATATATAATAATTAATAAGGAATATATTCGATGCGGATCGTTATTATCGGTGCCGGTTTTACCGGCGTGCAGCTTGCAAAATTATTGATCAACGAAAAAAATACCGTCGCGATTATCGACAACGATGAAAACAATGTGCGTCACGTTTCGAATCAGCTTGACTGTACGGTGATGCTCGCCGACGGCAACGATTTGGAAACGCTCGAAGAAGCGGGTATCGCGAAAGCGGACGCGCTCGTATGCGTTACGGAAAACGACGAAGTGAATATGATAACCTGTTCGCTCGTCGATGCGGTATATCCCGATATCGTAAAGATCGCGCGCGTACGCAACTACGCGTACTACGTCAACACGGCGGCTGCAAAAAAGAGTCACGCGGATTCGTTCGGCGGAAAGCATCGTCCGCTGTACGGAATCGATTATATGATCCATCCCGACGTGGAAGCCGGCGAAGCGGTCGTTCAAGCGGTCGAAAACGGCGCGGTGAGCGATGTGCAGGTTTTCGGAAACAATGCGTACGAGCTGACGCGCATGACGGTCGCAAAAGGAAGCAAGCTTGCGGGGCAAAAACTGCAGACCGTCCGTACGCTCATCGATAAGCCGTTCCTCATCGCGTACGTCGAAGAAAACGGCAAAACCTCTCTTCCGAGCGGCAATACGCTTCTCAATCCCGGCGACAGCATCGGCGTGATCGTCGCAAAAGAAAACGTTTCCGAACTGCTCGCGCTCTGCGGTTCCGAGCAAAAAGAATTGAAAAACATCGCGCTTATCGGAGCGGGAAGAATCGGCACGATCATCGCGGAACGATTGATTCCGCCGAAAGAAAAACGCTCGCTCTTCGATCTGTTTTCAAAGCAGGTGATCAAGCGTCCGCAAAAATTCGTCATCATCGACAGCGACGAAGAGCTGACGAAAACCGCATCCGAGCGCTTCCCGTCGGCAAAGGTTTTTTGTGCCGACGCGACGGACGAAGCGTTTTTGCAGGAAGAAGGGATCGCGTCGTTCGATTTGGCGATCTGCGCGACGCACAATCACGAAATGAACATGGTGCTCGCAGCCTACCTCGAGTCGCTCGGTGTCGGCAAATCGATAAGCCTTGTCACGAGTTCGGCCTTTTCGGCGATTGCGCGGAAGCTCGGCGTCGACGTACCCGTTCCGATCCGCGATGCCGTCGTCGATTCGATTATGAGCCATCTGCGGGGAAAATTTGTTAAAGAAATTCACACTGTGACGACCGGTGATTTGGAAATCATCGAGTGCGTTCTCCCCGGCGATTCGAAGGCGATCAATAAAACGCTCCGCGACATCGCAAACCCCGGCGTGTTTTTAATCCTTCTTATCAAAAAATACGATTCGCCGATTTACGAAATACCCGTCGGCGATACGCGCCTCAATGCGGGCGATCACGTTATCCTTATCACCGTCGCGGAAGAAAATGGCAATGTCGTTTCGTTTTTCGGCGGCAGCGTAAAATAGGGGCGCATCATGGCGGTTTTAACGTTTTTAAAAATCATATCGATCATCGTCGCATTTATCGGTGTTTCGTTTTTAATTCCGATCGGAACGGCGCTTGCGCTCGGAGAGACCGCCGTCATCGCTTCTTTCGCCGTTCCGATGATAGCCAGCTGGATTGCGGCGATCGTCATCTTTATCGCCGGTCGAAAGACGGAAATACGCCTTTCGACGCGCGGCACTTTCGTCATCGTCGCACTCGCGTGGATTTGCGGAAGCGTGTTCGGTGCGCTGCCGCTTTATTGCAGCCGCGCGATTCCGCACTTCGCCGATGCTATCTTCGAAAGCGTCAGCGGCTTTTCGACGACGGGGGCGACGATTTTGAGCGAAGTCGAATCGCTGCCGCGAAGCATCAATCTGTGGCGGTGCGAAATGCACTGGCTCGGCGGTATGGGTATCGTCGCGCTCACCGTCGCGCTTTTGCCTCTTCTCGGCGTCGGCGGCTTCCAGCTCATTAAAGCGGAGACGACAGGTCCTGAAAAAGGCAAAGTGACGCCGAAAATTACGACGACTGCAAAGATTTTGTGGCTTTCCTACGGCGTACTTACTGCCGTGCAGACGGCGCTGCTCTTGTTTGCCGGTATGGATTTTATCGACGCGCTTTCGCACGCGTTTGCGACGCTCGGCACCGGCGGCTTTTCGACGAAAAATTCGAGCGTCGGTACATACGGTTCCGTTTCGATCGACGTCATCTGTACGGTGTTTATGTTTTTGTCGGGAATCAACTTCAGTTTATACTACTACGCCGTCACCGGAAAATTTTCCGAGATCCGCGATAACTCGGAATTAAAAGCGTATTTCGCCGTTTTTATTGCGGCCACGCTCGGTATTGCATTCGTTATCGCTAAACAGTACGGTTCGTTTTTGCAGGCGCTCAGATACGGTTCGTTTCAAGTTGCGTCGATTTTGACGACAACGGGATTCGCTACCGCCGATTTTACGACGTGGGCGCCGACTGCACAATTATTAATTTTTATACTCTATTTTTTAGGCGGCTGCGCAGGCTCTACCGGAGGCGGTATAAAAGTCGTGCGCTGGGTCGTCCTCGCAAAACAGCTGCACAACGAAACCGAAAAAATGCTGCACCCGCACGGTATATTCAATATTCGCTTAAACGGAAAAGTTGCCGGCAAAGATTTGGTGCCGAACGTCGCCGCCTTCGTTTCGCTGTATCTTTTGCTCGTGTTTATCACGACGGCGATCGGCTGCCTTTTCGATTTGGATTTGTTCAGCGCTTTGACGGGTGCGCTGTCGATGGTCGGAAACGTCGGGCCGGGTTTCGGAAAATTGGGACCGGCGTGCAATTACGGTTTCCTCCCCGATGCGGTCAAATGGTGGTATTCGTTTGCGATGCTCGCCGGACGGCTCGAACTCTATACGATGATTTTGTATTTCCTGCCCGCATTTTGGAAAAAATAAAACCGGAACGCAAAGCCGCGCTCCGGTCGTTTTAATAATTAGCCGGAATTTCGAGTTTGCCAGAACTCGAAATTTTCCAACCGTTTCGCGCATCAATGAATGGCGAGTTTGGAAAATAAATAAAAGTATGTTTGCGGCGAGGTTCCGGCTGCGTGCCGTTTCGAGCGTTAGGCTTGCGGAAGCCTGTCTTTAAAAGCTCGACCGCGGCTTACACGGCGAGTTTGCAAAGCAAACTCGGTAGTGAGGCGAAGCCGAACGAAGTTCTCGCCGTAAACATAGCGCTATTAGCTGATACTTTCCAAACTCGATATTCAGGTCAATTATTATTTTACCTTGACGGAGCCGAGGCAGATATTTTTTTTCGTTTCGGTATCGAAGACGATGATATCGTCGCCCACGATGTCGAAACGGATCGGCTTATCGACCGCATAATCGATCGAACCGAATACGACGGAAGATAAAATATCGCCCTTGAGGTTGATTTTGACGATCGTTTCCATACCCGACGGAAGCGTCGAATACGCAAGCCCCTCGATTGCGCCGCTGTCCCTGATCGGAAGAAATTCCGGACGGATACCGATGATGACGTCTTCTCTTTCAAGCTGCACGTCTTTTTCGCACGCGAAAACCGCATCGATGCCGAAAAATTGTACCGCGAGTTCGTTTTTCGCCGTCTGCTTCGCTTTTGCCGGAACGAAATTCATCGTCGGGTTTCCGATAAAATCCGCAACGAACAAATTCGCCGGCCGATTGTAGACGACGAGCGGCGGATCGTACTGCTGCAGGTCGCCCTTTTCGATTAAACAGATGCGCGTCGCAAGCGTCATCGCTTCGAGCTGGTCGTGCGTAACGTAGACGAAAGTCGAGTTCGTATCCGAATGCAGACGCTTCAATTCCGTGCGCATTTCGCTGCGCAGTTTTGCGTCGAGGTTTGAAAGCGGCTCGTCCATAAAAAGCACTTTCGGTTTGGGCGCGAGCGTCCGTGCGATTGCGACGCGCTGCTGCTGTCCGCCCGACAATTCGGCCGGATAGCGGTCTTTGAATTCTTCGATTTTTAAAGTCGTTAAAACTTCCCGTACGCGCTCTTCGATTTTGCTTTTCGGCCATTTTAAATTTTCAAGACCGAAGGCGATATTTTTATACACAGTCATGTGCGGCCACAATGCGTAGTTTTGAAACAAAAAGCCGATATCGCGTTTGTCGGGCGAAACGTTGATGCCTTTTTCCGAATCGAAAACGACCGTATCGCCGATGGTGATCCTGCCCTCCGTCGGCGTTTCAAGCCCCGCGATCATGCGCAGCGTCGTCGTCTTTCCGCAGCCGGACGGACCGAGCAGCGTGATGAATTCTCTGTCTTCGATAACGATATTGAGGTGATTGACTCCGACAAAATCGCCCCATCGTTTTGAAACATCGTGTAATTCTATCCGCGGCATATAGTAACCTCCGGTGTTTTAAATAAATTTTTTTTGACCATAATACATTTTCCTCGCAAACTATAAAACGATAAATAGAATACAAGCACGCATCCGTTTGTGTAAAACAGATGCATAAGCGATTGCGCCTGTGTTTTTACCGGATTGTGTTTCAGTATAATTGAGAAAAATCCCGTTGTCAATTGACCGCATTCGAAAATAGTAAAAGCGCACCGCCTTTATGCTCGAATGCAAAGTTACGGTAATCGAACACGGTGTCGGCGGCTTCCGCTTGCCCGGGGCGAAATACGATTAATAATTAATAATTTTCAGGGCGTGTCCCTCGCTCCGCTCGGGTCGGGCTTTTCGAGGTTCCGCGCTCACGCGCTTCATTCCTCCGCTCGCTCATCGCTCGCTCCGGAACTTTCGCCTCTCCAATCCCTCACGCACGACAAGCGAAAGCGGCGTCGGCCTTCGCGTCCGCTGCGTTTCGTTTATTTTAAACGGCTCTATCGTTTTCCGAATCTTGTGCCGTATCGATATCGCCGCATCGGTTTTGCTCTTCGTTACGCAGCGTTTTTACGCCGAACAAAAAGTAGACGATGTGGCATATCCACACTACGGCGAGACAAATCCTTCCGACGGGTACGCGCTTCATCATGATAAAGCCCGTAAGCATCACCGCCGTCACCGTAGCGATAACCGAAATTTTCGTTTTCAGCGTCATCGCTTTATGCTCGACGAAACTTTCCAAATGCTTTTTATACAGCGATGTGCCTATAAACCAGTCGTGTAATCTTTTCGAACTTTTGGCAAAGCAAAAAACGGTTGCCAAATAAAACGGTACGGTCGGAAGAATCGGCAGTGCGATACCGACGGTGCCTAATCCCAGTGAGATAAAACCGAGTATTATCCACAAGATGCGAATCGGGTTTTTCATGTTGATTCCTTTTGCATTTCAAAGATGCTGTGTGCGATATTCAGCGTCGACATTCGATGCGATACGATGACGACGGTTTTACGTTTTGATTTTTCGTTGAGCGATTTTAAGATAATGCCTTCGTTCAGCGAATCGAGGTTGCTCGTCGGTTCGTCCAAAAACATGATCGGCGCATCGTGCAAAAAGGCGCGGGCAAGTCCTATGCGCTGCCGCTCTCCGCCTGACAACGTGCTCCCCAGTTCTCCGACTTCCGTGTCGTATCCGTCGGGAAGCGAAGAGACGAATTCGTCGAGCGACGCTTTTTTCGCGGCATCGATTATCTCTTTTCGAGACGCGCCGATTTTGCCGATTGCGATATTGTTCGCAATCGTATCGCGGAAGAGGGATGTTTCCTGCGTGACGTAGGATTCCGCAGCTCGGAGGGATGCCGTATCAATCGTCCGTATGTCTTTTTTCGAAAGCGAAACGCTTCCCGACTGCACGTCCCAAAAGCGCATGAGCAATTTTAAAAGCGTCGATTTGCCGCAGCCGGACGGCCCGTGAATGCCGAAAATCTTTTGTCCGGGAATTTTGAGCGAAAAATTCGTCAGGATGTTTTCCGCGCCGTAAGAAAAATCAGCGTTTGCAATATCGATGCCGTTTACGGCAAAAGCTTTTTCGGCGGTTTCGTCGTTCGTACTGCCGCTTGTCACTTCTTCGACGACAGGTTTTTCATCGAGCAGGGAGAGGACTCTCTTTCCGCTTGCAAGCGTCTGCATCAAATTATTCGAAAGATTCGACAGCGCGACGACCGGCCCGAACGAACTCATCAAAGCGGTTGTCGTTACGACGACGCTTCCGAGCGAAACGCTGCCGGTAAAAAAAGATCGGAGTAGCAGGCAAAAAGCCGCCGCGTCGAAGGCAAGTATGACGAAATCGGTAATGGCGCGCTGATAGGATTCGAGCGCCGAAAGTTTTTTTTGCGCAGCTGTCAGTTCCTGCGAGCGCTTTATCAATTCGGATAAGCGCTTTTTGCCGCAGCCGTATTGAATCGTTTCGTCCAGGCCGCGAAGCGAATCGAGCACGAAGCTTCCGAGCGCTCCGAACGCGTTTCGAAACTTGAGACCCTCCGCACCTCCGAGCTTTGCGTTCGTGAGCGGGATGACAAAGCCGATCGTTATATACGCACATAGAGCGATGATGCCGGCCGCGGCGCTTCCGTGCCATATAAAGACGGTCATGCACGTCGACACGATGAGCGCGATCGCTACCGGTGAAATCGTGTGCGCGTAAAAGACTTCGAGCAGTTCGATGTCCGACGTTATTATCGAAATGAGATTGCCTTTGTCTCTGCCTTCGAGCTTTGCGGGGCAGAGTTCGCGGAGTTTTGCAAAGATGCGGTGCCTGATGACCGCAAGCAGTTTGAATGCGATAAAGTGATTGCAGTACTGTTCCGCATAGTGGAAGACGCCGCGGCACACTGCAAACGCGATCAAAAAGTACGGCAAGACCCGAAGCGGCAGCAGGGGCGCGCTTTGCCCGGTGATGCCCGCGATTCCGGAAGCTGCCGACACCGTTACGGCTATCGCGCACAAGTGGCCGATGCTGCCGAAAAAGATCGCAAGCAGCATGACGGGAAGGAGCGTTCGTACGAGGACGATGAGGCGCGCCATAATCGAAAATGCGTTTTTTCCGTCCGTGCGGCTGTGAAAATTTCGGTTCATCGTTTTGCCTCCTCCGCATAGGTTTCGAGTTTATGCTGTGCGTTGTACATGGCGGCATAGTTACCCTTTGCTTTTATCAATTCGTCATGCGTACCCGATTCGACTATCGCGCCGTCGTCGAGCATGTATATGCACGAAGCGCCGGTGATATTCGAGAGTTTATGGGAGATGACGATAACGGTTTTCTTTTTTGCCAAAGCTTTGACGACGTCCATAATCATCGCTTCGCTTTCCGCATCGATGTTCGAAGTGGCTTCATCGAATACGTAGACGGCGCTGTCGTGAAGCAATGCGCGGGCGAGTGCGAGGCGTTGGCGCTGACCTCCCGACAAATTGTCTCCCTTTTCCGAAAGCTCCGTTTTAAGTCCCTTTTGCGTTTGCAAAAAATCCCACAAGTTGACTTTTTGCAATGCGTTCTGCATATCCTTTTCCGAAGCGTCCGCATTTCCCATGTGCAGATTGTATTCGACAGTTCCCTTAAACAGATAACTTTCATGCGTGACGAGCGTCGCCGCGTTCATAACGGCGTCTTCGCGTATCGAAGCGAGTTCCGTTTTATTAAAACGGATACTGCCCGAATAACCTTTATTGCGCGTCATAATAAGGGAAGCGATCGTGCTTTTGCCCGAGCCCGATTTTCCGACGATCGCCGTGAGCGATTTCGGTTTGCACGCGAGCGAAATATCTTTCAATATATTCCGCTCGGGAGAATATGCGAACGAAACGTCCGAAAACTCGACGGCGACGGAAGCGCCTGAAAGGACGGCGGGACGCTCGTTTTCTTCCGGCAGATCGAGCAGCGCGAATATTTTATCGGATGCCGCCATACCGTTCATCGCAACGTGAAAAAAAGAGCCGAGCAGTCTCAACGGAATAAAAAATTCCGCAGCGAGCAATACGATCATAAGGCAGCCGCCGAGCGTAACTTCTCCGCGCGCGAATTCGCCGAGAGCGATGATCATGCCGATTGCCGCTCCGCCGTACGCCATAATGTCCATAACGCTCGTGCTGTTCAGCTGCATGGAAAGCACTTTCATCGTAATCCGTCGGAAGTTTTCGGCCTCCCTGTCCATTTCGGCCGCCTTTTGTTCATCGGCGCGATAGATTTTCAATGTCGTCAATCCCTGCAAATTTTCCAAAAAGCCGTCACCGAGTTTTGCATAGAGTCCCCAGTATTTTCGCAAAAGGTATTTTGCGATTTTCATGATGAGTGCGATCGAAAGGGGAATGAGCGGTACGCACAAAAGCAGTACGGCGCTCGCCTTTATGCTGACAAAGGATAAAACCGCAAAGAGCGTTAAAGGCGCGAGCAGACTGTAGCCGAACTGCGAAAGATATTTTCCGAAATAGATTTCGAGCTGTTCGACGCCGTCGGAAGCGAGCTGTACGATTTCCGCAGTCGGCGCGGAGTTTCGATATGAAGCGCCCAAGCGCAAAAGCTTTTCGTACATGTGCTTTCGGAGCGTTATTTTTACATCGGCGCTCGCTTTGTGCGATGCGGCGACGTAGAAGCGGTCGGATGCGAAGCGGATGACAAAGCAGCACAGTGCCGCACCGGCGTACAGCGGGGCGAGAGGGGCGATCGACTCATGAACGAATAGTTTTTGTACGATATCGCTTATAAAAAAGACGATCGCTATTTGGCAGAGCAGCGAAATCCATTGGCAGAGCACTTGCAAAAGCACGAATTTTTTTGCGTGCGACAGCAATTTTATTAAACGAATTTTAATCATGCGTTTTCCTTGTTTGCATACCGACGATCATGTGCTTTATGACGAGGATCGGGTGATATAACAGCATCCGCGGTCCCGAAAACCGCATAACCGTTTTGATTTTATTTCTCATCTCCTGCGAATAACAGTGCACTTTACATGCCGAGCAAAACGTTTTTTCTTTCATAAACGGACACTTGTCGATTTTTCCGAGCGCATACGCATAGAGCGCGCCGCACTCGGAGCACAACGATTTTTTCATGCCGTGTTTTTTTCTGCAATACAGCCGTATCATTTCTCCGACGATTTCTTTTTCATGCGCCGTTTTCGCTTCGATGGAGTTATCCATTGCTAACGATACTAGCGGATAAACATTTGTACGTCAATCGAAAAAAGAGGAAATTCTGTTGACACGAAAAAGATAATGGGATAGCATAGGCTAACTCATTGTATGGATTTACTCGCTGTATAATTTTAAGGAATGACAGTCTTTTATATTCTGTAAAGATTTTCAGGAGGCATCTTATAAAAAAATCGATTTTTTTATGCATATACGCTGCTTTTATTGCAGCGATGCTGTTTGCAGGGAGTGCCGCCGGCGCTGATGCCGACGATATGCCGCCGCAGGAACTGCTCGGCTCGTATTGGGGCACGATGGAAGTATTCGGAAAATCCTACGATATGTGTCTTGTCATAGAAAAAAACTCCGTCGCAATACACAGCGATAAAAGAGGCAGAAGCTATCCGCTTATAAAATATACGGATAAAAAAGACGGTACGTGGCTTGTTTCCTGTTACAATGCGAAGGAAAATAAAAAAAAGCCCGTACCGCGCATGACTGTTACGATAAACCTTGCCGAAAATCCCGCGTCCTGCAAAGTGTGGATACATTTTATGTCGGATGCGGGATTTATGAAATTTCCCGATTGCCGAAAAGGTGAAGATTACGACGACAGATTTACACACTGATCGGGACATAATTGTAAAATAATTTTTTGAGATATGTATGAAATATCTGTTCGATGAAATACTTGCATCTTTCAAAGAAAGGGGGATGCGCATAACGAATCAGCGCAGGCAGCTGCTTTCGCTCATACTGCAAAACCCCGATATATCGCCGAAAGAGTTGTTTTACCTCGCGCATAAAAAAGACAGTTCGATCGGACGGGCGACCGTATACAGAATGGTACGTTCGCTGCAAGAGCTCGGGTATGTTCGGCAGCAGTATGTTAAAATAATTCCGAAACGACAAAACGCGGATGCTCGGATCGCCGCATCGAGCTCTCCTTAAAATGCAGTGTACATAAGCGAATTTAACAATAAGGAAAATCAGGTGTTGTTATGAGATTGGTTGAATTTATTAATTTGGGAGGCCCGATCAACTGGGTGCTCGCCGTAATCTTGTGTTTTTGTTTTTGCCAGTGTCTCGAACGCTGCATATATTTTTTTCAAACGCGAAAAGGTTCGAAAAACGACGTAGTCAAGCGTTTGCAGGAAAAGGCGGCTGCAGTTGCCGCATTGCCGGAGGCGCAGCGCAATGCCGAGCTTACAAAAGAAAGCACGCTTTTGTATTACGAGATGAACCGCGGACTGTGGCTGCTCAATTTTATCAGCGCGGTATCGCCTTCGATAGGGCTGCTCGGTACGGTTACCGGTCTTATCGGCTCGTTTTCGAAGATGGCGGAAGTGGGCGCTGCGGTGAATATTCAGGATCTGTCCGGCGGTATTTGGGAAGCGATGCTCACGACGGCATTCGGCATGATCATTTCGATACCCGCGCTTTTGTGTTATCGCACGTTCAAGCGCATCATCGAAAAGCGCATGATGTTTATGCAGCTGTACGGCGAAGAAACCGATCGGAAAACGACGGAGGGTAAATGATGTTCGCTCCCGGTTCTTTTTCCCGCTACGACGAAGAGCTTGTCGTAAACATCACGTCGCTCATCGACGTCATCTTTATTTTGCTCATTTTTTTTATGGTATCGACCCAATTTAAAAGAAGCTCGCTTCCGCTCGACTTGCCGAGAAGCGAAGACGCGACGCAGGAACGCAATACGACGAAGGTGCTTGCCGTTACCGCCGACAGAATGGAATTGGACGGAGACGCCGTAACGCTTGAAGCGCTCCAGGATACGCTTTCGTCCATGTATGCGCGGGAACCGGAGCTTGCGCTTTCGCTCGAATGCGAGCGGACGGTCGAGTTCGAACGGATCGTACAGATATTGACAAAGGTGCAGGCCGCGGGGATCAGCCGCATAGGTATCGTGCATGAGCCGCTGGATTAGCTCCGCCCTGTGTACGCTCGTGATCGTCGCAGTGCTGTTTTGTCTGCCCTTTTGGGGTATACGGAGCGCTTCGTCGTCTCAAGCGTCGATCGTGTCGGATACGACGGTGTCGAATGTGCGTATCGTGCAGCGGCCGGCAAAAAAAGCGCCGAAAGCCGTGCGAAATAAAAGCGCTCCCGCAGTTCCGGCAACGCCGGTCGAAACGATCCCTTCTCCGAAACCGGAAGCGCCTGCCGAAAAACCCGAGCAAACCGAAGCGCCGGAAGAACCGTCCGACGAAACGGCCGAAGCGGTTGATGAAAGCTCGTCGGCGGATGCGGGCGAAAGTGCGGCAAGCGATGCGGCGAATGCGGGCGGCACAGTCGATTCGTTTTCTCATACGCAGGGAGCGAAGGCGGCAGCAACGTATAAATCCTATGTGCTCGGGCGCATCGCGTCGAAAAAAACATACCCCTACGCCGCCCGTTCAAACGGCTTGGAAGGGAAAGTGCGCGCGCGGATCGTCATCAATCCCGACGGAACGCTTGCCGAAGCCGTCATCCTCGAGCCGTCGGAGTACGAAGTTTTGAACAATGCCTGTCTTGCCGCGATTAAAAAATCGGCTCCGTTCAGAAAAATGACGAGCGGGGCGAGCGCAATGACGCTCTCATTCGTTATGGATTTTTCGCTGCATTGACTGCAATCGAAGCAAGCAGCGAATCTTATTAAAAACACAGCTTATTGATATTTTTTCTCAATAAGACGGGGTTTTCTTGCGTAAAGTAAAAAAATCCTTTAAATATTTTGTTAGCAATATCTAACTAAAATTGAGGTATATTTTTGAAACGGTGTATTTTTTTCTGTATCATAGTTTTTTCGGTACAGCTTTTATTTTCACAGGAAGCGGAAGACGATGTCATCGTCGTCGATGCGGACAAGATCGAACAGAAAATCGATGAGTCGGTCGAACAAAAAAAGACAATCACCGGAGAAGACATACGAAAGTCCGGATCGAAAACCGTCGGCGAAGCTTTAAAAACGCTTCCCGATGTTGCAGTCAGCGGCGCTACGGCGGGCAACGCGAACGAATCCGTCACGATGCAGGGGCTCGGAAACGGTTATGTGAAGATTATGATAGACGGCGTGAGCGTTTCGACCGATATATCCGGTTCCACGCCGATCTTTCAGATTCCCGTTGAAAACATCGAGCGCATCGAAGTCATCAAGGGCGCGGATTCCGTTTTGTACGGCAGCGACGCGATGGGCGGCGTCATCAACATCGTAACGAAGCGCGAGCAGACGGATTCCGAAAAAGAAACTGCGGGCGATTCGAAAAAAAACGATATCAAATTGTCGGGCAGCGTTACCCACGAGATCGGTGTTATGCCGCTCGTACTCGGTTGGAAAAATTATATCGCCGGAAATTTTTCCGTTTCGGGAAAGCATATTTCGAATACGCTGATCGGAAGTTTCGATTTGAATCCCGGCAGAGAAAAGATGACCGAAGACGCTCTTGCCGGAAAAATCAAATATTTTAAAGGGACTCGAAAAATACTCGGCTTTGTACGGGACACGCTTACATGGAAAGATTCGTGGGGGGCGGTCGGCGCATACGGAGTGTACGGCGGTTCGCATCAAATAAGCAATTATACGAAAACGGGATTCGACAAAGGCACCGATATGATTTACAACACACATCGCGGCGAATTCGGTTTTACGGGAAAATATATCTGCAGCGAAAAGTTCTACGTCGACGGTTTTCTTTCCGGAAAATTGTATTTTATGGATACCGTTTACAATGTAAAGGCCGGCGCACACTCTTCGTCGACGGGGACGCATTCGAATTCGTTTGATGTGGAAAACGATGTACGCCTTCACTGGAAGCCGAACAAAATTAACGATATCACGTTCGGGGCGAACGTCGATCTCGAATCGATGAGCGGTACGTCGTTCGAAAAACGGAAATACGCTTTGGAATCAGCGCTCTTCGCGCAGGACAGTATTTCTCTTTTCGATGCGAAACTTACGCTTGTGCCCGGAGGACGATTGGATTTTTCTCCGCCGCTTCAAAAGGGCAGCGTTTTATTTATGGCGACGCCGAAACTCGGAGTCAAATACAATCCGACCGAAAAGACGGCACTCAGGCTCAGCTACGGCATGGGCTATAAAATTCCTACGCTGAAAGAAAAATATTGGATTTTCAAACACAGCTACGCGCCCGGCGCCGGAAACTTTATCCTCTACGGAAATCCGAATCTCGTTCCGGAAAAATCGCACAGTTTCAATATCGGCGTCGAGCAAAACGTAAAAAATCTTTTTAAATTTTCCGTCGGCGGCTATTTTAACTACATACTCGACCTCATCGACAGCGTCGTTACGGACGGCGTTTCTTCGCCGCAGATACGCGAATATCGAAACGTGGACAAGGCGATGACCTACGGAGGCGATATTTTAATAAGCTCGGATATGGACAGGCTCAACGTAAAAGTCGGCTACGCATACACTGGAGCGAAATTTTTTGATAAAGACAACGGGCGATGGGAAGACCTCGCGCTGCGCGTCGCACACAGGGTAACCGCGCACGTCGCCTACCGCATTCCCGTCATCGAAACGACGGCCGCTTTGAACGTGCAGTGGAATTCGCCTCAGCTTTTGACGGCAAAAAGCGGTTATTATACGCCCGATTATTTTATGGTCGGCTTTGACGTTTCGAAAAAGTTTTTGGATGAAAAGCTTGAAGTGTACGCAGGGTTGGACAATATGCTGAACAACGTCCATTTTATAAAAGGAAGCAACAACGAAACGCAGGAATACTATTACGGGCTCGCCGAGGGGATCGGTGTGCGCGTCGGCGGTAAATATAAATTTAATTGATAGGGTGTAGTATGAAAAAAACGGTAAATGCTTTTTTTGTCGCTGCAACGATTGCAGCTTCTTTACTCTTCGTTTCCTGCGACGCGATTGCGGACGCTTTTAGAGACGAAACGCTTGAGAATATCGATATTTCCGAACTGTACGGCTATACGTATTACGGAAACATTACGTCTTCGGGCGGCAGTACGTTGACGCCTTCTCTCACGATTTATAACAAAGAACGAATCGATTGGAATATGAGCGTCAACGGCATGACCGATAACCAGTTTTATTATTATGCCGAAAAAAACTCAAAAAACAATTATACGCTGTATTGGTTCGGCGGCGCGGATTACGGCGCAGCGATGACCAAAGACGCTTCGAAAGCTGCAATGACCGTCCAAATCGGCATAAACAGTACGGACGGGATCATTATTTTGCTTACCGGTGACGGTCTTACCGGAATCGGAGCGATGTCGAATACGCGTGTGCCCATGGCAAAGCAAAAAAAGATTCCGCGCAATACCGATGCGCCTAATGTTGCGTTCGATCCGAGCATTCAGGATGTTACGATCAAAATTCCCGACGGTGCGTCGGATGCCGACTGGGAAGGTGCTGCTTCGTATACCGGAACATTCGACTATCTGGTCGGTAACGACGGAAATATGGCTCGGGGACACGGGTCGTGCGGCGACGGAAGCGAACCGAATATTGTCCTTGTTCCGGACGGCGGCGGAACGCATACGGTAAAAATTAAAACACATCGGTTTGCTTACACGGCAATGATGACGATACTCCCTTTTGTCATTGACGGCATTAAAGTGAAAAAAGACGGCGATGTGTATTATCTTGATCGCGCTGCCGTATCCATCCCTCATGTTAAAAAAGCGGACGGCACGGAAGTCACATTGAACGATGTAACCGTTCGCGGAAAACTTGAAAACGGCAAACTGACGCTGCGCATTTCGTTCAAACCGGGTCTTATGCCGTTTGCTATTGTGGAAGTGTTTAAAAGCAACTAATTACCGGTTACCGTACAAGGAATCGGGCGGGCGGACTTTCCGTTTGCATAATCGTATAAGAACTTCATAAAAAGTGCAAGGAGGTTTTTATGAAAAAAACATTGTTTGTGTTGGCGGCTTTGGCGGCCGTCCTTATCGGGTTCAGCGCATGCAGCAACGGCTCGTCGGATGACAATACGCCGACGGTACCGCGCGAGGTGTTCGCTACGTACTGGGGTACGCTCACCGTTAAAGGGACAGACTATCCGATGTGCGCGATGTTAGGTGAAAAAAATCTTGCAGTATACAGCAAAATGAAGTCGTTTTCATATTCTCAAGTAACGTATGCTCACAAGGGCGACGGAACATGGCTTGTATCTGCGTATGCGGATGGAAAGACGCCCGGTACGGATGCTGCGGATGTGACGGTAACCGTCAAAACGACTGCCGATCCGTATACAGCGGATGTCGAGATCGTCCCGATGAAAGTAACCGTTTCCTGTACAAAAGGGAAAAACTATGACGGGAGCTTTACGAAAGAAGAGGATCTGTACGGTACGTACTGGGGCTATTTAGAGGTCTCAGGGGGAAAATTCGACATGTGTATGGAGATAAAAAAAGACTTTGCCGGTATACACAGCGATCAAATGGGTTTTCCGTACTACGTGATAACTTTTACGGACAACAAAGACGGAACATGGCTTGTCGGCTGTTATAACACAGGCGAAGACACGTCACAGCCGTCAAAGCATGTACGTATTACCGTCGATACGACAAAGCTTCCGTTTTCCTGTAAACCGTACGTCGTGCCGATGGGGGATTTTACGAAATTCAGCGACTGCATAAAAGGCAAACCGTATAATAACGAATTTCAATTTTAACCCAATAGCATACTATAGATAGGAGAAAAACAATGAAGACAGCTATTTTGAGACGGAAAGCGATTGCTTTCCTTGGAGCGGCTGCGGTTTTGTTTGCTGCTGCGGCCTTTACGACGGGCTGCAATGCGAATGCAGGCGGAGACAGCGGCGGCGATATACCGCCTGCGGAGTACACGAAGGTTGCTTTCGGCACAAACGGCGAGGGCTTAAAAAACTACCTTAAAACGAAGGCATCGGCTGCCGGCATAAACTACTTGGAAGTAACCGGTCTGTCTGCAGCAGATGTAAATATAATGCTAACGGGTGAAGCTCTGCTCGGCAAAATACTGAACGGCAGCGAAACAAAAAAAGTTGCGTTCAAATTCGGCAGCGACCTCACCGGTGTTACGGATATGAGCGGCTGCTTTTTCGGGTGCCCAGGTCTTGTGCAGGTGTCCGGAATACCGGCCGGTGTTCAGACTATGATGGGTGTCTTTTACGGCTGCAAAAATCTTGTAGAAGCTCCGGAGATACCAAACAGCGTTACGAATATGGATCGCTGCTTTGCTGACTGCCAAAAGCTTGTAAAAGCTCCTAAAATACCAGAGAGCGTTACTAATCTCGAGAACTGCTTTGACGGCTGCAAAAGCCTTACGCAGGCACCCGTGATACCGGAGGGCGTTACGAGTATGGACGAGTGCTTTAAAGGCTGTAAAAGCCTTACGCAGGCGCCTAAGATACCGGCAAGCGTTAAGGGCATCGGGGGCATAGACAGTTGCTTTGAAGACTGCACGAGTCTTACGCACGCTCCTGAGATACTGGCAAACGTTGAGCAGATGAAGGCCACCTTTAAAAACTGTAAAAGCTTAACTCAAGCGCCTGTGATACCGGCAAGCGTTGAGGCTATGGAGAATACTTTCCTCGGCTGCACAAGCCTTACGCAAGCGCCGGTGCTGCCGACAAACGTTACTATGGTAGGCGGCACTTTTGAAGGCTGCACAAGCCTGACTCAAGCTCCTGAGATACCGGCAACCGTTACGAGTATGATCGGCTGCTTTAAAGGCTGCACAAAGCTTACGCAAGCTCCGGTAATACCCGCAAACGTTATATATATGGGTAGTTGCTTTGAAGGCTGTACAAGCCTGACTCAGGCGCCGGTACTGCCGACAAATGTTGAGCAAATAAGCAGCTGTTTTAAAGGCTGCACAAGCCTGACACAGGCTCCTGTAATACCGGCAAAGGTTACGACGATGCCCAGCTGCTTTGAAGGCTGCACAAGCCTGACACAGGCTCCTGAGATACCGGCAAGCATTACGGAGATGCCCAGCTGCTTTGAAGGCTGCACAAAGCTTACAGCTGCAACGCTCAAGTGCAATTATAATCCTGCAGTGCTGTATGGGGATGTAACAGCTTTTAAAGACGTGTTCAAAGGCTGTACAAGCTTAAAAAACAACAGCGTAAAAGTTCCTTCAGCACAGGTGGCTGCGTATAAAGCCGGTGCAGGAACGATGGGTGCGAACGAGAACTGGTTTGCAGCGGAATAAGTAGGTTAAAAGCGCCGCTAAAATAGCGCGGCGGCTTTTAACTTCGAGTTTTTTTCGAAAACTCGCTCATATACGTGTGCGCGCACGCGCACGAATTGCCCGGCTCCTAAATCTGAAGATTTATTCGCTGGGCAATTTTACGGTAGGTTAAAAGCGCCGCTGAAATAGCGCGGCAGCTTTTAACTTCGAGTTTTCTTCGAAAACTCGCGGATATACGTGTGCGCTTTTGCGCACTAATTGCCCGGCTCCTAAATCTGAAGATTTACTCGCTGGGCAATTTTACGGTAGGTTAAAAGCGCCGCTGAAATAGCGCGGCAGCTTTTAACTTCGAGTTTTCTTCGAAAACTCGCGGATATACGTGTGCGCTTTTGCGCACTAATTGCCCGGCTCCTAAATCTGAAGATTTACTCGCTGGGCAATTTTACGGTAGGTTAAAAGCGCCGCTGAAATAGCGCAGCAGCTTTTAACTTCGAGTTTTCAAAAGAAAACTCGCGGATGTACGTGTGCGCTTTTGCGCACGAATGCGGCATTTTCGGAAATTGATTCGAAGTCCGCGAAAGCGGACACGTAGAATCGATTCTTTGCAGAACGAGTCGAAGGCTCTAATTTCCTGCAAAAGTTTTATAGGAGTGTTTTATGAAAAAAACAGTGTTTGTTTTGGCGGCTTTGGCGGCCGTCCTTATCGGGTTCAGCGCATGCAGCAACGGTTCATCGGACGACAATACGCCGACGGCAAAAGAGTATACCGTTACGTTCGGCGTTGACGGTGAAAACGGCGAGCTTACCGCTGCAGTGGACGGAAAGGCTATAACTTCAAGCGCACGAGTGCGAGAAGGCAAAACGGTAAAATTTACCGCAAAAGCAAAGGCGGGCTATGCCGTCAATACATGGACGATAGCAGGCGGCGCATTTGAAGCCGATACGGGAAAAGACGGAAGCGATACCGCGTCCGTAAAAGTGGATACCGATATAACGGTAAAAGTAAGTTTTAAAGCAGCGGCGCCGGTACCGTCCGTTCAGCAGAGCGATCTGTACGGCTCGTATTGGGGTTCGTTGACTATGATGGGCAAGGATTTTCCTTTGTGCCTCGTCATAGAAGCCGATAAAGTTGCGCTGCACAGCGATGTGATGGGAATGGAGTATCCGCTCGTAAAATATAAAGACGAGGGCAACGGAACATGGACGATCGGCTGTTACGATGATGGAGAAGATACGACGAAGCCTACGACCCATACAACTGTTTCGGTCGACACGAAAGCATCTCCGTTCATCGCTAAGGCGACCATCATACCGATGCATGTCACGTCAGCGCCCTTAAAGAAGGGAAAAGCTTACAACAACGAATACACACACTGAAATCAAAGAAGCTGTGCAAGATATGTAAATACGTTTGCCGCAAAATTGCGGGAGGCGTTGTAAAACTCCCGTGTTTGTAATATACGCATACGTTTGCCTGAAAAAGCGTTCCTTAAAATGCGGCATTGCAGAAAATATCAATTTTCGAAAATGCCGCAGCCGTGCGCACGAGCGCACATGTTAATATGCGACGTTTGCCTTTCGGCAAACTCGCCGTTAAACGAAACGCGCCGTTTCAGCGTTTCGTTTAACCGTTCGTTTTTTCAGGCGGTGTTTTTTACTGAAGCGTAAAAATACCGGACGTTTATTGATTAATAATTAGTTTTTGTAAGGAAATGTATATTATGCAGCTTGCTGCCGAGCAATGAGCTGCAAGGATTATATAATAGGAGCATATATGAAAAAATTGCAAAAATTCTTTTATGCGATTTTACTTTTTTCAGGTATAGCGATGAGCTGTAATCAAAGCATCTCGTCCCCGGGCGGGCAGGAACCGAATCCCGGTAACGCCGGCTGGGAAAAAGTAAAAATTTCCGTACTGGACGGGAACAATCAACCGGCTGCGTTGACCGACAGCGGAAACGAACGGTTTACAACGATAAAAACCGAAAAAGCTACGGTTTCCGTCGGCATTCCTCTCGGCGCACAAGTACAAATAAACGGTGAGGCGACGCGGGCTAAAGAACTTACGTTTACGACAAACGGAGAAGAACAAACGGCCGATATTACCGTTACTTATAACGGTACTTCGCGAAATTATAAGGTAAAAATTCGTTATTACAGAGGCGCGATAAAAAAGGTTACGGTTACGGACGAAGAAAGCAAGCCCGTATCGGTAAGTTCTCCCGATGCGTTCAGTTATTTGGCAAGCGTCGGAACGAAAAAAGCAACCGTTGCCGTTGAAACCTTCGATTCTGCCGACACGGTAAAAATCAACGGCGAAGAAACAAAGACGAAACAAGTTGAATTCGAAGCCGACAACAAACCGATAACGTTGACGGTAAACGTTACTCACGAAGGCAACGAAGAAACTTATACGGTAAAAATTATCTACAGCGATCCGAACGCCGTGCCTAAAGAGCCGGTGCTGAAAAGCATTACCGTAAAAAATGCGGAAAATACAAGCGAAACCTTTGCGCTTGCACCCCGATTTATTCCGTACAATACCGAGTATAAAATTTCGGTTCCGAACAGCGTAAATAAAATAAAAGTGGAAGCCGAGGCGGAAACCGGTATCGATGTTATCGTTGACGGAGGTGCGGAACATACGCTTGCAGTGGGCAACAACAGCATAACGGTAAAAGCGGTACAGACGGGAAATACCGTCAATGCGTTTGAATACAAAATACAAGTCCAAAAAGCTAAAACTGCCGCTTCAAGCGATGCGTTTCTTAAGTCTTTAACTTTGGACAGCAAATGGGGAGGTCAGCATAGAGATTGGAAGAGCGCTCCTGCGCAATTCGCTAAAGAAATATATACGTACACGTGTATGATGGATGCGCACTGCGACGAATTTTTTATTAAAGCCGTACCCAATGAAGCGCATGCCGTTATGACGGTACAAGCAAACGGTGCCGCAGCCGTTCCCTTGACGTCCGGCGAAAATAAAAAGTTTGCGCCTTTAATAAACGGCATCAACACCTTTGTTATTACGGTTACCGCCGAAGACGCTTCCGCCGTAAAAACCTATACTATAAAGGCTGAAAAAAAAGAAGGCAGCCTTGTACTGAAAACCTTTACGGTGAGCGGGGTGCCCGATTTTTATACGGAACGTTACGAAGAGTATAAAAAAACCGGCCGCTTCGGTTCAAAACTTTTTAAGATAAATGTTCCCGAAACGGCAATTCCGGTAACCGTAACGGCGATACCCGAATTTCCCGCAACCACTACAATGAAAATCAAAATCGGTAGCGGAACGGAAGAAGAGTTTAACGGCACGAAGGTCGTCGATTTTACGGATAGCGTACTTCTGACAATAACGCTTGCGTCGTCCGTAACAAGCGGTTGGGATGATACGTACCGTTTGTCGTTGAATAAAACAAAGGCGGGGGGGAGCGACGATAATACGCTCAAAAACCTTGAAGTGCAGTACTACGGAAACGGCTTTAAATTTTATAAGACCGAGCTGGATAAAACTTTTGTGCCCGGTACGACCGACTATTCGATAACGTTGCCGTTCGGAGTTACGGATATCAGAGTGACCGCGACGCCGAACCATGAAAAAGCGTATATAGACGGCTGGAGCGGAAGCGATACAAATGCTTTTTTTGCTCCGTTCGACAAAGTACGGATTCCCGTCATTGCCGAAAACGGTGCGCGAAAAGTGTATGAGATTACGGTTAAACAAAAACCGAAGACGACCGTAAAGATCAATAATATTGCGGAAAATCAGACTATTGACTTGCAGGCGCTGCCGTCGGGTCTTTCCGTAACCGGTGAGTTTGAAGATCCCTCCGGAGATGTGGCTAGTATTTGGGTCGGGTCTTCGGGGCTGCCGATACAAAAAGATAAAGGCGGCAAATGGGTAGAAGCCAGAATAAACGGTAACACATTTACCGCTGTTTTGCCGCCGGAGGCGCTGAAAGACCTTCCGAACGGTTTGCGCGATATAAAAGCGGGCGCTTTTGATCTTAGAGGCGGCACCCTAGCCGTAACCCGTGTGCCGATCACCGTAACGGGAAATACCGTCGCAACTGCTCCGCTTACCGTCAGGATAAAAAAGGCTGCAACGCTTACCGAGTCCATTTCTGCAAACGCTTCGATGAGCATCATCGCTTTGGATCAGGCGTTTTTTGATCAAGGCGAAGACGTTGTCTATGCAAGTAAAGCGTTAACTCCGATCGGCGCTTTGCAGTTCCCCACAAATATACCGCTTGCCGGTGTAAGGGCGGGAACCGAGTGCCGCGTGGAAGTATATGTATACGAGCGAGTGCTTAACAGGGATGTACTGCTGTATTCCGGCGTCGGAAAGGTTCAAGTAACAGGCGGAACAAACAATACGTGTACGGTTGAACTGAAAAGTCCTCAATAAGCGCGGTATTCAACAGTACAAATAGCGCAAAATTATGAGGGCTGCCGAAACGGTAAGAGCCGGCGGCAGCCCTTTTTCAGAGGTAATTATGAAAAAACATACGTCTTTTTTGATCGCCGCATTTTTTACGGCAGTGTTTGCTTCTTTTTGTTTTTCGGCATGCGGAGGACCGAACATCGTTGAAGAAAATAAACAGAACGATGAAGGTTTTCTTCCGCCGCTTCCGCCCGCCGCCGAACGGGAACCTGTAACCGAAGCCGATATTTTAGGCGACTATGACGGAGCCGTTATACCGGTAATGAACGGTATAAAATTTCCGAATGCCGTACCTGAAAAAATCAGGATCCAAAAATCGTCGGCAACTCCTCCGACAATTACGTTTATAACCCGAGAGAAAACTCCGTATCACGCGCTTATGCATAACATGGATTTTAGCTATACATTTAAAGAAATCACGCTTGTTCCCGCTGCGGACGGAAAAGCGTATTTTTTCAGCGGGACCGGCGGTGATTTGCGTATGCATGCACCGACTGAGCCAATCACAAAAGGAAGCAAAATTAGTACAAATACCGCCCTTGAAAAAGGCTCCATTTATAAAAAAGGCGGAAAATTGTATATCAGTTATATCGTCGTATACGATATGGCTGATATACGAGAGATGATTCCCTTGCTGCCGGAGAATCATAAATCATTGGTTGCGGTTATGCAAAAAGGCGAAAAAAAATAAGGAAAAAAACGACGGGCTGTCGAGAAAAAAAAACGACCGCTCAAAAAAAGCCGCCTTTTGCGAGGCGGCTTTTTAGTCGGGGAAAATGTCTTTGATCACTGACGGATTACTTGTTCAGCTCAAAGTCGATATATATGTCGGAGTCGGCCGGTGCGGTAATCGGTTTTGTCTTATAGGTGCCGTTATCGTTTATGCCGACTTCATATTCGGTACCCGTTTTTAATCCGTAAAACCGTATCGTCCCGTTCTTTTCATCGGTCATGCCGGCTGCAGCGCATAAGCCGCTTTGTTTTTCGTATAACCACACTGTTTTATTTTTCTGCACGGCGCCGCCTTTTTTTACGGTTATGATTACCGCTTTTTCCGAATACGTGTGGCCTGGGGCGGGAACGGAACCGTTTTTAATCGCTTGAGCGGCTTTCAGAACGTTTACCCTGCCGTAGCCGTACCACTTCGAAAAACCGCGCGCATCGTATCTGCCGTACGGAGAGCCCCTATCTATTTTGTCGGCGGTATTTTCCAAAAGCGTTTTGATTTGGTACGGGCTCATGTCCGGATTCATTGATAAAAGGTATGTGATCGTTCCGGTGACAAAGGGCGTTGCCATCGAGGTTCCGCTCATCCACGTATAACTTTCGCGCAGCGTCGGAGATAAGGTGTTCGACCAGTCCGTACCGTTGTTATAACAGCTGTAAATGCTTTCTCCGGGAGCGCACACGCTTATCCATGAACCGCCGTTACTGAACGGAGCTTTCGTATCGTCCATAGATGTCGCACCTACGGCCAGTACGCCTTGAAGCGCGGCCGGGTACGATGCGACCGTTTTGCCGTCGTTTGCCATTGCGATAACCGGTAAAATACCCGCGGCGAGCGCCTTATTCATCATTTCCACTTCGTACGGGTGTATCGAATAGCCGCCTAAAGATATGTTGACGGGTACGGTTTTTTGTGTCAGCTTCGGGTAATTTTGTACGTCGGCCGGCAGTCCTGTGAAGACCGATTTGTTGCGCGATGCAGGTTCTTTTCGCAGTTCGGTAATGATTTCGGCAAGGTCGCCGAGGCACGAATACACCGAATATGAAGACCCCCCCGTCCTGCTCAATCCGCGGTATGCGATAAGTTTCGTGTTCGCATGAGAAACGCCGCAAATACCTTTGCCGTTGTTTCCGACTGCCGCAATCGTTCCCGCGCAGTGCGAACCGTGTCCCACGTCGTCCCAATTGTCGTTTATCGGAACGGGCTCGAGCGGATCACATATCACGTCGCTTCCTCTTTTCAGCGACGATTTTGCATACAGGACGATGGAGTGATCGCCTTTGTCATAAAAATCTTCGTGCAGACTGTTTACACCGCTGTCTACAATGGCGGTAAGCACCGGATGTACCGCATCGCTTGCATCGTATGCTTTAAATGCTTCAAGCGCATGGGCTGCGGTTAAGCCCCAATCCGCAAGGTCGGCTTTCGGATCTTCGTTTACGTTACCGTCACCTGTGCCGAACGGTTTTAACGCGCCGGGATGAACGGAAGCACGCGCTTTCGGTGTGCGGTACGGCGGCTTTTCATCTCTTTGTATTGCCTTCGGTGCGTCATATCGGTAGTCCGGCTGCGCATACAAAATGCCGTTCAGTTTTCGTACTGCGGCGCGGAATTGCGCGGCATCGCCATGGGATTTTACCAAAAAGTATACGTAGCCGTCATGTAAATCCTGGCGGGATTCGGCTGCGGTGTTCAGCGCCGTAAAGACATCCGCCGTTACAAAATCGGCAGCTTTAACGATCGAATAGCCTTCGCTTACCGTTTCGTCTTTGCCGCGGCCTTCCTGCTGCTCTGCGATCCATTCGGCTCCGAACGAATGAGCTCCGCCGTCGGAAAAAGCGCCGGCTGTTCCGCCGCTGCCCGTTTGAACAAAGCCTGTCGGACAGCCTGCGAGCAGTACGGCAAAAGCCGCCGCTGCAAGTATCGGTACGGCCGTTTTTAAGGCGTGTTTTTGGTGTATTGTATTTTTTATCTGCATATTGTGCCTCTCATTCATCGGTTACTTTAAAGAAATACTGCCCGTTCAAACTGCTTGCATAGCGGATGGCGTTTGCAAAACTTTCGCTCGAACTGAGCGGTTCAATGTCCGTGCCTATTTCGTTGCCGTCCACGTCTTTGCTTTTCCATGCGGCGGAAAATGCCGCAGGTTCGTCGTCGTATGTTTTTTTGAGCTCTTTTCCCCAGTCGAAGATGTCCCACGCGTAGGTAATGCCCGTTTGAAACGTTTCGTCTTTGCACTGCGGGTGATTGAAGCCCTTCGTTGTATGGAAAAGATATGCCGGTTTAATCGTTATAACACCGTTCTTGTACGAAATAAAATCGTCTTCCGTAAGGCTCGGAGCAATCACACCTCTTTTTTGCAATTCCTTAAAAGAATGTTCTTGCGGATTTCCCGACATGGCATACTGCAAACCGAGTTTTTCACCTTTGCCTTTTTTAAGATAAAAAGTCGCCTTTCCTGCAAAGATAATCTTTTGGTCTGAAGTTTTTTCGGTAATGAACAGTCCGAACGAAAAAGCGTCGGCAAGCTTTTGGTCCCAAATGGCGGCATTCGTCAGCCGGAACGAAAAACTCAAATTGTTGAGTTCCGATTTTTTTACAAAGCCGTTGTCGGCAGGGCTTTGCAGTTCGATAGTATTCGCCGGTAACAGACGCGCGGTTGCCGTCGGGGAATCGAGATGATGTGTGCCGTCGGTAAAAGGGGCAACTTTATATTCGTAGGTTACGTTTTCTTTAAGCGAAGTGTCCGTGTCGTAGCCGAGATGAATCCCTTTATATGACAGCCAGTTCGAATTATTTTCGCCGGCGTAGTCTGCAGCATATTGTCTTTGTCCTACGCGCGTCCATTCCGTTTGTCCCTGAACCCTCCGATAAATATCAAAGCCGCGGATGGGTAAATCTTCCGCTCCGCGATCTTTTACCCTAAAGTACAGCAGCACTTCGTAGGTATTGCTTTCGCCGTTGTGCGTGCCGATACCGAAAGGCCTTATTGCCGATTGTTCCGGCAGGCTGAAAAGCTTTAACGAATGCGGAAAGCGGTGCATTTCAACCCGAAAGTCTTTAACCGAAGCTCCGCTTATATCTTTAATCGCCGGGCGGCGTTCTTTAAATTCGACGGAATTGATATGGCGTTCTACGCGGTTTCCCGCAGCATCGTAAGCGGTAATGATAAAGTCGTCTATTTTATTCGGAAATGAAATTTTGTTGAAATTGAAGCGGGCGGTACACGTCCAGCTGCCGTCGGGCGCTTTTACGCAGTCGGGCGAAACGGAAGCGATGTTGTTGCGTGAAGACGGGGATGAGCCGACCGCAACGGCACATCCGAAATTTCCGCTCGCGTTGGCAACAATTGCGCGTGACGGGCAGTGGAAAACGATTTCCAATCGCATTGGTGCATCGCCCCCTCCTGACCATATGCCGCTGTCTTCAAACGGTATCCCGTTCAATTTGACGGACTGTACGCTCGGAGCTTCCGTCAGTGCGCCTTGCTGCGGTACCCGCTGGATCATCGTAACGGTTTGCCTATCGGATTTAACCCAATAATTTTCAATGACCGATGCGGCGAGTTTGTCTTTTATACCGCTTAAGCGCAAATCATAGCATTGGTCTTTCGACAGGTACAGCCGTGCGGTGCCGCCGACAACCGGAACCGATGTGTATTCCAAAATCGTCGTACCCGCCTTATATGCGGCGAGGGTTGAACTTTCCCTGACGGGAGTGCCGCCTACGGAATCCAGAACAGTAACGGTAACGAGCGTACCGCCGAAAGTACCTCCGGCTCCGTTCGGGCACGATGTAAAAAAACATACGAACAAGCATAATATACACGGCAAGACGTATATCTTAAATAGACGATTATTCATAATTTCTCCCATAAAAAACTATTTAAATATATAGTTAGCTAACGGTAACTTCTTCGATATAGGGCGTATTGTACTGAAGTCGGTATATGAGGTCAAGATACGATATTCGTTTTACAGCGTATTGCAAAGATTTTGACAGCGTACGGCGGTTATATGGAGAATCGGATACGGGTTAAAAAAATTAGTTCTGTCTAACTGATTGAAATTATCAATAGAAATCGATATAGTTTTTACGAATACAATCACGGAGGAATCTATGAAACCCGATTATAAAAACTGGGTGCCGAAAGAAGTGCTCGTCCTTTTTACCGCCTGCACATGCGTTTCGTTTATCTTGCTCGCCGTTTTCGGAATTGCCGGTGTCGGCGTTTCGGGAACATTCAGGACCGTGCTTTCGGTGCTGTTTGCGCTCTTTTTTATCGGCTTCGGTGCCGCTGCGGTATTGTTTTTGCGCTGGTACCGTGCATTCGATTATAACGGCAAGCGGCAGATGGCACGCGGTATTATCGAAGGGACGGCGAAGTATGTGACGCTGCCCTCAGGCGGTACGGGACTCGATGTCGGCTGCGGCAGCGGCGCGCTTACGATTGCGTGTGCAAAGCGGAATCCGCAGGGGACGATGCTCGGCGTCGATCCGTGGGGTGCGGAGTACCGATCGTTCAGCAAAGCGCTGTGCGAAAACAATGCAAAAGCCGAAGGCGTTTCGAATGTACGCTTCGAAAAAGGCAACGCGGTGAAACTCGATTTTCCGGACGAAAGCTTCGATGCGGTTACGAGCAATTACGTATATCACAATATTACCGGTGTAAATAAACAGGAGCTGCTTTCGGAAACGCTTCGCGTGCTGAAAAAAGGCGGCGTCTTCGCGATTCACGATCTGATGTCCCGTTCCCGCTACGGCGACATGGATGCCTTTGTCGCGGACTTAAAAGCGAAAGGCTATGAAAAGATTGAGCTGATCGATACGACGCAGGGCATGTTTATGACGCCGAAAGAAGCGAAGTCGTTGCAGCTTGCGGGCTCGACGTTGCTCGTCGGCAAAAAATAGTTTTCACGTTTTACGCGGACTCTGCCGGCGGCGAAAGCGAACGCGATAAAGCGTACATGCGGAACCGTATTTTATAACGGAGGATGCAAATGGGCATTTTGAAAAAAGTATTCGGTAATACGAAAAAGCCCGAAGGCTTTTGGGGTAAGCTTATGGTCGACGGCATGAACCGCGGACACGCACCGCTTGCCGATTGGGGAATGAGCTTTTTCGGCGACATTCGGCCGAAAGCGATTTTGGACTGCGGCTGCGGCGGCGGACGAAACGTCGCGGAATTGTTAAAACGATACCCGCAGGCGGAAGTTACGGGGCTCGACTATTCGGAAGTGTCGGTTAAAAAATCGCAGGAAGTAAATACCGATGCCGTACAAAACGGCAGGTGCCGCATCGTGCAGGGCGACGTTTCCGCTTTGCCCTTTGTCGACGCTTCGTTCGATTTGGTGAGCGCGTTCGAAACGGTTTACTTTTGGCCGGGTCCCGATCGAAGTTTTTCCGAAGTATTTCGTGTGCTGCGAACCGGCGGCGTTTTCATGGTCGTCAATGAAGCGGACGGCAAAAACAAAGCCGATGAAAAGTGGACGACTATCATAGACGGTATGAAAATCTACGGTAAGGAAGAATTGGAACGCTATCTTCGAGAGGCGGGATTTACGCGAATTGAAACATATCGAAACGAGGGAAAGCACTGGCTCACCGTCCGTGCGGTAAAATAAGCGTTTTCCGATATTCGGCGGAATTTCGAAACGTATCGGAAAATTATTAATAAAAAGGCGCACGGGCGGCTTTGTTATAAGCCGATCCGTGCGCCGTTCGATTGCGGGACGAGCAGCCTACGCCTGCGTGGAGTACCGCGAAGCGTCCGCGCGTGAGCGCGGATGAGGGTTACCGAAGTACGGAAGGCAGGTTCTTCCGTTCCGTGTCGTCCGTACGTTTTGGAAAATTTATCCGTTGCGTTTTACGTTGAATGCGCCGAATCCGGGGTATACCGCGCCGGCTCCGAGATCTTCTTCGATGCGGAGGAGGCGATTGTATTTTGCGACGCGTTCGCTGCGGCTCGGAGCACCCGTTTTAATCTGGCCTGCGTTGAGCGCGACTGCGAGGTCGGCGATCGTCGTGTCTTCGGTTTCGCCGGAGCGATGCGATATGATTGCCGTAAAGCCCGCTTTGTGCGCCATCTTTACCGCGTCCATCGTTTCGGAGATGGAGCCGATTTGGTTCAGCTTGATGAGGATGGAGTTGCCGCATCCGTTTTGAATGCCTTTGATGAGGCGTTCGGTGTTCGTGACGAACAGGTCGTCGCCGACGAGCTGCACGTTTTTGCCGAGTTCTTTTGTCAAATGCTGCCAGCCTTCCCAATCTTCTTCGTCGAGGCCGTCTTCGATGGAAATGATCGGATATTTTTCGACGAGCGATTTCCAGTGCGCGACGAGTTCGCTCGACGTAAACGTTTTGCCGCTTTTGGGCTGTTTGTATTCGCCTTTTTTGCCGCCCTTCCATTCGGAAGAAGCCGCGTCCATAGCGAGAAGGAAATCTTTTCCCGGAGCGTAGCCGGCTTTTTTGATCGCTTCGAGGATCGTTTCGATCGTTTCGTCGTCGCTTGCGAGATCGGGCGCAAATCCGCCTTCGTCGCCGACGGCCGTCGCGAGTTTTTTCGATTTTAAAATGGATTGCAATGCGTGGAACACTTCGGTGCACCAGCGGAGTCCTTCTTTAAAAGACGGAGCGCCTGCCGGCATGATCATGAATTCCTGCGTGTCGACGCTGTTCGTCGCGTGTGCGCCGCCGTTTAAGATGTTCATCATCGGGACGGGGAGATTCGTTGCATTGATGCCGCCGAAAAAGCGGTAGAGCGGAATGCCGATGGAAGCGGACGCTGCACGTGCGCTTGCGATGGAAACCGCAAGGATCGCGTTTGCGCCGAATTTCGATTTGTCTTTCGTGCCGTCGGCAGCGATCATTGCGCGGTCGATCGCGTAGATATCGGATGCGTCTTTTCCGACGAGCGTTTCGTTGATTGCGCGGTTTACGTTTTCAACGGCTTTTAAAACGCCCTTTCCGCCGAAGCGCTTCGGATCTCCGTCGCGCAGTTCGAGGGCTTCATAGGTACCCGTCGATGCGCCGCTCGGTACGGCTCCCGTTCCGACCGTTCCGTCGGCAAGCGTCACTTCGGCTTCGACCGTCGGATTTCCGCGCGAGTCGATAATTTCTCTTCCCGTTATCTTTGTTATAAGGCAAGATTTCATACGAACACTCCTTAAAAATGAATTGCGATTGATAAATTCGGTTTGCAGAATTGCAAAGCAGGTTGAACACCGCTTTATTTACTATATATAAAAACGGAGGCTCGTGTCAATGTGCGGGGAGTGACGCGTGCCGGTTCGAGCGTTAGGCTTGCGGAAGCCTGTCCTGAAAAGCTCGACCGCGGCATACACGGCGAGTTTGCAAAGCAAACTCGGTAGTGAGTGCAACGAACGAAGTTCTCGCCGCAACGTAACTTTATCAGCTCATACTTTCAAAACTCGACATTCGTTTTACTATATATAAAAACGGAGGCGCGTGTCAATGCGGGGATTTTGTTTATTTATGCGTCCCGATAAATTTATCACCGTTAAAGTGAATCATGTGTGTCGGATTATCTGCAATCCATACCTCCGTTTCCCATGCTATGTCGCCGATATAGTGCGCAAATATCTTTTTATCAGGAAAAGCAGAAATATATATTTTATCAATCATGACAGAAGAAAAGAGTTCTTTAAGTTCAATATAGCGTTTGCTGTCAACCGGTCCATGCGAAGTAACGGATTCAATAAGTACAAGCAAGGCTTTTTCTTTCGCGTATAAAATTACGTCCGGCATTTTTCCATGTTGCTGTATATTAAACAATAAATTTCCGGCAAGTTCTTGATCGTAATACCCCCACTTTTCACCGGTATCACCTACGTATACAAGTAAACTTTCGGGTAAAAACCGAGGAGCCATTTGTTCAATAATATCCCGAATTAATTCGCTATGCTTTCCCGGCGAAATCTGAATTGAATGATTTTCTTTTATTTTGATCGAAACCATCTTCATTTGACGTTCATGTGCGTATTGCTGTACAAGTGTCGGTTGTTGTTTTATAAAATTACCGAGCATTTTAGTAAAATCTTTTGTTTTATATAATTTGATTATCTGCAATGCTTCGTCTGATATTTGATATACGGCATTAGGACTATTAACCGGTCGTGCAGGATCGTCCGGATTATAGAGAACTATTCCTGCTTGTACCATTTGATGAGTACTAAATATTCTGAACGTTTCTCGTGTATTTGGAGCATATATTTTATTATAATATTTTTTTGCAAAGCTTATCATTGGGGTGATACCCATTAACGGATTTTCAGCATTTTTCCATTCTTTTTCCGGTGTCATATTTAATAGTGAAAGTAGGCAATACGCTGTCCGTTCATTTTGCTGTGCTTTTGGCATTCCAAACAAAGTAAGAAGATTAATTGCCTCTTCAATTTTTTGTTGTATTTGTTCCTTTAATTGCATAATACGATAGACTCCGCGAGTGAATCAAAAAGTCGTTGATTCCATTGATTTGATTGTTGCAGCCGTTTTCCCAGTTCTTTTAATTTCTGTAGATTAGGATACGGGATATTTCGTAAATCTGTTGCATTTACTTGGGTATGCCCGCTAAATAGTCGGAAATTTCTATCAATATATGTTGAATTAAGCCAGCAAATTAAACCGTATGCAATCTCTTCAGATAAAGAAGCTTTATTTATATGAAAAATATTCAGATGATTTTCAAACGCAATACCGTCAGTGATAAAATCTTGCGGAGTAATGAGTGAAGCAACAATCCGTTTTGTTTCTTCTTTCGTTGAGAATCGCTTTACCGCGACATAAAAACCTTTCGGGAACAGTAATTTAGAAACATCTTCAGAATACAAAATTGCATTCGGCTTTTTTGATTGCTTCGGCCATTCAAGACGGAAATGCCGTAAATGAATAGGATATACCAGCGGATAAGCTCCGGTTTGATAGCCTTGTAGTAAAAAATCCCGTTTCCTAAAATCAACAACCGGTCCGGTAGAAACATTGATATGTAAATCTTTCAAACTGGAATAAGCGGAAAATGTTTCTGTATATATCTTCTTTTCTTCCGGAATACGCAAGTATTTTTCTTTATCCGAAGGATTAAGAATTTGAGTAAAATCTGCATCAAATACTTTAAAATCTACAAATGACTCATCCGTACAATAGGATACTCTTACCGATTCTTGTTTTCCTTTTTTTTGCAGCATAATAATAATATTTTCCTGCAAAACAGCTTCATCCTTAAATGCTTTATTTCGCGATTTAAATAGATGGATATATTTTATTGCACAGTGCTTTAAAATAAACTTACGAAACGGTTTGTAATAAACACCATTACAGAAGCTTCTTGGAATAATAGCAACAATATAGCCTAAGTCTTCAGTAATTGTAATAGCTGCGCCGACAAAGGCGGTGTATGAATTAACTGTTTCAAGTCCAAAGACGCGGGCAGAATGCCGTTCTGCCGAATGAGTTGCTATTTTTTTATAGGGCGGATTCATAATGACATGAGTATATGTTTTATTTATATTCCATGTGAATTCAAATGCCGTTTTTGCAAGGAAATCTTCAGAAACTATTTCATAGTCGGCTTTATTAAAACAGGCAGTTGCCCGTATTATATTTTTCTCTAATGTTTGTAATACGGATTCATCAATGTCGTATGCAGAAACAAGAACTTCCGACGCTTTCCAGTTTTCCTGCCGAATCCGTTCCAGAAAAGAACAGGCAAGTGTCCCGAATCCCGCTCCGGGATCGAGCAGCCGTATATTTTGATCAGTAACCGGAAATAAAGATGCCATAAAGCGGGCGATCGGATAGGGTGTAAAATATTGCCCTAAACGTACCTTGTGCTCTATAACGGTATTTACCGCATGAGTAAGTCTTTCTTTTTCCAATGTTTCTGCAAGTGCAAACATACCACTTTTATAGCATATTTTTTGACTTTCAGGGAGAGTATACTAGCCCTATAAATCATAGTGGGCTTAAAAGCTTGTTGGAAACGACATAATCGAACTGCGATAGAGCGGCGGCCGAAAAGACTGCGGTTTTTTCGGATTTGCTGTGATCGACTATCAGTATGATTTTGTCGGTCGCTTTGATGGCGGCTTTTTGAAATAACGCGTCGTCTTCGTTGTAGGCGGGACGAATATATTTGCACTCAGGACGGTGCTGCTTAAAAACGCTTTGTCGACGCGATTGCTCTACGATTGTCTCTCTTTCCGTGCATATAGCGTCTTCTTGCCGAGCGTATCGATCGCGGAAAATACCACGCACGCTCGCGGAAAATGCAGCGGTCGTCCGGCCCCGTACGCACTATCCTTTCCTGCTGCAATATGCATGCACACCCGCTTTCAGCCGCGCAAGTCCGTCGCTCACCGTCGATCTCGGACAGGCGACGTTCATGCGGAGAAAAGTGCGGCCGTTTCCGCCGTAAATCGCGCCTGCGGTAAGGTAGAGTCCCGTTTCGCTTCTGATAAAATGCGCAAGGTCGTTCGAGTCGTCGGTGATTTTCGAACAGTCGAGCCACAAAAGATAGGTCGCGTTCGACGGAACGGCAAAGATTTCGGGAATTTCATTTTTAATAAATTCGCGCACCGCTTTTTTATTTTCGAAAATGTACGCGCGAAGTTCGTCGAGCCATGCCCCGCCTTTCGTAAATGCCGCAGCAGCAGCGATACATGCGAATACGTTGGGCTCCGCGACTTCATCGGTGTTGAGCTGACGATCGATCTTCGCGTGAAGCTTGGGATTTTTTGAAAATACGGCTGCGGTGTGCAGGCCTGCGATATTGAACGCTTTCGACGGCGCGATGCAGGTGATGCTGTTCATAGCGCAGGTTTCCGAAACCGATGCGAAAGGTACGTAGGAGGCGCCGGGATCGGTGAGGTCGCAGTGGATTTCGTCGCTTATGACGGTGACGCCGTGCTTCGCACAGAGTTGACCGATGCGTTCAAGCGTTTTTGCATTCCAAATTTTTCCGACGGGATTGTGCGGGTTGCACAAAATAAAAAGCGACGTTTGCGGATCGGCGAGCTTTTTTTCGAAATCGGCAAAGTCGATTTCATACGCGCCGTCTTTGTACACGAGCGGGCTTTCGAGAATGCGTCTGCCGTTGTTGACGATCGAATTGAAAAAAATATTATATACCGGCGTCAAAACGACGACGTATTCGGCGGGCGTCGAAAACTTCCGTACGGCGCTCGAAAGAGCGGGCACGACGCCCGTACAAAACGAAAGCCGTTCTTTTTCAATTGCGAAGTTGTGCCGCGTTTTCCACCAGCCGATAAGGGCGTCGTACCAATCGTCTTCGATGATCGGATAGCCGAACACGCCGTGCTTTACGCGTTCCGAAAGTGCATCGATTATTTCCGGCGCGGCCTTAAAATCCATGTCGGCGACCCACATAGGAAGTTCACCGTCTTTTACATCCCATTTATACGACGCCGTATGTTTCCGATCGACGATCGTATCGAAATCGTATGCTGCCATTTTAACCGCTCCTGTATGTATGCGTTTCAGACTGTCAAAAACTTTCGGTTTCGACAGCCGTATTGATTTTATTAATTTTTATTCGATCGGATTATTAATTTTTTGCGCACCGCCGTTTATCGATTGTCAATTTTATTCCTTGCAGATAATTTTCGTTTTTGCCGGATCGACTTTATCTTTTTCGACGATGAGCTTTCCGATGCGCTCGGCGCGTATCGTGCCGCTTGAAGGATTAAAGACGCTGTCTATCGTATTCGTTATGTCGGCATCTACGGACGAGTATTCGAAAGCGAGGGTCGTATTGATGAGTTTGCAGTTTTTCATGATGAGGTTGTCGATGTAACACATACCCTGCAAGCTTTCGATCGTGCAGTTTTCAAACGTCAAGTTTTTCGAATTCCAGCCGAGATATTCGCCCGATATGAATGAATTGCGAACGACGATGTTTTCGGCGTTCCACAGCGCATCTTTTGAAATGAGTTTCGAATTATTGATTTCGATATTTTGCGCGCCGTCGAAGGGATAGTTTCCGTCAAGGATGAAATTGTCGATTTTCATGTTCCGGCTGTTCATTGCAAAGTAGTCACCTTTTGCTCTGACGTTTTCAAATACGACGCCGTCGCACGACCAAAACGTTTCCGCCGCGTTCGGAAAGTCCGCGTTTACGATGCGTACGTTTCGACATCTGCGGAAATTTTTAGGCGCTTCGATGACGCTGTCTTCGACCGTGACAGTATCCGTGTACCATACGCCCGCGCGCGCCGTTTCAAACCACGTGCAGTTTTTTGCAGTGATGTTTTTACCGTACCACAGCGGATATTTCCATTTGAACATACAGCCGTCAAGTTCGATATCCGACGCGTGCTTCAGCGGCGATTCGCCGTCGGCAAAAATCGTGTCTATGATTTTCATGTCGTGCGCTTGGAACAGTGCGCGTTCGCCCGTTAAAAATTTTTGTTTGATTTCTTCCATATCGCAATCCTTATGTGGGTACGTATAAAATATAATGAAACGGAAACGAAAGAGCAAATACGTGCTATACTTGTACGCATGAGCGATATCGTATTGATTGCACCGTATGAAAAAATGCTTTCGGATGCGAAACATGTTATTGAAAAAAGACATTATACGAATATCACTGCGGTGTTCGGCGATTTGTCCGCAGGCCTTATCGCGGCTTCGGATGCCCTTAAAAACGGTGCGAAAATTCTTATCAGCAGGGGAGGAACATATTCTCTCATTCAATACGTTTCACCCGTTCCCGTCGTTGAGATAAAAACGAGTCCGATCGATTTTGCGGAGACGATCAGAGCGCTGCAAAATATCGACGATGTTATCGGAGTCGTCGGCTATGCGAACAGTATGAACGGGTACGAACTGCTGAAAGAATTGGGAAAGCGCGTTATCAGAGCGGAACTGAAAAATAATAATGATTCGGTCGAAGATAAAATAAAAGAATGCGTCGCTTCAGGCGCAAAGGTGATTGTCGGAGATGCGGTCACGTGCCGTACCGGAAGTGCTCTCGGCTATACGTGTTTTTTGCTCGAAAGCGGAGAGCGATCGCTCGAAGATGCGTTCGATGAAGCCGAGCGGGTTCTCGATGCGATAGAACGCGAAGAAGAACTCATCGATCGGTATCGCACACTTATGGATTCCGTTCACGACGGTGTGCTTGCGACCGATGAAAATAACAGGATCGTTGCGGTCAATGCGCCGGCGTGCCGCATCTTCGGTATGGAGCAAAAAGATTTATCGAATATGCCGCTCGGCGTCCTCGATCGGTACGGTGCGGTTATTCGAGAAATCGCGGACAATGTGCCGCTTTCCGACGAACTGCGCCGAATCGGTTCGTCGAAAATAGAAATCAGCAATTATCCGATTCAATCCGGCGGAAAACAACACGGTTCAATCGCGGTATTTCAGGATATTACCGATGTGCAAAGCCGTGAAAAAAAGATACGGCAAAAACTCGTGCAAAAGCGGCTTACGGCAAAGTATTCGTTTGCGACGATAATTTATAAAAGCCGCGTTATGGGCGATTGCATCGCGATCGCTCAAAAAATCTGCAATTACGATTCCGCCGTTTTGATCGAAGGCGAATCGGGCGTCGGAAAAGAATTGTTTGCACAGAGCATTCATAACGGAAGCAAACGCCGGCTTGCACCCTTCGTTGCAGTCAGCTGTGCCGCCCTTCCGCCCGCGCTTATTGAAAGCATGCTCTTCGGATATGCGGAAGGCGCGTTTACCGGCGGTGTCAGGGGCGGAAAAGAAGGTGTCTTTGAAATGGCGCATACGGGGACTCTTTTTCTCGACGAAATCGGAGAGCTGCCGCTTGAATTGCAGGGACGCCTTTTACGTGTGGTACAGGAACGCGAAGTGATGCGTATCGGAGGGGATGCGAATATTCCGCTCGACGTACGGCTCATCTGCGCGACGAATAAAAATCTGCATGAACTCGTCGCGGACGGAAAATTTCGCAAGGATTTATTATATCGATTGAATACGCTGCGTCTGTATATTCCTCCGCTGAACGAACGTGCGGAAGATATTCCCGTTTTGGCGGAATCCTTTTTACGGAAATACAACGGACGCTATACGAAACGATTTGCGGGATTTACCCGTGAAGCGCTTTCGTTTTTGAAGCGCTATGTGTACGAAGGAAACGTACGCGAACTGCAGGGTATGATAGAGAGAGCCGTTATCATCGGCGAGGGGGATTTCATACAAGAAGAAGATTTGTGCGCGGGACTTCCCGATCCGTTTTACGGCAGGCATATGCAATCGAAATTCGATACGGACGGAAGCGAGAGTACCGATCGGCTTTCTCTCGGTGAAAAAAAGGTGTCGCTTAAAGAAGCGGAAGATCGATATATCAAGGAAGTTTTTGCAAAGACCGGCAATTCGGTTTCGGAAACGTGCCGCATACTCGGCATCAACCGTTCGACGCTGTGGCGGAAAATGAAAAAATAATTGATAGGGCGAAAGGCGGGTTTGCCGTTTTTAAACCTTGCGCTTTCATCAATATATGTGTATAGTATAATCATGGCCGATAAGAAATTCACCGTCCTTGATTTGCTTGAGCTTGACCTGCCCGGGCACGACGCGCTGTATTTGACGTGCATCGCGGGACGGCGCGGTTTGCCCCGCGCGATGACGGCTCCCGACATCAACCGTCCGGGTCTTGCGCTTACCGGTTTTTACGAATCTTTCGCTTATCAGCGCGTACAGCTTTTCGGCCGCGGCGAAAGCGCGTATCTGCAAAAGCTCCACGCCGAACACAATCTCTCATCGCTGAAAGAGATTTTCGAATACGATATTCCTTGCTGCGTTTTTTCGTACGGCATACAGCCGCCGGAAGATTTTCTTTCGATAGCGGAAGAAGCCTTTTGCCCCATTTTACAGACGTCGCTCGAATCGACCGAATTTTCAAGCCGCCTCATTCGCGTTTTATCGAATACCTTCGCGCCGAAAAAAACGATGCACGGCGTCCTCGTCGAAGTGTACGGCATCGGTATACTGCTCGTCGGACACTCCGGTGTCGGTAAAAGCGAAACCGCGCTCGAACTCATAGAACGGAGCCATCGCCTCGTTGCGGACGACATCATCGAACTGCGGTGCGTCAACGGCAATATCCTGCTCGGACAGGGTGCAAATCGATTTATCAGCCACCACATGGAAATACGGGGACTGGGCATTATCAACGTATCGCAGCTCTACGGCGTCGGCGCCATCCGCGATCAAAAAGAAGTGCAGCTCGTCGTCGAACTCGAAGATTGGGATCCCGATAAAGTGTACGACCGCCTCGGCACGGATCAAAAATACATGGATATACTCGGCGTCAAAATTCCCGTTCTCGAAATACCGGTGCGGCCGGGGCGGAACCTGCCGATTATCATCGAAGCTGCGGCGATGAACGAACGCTTAAAGCGCATGGGATACAATTCCGCACGTGACTTCAATCAAAACGTGCTCAAATGGATCGAAACGGGAGAAGCGCAGACTGCATACAACAGCAGCGATGATTCCTATTAATTATTAATTTTGTTTTTATTAAAGGATGACGATATGATTGAAAAAACGCTGATCGTAAAAAATCGTGCAGGCATTCACGCGCGGCCCGCTGCGCTCATCGCGCAGACCGCAAATAAATTCAACTGCGAGCTTACGCTCGTTCTCGGCGACACGGAAGTGAATGCAAAATCGATCATGGGTGTCATCACGATGGCGGCGGGTTACAATACGAGCATCACGCTGAAAGCGGACGGCTCCGACGAAAAGGAAGCGGTGCAGGCGATCGAAGCGCTCTTCGATTCGAAATTTGCGGAAGAATAGCATGAAGGAAATTACTGACAGACAAAAACAGGTTTTAACGTTTATCGCCGATTTTGCGGAAGAGAATTCGTATCCGCCGACCGTGCGCGAAATAAGCGATCACTTCGACGTATCGCTGCGCGCCGTGCAGGATCACATAGCGGCTTTACAGCGCAAGGGATTTTTATCGCTGTGTCGAAAACGATCGCGTTCGATCCGCGTGCTTGCCGACGGCGAACTCAAGGATCCACGTCCCTACGTCGACAAAGTGCCGCTTCTCGGAACGGTCGCCGCAGGTAAGCCGCTCCTCGCCGCGGAAAATCTCGACGGCTATGTCAATTTGACCGAACCCTTCGTACGCCCGGGAAAGCGTTATTTTGCCCTTCGCGTGCGCGGACAGAGTATGATCGACGCGGGTATTCTCGAAGGCGATTTGGCGGTCGTCGAGCAGACGTCGGATGCGGAAAACGGACAGATCGTCGTCGCCGTCATCGACGAAGCCATCACTTTAAAACGGTATTACAAAGAAAAGAATCGTATCCGATTGCAGCCGGAAAACCCCGCATTCAAAGCGATCTACAGTCAGGATGTCCGCGTCGTCGGCATCTTATCGAATATCGTCCGCACCTATTGATATGGATACACCGATCTACCTTTACACCGGACCCGAATTCGGCGAACGGAACGATGCTGTTTCCGCCGTAAAAGAGGCGATGCGAAAAGCGCACGGAGAACTCGACGAATACCTTTTTTATGCGAACGAAACGCCCGTTTCGGAGATAGTGACGATTTTGCAGAGCGGCTCCCTCTTTACAAACGCATCGTGCGTCGTCGTACGTTCCGCGGAATCGATCAAAAAAAAGGAAGACGTCGGTGCGATATCCGCATGGGTAAAGACCGCAGGGGAAGGGACGAGCGCGCTCATCCTCGTATCGGATGAAATCGCCGTCGACGCAAAGCTCGAAAAACTTGTGCCTTCCGCGCATAAAAAAATATTTTGGGAAATGTTCGAAGACCGGAAAGTGCCGTGGCTTATAAACTTTTTCCGAAAAAACGGATACCGCATCGGTGAAGAAGCCGCCGAAGATATCCTCGACATGATCGAAAACAATACACAGGCGCTCCGTTCCGAATGCGCGCGATTTTTTTTGCTCTTTCCGAAATCGCACGAAATCACGCCCCAAGACGTCGAAGCGGTGCTTTCGCACAACAGAGCCGAAAGCGCTTTTACGCTCTTCGCGGCGATGGCATCGAGTGAAAGCGCATCGCGAAGGCTCGAACTTTCGCTCGACGTACTGCAAAAAATCCGTCTTTCAAAAGATTCTTCTCCGGTGATGATACTCGCGGGGCTCGCTTCGTGTTTCCGCCGCCTTGCGCTGTGGCACGCGCTCGCGTCGTCGGGACAAATCGACGATTTTACGTTAAAGACGCACGGCTTTTCGAGCAAAAAAGCGAAAGCGCAGTACAGCCGCGCCTCTTCGATTTGGACGGCGGGACAGACTGCGGCGATCCTTGCCGGCATCGCAAGCGCCGACATGGAAATCCGCTCGAGCGGTGCGCTTTTCGAAGACGTTCTTTTGCAGCGCGTCGTCTACGAAACGGTCGTCAAAAAAGGTGCGTCCTGTGCCGCGTATGAAAGCGCGGTGTAATACATCTCAAGGCGTGCGTTGTATAATGTATTAATAAATAAATCGTAACCGCGCGTCCTCTCTGAATCGCTTTCTGCAGGGATTCCCTTCTGCACGATATATTTTTTTATGTTTGATGTCGTATACGACTGACCAAACGGTATCGGCACCGGTCTTCCTGTCATACTGACACATAAATCCGAAGCGCCCTTTTAAAATCGATTCCGCCAATTCGGTTGAAAAACAGCGTCGGTTTTCTTTCAGTGCCGTACGGGCAACTTCATAGCGCTCTTCCGATCTCCAATCGTCGATACCGTGCTTTTCGTACAGTTTCATTTTTCCGGAATGGAAACCGTTCGTCGCTGCAATAAAATTACAATCGGCAGTCGGTTTTATGATTTCGATTCGGCGGCAATTACATTCTATAACTGCCATCGCTCCGGTATTATCGATAACGGAAATTGTCTGTTGAGATGCGATCGGCAAAGTCCGTATACACGCGATCGCTTCTTCCGTCGTTTTGCATTTTTCGAGTATATAGCGTACCAGCATACCCGAATTCAATCCCGCATTTTTTATGACAGGATACACAAAAGTCAGCCCCGCAGCTAAACCGTATTCGTTTATTCCGTCTTCCATTTCGATAAACGCGGTCGTGTTTCCATTAAACGCGTACGCACCGTCGAGCGCATACATGCAGTTCATATACAGCTTTTCCAGTTTGACAAGGAAATCGCTGTTCCGTGCAAATACGATATGCTCGTCATCCTCAAAGGCAAAACATGTACATCGATTGGAAAATTCAAAGCAGTACATACTCAGCAAAAACGTATAAAAATCTTCATGCGGACTGCGCTGCCCGTCCGCAAGCCCTTTGATCTCATCCAGTACTTCGGGATAATATTTTTCATATATCGGAAGGCACGCATCGGCAAATTCTTTCCGTTAAAACAACCTGCACGGAAAACGGCAAAATACTGTTGCCCGACGGGATAACAAAGGTTATACTTAACAGCAGGGCAGCAGCAAAAACGCAGAAACCGGAACTTCAAGCGTTTTTAGAGTATATGAATGGGAAGAAAAGTAACAGTGATTTTATTATCGAACTCGAAAACAAAGTAAACGAGATAAAACAAAACGACAAAAGAAGGCGAATAAAAAATGCCGGCTGCAATAGCGCCGACACTTTTTATCTCGAGTTTGCCTTGCAAACTCGTAGATTGTCTGTGCGCTCGACGCACACGGCTAAAAACTTTTTCGGGAATTGATATTCCCTACAAAAGTTTTTATAGGAGGCGCGAATATATGATAATGAGTGCATTTGAAGCGGATGCTCGGCGTGTAGGAATTCTTGAAGGCAAGCAAGAAGGTATCTCCGAAGGCTCATATCAAGCGAGGCTCGAAACGGCAAAGAACTTAATTGATATGGGGTTGTCGATTGAAAATATCGCAAAGGCAACCGGACTCGCACAAAAAGAAGTGGAAAAACTGCAGCCGAAGTCGGAAGCGCTGTGACCGATTATCAAAAAGAATTTATCGATTTTATGGTTTCGTGCGGCGCACTCGCGTTCGGATCGTTTACGCTCAAAAGCGGGCGGCATTCCCCGTTTTTTATCAACGCAGGCGCATACGTGACGGGTTCTCAGCTTTTACAGCTCGGCAAATTTTATGCGAAAGCGATTCACGACAATTTCGGCGACGATTTCGACGTGCTTTTCGGTCCTGCGTACAAGGGCATTCCGCTCGGCGTCGCGACGGCGATAGCTTATGACGAATTGTACGGCAAAGCCGTTCGCTATTCGTCGAATCGTAAAGAAGCGAAAGACCACGGAGAAGAAGGCATTTTGCTCGGCGGAAAAATTTCCGACGGCGACAGAGTTTTAATAATCGAAGATGTGACGACGAGCGGCAAATCGATCGAAGAGACGTATCCGATTATCAAAGCGCAGAGTGAAAAAGCGAAGATCATCGGTTTGATCGTATCGATAAACAGAATGGAAAAGGGACTTACGACGGACAAAAGCGCGCTCGACGAAATCTCGGCATCCTACGGCTTTCCCGCCCGCGCGATCGTTTCGATGGACGACGTTATCGACGCGCTTTACACGCACGGCGATAAAACGATCATCACCGACGACATCAAAAAATCGCTCGACGGCTACTACGCCCGATGGGGTGCAAAGCGCTGAAAACGCGGAGCCGCCGCAAAAATGCGCGCGCTCTGCATGATCCGTAAAATGTCGAGCGGCGGCCGATCGGCAAAACGGCGATACATCGCCTGCGCGCCGCCGAATCGTACATCGGGAAAAAAGTCGCGCCTTGTTCAGTGGTGAAAAAGGCGCATGCCGGTAAAGGCCATAACCATACCGTATGCGTCGCACGTACGTATGACATCGTCGTCGCGTATCGAACCGCCGGGTTCGGCTACGACGGAAGCTCCGCTTTTATGCGCGCGCTCGATGTTGTCGCCGAACGGGAAAAATGCATCGCTTCCGACGGCGACACCGGTATTTTTCGAAATCCATATGCGCTTTTCTTCTTCCGTAAAAACGGGCGGTTTCGTTTTAAATACTTTTTGCCACACACCGTCCGCAAGTATGTCGCCGGATTCGCTTCCGACGTATACGTCGATCGCATTGTCGCGCTCGGCTCGCTTTATATCGTCGCGGAATTCAAGTGCGAGCGCTTGGGGCGACTGGCGGAGCCACCACGTATCCGCTTTGCCGGCGGCAAGGCGCGTGCAGTGAACGCGCGACTGCTGCCCCGCACCGACACCGATCGCCTGCCCGTCTTTGACAAAGGCGACGCTGTTCGACTGCGTATACTTGAGTACGATGAGCGAAATTAATAAATTCAATGTATCGGTATCGGAAAGCGTTTTGTTTTTCGTTACGATATTTTTCAAACACGACGAGTCGATGACTGCGTTGTTTCGTCCCTGTTCGAACGTAATACCGAACACTTGTTTCCGTTCGATTTCTTCGGGCACATAAGAGCCGTCTATTTGAAGGGCGACGTATGCGCCTTTTTTTTTCGCTTTTAAAATATCGAGTGCGGCGCCGTCGTAGCCGGGCGCGATAACGCCGTCGGACACTTCTTTTGCGATGAGGCGAGCCGTCGCTTCGTCGCAAGGATCGGACAGTGCGATAAAATCGCCGAACGACGACATACGGTCGGCGCCGCGCGCACGGGCATAGGCGGAAGCGAGCGGCGAAAGTTCGACATCTCCCGTAAAATATATGCGCTTGAGCGTATCGGAAAGCGGCAAACCGACGGCGGCTCCCGCAGGCGACACGTGCTTGAACGAAGCCGCGGCGCTTATACCGCTTACGGCACGCAGTTCTTTGACAAGCTGCCAGCCGTTCAGCGCGTCGAGCAGATTGATATAGCCCGGTTTCCCGTTTAAAACGGCAAACGGCAGCTCTCCTTTTTCCACGAACACGCGGGAAGGTTTTTGGTTCGGGTTACATCCGTATTTGAGAAGTAATTCCGTCATAATTAATAATTTTCCTGCCGACGATAAAATAAAAAAACTTCGTCCCCTCGGAACGAAGTTTCCCTTGCGAATCAGTTGCGGAATAAAACAGGCTGCGATCTACCGTTCGAAAGAAAAATCAGCCCCTTTCCGCGTCGGTAAAAATCGATTCCACTTCGTAGTTCGCGATAAAATCCTGTACGTCTCCGTCACTCATCGTAATGCCGTATGCGACATCGCTGCCCGGTTGTATATCACCGCTGACACCTTTGAAATCCGCATAACTTATCGGCGTACCGGCAAGCGCACCTTTGTTGGACGCTCTGCTGAATCCCGATTTTCCGTTATAATTGACATAAATATCACTCATACCCACTGTACCCCAATATAAAATTGATACATTCAGTATACACGATTGCGGACTATAAATCAAGGTGATTTTCAATAAATCAAAAATAAAAATCGGCACAAAAATCTGCCGAAAAAGCGCTTTCGTGCGGCTTCGGACGGACTTTCATGCCGAATTGAGCGGTCGAATCGTTTAAAAAACGTTAAACGGAACGCACTTTTCAACGGCTCGTTCGGACTTTCGTTTTTTCGACCGCATCGATATTCGATTTTACTTTAATTTTACCGCTAAACCGCTTATGTGAACGGAAACCGTTCGCTTGCCTTTGTCATCGGTTATCTTCGTTTTTGTGCGTACGAAAATAACCGCATCGGCTTGGAGTTCGTCGGCGCGTTCGACCATTTTGTATACCGCATTGGCAAGCGCCGCGTCGAACGGCGTCGGCGGAGCGATTACCGTTTTTTCGCTGATGTTAAGGTAGATGGCGTCGAAATTATCCAGGCTGCCGTAATTTCCGGTATCGCCCTCAAATAAACCGGTCGATGTCCGTACGCTTGAAACGCTCCCTTCTCCGCTTACGCGGCCGACTGCCGTATACGCTTCATAAGGAATTTCCGACATTACCGGTTCGTTGTGCCGCATTCTGTTTATTTCACTTACGGAAGGCGGAATGCTCGAACAGGATGCCAAAATCAATATCGTTGCCGCCGCCGAAAAAAGACTGAAAAATTTTTTCATATTAATGCTCCTCAAAATAAATTGATTATAATTTAAAAATCGGTCCGAGTTTTATGCTGAAAGCGTTCATAAAGCCCGGCGAATATCCTACCTTTCCGTATCCCAATCCGTCCGTAATGCAGGCCGTTATGCCGACTTTGCCGTTGAAAAAACACGCATAATCGAAGCGAAATGCGAGTGCTGCGAATTCGGCTAAAACTGCATCTCCGAATCCGAATGCCGTTTGCAGCCCCGCCCCGAAATCGAATTGGTGATTCCTTGCCGTTTTCGAATATCCTAAAAGGAACTCGCCCGCCCAGCCGGATACGAAACCGCCCGCCCTATACCTATCATAATAGTATGTATGTGTATAATAATCGTATGTATATGTGCGAGTCGTATAAATAGCATTCCCTAAAATGAGAGCGTTGTTGAACCAAACGGTAAAGCCCGAATTTCTGCGGTACATAAAATCCAAGCCCAATAACGCCGCATTTGCATTACTTTCACCCGGAACAACATAATTTTCATATCCGATGATCGGCGTAAGAAAACGCTGCCCCCGTATGCCTCCGCCTTTGCTTATTGCGGACATACCGTTTTCAAACGGAGAACGATACGTCCCTTTCGGCAAAAAGTTTTGCGCAAAACAAAACGGCAATACAAACAAGAGCATTGCCGAAACCGCACAGAGTTTTTTCATTTCCTATAGCCCCCTTGTATTATACTTTCTACTATATTACCCCCCCCCCCCCATTTTGTCAAGAAGAAATTTAATAACGATAAAAGAAAATTATCTGCAAAAAAATAAAATTGACAATGTGAAAACTATTGATATGCGAAAATATATTTTTTATTCAGCAGCTTTATATCTTTTTCTCACCGCTTCGTGTAATTTTCCGCAATCCAGGTTTTGTATTCGCCGGAGAGGATATGATCGATCCAATCCCGATGCGAAAGATACCACGACACCGTACGGCGAAGTCCTTCGTCGAACGAAACTTTACGCTGCCAGCCGAGTTCGGTTTTGATTTTCGTGCAGTCGATCGCGTAGCGGAGGTCGTGTCCGGGGCGGTCTTTTACATGGACGATCGTCTTTTCAACGTCGGCGACGTCTTTATGCAGTTCGCCCGCCGTAAGCTCGATGAGTTTTTGCAGCAGTTCGATATTTTGCAGTTCGTTTTCTCCGCCGATATTGTATTTTTGTCCGGCCTCGCCTTTTTGCAAAATAAGCCAAACCGCGCGGTTGTGATCTTCGACGTAAATCCAATCGCGCACGTTCTTACCCTCGCCGTATACCGGAAGCTCCTTTCCGTCTCGGATATTTGCGATCATGAGGGGAATGAGTTTTTCGGGAAACTGATAGGGTCCGTAATTGTTCGAGCAGTTCGAAAGCGTAAGCGGCAAACCGTACGTGTGGCTGTATGCCGACGCGATGTGATCGCTCGACGCTTTGCTCGCCGAATACGGTGAGCGCGGATCGTAGGGCGTCGTTTCGGTGAAAGCTCCCGTCGCTCCGAGCGAGCCGTACACTTCGTCGGTGCTTATGTGATGAAAGAGCACGTCTTCGCGCATCACGCCGTCCGGCTTTTGCCAAAAATTGCGTGCGGCATCGAGCAGCGTAAAGGTTCCCATGACGTTCGTTTTAATAAAGGTTTCCGGTCCCAAAATGGAACGGTCGACGTGGCTTTCCGCCGCAAAGTGCACGATAGTGTCGATATCGTATTGTTTTAAAATACGCTCGATTTCCGCCCTGTCGCAGATGTCGGCCTTTTCAAAAAAATAGCGCGACGAGCCGTACTCGGTTTCGATGTCGGAAAGGCTTTCGAGGTTGCCCGCATAAGTGAGACAATCGACGTTGACGACGCGCCCGGCAAAACCGCTTTCGTTTCCGAGCAAAAAGCGAATAAAATTACAGCCGATAAAACCGGCACCGCCGGTGACCATGATATTCGTTAATTTCCGAGCCATATACCGTCCTTTGAAAAATAGCGTGTATCTTTATCGAATGAGGGATGTTTTTTATCCTTTTCCGAAAGGAGCGGCGTCATACCCGGAGCCGCGCGCTCCCAATCGATTCCGATCGTTTTGTCGTTCCACATAATACCGCCTTCACCTGTAGGATCGTAAAAATCGGTACACTTGTACGCAAAAATCGCCTCACCGCTCAACACGTAAAATCCGTGCGCGAAGCCTTTCGGAATGTAAAATTGATTTTGCTTTTCTCCGTCAAGCACCACTCCGCAATATGTTCCGAAAGTCGGAGAATCGTTTCGTAAATCGACAGCGACATCGTATACGCTGCCCGATATGACGCGCACGAGTTTTCCCTGCGGATGTTTCGTTTGAAAATGCAGACCGCGCAAAACGCTCTTTGTCGATCGCGACTGATTGTCCTGCACAAAGCGCGCATCGATCCCTGCGGCGGCAAAGTCGCGCGCGCTGTAGGATTCGAAAAAATACCCGCGCGCATCTCCGAACACTTTCGGTACTATTTCAAAAAGCCCCTCAATAGGGACTCCGTCAATCGAGCATTGATTAAACGCGAACGACACCGCACTCTCCAAAATTAATAATTTATATCGTATCGCACGAGGCGCATATCAGCAAAAATGCGTATACCTTTCAGCGCCCGCGCCGTGCGTACAGACCGCATCACAAACTTGCGATGTATTCGAGATATCTGCCGTAATCCGTTTTGTAGCCGTCCGCGAGTTTTAACAAATCGTCCCGTGAAACCCAGCCGTTCCGATACGCGATCTCTTCGATGCACGATACGTACAAACCCTGCCGCCTTTCGATCGTCGCGATAAAGTTGCCCGCTTCGAGCAAATCGTTGTAGGTGCCGGTGTCGAGCCAGGCCATGCCGCGACCGAGCAGTTCGACCGACAAAGCGGAGCGTTCGAGATACGCGTTGTTTACCGACGTGATTTCGATTTCTCCCCGCGCCGACGGCTGTACGTTCGATGCAATGTCGACGACATCGTTATCGTAAAAATACAAACCCGGCACCGCGTAATTGCTTTTCGGATGAGCGGGCTTTTCTTCGATGCCGACCGCTTTGCCGTCTGTATCGAATTCGACGACACCGTATGCGCTCGGATCTTTGACGTAGTAACCGAAAATGACCGCACCGCCTTTTGTTTCGACTCGTTCAACCGCGTTTGAAAGATTGCGCGAAAATCCCTGCCCGTAAAAGACATTGTCGCCGAGCACCAGCGCGACCGTATCGTTTTTAATAAAATTCTTTCCGACGATAAAGGCGTCCGCAAGTCCGCGAGGTTTGTCCTGTACCGCATATTCGAAACGCATACCGAGCTGCTTTCCGTCTCCGAGCAGTTCTTCAAAGACAGGCAGATCGCGCGGCGTTGAAATTATTAAAACTTCACGGATTTTCGAAAGCATGAGCGCCGACAGCGGGTAATAAATCATCGGTTTGTCGTAGAGCGGCAAAATCTGTTTTGAAACCGCTTTCGTAATCGGATAAAGGCGCGTACCCGATCCGCCTGCAAGGATGATACCTTTCATAATAAAAAAATATATCACAAGAAGAGCGAATGCGCAACGATAGTATTTTTTTATTTTTTTGAGGGGAAAAGCCTTTCCCCTCGGTTCAGAGCTTCGCTCTTCACCCGACCCCTTTCGAGCGAGGGCGGATTCTATGTGCTCCTGCCCCCGCAACGCCCCGCAGAGAAAAAATTAATAAATTACGGTATAAAGCGCAGCGTCAGCTTGAGCCACGTCGTTACCGCGATATCCGCTTTGTGTCTGTCGTTTTGCGCGACGTGACCGAGCACCGAAATACCGCTGTTTACCGTCGAATGCTTAAACATGCGGCGGAACACGCGGGCGGTTCCCGCCATACCGCTTCCTTCGTGCGTACAAAACGGAATGATCATCTTTCCGTCCATATCGTGTTCTTCGATAAACGTATACACGACCGGCGGCAAGTCGCCCCACCAAATCGGATAGCCGATAAAGATCGTATCGTAAGGCGAGATATCGACATCACCCGTATAGGCGGGACGTGCATTATTCCGCTGTTCGTTTTTTACATATGCGACGCAGCTTTCGTAATCGGCGGGGTACGGTTTTTCCGGTACGATTTCGAATACGTCCGCGTTCATTTTTTCAGCGATGAGTTTTGCAACGATCGCGGTATTGCCTTCGGCTATGTAGCCGACTTTGGAATTTTCGTCCGCGCGGGAAAAATAGACGACGAGCGATTTCCGTTCTTTCGGCTGCGCGTGTACGCCGAGCGCCGCAAAGACGAAAACAAAGGCGGCGATGATTTTCAGTTTATTCATACCCAACTCCCGAATGCGCTGCTCTGCATCGATTTCGTTCGCGTATTTCGTTTCCGCAAGGATAACAAAAGGATACCGAGTATCGGTGTCTTATACAAGCGGTGAGTTTTTTGTGTTTTTTTATCGATATCGTTTTTACGCTGCCCGCGGGATACTGCGGCACAGCGCGTGTGTTGACTTTCCGCGCACTTGCGATACAATGAAAAGCGGAGGTATGGAACGCTTTATGAAATTGACAAGTACGGCCTTTGCCGACGGTAAAAAATTGCCGAAAGAATTTGCAAAAATGGGAGCGAACCGCATTCCGCCGCTGAAAATCGAAGGTGTGCCCGGCGGCGCAAAGAGCCTTGCCGTCATCATGCACGATCCGGATGCACCGATGGCGGGAGGTTTTTATCATTGGACGCTATGGAATATCCCGCCCGAAACGGCAACGATAGGGGAGGGAGCCGTTCCTCGCGGCGCCCTCGAAGGGAAAACGAGTTGGGGTACGTGCGGCTACAACGGCCCGCAGCCGCCGTTCGGTACACACCGCTATATCTTTTACCTCTATGCGCTCGACGCGGTGCTCGATCTTCCCGCAGGCAGCGACGTGCAAGCGCTCAAAAACGCGATTTCGGGGCACGAGATCGAAAGCGCATCGCTTACCGGTATGTTCGGTGTTTTGGATAATTTTCGAAAATAACGTTATCTTACGCGAAGGAATCGACATACCTCGACGCAAAGCGACGGGGTATTAAATCCTCCGTACGAATAAAAAACGCGGCACCGCTTTCAATGAAGCAAATGCCGCGTTTTTTACGTTTTCCCGCATTTTCGCGGAAAAGACCGTTATCAGCTGTTATACGCTTTCAACATCCACGCCAATTTTTGATATGCTTTCGTGTAGCCGTTGAACATATCGTTGGTAACGCTGTCGCCCTCTTTGTCCGCAAGATCGGCGATTTCTTTCGAATCTTTGATCCAATAGTCGGTGTCGGAAATAAGGGCGCGGATCGTTTCGTCGGCGGATTTCGGACCGTCACCGAGTTCTTTGATCGTCGCCATCTCGAGCGCTTCTTTCATATTTGAAACGGGATTGCCTCCGAGGGCGAGAATGCGTTCGGCAACTTCATCGAGGATGTCGCCCGCTTCTTCGTACAACTCTTCGAGTTTTGCATGAAGGGTAAAAAACTGAGTACCCTTTAAGTTCCAATGGAGATTATGTTTTTTGACATAATCGATCATCTGATTTGCAAGATACAGATTTAATTTCGATTCCAATTCCTTTGACATATAGACCTCTTGTTAAAACGTTTGATTTTTGTGCAATCTTGAAAAGACTACATAAACCTGTCTTTATTAAGAATAATAAAAAAAACTCCGGCTGTCAACAAAAAATTTATTGACACAGGGAAAATAAGAAAACACAATTTTAATTAAGAATATCGCGGTATCCTGCTGTTCCAATCGGTACTTCATGCGGTATACTGTAACAAAAAGAGCTGTCGGGTTTCGGAGGAAATATGAAAATAGTCAATTTCGGTTCGTTGAACATCGATTATGTCTATACGGTGCCGCATTTCGTGCGTCCGGGAGAAACGCTTGCGGCCGTGCGGCGCGACATATTTCCCGGCGGCAAAGGATTGAATCAGACGACGGCGCTTACCCGCGCGCTCGGCAAAGCGTCCGGTATTGAAATCTGCATCGCGGGCGGGATCGGTAAAAACGACGGCGCGATTTTAAAACAGGCGATCATCGATATGAACGTCGACACGGCTTTGCTCGGCGAATACGATGCGCCGTCAGGACACGCGCTTATCCAAGTGGACGCATCGGGGCAAAACAGCATCATCTATTACGCCGGAACGAACAAAATGCAGACGAAGGATTTTGTCGACGGCGTGCTCGCTCATTTTTCAAAAGGTGATTTTATTATCCTCCAAAACGAAATAAATATGCTCGATTACATCATCGAAAAGGCGCATGAGCGCGGACTCGTGATTTTTTTCAATCCGTCGCCGTTCGAAAAAAGCATTCTCGATCTGCCGCTGCACTATGTCGATTGTTTTCTCGTAAACGAAGTGGAAGCGGCCGATATCGCGGAAACGCCTCTCGGAGACGGCGATGAACTCCTTCGCGCCGTGACACAAAAATTCAGCAGCGCGTCGGTCGTGCTGACACTCGGAAAACACGGCGTCGCCTACAAAGATGCGAGCGGCACGTACCGCCACGGAGTTTACGACGTGGACGTTGTCGACACGACGGCGGCCGGCGATACTTTTACCGGCTATTTTATCGTGTGCCGCGCACTCGGCATGCCCGTCGAAAAAGCGCTCGAATACGCATCGAAAGCGTCGTCCATTGCGGTGTCACGAAAAGGCGCATCCCCGTCGATCCCGACATTCGACGAAGTTGAACGGTGTACGCTCGCGTTGAAAAAATGATCGCTTCCCGGACAATATGAAAAAAATAATTAGCCGTGCCTTTCCAAGCATCCGACCGTGTTTTAGAAACGCTCAACCGTTGTCCGAAACCGAGCCGGATTGCCGCGGTGCGTATGTATCGTTTGTCGGATCGGCTCGGTATTCGCGCGGCGAAAGCCCGGTCACTTTTTTGAAAATAAAACTGAAGTAGTGCGGATCGTTGAAACCTGTTTTGTATGCGATGTCCGCGCTTTTCATATCGGTCGATTTTAATAATTTTTTTGCGCGGGCAATCCGCACTCCCGTTAAATATTCGATAAACGTCGTATTGCATTCCTGCGAAAATATCGTGCTGAAATGATTCGGACTGAAATGCACCGCGTCCGCAACCGAACGCAGGCAAATGTCGGGGTCTGCAAAATTCGCGTCGATATATTTTTTTGCGCGAAGGATGACGTCGGCGTAGTGTCCGCGTACGTGCTCGTTGCGGTAGCGCAGCACGGAAACGAGCACTTTTTCGATTTCCGCGATAAAGGTTTTTTCGTTCTGCACGGCGGCGTCGATAAACGCGTGCGTGAGGATTTCCGGCATAACGCTTTGAATGTTTCCGCCGAACTGTTCGATTATCTTCGACACCGCCATGATCACGTCGACGAGAAGATAGGATGCGATGATCGAAAAGCGCTCCCGATTGTCGCCGAGCAGCGCTATGTATTCCCGTATGATTTGATCGATTTCGCTTTCGTCGGCATAATTGAGGCGTTCGACCAGCGGATCGTTTTCCTGCAGCACGATGGAATTATTTTGCGATGCGTCGATATCGCCCGCACTTATTATTTTATTTTTGTCCGAAATGCGGCAGCGTTTTAAAATCGACGATGCGTCTTGAAACGAATTGACGATGTGCGATATGTGTTCGGCGACCGAACCGATCGCGGTAATGACCGTGCACGTCGTGTTTTTTGCGATTTCATGCCGGATCGTGTCGGCGATGTTGAACGCCGCCTCTTCGCACGATTCTTTTGCGCCGCTTTTGATGATCGAAACGAAGGTATCGGGCGCGATAAAAAATCCGATGCTGTCGGGCATGCTTGCGCTTACCGACAGGACAATCGATTTTGCGGCGATCAACGCATCGACCGTATCGTCCGCGTTTGCGATCGTGCTGACGCTTACGATATAAAAGCGCGCGACGAGATTGATGCCGAGCGCTTCCGCTTTTTGGATGGCCGTATGCGTATCGAGTGCGCCGAGTACGATATCCGAACAAAGCTTTTCGCGAGCGAGCACGATATTCGATTCGAGTTCCGCTTTCATCCGCGAGATGTCGGTAAATTGCCGGCGCTCCAGGTCGAGCTTTTCGGCAACGCGGTTTAAGCAGCGAAGAATTTCGTCGAGCGTAAACGGTTTTAAAATATAATCTTCCACACCGATCGAAATCGCTTTTTTTGCGTAATCGAATTCGTCGTGTCCGGACAGGATGATGATCGATATTTTCGGCTGCAATTTTTTTACCGCCTGCGCGAGTTCGAGCCCGTCCATAAACGGCATTTTGATATCGGTGATGAGGATGTCCGGCTTTATATCCTGTATCATCGAAAGCGCGATTTCTCCGTCGCCCGCTTCGCCGGCAAACGAAAAGCGCGACTTTTCCCAATCGATTTTTGTACGGAGACCTTCGCGGACGATCATTTCATCGTCGACGATAAAAACGCTGTACATATTATCCCCCGCTCCCGTACGTTTCGACGGGCACCGTAAACGAAACGCGCGTCCCTTTGCCTCGTTCGCTCGTTATCGAAAGCGACACCGACGTATCGTAATACAGATTGAGGCGCTTGTTCACATTGTACAGACCGTATGTGTGCAGGTTTTCCGCAGGAGACGTTTGCAGCAACTCATCGCGGATGATTTTAAGCCGCTCTTCCGTAAATCCTATGCCGTTATCTTCGACGGTAAATCGTATGCGCGTATCGCCGCCGTCCGCTGCCGCAGTTTTTTTTGCCGTTACCGAGATAATCCCCCGCCCTCGTTTATTTTTGATACCGTGATAGATCGCGTTTTCGACGAGCGGCTGCAAAACCAATTTAAGGACGGGGATGTCGCCGATCCCTTCGTCGGCATCGAGCGTATAGTCGAGGATGTCGGCATAGCGGATACGCTGGATCGTCAGGTAATTCCGCACGTGATCGAGTTCCTGCGCGATCGTTATCCACTCGTGTCCCTTGCTCAGCGAAATGCGAAAAAAATCGGAAAACGCGCGCGTTATTTTTATGACGGCGTCTTTTTTTTCCGATTCGGCGAGCCAGATAATCGTATCGAATGTATTGTATAAAAAGTGCGGTGTAATCTGCGCCTGCAGCGTTTTCATTTCCGCCTTTTGCAGATTTTGCTGCTCTTTAATATTTTCATCGATGAGGTCGGTTATCTTTCCCGCCATAATGTTAAGATTGAGCGCAAGGTTGTCGAGCTCTTCTACATAGGGCTTTTCCGCACGCGCGCTCAAGTCTCCGTTCGCGATGCGCGACGACAGTATTTCCATGTCGTGGATCGGACGCCGTATGTTTTCCGATACCGAAGTGAACGCGTACACGGAAATCATAATAATAATTATTATGATGCCGATCTGTATATACATAAGCGTGATCGACGAGTGTTTTAAACTTTCGTTCGTATTCGTCGACGATTCGATTTCCGCGACGATGTAATCCTGCAAAATGTCGTAGATGAGCGATGATACGCCGCGTATTTCATCCATCGTCTTTTCGTTTTCGGCGACCGTTGTGCCCGAGTCTATTTGCCTGCCGAGCATATCGACGTAATTTTCAAGCGTTTTTTCCGCCCGCGAAACGACGACAAGCAGCTGCCGGTTGTCATCGCGTATCGTCGAGCGCGCGATCTCGGCGATGCCCGACCGTATGCGTTCGAGTATGACGTATTGCCGTCCTTCGGCAAAATCGACTTTTCCCGCAACGATGTTCCATATTTCGTCGGAAATTTCGGTTTTGACGATTTGGCTCAGCCTGTTCGCACGGCTCACGTTGGTAATGATTTTATCGTACTGCAGCGTGTACATGCGCTGCGCAATTATGGAATAAGCCGTCGGTATGATCATGAGGACGATGATGAAGATATAGGAAAAGCTCAAGTGCTTTTTTATGCTGTTCGTTTTTTGCATGATCGTATATCAATAACCTCGTGGCGGCACATCATCGAGATTGTCGTTTTCAGTAAACACCCGCTCGGGTATATCGGTACGACGCGGAATGGATTTTCCCGCCGCCAAAAGTTTGACGAGTTCCATAACACGCTCACCGCTGTCGGGATTGCATTCGACGACACAGTTGATCTCTCCCGCCCTCAGCCTATCGAGCGCTTCCTGTTCCGCGTCGTAGCTTACGACGACGATGTCCTTTCCCGTTCGGATTCCGTGTTCGCGGAGCACGTCCAAAAAACCGAGCGTCATCCCGTCGTTGTTGGAGACGATTATATCGATCGGCTTTCCGTCTATTGAAAGGGAGCCGTTCGCCGCTAAAATCGTCTTTGCGATCTCTTTTCCCCGCGACCGGATAAAGTCTCCGCTTTCGCTGTATACGATCGAAAAGCGGTCATCGTCCCCGAGCACTTCCCGAAAGCCGCTTGAGCGGCCGTCCGATGCGGATGACCCGTCGGTACCGCGTATTTCGAGGATATTGAACGGGCCGCCCTTGTTTTTAAATTTACCGAGCAAAAAACGCGCGGCGGCGCGCCCTTCTTCGACGCTGTCCGTTCCGATGTATCCGGCATAGAGATCTTCGTTCGACACGGTGAGCTTTCTGTCGTACACGATGACGGGAATTCCCGCGTCTTTCGCTTCGCGCAATACATTGTCCCACCCGTCCTGCACGATCGGAACGAAAACGATGACATCGACTTGATAAACTATAAACGAACGGATCGCTTTGATTTGATTTTCCTGCTTTTGTTCGGCATTTTCATACAGGAGCCGGATACCTGAGCGCTCGGCGGCAAGGCGCATCGATTTTGTATTGAACGTGCGCCATGCGCTTTCCGCGCCGATCTGCGAAAATCCGAGTATGATACTGCTTTGCGCCCGCTCTTCGTTTGCTTTTTTTGTACAGCCGGAGAGCGCACACAAAAACGCGGCTCCGATACAAAGGCTTATGTTACGCATAATACTTTCCGTATAGCGCATTATACACCGTAACGGCTGCAAATACAAACGATGCGGACATACCGAACGCGCCGATGCGCGCATTTACACTTACTGCCGCTTTTGATTTTTCATCATGATAAATACGCTCTGCAACACGATGAAAAAACAGAGCAGTGCGGACAGCACGATTTTATTCCACCACGACGAAAGCGTTCCGTTGCACCGGATATAGGTTTCGATCGTCGCTTTGATGAGCACGCCGAAAAAGGTTCCGACAACGGTGCCGACGCCGCCGGTAAGCATCGTACCGCCGATAACCGCCGATGCGATGGCATCCATTTCAAAGCCGCGCGCCTGTTCGACGAAACCGCTCGTCGTGTTGAGACAAAAGACGAATCCCGCAAGAGAGGCGAGGAATCCGTTGAGCATATACGCGAGGAATTTCGTTTTGCGCACATTGATACCCATGAGCAGAGCCGACTGTTCGTTGCCGCCGACCGCAAAAAGATTGCGTCCGAATTTCGTATACTTGCAAACGTACCAGATAACGGCCATTGCGGCGAGCGCGATGATAACGCTCGGATGGATAAACGGATACATCTTTACACCGCGTCTGTTTACCGTCGCGCCGATAAGCAGACGGATATCTTTATTCGCGATGGCGAGAAAGGTTCGGTTTTCGGTGATGGCGATTTGGTTGACGCTGATGATCGCCGTCAGTCCGCGGCAAAAAAACATTCCCGCGAGCGTGATGATAAAGGGCTGCAGCTTCATATAGGCGACGAGAAATCCCTGAACCGCTCCGAATGCGACACCGAACAGCAGTACGAAAAAAATCGCAGCCCACGCATTCATCCCCATGTTTTGCATGGAATACGCGAGCATCATACACACAAGACCGACGACCGAACCGATGGAAATATCGATGCCGCCGGTGATCATGATGATCGTCATACCTGAAGCGGCGATTATCAATCCTGCATTGTCGATAAGCATATTGCAAAACGTTTGAAATTTACCGAAACCCGCATCGGCAAAGATGATGCAGCCTGCGATATACATTATGACGAACAGAACGATCGTGACGAAAAGTAAAAAATTGCTGCCGTCGAGTTTTCGTTTGAACAGCTGAGTTTTCATTGTGATGCCTCCATCGTTGCGCTGCGGGCATGTCTGCGCTTCAGCTTATACACCGCACGGATCCGTTTGAACTCCTCCGACTGCAGCGTCACGATGAGAACGACGACGATCGCTTTATATACGGGAAGCTGATCCGCCGAAACGCCCACGGCATAGAGTCCCGTCGTGAGCGCTTGAATCGTAATCGCGCCGATAACGGAACCGGCAAGATTGAATTTACCGCCGCCGAGACTGTTGCCGCCGAGGGCTACCGCGAGGATCGCATCGAGCTCCATGTAGAGTCCGATATTGTTTGCATCGCTCGAATAGATACGGCTCGACGAGATGAGGCCTGCGAGCCCCGATGCGAGTCCGCAAAACACATAGCAAAAAAAGATGACGAGCGTCGAATTGATGCCGACGAGCCGGCCCGCTTTCGGATTTATGCCGACCGTTTCAATATACATGCCGAGCGCGGTTTTTCTGAGCAGCAGCGTCGTCGCGATGACGAAAGCGGCGGCGATAAAAACGGGCGTGGGAATGACGACGCCCGGAATAAAACCTCCGATGTATTTAAACGATTCCATACGCACGTAGAGAATTTGACCGGGCACCATGACGCCGTTGATCTCCCGCGCGCTCAACAACTGCGCGATGCCGCGCCCTGCGGTAAACAGGATAAGTGTGGCGATCATCGGTTGTATACGAAGGCGAGCCACGAGAAACCCGTTGAACGCGCCGCACGCGACGCCTGCAATCAGACATATCACCGCCGCGAATGCGAAAGGGACGGCATACGCGTCGTAGCTTGAACCGAGCAGGCGGACGCAGACTGCGGCCGCGACCGCTTCGACCGCACCTACGGAGATATCCGTACCGCGTGAAGAAGCGACGGCGAGCGTCATGCCGATCGACAAAATGACCAATTCGCACGCACGGTTTAAAATGTCGATCGTATAGCCGTACAGCACACCGTTTTGAATGGATATTTTAAAAAACGACGGCGTAATGATTACGTTTACGCAAAGCATGATGATAAGCGCGGCGACCGGCAGCAGCAGAGGATTGCGCGCTAACGATTGCCGCAGCGATTTATTCGTTGCCATTGTTTTCTCCTCCGGCTATCGCCGCCATAACGTCGTGCTGCGTGAGGTCGTCGTTTTCGAGTTCGCCGACTTTTTTTCCGTCGCGAAGTACACACAGACGGTTCACCGTACGGAGCATTTCGTCGATTTCGGAACTGATAAACATAATAGTCATGCCTTGCCCTGCAAGCTGAACGATAAGTTTTTGAATTTCCGTTTTTGTTCCGACATCGATGCCGCGCGTCGGTTCGTCGAGAATCAAAAAATCGGGATGCGTTATAAGCCATCGCCCGATGATCACTTTTTGCTGATTTCCGCCCGACAGCTGACGAACGAGCGTTTCCGGTGACGGCGTTTTAATATTGAGCGCTTTGATGTACCGTTCGGCAAGTTCGTTTTGCTTCGCCGCCGGCAGCAGTTTGAAAACGCCGGTTTTAGCCTGCAGCGCGATTATTAAATTTTCTCGCACCGACAGATCGGCGATGATGCTTTCATCTTTGCGGTCTTCCGGCAAAAACGCCATTCCCGCGCGCATGGAGTCGATCGGTTCCGACGCTTTCAGTTTTTCGTTTTTGAAAAACAGCGTACCGGTATCGACTTTGTCCGCACCGTACAGGGTGCGCGCAAGCTCCGAGCGGCCGGAGCCGAGCAATCCCGTCAGCCCGACGACTTCACCCTGCTTGATTGCGATATCGAACGGCTTTATCGTACCCGTGTGAGAAAGTCCGACCGCACGAACGACTTCCGCTGCGTGATCGGAACGATCGCTGCCCTGCGTATTGCTGCGGATGGACGCGAGCTCGTCGAATTCGTGGCCGAGCATCGTTGCAACGAGTTTGACACGCGGCAGTTCGCCGATAGGAAATTCGCCTTCGAGCTCTCCGTTGCGAAGCACGGTAATTCTGTCGCACACTTCGTATACTTGTTCGAGAAAGTGCGTAACGAACACGATACCCGTTCCCTGCGATTTTAATTTTTTCATAACCGCAAAGAGATTTGCGACTTCACGGTCGTCGAGCGAACTCGTCGGCTCGTCGAGGATGAGCACTTTGCAGTTGAAGTTGACCGCGCGCGCGATGGCGATCATCTGCTGGATCGCAACGGAGTATTTGCCGAGCGCGCGCGTTACATCGATATGCGAAAGTCCGACATTACCGAGAATTTCTTTTGCCGTCTCGTTCATCTTTTTCCAATCGATGGCAAAATGTTTTTTCGGCTGATGTCCGACGAAAATATTTTCGGCAACGGAAAGATTCGGACAAAGATTTACTTCCTGATATACGGTACTGATGCCGTTTTGTAGCGCTTCTTCGGGCGAACGGTTGTCGATTTCTTTGCCGTCTAGCAGTATCGTCCCTTCGTCCCGCGTATGTACTCCGGTGAGAACTTTGATAAGCGTACTTTTTCCGGCGCCGTTTTCTCCCATCAGCGCGTGTATTTCTCCGCGGCGCAGCGTGAAATCGACATGCTGAAGCGCTTTTACGCCCGGAAATGTTATGGAAATATTTTTCATAGAAAGCATAACATCGCCGTTCATAGTTCCTCCGCTGTTGCGATAAGACATCTCGAAAAACTCGTCTTTAGCGATTTTTTCGAAATTTCGACTAATTGAAAATGCCGGAGACGCGCAGAGTTTCGGCGTTCCGGCAAATTTATTAATATATTGTGCAATTAATATTTGCGGTTCGGTAATTCTTTTGCAGCATTTGTCTGATCGAACACGCCTTCGACGACGTACTGAATCTTTTCAACCTTTTTACCCTTTTCAAGTTTTTGAATGATTTCGGCGATACGCGGTCCGTGAAGCGGATTGCATTCGACCGCGCAGTTGAGCTCTCCTGCGATCATTTTATTAAACGCTTCGTGAACGGCGTCAAACGAAATGATGATGATGTCTTTGCCCGGGCGTTTGCCGGCGGCTTTGATGGCATCGATTGCGCCGAACGCTTCGTTGTCGTTTTCACAGAATACGACGTCGATTTTCGGATACGCTTTTAAGAACGATTCCATCACTTCCTGTCCCTTGGCCTGCGTGAATTCGCCGGATTGTTTTGCAAGCAGATGATATTTGGGATTTTTCGCGAGCCCTTCGGTGATGCCCTGCGTGCGTCCGACCTGTGCGGAAGAACCGATCGTTCCCTGAATGAGGACGACATTCAAATCTTCTTTATCACGGCCGATTTTTTTCAAATATCCGTTGAGCCACGTGACCGCATCGTTTCCTTCTTTGACGAAATTTCCGCCGACCCAGCAGACGTACAAGCTGTTATCGGAAACTTTCATTAAGCGGTCGGAAAGCAAAACGGGGATGCCTGCGCGCTTGGCTTCGTTGAGAACCGTTTCCCATCCCGTTTCAACGACGGGAGCGACGACGATATAATCGACATCCTGTTGGATAAAATTGCGGATCGCTTTGATTTGATTTTCCTGTTTTTGCTGTGCATCGTCGAAGATCAGTTTATAGCCGTTCGCTTTGGTGAACGTGCTTTTAAAAGATTCCGTGTTCGCCATCCGCCAATCCGATTCGGCGCCGACCTGCGCATAACCGACCGTGATGACGCCCTTAGGTCCGGCTGCAAACGCGCCCGCCATGCAGATGCTTGCCGCTACGATGCAGCTTATCGTTTTAATCAATTTCATAAAGTTCCTCCTATAAAACTTTTCTATAAGAACCGATAAATCGATTGTACGGCGGTATTTTAAAAAAGTACATAAATAATTTTATCGATTTCGGTTTAAGTTTTTTTGAACGGAGGGCGGTATCTGTGCGATTGCATTTACGGCGGTGTTGCGCCGACGGAAACGTTTGTTTTTTTCCGAAAAAAGGTAGATAATTTACCGCTCTTACTTCCCCGTCTCCGCTTCTTTTTTCAGCCCCTCGTTTTCGGCTTTATCGAAATCGATCGGTGCGAAAGGCATGGCAAGGGCATCCGTTGCTTCCTGTGCGGTTTTTTCCGACGATTTCGCCGTGCATGCCGCAGGCAGAAATGCGGACATACATATACACAATATCGAAATTGATAAAACGATTTTTTTAATAATCATGCCGGCCTCCGTATTATCATAACACGGATTCGTACGCGCAATCAACGTATGATCTCGGTTGAACGGCGGTTTTTTTTACGGTGAAAAAATACCATTATTAAAATAATATTGCCGCCGCCGGAATCGATTTTTAATAATCGGTTTGACGGATAATCGATTTGACAGAGCGCGCCGTTCTCTATACACTCATAGAAATGCAGGAAAATAAAATGGGCACGATGCCCGTGACCAAGCTCATCTTGAATATGTCGCTTCCGATGATGTTTTCGATGTTCGTGCAGGCGCTCTACAATATCGTCGACAGCGTGTTCGTCGCACAGATAAACGAAAATGCGCTCACGGCGGTATCGCTCGCTTTTCCCGTTCAGGGACTCATGATCTCAGTCGGCGTCGGAACGGCGGTCGGCGTCAATGCCCTCCTTTCGATGCGTCTCGGACAAAAAAAACAGGACGAAGTAAATGCGACTGCCGAAAACGGACTCTTTCTCGCCGTGTGCAGCTTTATCGCGTTTTTCGTTATCGGCCTCTTTTGCATGCACCCTTATCTTACAAGCCAAACGGCTGACAGCGAAATTATCGATTTCGGCATGGAGTATTTGAACGTCGTCGTGCTCGGCTCTTTCGGTATGTTTTCCGCAATCATGCTTGACCGCCTTTTGCAGGGGACGGGGCGCACGGTTTTTACGATGTATTCGCAGACGGCGGGCGCACTCACGAATATCATCCTCGATCCGCTGCTCATCTTCGGCATCGGCCCCTTCCCGCGCATGGGTATGACGGGGGCTGCGCTCGCAACGGTTATCGGGCAGTGGCTCAGCATGTGCCTGTCGTTCGTTTTCAACGTGAAAATCAATACGGAGATTCAATTCCGCTTGTCGCGCTTCCGTCCCGACGCGTTCGTGATACGGCAGATTTATAAAGTCGGCGTGCCGTCGATCCTGCTCAATTCGATCACGTCGGTTACGACGTATTTTTTGAACCTCATTCTCGGCTCGTTTTCGTCGACGGCGATCGCGGTGTACGGCGTGTACTTTAAACTGAACAGCTTTATCTTTATGCCGGTTTTCGGTTTGAATAACGGCATCGTTCCGATCATCGCGTACAACTACGGAGCGGAACACAAAAAGCGTATCGTGCAGACAATCAAAAACGGCACACTCCTCGCCGTCGGCATTATGGCTTTCGGTACGCTTATTTTCGAAGTCTTTCCGGTGCAGCTGCTGAAACTCTTTCAAGCGTCCGATGCGATGCTTGCGATCGGAGTGCCCGCGATGCGCATCGTCGCGTCGAGCTTTGTCGGTGCTGCCGTCGCGATTTCACTGTCGTCGATCTTTCAAGCATTCAGCTCGGCGATGTACAGCATGTTCGTTTCTTTTGCGCGTCAGCTCCTCGTTCTTTTGCCTGCCGCCTATCTTTTGTCGCTCGCCCGCAATATCGACGATGTATGGCTTGCTTTTCCGATCGCGGAAGTCATGTCGGTCGGTCTCTCGTGCTTTTTTATGGTGAAAGTATACCGCACGAAAATCAAGCCTCTTTCGGAGCGATAAGGCGGGCAACCGTTTTTTCGATTATTGTTCTCTCTATATAAACCGAATCCGTTTTTTGCGGTATTTTCCGCGTGCGCTTAAAACTTCAACCGGACAGAGCGGAGACGATCTCGTCGATCGCGTCGTCGACCGCTTTTCCGCTTTTGAACGCGGGATTTATAAAAGATGCCCGGCAGAGAATTTCATTGCCGGCGAGGAGCGACTCCATTTTGTTAAAACAGGTTTCCGCTTGTCCTCCGCCCGAACATGCAAAGAGCGCGATGCGTTTTCCGTCAATCTTTGTACGCCGCAAAAAAGTATTGATTGCCGGAGCGGGACGGCTTGCCCAGACGGGAGTACCGATGACGATGTTGCGGAAAGGCGCAAGATCGGGGAGCGGAGACTTCAATTCGGGCTGCACGCCGCAGAGAGCGTCGCGTCCTCCGATAAAAAATTTTTTGAACCCTTTACGCGGGTACGCCCTTTTCGTTTCAAGCCGTACGAGTTTTGCGCCCGTTTTTTCCGCAATGCGCCGGGCGACATGGTCGGTATTTCCGTCGAGCGAATAATATATGATTACCGTATCTTCCATACCGATAACAATACCGCGAATTCGCTTGCCGGTCAAATGCCGCGCCGAATGCGTGTCCGGTAAGATACGAACCGACGTATGCGCAAATCGGTAAACGTGCGAAAAAATACCGCGCACGCTGAACGCGCGAATTGGCTTTTTCCGCCGTTTCGGATATGATAAACGCGATGCGAGTTCTTTCCGTCGATCACGTAAGCTACACTTATCCGCAGCAAAATATGCCGGCCGTCAACGATGTCGATTTTTCGCTCGAACACGGTTCGTACACGGCCGTCGTCGGATTGAACGGAAGCGGAAAGAGTACGCTTGCGCGGATTTTGTGCGGTCTCCTCGATGCCGACTGCGGCGAAGTTTCGTATGCGAGCGGCGTTCGCTCGGCTCTCGTATTTCAATCGCCGAAAGATCAAATCATCTGCAGCGTCGTTTTCCGCGATACGGCTTTCGGCCCGCAAAACCTCGGCCTCTCACCCGATGAAGTCGAACTCCGCACGATCGAATCGCTTACCGTCGTCGGTCTGCTTCATAAAGCTTCTTCGCCGTCCGTAACGCTGTCTCTCGGGCAAACGCAAAAAGAAGCGCTCGCCGGCATCATCGCGATCGATCCGGACGTGATCATACTGGACGAAGCGCTTTCCATGCTCGACCCCGATTCGAAAAACGATATATTTGCCTTCCTTTCGTATTGGGTTCGAAAAGGGCGGACGGTCGTCCACATCACGCATGATACGGATGCGATCCGAAAAGCGAAGGATGTCATCGCGATGGAAAAGGGGAAGATCGTATATTCGGGAACGACGGATGATTTTTTTACCGATACCGAACTGTGTGAACGCATTACGGGAGAAAAAATCGTAAACTCCGTTTTTAAAAAAAATAATAAAAATGCGATGAAATTTTCCGCCGTGTCGAATATGCCCGATGCCGAAGCGATAAATGCATCATCGCTAAAAGAAGCCGCGCGTCGGACGATTGTGTGCGATGATGCGGCGGAAGCGTATGCGGCACATGCCGTAAAAAAATCCGAAGCCTCTCTTGCCTTTTGCAATGTCGGATTTTCCTACGGTGAAAACGTCATTTTTAACAATATTAATTTTTCGCTTGCAAAAGGAACGCTTACCGCACTCACCGGCGTTTCGGGCAGCGGCAAATCGACGCTGTTGGAAATGGCGGCGGGTTTGCTCGCTCCGTCTTACGGCGAAATTCGCTGCGATTCGCGTCCCGCTTTGTGCAGGCAAAACAGCGACGCCGCCCTTTTCGAACGCTTTGCCGCAGACGATGTCGCCTTCGGACCCGGAAACCGCGGTGTTCGGGGAAAAGCGCTCGTTTCGCTCGTAAAGCGCTCGATGGATGAAGCGGGCATCCCGTACGCCGAATACGCGGAACGCCAGACGGCAGAACTTTCGGGCGGTGAAAAACGGCGGCTTGCCGTTGCGGGGATCATCGCGCTCGACGCTCCGGTGCTGCTCTTCGACGAACCGACTGCGGGGCTCGACGGCCCTTCCCGCGCAAAGACGATAGCGCTCCTTCGCTCGCTGGCCGTTTCGGGACATACGGTGCTGTTCAGCACGCACCGCCCGGACGAAGCCGATTTTGCCGACGAAGAGATATCCGTTCGGGACGGCGAGCTTTTTCTCGTTCGAAGTAACGCGGCTTCATCGAACGGCGAAAAAATTATTAAAAAGGGAAAATCCGATGCGGACGGTGCCGCAGGTTTCGACGCGCAGATGAATCGGTATACGCTTCCCGATACGGTACAGATGCCGCTTGAAGGTGCGAAATTATTAAATTCGATCCGTGCAGCTTCGGCGAATACGGGGAACGTCAAAAAAAACGGCAGTATAGCAGCGAAACTTCCGCCGGCAGTTAAATTCATCGTTTTTATCGCGCTCTTTGCCGCCTCTCTTGCCGTCCGACCGCTTTCGTTATGCGTGTGTATGTTTTTGCTTTCGCTCGTCTACGCGTTCTTGGCAAAGTATCCGAAACGGCGCCTTTTTTTATCGCTCGTAAAGACGGTTCCGCTTTTGCTGTTTTTTTGCATCTTTCAGATGATTTTTTATCCGCCGCTTGAAGGCGAACGGATGCTCCTCGCTTATCGATATTTTACCGTTACGCCGTCGAAGCTTTTGCTTTGCCTTACGACGCTTATCCGCACCGAAGGGGCTATCGCATGTATACTTTCGTTTTCATATACGACGCCGGAATACGATATCGTCGACGGTCTTTCGGTTTTGTTAAAGCCGCTTGCAATATTTCATATTCCCGTGCGATACGTTATCATAATAACGGAAATAGTTTTTCGCTTTATGCCCCTGCTTTTGGATGAAGCGTCGGAAATTATTAAAACGCAGCTCATCCGCGGCGGGCTAAAGGATGCGAAAGGATTTTTCGGCCGCGTGCGTTCGCTTATTCCGCTTTTTGTACCGCTTATCATGCAGACGATACGGAGGTCGGAAGCGCTCGCGGATGCGCTGACCGAAAGGTGTTTTTCATGAACTGCAATAATAATTTTAATTTGTGCCCCATGTGCGGCGGAAAAAATATCGGCTTTGTCGATAACAAAAAATGGTTTTGCTCCGACTGCGCTTTTACGCTGTATCACAATGTCGCCGCCGCCGTGTGCGTCATCGTCGCCGACGGGGAAGGAAATGTGCTGCTTGAAAAAAGGGCAAAAGAGCCGCGCAAGGGATTTTTCGCGCTGCCCGGCGGTTTTATCGATCCGGACGAAAGCGCCGACGAAGCGGCTCTTCGCGAATGCAGGGAAGAAGCCGCTTTGGAAATACGGCGCGTGCAATACCTGTGCTCGTTTCCGAACACGTATGAGTATAAACGCATTTTGTATAAAACCTGCGACGTGTTTTACCGTGCATCCCTTCCGCGCGGCATCGAAACGATCGATGCGTTGATAAAAAATCTTCGTGCGCAAAAGAGCGAAGTCGAAAGCTTTACGGCGGTGCGGATTTCGAACGATGCCGAGCTTGCCGCCGCTCCGCTCGCATTTGAAAATTCGCGCCGCGCGCTCGGCGTCTGGCTCAAGCGGAGGCGGCGGTAAAAATGGACACAACGATAACGAAAGCCGTGTACGCCGCGTCGGCGGTTTTGTACTCGCTGCTCGTTTTAACAATTTTTTTGCGGAAAAAATCGATTTTAAAGCGCGCGGGAAAATGCGTGTTTTCGGCGCGGCCGCGTCCGGCAAAATTCTCGGCGGCGATCATCGTGTGCGCTCCCTTTATCATGCTTTTCAGCGCCTTCGTCGATCTGCGCTTTTATTTTAAGTGGATGCTCTGCGCCGTCGCATTGCTCGCAACGGAAATCGCCGTCCGAGAAGCTTCGACGTTACGTTCGTCGGGCGTGTATGAAAACGGTGTCGTAACGGAAGGCGAAGTCATTTTGTTTAAGGATATCTGCGTCGCAAAAAAAGGCTCGGAAACGGGCGAAATACGGGGAGAGTGCATTATGGAATTGGAAGTCCGCGGAAAAGGGATGCGGCGCATCACCTATGCCGACGAAGGCGAACGGGACGCCGTATTGAAAGCGATATTCGAATGTCGTCCGCAATTAAAACGCGGCACGGTATAAAAATCGAGTGCTGAAAATCCGTGCGTAAAAGCATCCCTCTCACCGATGACTTTTTTACCGTGCTGTGCTATGCTGTATTCTATGATTTGTTTGACGAAAAAATACGGATTGATTGCGCTCTGCTCGATTTCGTTTGCGCTCGCGTCCTGTTCACGCTTTATGGGATACGGCATGCTGCTGTGGGATATCCCCGAGAGAGATCTCCGAGACGGCGATATTCTCCCCGTGTATATCCGTTCAAATATTTCTCATACTTATGCCGTATCTGCGCCCAAATCGAAAGATCGTTTCGATATTCCGCTGTGGCAGATTACGCCGCCCGCTTCCCGCCGCGAAACGAAAAAGATAAAGCTCCGATATGCGGAATTCCTTCATCGCTATGCATCGGTAAAGCTCGACGGGCTTCCGATCAGAGCGGAACCGGTTAACACTGCGAGACAGGTGTACCGTCTCAGAAAAGGCGAAATTATTAAGATTTTGTATAAGGGAGAGGGGCAGGCGGTTATGACCGGATCCGATGCGCTTGAAGGAAATTGGCTGCGCGTTTTGACGTCGAGCGGTACACAGGGCTGGTGTTTTTCATATAACCTCGAACTCTTTGAAATGCAAAAGGGAGGAGAAGCTGCAGCGGGTGAGGGGAGCGGAGATGAAGAAAAAGACGACGCTTTTGAAAAGCTCGCCGGGACGATATGGTATCCCGATTATTACCGCTCGATGATACGCGAAAAGAGAATCGATCCGATTCGTATGAATGCAGCTTATTGCTTTACGGTCGATGCCGAAAATCAAAAAGTGTCGCTGAATCTTCCCGAACGTTACGGTTCGTGGGAATACGGAGCGGCGATGAAAACCGCCGACGGCGAATACACGTTTACCGATACACCCGTAAAGGTTTCCGTTAGGGACAATTATATCGCCGTTACCTGCGCCGACGATGCGGGCAGACCGCGCGATTATAATTTTATCGCACTCGGAGACGATATCGATATAGCAGCCCTCGTTGCCGAAGAAAAAGAGCGGCGCGGCGCCGAATATGCGCGCATCGCAGCGGCGGGACCGAATTTTAAAAGCGCCGCATACGGACAGCTTTCGCTTAAACGCGACGGCTCCTTTACGTGGCGGGGCAACCGAAGGCTCGTTCCGTCTCTCATCGCCGAAAGCGCGAAGGGCGGCGGTACGGTCGGAATCGATTATTTTATCGACGCGTCGCTTTCGCCGCAGTACGACGGTGTGCTTTCATTTTCCTTTGAAGGTATGAAAGCCAAAGTGAATTTTTTGTATAAAATCGAAGCGAACGGCATACGTCTTGAAGATGCGTCCGAAGCGCGCTTCGAAGGCAATACCCTCGTGCGGCGGGGAGCAAGTCCGCTCGTCATCTTTTTCGAAAAAAATTAGCAGCGGTTGTCATGGCTTTCGTTCAGTTTTCAAAAGTATCGCTCGCGTTCGGCGACCGCGACATATTAAAAAACGTTTCGATCAATCTGCAGTCGGGTACCAAAGCCGCTCTTACGGGCGCGAACGGGGAAGGAAAGTCGACGCTCATCAAAGTGATGGCCGGTCTCATTCCCTGCGACAGCGGAACGAGAGTCGTGCAAAAGGATGCGCGCATCGGCTACTTGCCGCAGTCGGGGCTTACGCACGCGGGACGCACGCTGCTTGAAGAAGCGGATACCGCGTTTCAATTCGGCTACGATATGCAGGCGGAAATCGATCGGATAGGCGATGAACTTTCGCTGCACCCGGAAAACGCAGGCGACCTTGCCGAGCGTCAAGCTTCTCTCATTGCCGCGCTCGACGAAAGCGGCTGGCACAGGAGGCGGGCGCAGGCGGAAGCGGTGCTTTCGGGGCTCGGTTTTTCGCGCGAAGATTTTGCCAAACGGACTGAAGCCTTTTCGGGCGGCTGGCAGATGCGCATTGCACTTGCAAAAGTGCTCATGCAAAATCCCGACATACTCCTCCTCGACGAGCCGACGAATTACCTCGACATAGAAGCGCGTACTTGGCTCGAGCGGTTTTTGCAGTCGTTCAAAGGCGGATTTTTGCTCGTCAGCCACGACCGCTATTTTCTCGACGTCAGCGTTACCGAAGTGTACGAACTTTTCGGCGGCGAACTCAAACGCTATCCGGGAAACTTTACGCACTACGAAGCGGTACGCAAAACCGAATTGAAAACGCTCATCGCCTCTTACGAACAGCAGCAAAAGGAAATCCGTCACCTCGAAGAATTTATCAGACGTTTCGGCGCAAAAGCGACAAAGGCATCTCAAGCGCAGGAGCGGCAAAAGCAGCTCGATAAAATACAGCGCATCGAGATTCCCGAATCGATGAAGAAAATACGCTTCGTTTTTCCTCCCGCTCCCCATGCGGGAAAGGTCGTGCTCCGCATAAACGGCGTAACGAAAAGTTATGACGGAGAACACAATGTGCTCGATAAGCTCGACGTGACGATCGAAAACGGGGATCGGCTCGTGGTTGCGGGGCACAACGGAGCGGGCAAATCGACGCTCCTCCGGATCATCGCGGGGGAAGATACTGCTTTTTCGGGCGAGCTCGTATTCGGGAGCGGCGTGCGCACGGGGTATTTTTCTCAGGACAGTTCGGAAGAAATCTCCGGCAGCGAAAGCATCATCGATTATATAGAAAGTGTCGCTCCGCTTGAAATGATTCCGAAAGTGCGCGACATGCTCGGTGCGTTTTTGTTTCGCGGAGACGACGTATTTAAAAGTTTGGACGTGCTCTCGGGCGGGGAGAAAAACCGCATCGCCCTCTTAAAGCTTTTGCTCGAGCCGGTCAATTTTCTCGTGCTCGACGAACCGACGAATCACCTCGATATGCATTCGAAAGACGTGCTCATGCAGGCGCTCAAAGATTTCGGCGGTACCGTCGTATTCGTGAGCCATGACCGCGGTTTTATCGAAGGGCTTTCGACGCGCGTGCTCGCTCTCGAATCGGGACGCTTTCGCATTTTTCCGGGCGATTATGCGTATTACCTTGAACGCATCGAAGCCGAAAAAAACGGAACGGTTGCAGGTATGCCTTTTGCATCTTCGGCCGACGGAAAGGCGCAATCCGTCTCTCGTGCTGCCGGATCGGGGATGGGCGAAAAGCTTTCAGGTACGAACGGTGCGCTCGCGGGAGGACAGCTTTCGTGGGAAGAAGCGAAAAAGCGAAAAGCCGAACAGCGCAAACTCGAACGCGAAGTCGAACGGCTCGAAACGGAAATCGCCGCGCTCGAAGCGCAAAAGGCCGAATGTGAAAACGAACTTGCCAAGCCCGAAGTGTATGCATCGGGAGAAAGATCACGCGTCGTGCAAAAGCGCCTCGCGGATACGGAAGCGCGTCTTACTTTACTCGGCGAAGAATGGGAGGCGGCCGCCGAAAGTGCGGAACGTGTAAAAGCGCAAAGCTGACGATACCCTGATAATTCTTCGAACTGATATAATCCGCAAATAAAAAAACATACCTCGATGTTTTACGTCGGAGATATATTGATTCGTCCGTCTTTGCGATAATGTTTTTGCCTTGTTCAGCGCCGCCAAATCATATATACTGAACACTCGATTTTACAGTGCAATTTTTTTGCACGCTTTTACGGAGGAATCATGTCACTCGATTGCGGAATCGTCGGGCTGCCGAATGTCGGCAAGTCTACGATATTTACGGCGCTGACGGCAGCTCCCGCCGCTGCGGAAAATTTTCCGTTTTGTACGATCGATCCGAACGTCGGCATTGTCGATTTGCCGGACGAGCGCCTCGCTTTTCTCGCAAGCGTTTTTCAGCCGAAAAAGATTACGCCTACGTCGGTAAAGATCGTCGATATCGCAGGTCTTATTAAAGGCGCGGCTCAGGGCGAGGGTCTCGGCAATCAATTTTTGGCGAATATCCGGGAGACGGCGTGCATCGCACACGTCGTTCGCTGTTTTGACGATGCCGATATCATGCACGTCCGCGAAAATGCGAATACCGTCGTGCCGATTGACCCGAAAGGCGATATCGAAACGATCGATATGGAGCTCGCGCTTGCCGATTTGGATACGATAAAAAAGCGGCAGGAAAAAGTGACGAAGGCGAGCCGCGCGCTCGGAAAAGAGGAAGAAAAAAAATATGTGCATTGGACGAGCGCGGTTGCAAAGATCAAACCGCTGCTTGAAGCGGGAAAATGCGCGCGGCTCGCCCTTCTGACGCCGGAAGAAAGGGCGGCCGTGAGCGATATGTTTTTGCTTACGATGAAGCCGACGTTTTACGTCTGCAACGTTTCCGAAGATGCGATCGCTGCAGGTACGAACGACTATGTTGAAGCGGTAAAAAAAATCGCCGCCGAAGAAAACGCGGAAACCGTCGTCATCTGCGGAAAATTCGAATCCGATTTGGCGGAAATCAAAGACGAAAACGACCGCAAAGAATTTATGGAAGCCGCCGGCCTCAAAGAATCGGCGCTTGCAAATCTTGCGCGGACGGCGTACAAGCTCATGGGGCTGCGCACTTTTTTTACTGCGGGAAGCGACGACTGTCACGCATGGACGATCCGCGCAGGAGACACCGCTCCGAAAGCGGCGGGCGTCATACATACGGATTTTGAAAAAGGTTTTATCAAAGCCGAAGCCTATTCGATCGACGATTTGCGTACTTACGGCTCGGAAGCGAAGATCAAAGAAGCGGGAAAATATCGTATTGAGGGAAAAGATTACGTCGTGCAGGACGGCGACGTATTGTTTATTAAATTCAATACCGCAGGAAAATAATAATTAAATTGAATGTCAAGTTTGGAAAATGTTAACTAATAAAGCTATGCTTACAGCGAGAACTTCGTTCACTGCGCTCACTACCGAGTTTGCTCCGCAAACTCGCCGTGTATGCCGCGGTCGAGCTTTTAGGGGCAGGCTTTCGTAGGCATAACGCTCGAAACGGCACGCAGCCGGAACCTCGCCGTAAGTATAATTTGATTTGCTTTCCAAACTTGCCATTCAATCGGTGAGCGAAACAGATGGAAAATTTCGAGTTTAGAAAACTCAAAATTGAACCTATTAATAAAACTTAATAAAACCGTACGCGGTTTTTTTAGGGAAAATATGGCCGATAATGCACTTGAAAAAATCGCGTATGAACTGTTTCACGCTTTCGATATCAGAATCGATGCCGAACGGCTGAGCGATGAAACGGCGTCCCGTCTGTGCAATGCGCAGGCGTGGTATTTCAGAGAATGCCTCGACACCGACGAAATCGTTTTGTGCCGGGATACGCGTAAAAAAGGCGAGCACTTTTTGCAGCTCGCGATCGACACTTTTTCCGCGATGGGATTTCGCGTGTATACGAACGTGCTGCCCGTTTCGACGTGTCAGTTTTATTTCAGCTGTATGCAGCGCCCAAGCTGTGCGGGAATCATGTATACGGCGTCTCATAATCCGAAAAATTATACCGGACAAAAAACGGTCGGGCCGAACGTGAGACCCGTCGCCGAAAACGTCGGGCCGGAAGGCGGACTTACCGCCGTCCGCGATGCGTTTTTAAAAGGAAAAACCGTTTCCGCAAAAGAGGGCGGCAGCGTTACGGTCATCGACGACGGCGATGCATACGTGCGCGCCTGTTTGGATTTGGCACGGATCGGAAAAGACGAACTTTCCGGTATATCCGTCGTCGCCGATTTTTTATCGGGCAGCGCGGGAAGCGAAGTGATGCGTGCCTTCCGCTATGCGGGCATTTCATGCGTTCCGCGAAACGTTGTTCCCGACGGCAATTTTCCGAGCGGCGCGCCGAACCCCATTATTAAAGAGAATATCGAAGGTACGCTCGACTATATACGCGCACATCCCTCATCGGTCGATTTTTGCTTTTTATTCGACGGCGACGGCGACCGCGTCGATACGAGAAGCGGCGACGGTACGGAGATTTCGCCTTCCGTGATTATGACTTTTTTGTCTTCCGTACTCACGTCGATCGTACCGCATACGGGGGAAGCTCGGATCGGAATCGACTCGAAAGCGTCTCCCGTCGTTCACGCGGAACTGAAAAGCGGCGGCAACAATCCGCTGCTCGTTCCGAACGGGCATTCGCAGATAAAGAATATTTTGCTGCAAAAAAAAGCGATCGTCGCCGTCGAAGAAACCGCGCATTATTATCTGAATTTTCCGAACGGCGAAAACACGGTTCCGATGGAAAGCACGCTGCTCTTTTGTCTTTTGTTTTTGAAACGCTGGAAAAACCATAGAGCTGAATTCGATGCGCTCGTCGCCCGTCAAAACAGCGTGCTTCGCGAACGCGAATGGGGCTATACCTATGCGGATGAAAAAGATCGGGACGATGTGCTTTGTGCGACCGAAAATTTTTTTACGAAAAGAGGATACGTGCCGCTTAAAACGCTTGAAGACGGCTCTCCGCTCGGCACGACATTGTTAAAACGCGATTGGGACGGCGATAAGTGGTGCTGGATCGCACAGCGCGCGAGCCAAAGCGAAAAAGGTGTTGCCCGCTGGATGGTGACGTCTTCCGATGCCGATGAATTGCAGCTTGCCGTTGCGGCGATAAACGAAGCGGCGCAAAAAAAATTGTAGTATACTGTAAAAAAACAAAGAGGTACTTTTATGTTTACCTTTTCGGTTATGGGAGATTCCATTTCTTCGTTCGAAGGAACGTCGCCCGAAAATTATGCGGTCGCGTACCCGATGCCCGATTCCGGCGTTTACCGCAGGGACGATATGTGGTGGGCGTATTTTGAACGGCTGACGGGAAACACGATGATCTGCAACGATTCGTACAGCGGAAGCCGCGTTTCGGAAACCGGCTCGCGACCTCTTTGGTCCGCCTTCGTTTCCGATTCGCGTATCGCGCGTTTGAAAGGAGACGCGGTGATCGTGTTCGGCGGTACGAACGATTTCGGTCAGCGCGCGGAAGGCGCTGCGCCGCTTGCGATATTCGAAGCTGCCTATACGCTCCTTATTAAAAAAATACGAAAAGCGCTGCCGCACGCCGTCGCATATTTTTGCGTGCCGCCCGTACGTTTGGATTGGGAGCTGACGGAAAAAAACGACTGCGACTGGACGCAGCTCGATCTGCAGCACAGCGTTCGTTCCGTCGTCGTAGCCGCACATGCTGCCGATCGGAATATCCGTGCGATCGATTTATCGGAAATCGCGGTAGAGGATATGCTCGCCGACCGGCTGCATCCGAATAAAAAAGGCATGGAAGCGATTGCATCCTGTATCGCCCGGCATATATGACGGATAAAACGCGCCCGCTCGATATCGCGATTCTCTGCAAAGTCGTTGACAATTACGGCGATGTCGGATTTGCATACCGCCTCGCGCGCGCTCTTTCGGCGCTTGACGACAGCGTGCACATTCGATTCGTCATCGATGATCTTGCGTCTTTCGCTTTGCTTGCGCCCGGAATCGACTCTCATGCGGCGGTACAGCAGTACGGAAATTGGACGGTTTTCGATTGGAATGCCGGAGATGCGTGTACCGCTTCTTTTTCGAAAGCGATGCCGAAAATCGTTTTGCAGTGTTTTCAATGCCCTTATCCCGAATGGCTTGAAGCGCTTTTATTCGATAAAAAAAATACCGCCGTCGTTCACGTCGTCAATATCGACTACCTTACGGCGGAAGATTACGCCGAAGAATTTCACTGCCTCAAGTCGCTCACGCGCTCGTCGCGCGTACAAAAAGTCAATTTTATGCCGGGCTTTACTTCAAAGACGGGAGGACTTATCCTCGACCGGAAGCCCGCGTACGTGCCGGCAAAAAAAAATCCCGATGAATTTTCGGTTTTGATTTTCGGTTATGTCCGCGATTACGCTCCCGTCGTCCGCGCCCTTTGTGCATTTGAAGCGGAAAAGCGAAAGTCGGACGAGCGCTTTAAGCTTTGCGCCTGCGCCGCTGCGGGGCAGGCGCAGGATGCGTTTATGAAAGCGTACGCGGATTCGAGTGCGCATTTTGCTGCGGAACGGCTTCCGTTTTTAGTGCAAAACGAATGGGACGATCTGCTCCATGCTATGGACGCGCTTTTTATACGCGGGGAAGATTCGCTTTCGCGCGCGTGCCTTTCGGGCATTCCCTTTGTGTGGCAGGCATATCCGCAGGAAGACGATTATCAACTCGTAAAAGTCGAAGCGCTTTTGCATCGCATAAAAGATTTTTTTCCGCGTGACGATTTTGCGATCGTCGAAAATGCGTGGACGTTGTACAATGTTTCCGGCACGGTTTTTTGCGATACGGAAAAAGCGCTCTTCGCCTTTTTGGAAGCTTCCTGTCGGATAAAAAAATATTTTGCCGCATTCGCATCCGCGCTTATTGCAAACGGCGACTTTGCCCGCCGCCTGCTTGATTATTTGCGGCATTTTGCATTATAATCATATACACTTTTCAATTTTGTCAAATCTTATTAATTTATAGAAGGTAGAAATATGGTTACAACATCGGAAATCAAAGTCGGTTCTGCGTTTATGTATGAAAACAATCCGCTTATGGTACAACGTATGCTCGGCCAAAAATCGGGCCGCGGCGGTATGGTGACAAAGCTGCGCGTAAAAAATATCGTTACGGGACAGACGCAGGATCTCGGCCTCGACGCCGGAGAAAAATTCGATGAAGTCGATCTCGACGAAAAAACGATGAAGCTTTCCTACATCGAAGGCGATACGTACGTGTTTATGGATCAGGAAACTTATGAGCAGCTCGAAATGACAAAAGAAGATTTGGGCGACAATGCGGGTTATCTTTCCCCCGACGACGACATCGACATATCGATTACGTTTTACGAAGGAAAGCCGGTCGGCGTCAAACTTCCCGTCAACGTTACGCGCACGATCACGTACTGCGAGCCGGGCGTAAAAGGCAACACGAGCGGCAAAACGTTTAAGCCCGCGACGCTCGATACGGGCATCGAAGTGAACGTTCCGCTTTTTTGCAACGAAGGCGAACGCATCGTCATCGATACGCGCGACGGCTCTTTTGTCGAGCGCGCAAAAGACTGATTCGTGCGGATCATTCGCCGTTTGCGGTATTTTACCGAATCGAATTATTGATTATTAATTTTTAATGATATGACATTTACAAAAAACTGCCGACGCACGCCGGCAGTTTTTTTGTAGCGGCGGCTGCAGGATCGCAGCCGAATGTCTGCAGCGGTTATTCGGATTTTTCCGCTTCCCTTCGTGCGATTTTTCGTTGATTGTAAAATGCGGTAATAAGCGAAACGAGCGCAAGCAGGAAAAATACGATACAGATGGGACGGGAAAAAATCGTGACGAATTTTCCGTCGACAATCTGCATGTAGCGCCTGATATTCGATTCGCTCATCGGTCCTAAAATAAGCGCAAGCAAAATCGGTGAAAGCGGGAAATCGTATTTTTGCAAAAGGTATCCGATAACGCCCATAACGATTGCAAAGTATACGTCGAACATGCTTTGGTTGATTGCGTATGCACCTACGAGCGACAGCACGAGTATGCACGGAATTAAAAAATATTTTTCAACCGAAATGATTTTCGAAAAAAGATTGACACCGAGCATACCCACAATGAGGAACGCGAGATTTGCCGCAAGTATTGCGCCGAATACCGCGTATACGATATCGAGGTGCTCGACGAACATCATCGGGCCGGGTTGGAAACCGTGCATGATAAAAGCGCCCATGAGCACTGCCGTGTTCGAGTCGCCGGGGACGCCGAGCGAAAGCATCGGGATCATGGCGCCGCCGGAACATCCGTTGTTTGCGGATTCGGCAGCGGCAATTCCTTCGGGTGCGCCGTGACCGAAAAGTTCGGGATGCTTGCTGCTGCGTTTTGCTTCGCTGTATGAAACGAACGCCGCGATATCGCCGCCCGCTCCGGGGATCGCGCCGATAAAAGTGCCGATAAGACTGCCTTTGAAGATGTGCGGTAAAATCGTTTTTATGTCGCGCTTTTCGGGTAAAATATTTCCGACAACGGATTTTAAATAGCGCAAAACGGGATTCGATGCGGATGCCGTTTTTACGCGCGTTTTACTTTCCTGTTTGCTTTGCAGCAGATGTTCGAAGTTTGCTATGACTTCGCTGATTGCGAATAAACCGATGAGAGCCGGAATAAACGGAATGCCGTCGTAAAAGCCCTGCAGCTTAAAAAAGCGCAAGTACGCACAGGTTTTATCCATGCCGACTGTTCCGATTAAAAGGCCGAAAGCTGCAGTGATGAGTCCTTTGATGAGCGATTTTCCGGAAATGGAAATGATGACCGACAAACCGAACATCGCAAGCGCAAAGAATTCCGCAGGCCCGAATTTCAACGCCATCTTTGAAATGAGCGGCGATAAAAAAGTCATGACGAGGGCGCCGATGATTCCTCCGCTGAAAGAGGAAAACAAAGCGATCGTCAGTGCGCGGCCGGGTTCCCCCTTTTGTCCCATCGGGTATCCGTCGAGTACCGTCGCCGCCGCAGCGGGAGTGCCCGGAGTGTGGATGAGGATCGCCGCTATGGAACCTCCGTACATACCGCCGCAAAATATACCGAGCAGCATTGCAACTCCCGGAATAAAATCGAGGCCGTAGGTAAACGGGATGAGCAGCGCGATACCCATCGTCGCGGTTAAGCCCGGAATGGCACCGATGAGAATGCCGCCCGTCGCTCCGATAAGCGTATAGAGCAGCGTGGAAGGCGTAAACACTTGTCCGAAACTGGACGCAATTAATCCGAAATCCATACTTCGCCTCCTTTAAAACAGCTCTTCCATAAAGCCGAGCGGCATCTGAATGCCCAGCAGACATTTAAATGCGAGAAAGACGATTGCCGTCGCTCCGACCGCAATGATGATCATCTTTATATACTCCCTTTTTCCGAGCAGCAGCGTCATTAAAAATATTGCAATCGGCGTGATTATTAAAAAACCGAGGACTTCCCACAGCAGCGCATATGCGACGACGATTGCGAGTCCCGCGAGCGCTTTTTGCATACCGCGGTTTTTCAAACTCATCGTCGGAGCCGATTTTTTATTTGCTTCGGACGTTTTTAAATTTGTTAATAATAAAAGTACACAGAATATAAAAAGTGCGATGGCAAGTACGCGCGGAAAAAACTCCGGCCCTACAGGTACGTTTTTGAACTGTTTGAAAGTAAGGGTATATCCGAATGCGGCTGCCGAAACGATCATGCCGATAACCGCCGATATGATATTGGCTTTTTTCACAAGAACCTCAGCGGATTGAACTGTACCGCTTTATTATAAAATGGAAACCGACCGGCGGAGCGCCGGCCGATTTTTGACGGTTGAACTTTTGTATGACTAGTCGATCAGACCGATGGATTTCATCGTCTTCGTAACCGCTTCGAAGTTGCTTTTTAAGAAAGCGGCGAACTCTTGGGGATTTTGATATGCGAGCGTTTGGTTGAGATTTTTTGCGGTCGCAATAAACGCAGGATCGTTTTCCGCTTTTGTAAACGCTTCTACCAATTTCGCTTTGATTGCGGGATCGACGCCTTTCGGCAATGCAAGTCCGCGCCATGTCGCATATTCGATATTGTATCCCTGTTCTTTGAACGTTTTGATATTCGGGTACGCTTCGGGGCGTTTTGCCGCCATAATGCCGAGCACTTTTACATTGCCGGCGTCATATTGTGATTTGACTTCTGCAAGCGAAACCGTAACGGCTTGAATGTGTCCGCCCGCTACTGCCGTAACCGCACCCGCCGCGCCTTCGAACGGAATATGTTTTACTTTGATGCCGGCCTGATCGGCAAGCAATCCCGCACCGATGTGCCACACGGATCCGGGCGCCGAGTTTCCGATGGAAACTTCACCGGGATGCGCTTTGCAGTAGTTGACGAATTCCTGCACGGAATTGTACGGTTCGTTTTTTCCGACCGTAAGCGTCGCAGCGTCGGCGTTGACGCGGATGAGCGGATCGAAATCGGCATACGTGAAATCGATCAAACCCTGCTGCGGCAGCGAATTCAATTCGAAGGTTATCATACCGACCGTATATCCGTCCGGTCTCGCGTTTTTGATTGCAGCATGACCGATAGCGCCCGCACCGCCCGTTTTATTTTCGACGGTGATCGTCGTACCGAGGTACTTTTCCGCAGTCGAACACAGCGCGCGCAAAATCGCATCCGTACCGCCGCCGGCGCCCCACGGACAGATTACCGTAATGCCTTTTTTCGGATAATCCGCAGACTTTTCTCCTTTTTTTGCAAAGGCGGAAGAAATTAAAACGCTTGCAGCGATGATTCCCGCCGCAATCTTTTTTCTTGTTTTCATACTGTCCTCCATAAATTTTAATTGAAAATATAATGATTAGCGTGCACGGCAGTACACGACATTGATATGACTATTCATTATATGTCGAACTTCGAGCTTTGTCAATTTTTTGGATATGTGTGTGTTGAATATGTGTGAAGTTTAAAATCCGTCCGGCCGAGTCGGAGACAGCTCCCCGACCGAACGCCGGTTTCAATGAGCGGACGGCGCTCTTGCCGTTTATACATCGCTCCGCATCAACGCTTCCAAATCGATTTCGCCCGCAGCGCAGGGTACCGTAACCGCCCAGTTTTCGAGCACTTGCGGATTGACTTCGCCGAAAACACCGACTGCTTTGCCACCTACGATAATGGATGCTTGACGGCCGACGATAAAGCGCGGATCGGCGCTTTCTTGTACTTCGTACGTGTGGTCGAGAAAATACAGGAGTGCCGCGACTTCGCTTGCCGCGTCGTTGAAGTTTGCATTTGCCGCCGCCGTCAAAAAGCCCAAGTGCGTTCGTGTGCGCGTGCCGGTGTTTTCTTCGCCGCAGAGATAGGCGACTTTGCCGATTTCGAAAATCTTGTGCGGGAACTGCGCGTTCGCCGATTTGCTTTCCGCGCGGAGCAGCGAAGATATTATCTCCGGTCTGATAAATTGATAATTTTCGCTCATCGGATTTGCGATTTCGATGACGCTCGATTCGTCGATGAGCATATTGTCGATGTAATCGCGGCGGCTTCCGACATAGTTGAAAATCATCTCCTGATAGCCGAGCCCGACCATAAGCGTTTTCGCTTTACGGCTGAACTGCGTTATCGGTAAAAGTCTGCCGATCGTAAAATCGCTCGGGCTTTCCGGTTCGAACGAAGCGATATCGCGCCCGATCATGACGTCTTCGATCACATCGGCTTCGTGTAAAAAATCGTTGCGGTAGGGCGGCGGAAAGAGCGTAAACTCAGCATCGTCTTTTCCGTCGATCGTCAATTTTTTTACCGTCGTTTCATCGCCCATGCGGTAGAGCGCGGCGCACACTTCGTCCGCCGTAAAGGACGAGCCGAGCATTTTGTTGATATGCGAAAGATAAGCTTTTGTCGGAACTTGAAAATAATACGGACACACGACGGTTTTGCCGAATTTCGTTTCATAAGGATAGTCGACGCGCATCGGAAGAATTTCGTAGCCGCTTTCAAAAAAATCGCACGCGACGATGTTCGCCGCGAGCATGAGGCTTTCCATATCGTCGCCGGTCAGCTCGACCATTAAGCCCGTGTCTCCGACTTGCACCGCACCGAGCGTTGCACTGTTGATGATCGGCGCCATCGACATGATTTCGCCTTTGTCGTCGACGAGCAGCGGAAATTTTTTAAAGTCTTTTAAAATCCAACCGTATTCTTTTCCTTTCGGATGTTCGCTCAGGATTTGCCGGCACGTCATCGGCTCTGCGCACTGCAGCGGCACGAAAGAGGTTGCGTCCGGATCGACGGCTTTATAATGCACGGGAAATGCGATATCGGAAATACGGTACACGCCCATCGAAATCGTCTTCCGCTTGCGTCCGAAATTCCACGCGAGTTTTTCCTGCGTTTGGATGATGTCTTTCAGCATCGCCTCGTCGATCGCTTTTCCGGAAATAACGAAGGCGACGATATACGGACGGATGTGCTGCAGTTCGGCGTCCACGGTGACGATGCGGTTGGCCGGATCTTTTATCGCATCGGGAGCCGACATGAATTTTTGATAATCCGCGTGTTTTGCGCCGTCGTGCAGGGCGATCTGCCGCGCGACACCGACCGTCGACCACAAGTCGGGACGATTGGTATCGTTGAGTTCGATTTTAATAACGCGCTCATCTTCAGGCTTGGACGCGTCGGGTTTTTCATCGAGTTCGGCTTTTGCGCACGGCAATTTTGTTTCAAGTGTATCGTAATCGTATTTTTTCCCGAGCAAAGCGAAAAAACTTTTTTCGTTGACTTCGATTTTAGGCATTTCTATCCTCGCAATTCTCGGCGGTTATTATAAAACATCATATCGATTTATTCAATTCGCACTATGCCGCCTCTTGCGCATCCCGTTCATGCAAATCACCGCTGAGCTCAAAAAATTATCGCCGATTTTTTCAATCGTGCGCGATAAATTCGGTACGCGTATCTTTGCAGATTGTCTGCGCCGCGCGTCTGCCCGCCCATCCCGCGATTATAAGGCCTCCGGGCATCATCGAACGCTCGCTTGCAAAGTAGAGCCCCCGTACCGTCTTCGATTTTGCAGGCAGTATGAACATCGGATCTCGGGGTTTCCACACGCTCATCCAGCTGCCTTCAAAGCTCGCCGTATAGCGCTCGTAGGTCAAAGGCGTGGCCATATCGGTTACTTCGATCGCGCCCTTCGTTTCGGGAAAACGGCTTTCGATTATTTTAATAAATTTATCGATAATTTCTTTTTTGCATTGCCGGTATGTGCCGTCGGCTTTTTTCGCTTTCCACCAATCGTAGCTTCCGCCGAGCAAAAGGCAGGTGAGTGCGGTACAGCCTTCGGGCGCATGATTCGCATAGCCCGCGTAATTGTTCAGGCGGATTTCCGTAAAGCGCAGACCCGCCGCTTCCAAGGGTTCGTCGAGCAAAAGTACGGGGCCTGTCGGTCTGTTCGACAAATCGGCTTTTATGCCGAGGGCGATAAACATATTTTGTTCGGTCGTTACGATTTTGCGCATCTGCTTCGCCCATCGCTCTTCAAGCGGTTTTGCAAAAAGCGAATCGACTGCGCGTCTCGTGTCGAAAGCGGCAACGACAAAATCCGATTTAATAATTTCCGTTTCGGAGTTTTCAGCCGGGTGATCGAAGCCGTCCGCCGTATACGGCAATGCGCCGGCTTTCGTGCGCGCGATTTTGACGCCGGAAATTCGCCGTCCCTCCGTTACGATGCCGAGCACTTTTGTCCGGTATACGATTTTTCCTCCGAGCGAGGCGAAGGTGTCGGCAATGTTTTGTGCGAGACGCAGCGAACCGCCTTCGGGGTATCCGCAGTCGCCTGAGGCGAACGATGCAAGCGTATAGACAAGCGACAGCGCGTTGAATCTCGTACCGATGACGGAATGCAGCAACGCGCGCAGTTTTTTGTTTTTAAATCGGGAGAGATAGTCGTCGTATGATACGTTTCTGAGGTAAAGCGCGGGAATCGCGGCGGGCGCCATGGGAAGCAATTCTTTCAGTGTCGGAATTGCGGGAGATTTTGTTTTTATCCACGGTATGTCGCGCAGGACGAAGTGTACCGGCAAAAACGTTTTGATATCGCGGCAGAGCCCTTCGATCGCCTTGCGGTCTTCGGGTGCGGCATCGATAAATTCTTTACGCATTTTATCGATATCGCGGTAGAGGCGGATTTCCGTTTTTTCGTCGATGAGCGTATACAGCGGCTCACGGTAACGGACGGGGTTATTTTCTTTGAGCGCGCCGGTTTCTTTCCACACGCGGTTCAAAACAAGCTTTTCGGACGAACCGGTAAGCCAGTGCATACCCCCTTCGAAAAGATACCCTTTGCGCGACCAGCTTGTCGAAAGGCCTCCGGGAATCTCATGCTGCTCATAAATCGTTACGTCAAATCCCGATCGCTGCAGATAAACGGCAGCCGAGAGCCCTGCGATGCCCGCGCCGATAACAACAACGGATCGCTTTTTCATAAAACGAGTATATCGACAAAAAGGAGAAGGAGCAAGCTGCCGCATCGGAAATTCCGTTTATCTTTTACATCTTGTATAAAAATCGCGCTTTGAACGTGGTATATGCATTTTTCGGATAATACGCAAAGCGATTTTAATCGTACTTAAAACTTTATGTCGTTATTATAACGCAATACGGTAAATAAATCCGTGCGGATATATTTTTTGTGGTAAACCTGTGGTATGCACATATTCTGGAAAAATGTTTACCGGATAATCAATTATAGAGGAATCAATTTAAAAACGCTTGCCGCGCTTTCGGATGTACCGTATTCGACGATTACAAACGGAAAAAATAAAGGGGAAGGACAGCCGTCCGTCGGAACGGCATATAAAATCGCGTCGGCTTTGAACGAATCGATAGAATCGCTTATGCGCGATACGGTACAATCGAAAAGCGGACATATCCTCGAAGTAAAGAATTCCCTGCCGAAAAACGATGCCGCGCGCTACCGCCGATACGAACGCATTATCGATGCCCTTGAAAAACTCCCCGTCAATACCCGCGAATCGATTACGGATTTAATTCTCACCGTCGCTTCGGGAGGCGAAACGGATTCGGAAGTCGAAGTGAAAAAAACTTCCGAAAAGCGAGTATACCGCGTTCGGCACTGATACGCCGTATATGGCGCGGCAGGATTTTTATAATGGAATTTTATAGACACATGTCTGAAACTGCCTCTGAAACTGTGCGCTTATTTTTATTTTGCTTTTTTACACATTCCGCTGTATACTATAAACGACGGCTCAATCGCCGCGGCCTGTGTTTCAGGCGTACCGAAAACACGTACAGAGGAGGGCTGCATGACAAAAAACGTATCGGCAGTCGGTTTCGAGTTTGAAAAAAAACAGTCTGACATGATTGAGACAAAGTTAAAGCGCATCGCTTATGCCGAAGATTTAATCATCGATTTTACTTTGCGGGTAAAATACGATAAAGAGTATTCATTCGATGCGACGTTCAATTTCCGTTGGGGAACACAGGGGCACGTAACAAGCAAAGATTACAGTTTCGATGCCGGTCTCAACAAACTTATGGATACGCTCGATACGAAGATAAAAAAAGAAAAAGATAAAATCCAGGATCACACAAAATAATAAAGGCTCCGGCTGCAGGTGCGGCAGCCGGGCTTCCGCTCATAGTTCAAATTATTACCGTATTTTTTTTCCATAATTCCCGCTTCAAAGCAGGCATTTTCGTTTTGATACTGCCTTGACGTTCTGTTGCTTTTTTTTATATGTTTGTTTATAATTATATAAATTTTGTAATAATCGGGTTATACTATTGTTATGGATGATTTGAAACGACAGATTAAAGAAGTGATTGTATCGTCGTTACAGCTTGAAGACGTAAAGCCGGAAGATATCGACGACGCGGAGCCGCTTTTCGGAACGGGCTTGGGGCTCGATTCGATCGATGCGCTTGAATTGGGCGTAGCGTTGAAAAAGAAATTCGGCGTAAAGCTTTCAGCCGAAAGCGCTGATAATAAAAAGCATTTTGCATCGGTCGATGCATTAGCTGAATATATTGCTGCCGAAAAGGCGTAAGAGGAATTGTATGACTAAAGAAGAGATTTTCGACAAACTGAAAGCGGTCCTTTCAAAAGAATTTGAAATCGAAGAGGATAAAATCACTCCCGCGGCAAAGCTTGCCGACGACCTTGAGCTCGACTCCATCGATTCGATCGACTTGATCGTAAAGATGAAGGATTTTATTCCCGGCAAAGTCGATCCCGCGATTTTCAAAACGGTGAAGACGATGCAGGATGTCGTCGACGCGCTGTATCCGTATACGCAGCAAGCTTAACAAAAGTGAACGCGGCAGGCTTTTGCGGCCGGCCGCTTCGTTTTTTAATCGATACCGTTTTCCGTCGATGAAAAAAATTGTTAAGGTTCTGTTTTATGCGGTTGCGGCGCTGTATCCCGTCCTTGTTTTTACTTTCCTTGTCGTATTAAAGCTTCCGGTCAGGATTTTATCGCTGTGCATCGTCGCACTCGCTTTCGCGTTTTTTTTAAGCGCGACGGGGCGGGCGCGGAGTGCGGACGGAAAGGAAAGAAGGTCGGCGAAACGGAACGGCCGAAATGACGCGCTTCGAAAGGATGAAGTGCGGGAAAACGATGCGCAAATGCGCGGGACAAAAATCGGAACGGCAAAAGTCGGCGCGCTGTCTTTCGATTGGAAGCCGCTTGCGCAGTCCGCACTTTTTCTTGCAGCCGGTTTATTTTGTTTTTTTACGAATCGGACCGTATTTTTAAAATTGTATTCGGTTGCGATCAGCGCAACGCTGCTCGTTGTTTTCGGCAGTACGCTTTTTTTGCCGCCGAACATCATTTTCAGATTTGCGTGTCTGCAGGATAAAACGATACGCGGCTCTGCGGCGGAAAGTTCGATAGAGCGGTACTGCCGCAAAGTGACCCTTGCATGGTGCGTTTTTTTTATCTGCAACGGAAGCGTGTCGGCGTTTACGGCGTTTTTTTGCTCCGATACGGTGTGGTCGGTATACAACGGCGGCATTTCATACGCGCTTATGGGCTGTATGTTTGTCGTTGAATTTATTATCAGAAGGCGGGTACAAAGAAAAATGCCGGAAGCGCATACGATCAGCACATTTACGGCGGATTCCCGCCCCGACGATTTTATCGTCTGTTACGAACGGAAGTGGTCGGACGGCGCGTATAAAACGTGGCGCGATTTTCTTTCCGATTCGGCAAAGCTTCGAAAATTCATTTCCGAAAAATCGGCACAAAAATATATTCTACACTGCGAAGATTATTGGTATTTTTTGTGCACGTTCATTGCGCTTTTGCAGTGCAAAAAAACGGTGCTTTTGACGCAAAACGTTACGAGCGAATTCATCGCGGAAATCAAAACGGACGGCGTCGAATTTTTAACCGACCGCGATATTGCCGATTCGATCTTTATCCCCGATGTCGTCGAAAATGCGGCTTCTCCGTCCGAAAGCGATATGCGCTCGTTTCCGAAAATCGTCGCGGACGATACGGATATTTTGCTCTACACGTCGGGCAGCACCGGAAAGCCGAAAGGTGTCCGCCAGCGCATGACCGAATTTGAACTCGACAATGCATTCGTCTTTTCGAAGTGGGGCGCGGAATTCGCAAAGCGAAAACTCGTTACGACGGTGAGCCAGCACCACATCTACGGTTTTTTATTCGGTATCGCGCTTCCGTTCGGGTACGGCGTTCCGTTTCGCCGCACGCGCATCGAATATCCCGAAGAATTTGAAACGCTTTCCGACGAATCCTATATGATCATCGCGACGCCCGCATTTTTAAAACGCGCCGTTGAAACCGAGCGGAAACTGCCGCTCGACAATTGCTTTATCTTCACAAGCGGAGGAGCCGTTTCGAAAGAGCTTGCCGAAAAGACGGAAGCCGTATTCGGTTTTTGTCCGCTTGAAGTGTACGGTTCGACGGAGACGAGCGGCATCGCGTACCGGCAGCAGACGAAGGACGGACTTACGTGGACGCCCTTCGACAATGCGAAGATTTGGAAAGGGGAAGACGGTTGTCTCGTCATCGTCTCTCCGTATATCAAAGACCCGAAAGGTTTTGCGACCGCCGATTTGGTAGATCTCCTTCCCGACGGCAGATTCGTCATGAAGGGCAGGGCCGACTCGATCGTAAAGATAGAGGAAAAACGCATTTCGATGACGGAAGTCGAAAACAGGCTTTTGCAGAGCGGCTTCGTCTCCGATGTAAAAGTCGTCGCGCTCGAAGATGTGCGCCAGTATCTTGCGGCGGCACTCGTACTCAATGCTGACGGCAAGCGGAAATTTCAAAACGAAAAAAAATTGACGATTAATAAATTCTTTCACGATTATCTTATGAATTATTTTGAAAACGTCGTCATTCCGAAGCGCTGGCGCTATGTCGCGTCTCTTCCGTGCGATGTGCAGGGTAAAAAGCATAAGGAAGATATCGCAGCTTTGTTTGCAACGCGCGATGCGTCGGATGCGGCCGTACGATAAAAACGGCACGGAGGCGTGATGCCGTGCGGGCGGAATACGGCGCGGCGGCGTATATGAAAAGGGGGCATGATACATATGAATGAAAATCTGCACGATATCGTCGATGAAAAGATACTTTCACAGAGCGGAGATTCCGCGGAAATCGAATTTTTTATTCCTGCTTCGAGCGATTTTTTCGACGGGCATTTTCCGGAGTTTAAACTGCTCCCGGCCGTCGCACAGTTTGAAATTATAACGCGGTTTTCAAAAAAATATTTCGGCACGCAGCGTTATGTGCCGGAAATCAAACGCATTAAATTTTCCGCGCCGATCAGACCCGATACGCTTGTCCGCTTAAAGCTCGATTTCAATCGCGAAAAAAAATCGATGTCCTTTTTGCTTCGGGATGTAAAAAAATCCGACAAAGCGTATTCGTCGGGAATCTTCGTCGCTGCGGTGTAATCGATGGATGCGGTACAAAGTTCGTCGCAAAACGATGCGGCGCAGAACGCTGCGATAAAGCTCGGCTTCGTCATCCCCGTGTACAATCACGGTTCGACGGTCGGCTCCGTTATCCGCTCTCTTGCCGTATACGGCCGGCCGATTATCGTCGTGGACGACGGTAACGATGAGGCGAATAAAATGCAGATCCGCGCGGCGGTCGATTCGTGTCCGCTTTCTGTGCTCGTCGAACGGAAAAAAAACGGCGGCAAAGGCAAAGCGATGACGAGCGGCGTTTTAAAAGCGCACGAACTCGATTTGACGCATGTCTTTCAAATCGATTCGGACGGACAGCATGACGCCTCTCGCGCTTCTTTCTTTATCGAAGCGGCGGAAGAAAATCCCTCCTGCCTTATCTGCGGTACGCCCGTGTTCGACGAATCGGTGCCGACTTCGCGAAAAAAAGGCAGAGAGATTTCAAACCGCTGGGCCCGCTTTGTGTCTCTGAGCGATGAAATCGTCGACGCCATGTGCGGCTTTCGAATCTATCCGGTAGAACCGTATTGCCGCCTGCTCACTCACCGCGCGTGGGTCGATGCGCGTATGGGATACGACGCGGACATCCTCGTACACTTCGTATGGAGCGGCGTGCATATAAAATCCTATCCGGTGCGCGTAACCTATCCCGCAGACGGCATTTCGAATTTTCGTATAGTGCGCGACAATATCCGCATATCGCTGTCGTTTACGAAATTGTTTTTCGGCATGATCGTACGCTTGCCGTTTTTGGCGTTCCGCGCGATTTGCAGAAGAAGGGCTCATGGCTGAACTTGCGGAAAGAACGGACGAGCACTGGACGCAAAAGAGAGAAGAAGTATCGAGCAGCCGTCCGATCGTATTTCTTGTGTGGCTCGTTTCGCATCTGCCCTTGTGGTTCGTCGGTTTGCTCGCGTTCCCCATTTCATTTTTTTATTTTGCCTGTTCGAAGCGTGCCCGAAACGAATCGCGCGCGTATCAAAATCGACTGCTGCGGTATACCGCGGGCAAGGATGATCGCATAAGGCGTCCTCATATCTATAGGCACATCGTGTCGTTTGCCTTGTGCATTATCGAAAAGATCGAAGGCTGGTGCGGTAAAATCGATTTTAATAAAATCAAGCTTCACGACGACGACGTTACATTGCTGATCGAAGAGCTCGATCGAAAAAAGGGAGCGCTGCTTATCGGCTCGCATTTGGGCAATATCGAAATGCTGAGGAGTCTTGCAGAATACGGCCGCACCGGCGTGTCGCACTATGTGCCCGTTACGGCGATTTTGAATTTGAATACGACACAAAAATTCAACAATACGATAAAAAAAATCAATCCGCACGTGCAGCTCAATATAATAAATGCGGATGAAATCGATGCCGGAACGATTTCGCTTTTGATGGACAGAATCGACGAAGGCGGGCTCGTCGTTATCGCCGCCGATCGCACCTCTCTCAATACCGTAGACAGGGCGATAACCGAAAGCTTTCTCGGTAAACCCGCGCGGTTTTCATACGGAGCGTTTTTGCTCGCAGCGCTTTTAAAAGCACCGACGTATTTCGTGTTTGCGCTCCGTGAAAAAACGCTCATGCTCACTCCGCGCTATTCGATGCGCGTACATAAAACGGACATTACTTTCGATTGTCCCCGCGCCGAAAGAGAGACGCGGATCAAACGTCTGTGCGGTGAATACGTCGCGCTTCTGGAAAAGTATTGCACAATGTATCCTCTGCAGTGGTATAATTTTTTTAATTTTTGGGTTGAAGACGAAAATCGCAAGGAAGCATGAAAGGAAGCATGATATGAACGGTTCGCTCATTTCGGAAGAGATGACATTTAAAATCGAATTTTACGACGTCGATTCGATGCGCGTTGCATGGCACGGAAATTACGTAAAATTCATCGAACGCGGCAGATGCGCGCTGCTCGATAAAATCGGCTACGGCTATCTGCAGATGGTCGAAGACGGCTATGCGTTTCCGGTGACGGCGTTGAATATAAAATACGTGCGATCGCTCGCATTCGGAGACGAAGCGCGCATTACAGCCTCATTGATTGAATACGAAAATCGTCTTAAAATACGCTATGAGATTTACAACGCAAAAACCGGCGTCCTTGCGACAAAGGCGGAAAGCACGCAGATGGCGGTAAAGATAGAGACGGGTGAAACGTGTTTTGTGTGTCCCGAAAAATTAATCGCCTGCGTTGAAACATTGTTAAAAAAATAACGGCGTCGGACAGGCGCTTGCGGAGGTATTGTATGAAAAAGATAATTATTAATTTTATATGTGTTCTTGTTTTTGCGGCGATGCCGCTCTTTGCGGCGGATGCGACATTCGATACCGTATGTGCCGATCTGGCGCGTCATCCGAATACGACCGGAAACTTTACGCAGGTGCGCACGATTTCGAAAGTGAACCGTTCGCTCACGTCGAGCGGAACCTTTATATTCAGCCTCGACGGCATTATGTGGAAAACGTTGAAGCCCTTTCCGTCGTCGCTCGTCGTCGGTTTGACGAGTGTTATTCAAACGACGCCCGACGGGAAAAAAACCGTCATCGACGCGTCGAACAATCAAATCTTTACGAGCATTTCGACGACGCTCTCTTCGATTTTTTCCGGCAATGCAAAAAAATTGTATGAAAATTTTTCCGTCGCATTTTCTTCAGACGGAAACAAATGGAATGCCGTTCTTACTCCGAAAGACAAAACGGTCGCCGCTGTCATGAAATCGCTCGCACTCGGCGGAACGGGCGCATCCGGCGGAGCGGAATTCGATACGATCGTCATGACCGAAGCGGGCGGCGACACCATCACCTATACGTTTTCGAATCAAAAGTATCCGAAGGAGCTTTCTGCCGATGAAAAAGCCGTCTTTGCCGCGAAATAAAACTTTCGCATTTACGTGGCTCGTTTTTCACGCGCTCATTCTCATTCCGTGCCTTTTTATCATTGCGCGAGCGGGCAGGGTAAACCTCGACGCCGATCTTTTCAATATGCTGCCCAAACCGGATATCGGCAAAGCGATGGGCGTCGCCGACGAGCGTCTCACCGAAACGACGGGTCAAAACGTATTTATCCTCGTGTCGCATAAAGATTTCAATACGGCGAAGGCGGTTGCGGAAACCGTGTACGGAAAGCTCGAATCGAGCGACGGTTTCAAATCGGTATCGCTTTATTCCGATGCGGCGATGCTCGAAGGCGTGAAGAAGTTCGTTCACGAATACCGCTGGAATCTGCTCGACGATGACGCGATCGAAACGCTTTCATCTCCGGGCGGCGCGGAAAGCTTTGCGGAAAACGCACTCGCGAAAGCGTACGGCGCCTTTACGTTTTCTTCTCTTGAAAATCTCGACGACGATCCTTTTATGCTCGACGAATACATATTGCAGTATTATCTTGCGTCGCTCGAAAATTCGGGAACGTCCGTTTCACCGAAAGACGGCGTACTCGCGACGGAATACGAAGGCGTCTGGTACGTGATGATTCAGGGCATTTTAAGCAAAGAGGGAGCGGCGCTCGCAAGCAAGTCGAATGCCGTCGTGCGGATTTATGAAGTCTGCGAACCGCTTGAAAAAGACGGTGTGCGCTTTGTGTATTCGGGTACGCCCTTTCACAGCCACAAAAGTTCGACATCGGCGAGCAACGAAATTTCAATCATTTCGACCGTGACGCTGCTCGGTATTATTATTTTACTGCTGCTCGTGTTTAGAAATCCGCTGCCGATCGTTTTGTCCATCATGTCGATTTTGCTTTCGATTGCAGCCGCATTTGCGATGACATACATGTGCTTCGCCCGGATTCACATACTGACGCTCGTGTTCGGAACGTCGTTGATCGGTTCATGTATCGATTACAGTCTGCATTTTTTTATCCACTGGAAAGCGAACCGAACGCTTGCGAGCGGAGCGGAAATCCGCCGACATTTGATGACCGGTCTTTTGCTGTCGCTTATCTCTACCGAACTCTGCTACCTTATCCTCGTATTTGCGCCCTTCGGATTGCTCAAGCAGATGGCGGTGTTTTCGCTTACCGGCATTTTCAGCGCATTTTTAACCGTCGTAAGTATGTATCCTTTGCTTGCGATTCCGGCCGATGCGAAGCGTGTCATTCCTCTTGTCAATATGATTTCCGCGCCTGCCTGGTACGACAAAAAGAAAATCGGACGGATTGCAGTAGCCGCCGTTTTTACGGTGACCCTTACGACGCTTTTCATCAATCGGAAAAATATTAAAATAGAAAACGATGTCAATAAATTGTACGAAGCGCAGGGGCGCGTCCGAGACGATGCCGTCATTTCGTATAAAGTGCTTAACTACAATCCGACCGGCTGGTTTATCATAGCCGGAGATACGGTTGAAAAAACGCTTGAAACGGAAGAAGCGCTGTGTGCGCGCCTGACCGAAATTAATAAAGGCAAAGAGCTCGGCGGTTACGTTGCGACATCGCAGTATATTCCCTCTGCGGCAAAGCAAAAAAAATCTCATGAAGCGGCGGGAAGGCTTTTGGCGCTCGCGCCTGTCCAATACGAACTGCTCGGCTACGATGCTTCTCTTGCTGCGGGATTGCAAGCGTCTTACGATGCCGACGGTGAAAAATACGTCACGCCGGAAGGCGATATCCCCGAATACCTTAAAAAAGCGATATCTTCCGCGTGGCTCGGCGAAATCGACGGAAGATATTATTCGATCGTGCTTCCCATGTCGATTACCGATGAGGATGCATATATACGCATAGCATCGGAAGATCCGAATGTTTACTTTGAAAATAAAATCAAAGATATCGGACGCGATTTGGACCGCCTGACGAAAACGATTTTGATGCTGTTTGCAATCGCATACGTTGTCATCGTCATCGTGTTGAAGATTTTTTACAATTGGAGACACACTCTGAAAATCGCGTCGATTCCGCTGCTCATCGTGCTTGTCATCGCGTCGATTTTTTCAGCGCGCGGCATACCGCTCGAATTCTTTTCAATCACCGGCATGATTTTGGTTTTCGGACTCGGTCTCGACTACGTCATCTATATGATCGAAAATGAAAAACGCAGCGACACGTCCGTGAACGCGCGGCTCGAACCCTTTGCGATTTTGCTGTCGTTTTTGACGACCGCCGTTTCTTTCGGTGCGCTCGCACTCAGTTCCTTCGTGCCCGTACATATGCTGGGCCTTTCGATCTTTTTGGGTTTGACGACCGCGTTTTTGTGTACGGTGCTGTAGGAGGCGATTTATGAAGCGCGTCGGTATCGTGTTTGCGATATTTTTTATTGCGGTGCAGGTAATTTGTGCGAATGAACCGTTTAAATATTATTCCGATTGGGAAACCGGGTATAAAGGTTATGCGAAAGCAGAGTATATAGGGAAGGGCGATTCTGAGCGATATCTTGAAGAACTTGAAAAAGCTAAAGAGGAATTGCAAAAAGTTTACTTAGACGGAAAATATGATGTTTCCGATATATTAAAACTTACCAAAGAGGATTTATGGCTGTGCCGATCCGCTTTGTCCGAATATGATTTGGAAGACGGAGAAATATACCTCGTATATTGGTATCGTACGCCGGATCAGGATACCGTTAAATTTTTGATAGCCGTTATAAAGGATAACGGAAATTCGTTTGCCTATTATTTTGCAAAAGCTGTAACTGAAAAAGAGTAGTATTATTTTTTCGTTAATCCTCTAACCGAAGCAGGCGACTTTTCTTGCTGTTGCGGCAACCTCATTGATTATTTCATCGGCTGTTTATCTTAAAAGGTTGGTGTTTCGGGCGATTTTTAGAAAAAACTGTTGACGAAGTGTATACTATGCTATACAGTATAATTGTGTATAAGGTATTACAGACAGAAACGTATAAGAAATGGTTTAAAAAACTCCGTGATGAAAGAGCGAAATTCGCCATAGGTCAAAGAATTGCAAGAATGACAGTCGGCAATTTCGGAGACTCAAAGTCGGTCGGCGGCGGAGTTTTTGAGCTGAGGATAGATGTAGGAAAAGGCTACAGGGTTTATTTTACGAACAATGGAAAGCGGATTGTAATACTTCTTGTAGGCGGTGATAAATCAACACAGGATGAGGATATAAAGACCGCCAAGAAAATGGCCGGGGGTATCGATTATGGAAAAATTGACTGAATTTGATATGGCAGAATATCTTGATACCGAAGAATTACAAAAAGGCTATCTTGACTATAATGCCAAAGAGGGGACACCTGAAGATTTACTCCGTGCAATAAACGCAGTGGCAAGAGCAAGGGGAATGACAAAGACGGCAAAGGAAGCGGGCATTACAAGAGATGGGCTTTACAAGGCACTTGCCCCCGAAGCGAACCCCGCTTTTTCAACGGTGTTTAACATTCTCCACGCTATCGGCTATACGCTCACGCCTACACCGATAGCAAAAACGATGTAACGAATCGGAATATTAATCCTCTAACCGAAGCAGGCGACTTTTACATTTTTCGGTACTGCCCCGTACGGCGACGGATACAACGGTTTCGTGGTCGGTAAGCGGTTCCTCCGTTTCGCTGAGCGCATCGACCGGTTCAAGCGTGACCGTAACGGCAAAAGACGGCGGTACGGCGACCGTGACGGCACAGGCGGGGAATAAAACCGCTTCATGCACGATAACCGTAGAAGAACCGCTTTCAGTTCGGGTGACGCGGGCAGACGGTTCTCGTTACACCGTTTCCGAAATAGACAAACTCGATTTAACAAAAGAATCCGATCGTGTCGATATCGCGATCTTCGGTGCGTGGCTGAACAGTGATGTAAGCACGCTCGGCAGCAAAATAAAAGACTCGAACGCAAACGTTTCTCTCGATATGACCGCGGCGATAGGTATAACAAAGATTGTCAGCGGCTTTTTCAGAGGATGTTTTCAAAACTGTGCAAAGCTGACGAATATTCGACTGCCCGTCAGCGTCACGGAAATTCAATCGCAGGCATTTTCGGGGTGTACGGCATTGGGCGAACTTACGCTCGGAACCGGGGTAACGAAAATCGCATACGATGCGCTTATCGGCTGCACAGGGTTGAAAAATTTTTCGATTTCCGACGGTACGCTCATTACGGGTGGTTATTACGCAAGTCGGTTGTTAAAAGATTGTACGAATCTTGAGTCCGTTACGGTTACCCATACCGACGGCAATACGACGGGTATCGTACAAAAAATGTTTGCAGGGAAAAATATAAAAACGCTCGTCGTGTCGGACGGTGTCCCGAAAATAGGAGGCGAAATGTTCGAAAACTGTGTATCTCTTACGACGGTTTCCGTTGCCGGCAGCGTACAATCGATCGGTAGGAGAGCATTTGCAGGCTGTGCCGCGCTTTCGAATTTAACGCTCAATGACGGGCTTGAGACGATAGGATCGAGCGCATTTAATGGCTGTGCCGCCCTTACCGACATAACGATACCGGATTCGGTAAGGGTAATTGATGAAAGCGCATTTAACGATTGCAGCGCGCTTACGAAGGCGACGTTGGCTAAAAATCTTACGGCGCTCGGCAGCAACTCATTTGCAGGGTGCGGAGCGCTTAAAACCGTTGTCTTTTCGGAAGCGGGCGGTTCGGGTACTCTGACCGTCGGAGACAGGGCTTTTGTAAATTGTTCGGCGCTTACCGATATTTCGCTTCCCGCGAGCGTAACGAAGGTAGGTGTCAGGGCGTTTGAGGGATGCACTTCGTTGGAATCGATAAGTATCTACGATTTGTGTACAACGGATGATTTTTATTTGTATGATAATGATGAACCGCTCTACAAGTGTCCGAAGCTGAACAAAGCCGTGGTCCGTCATGCGGAAGGAAATACCGAAGGCCGGCAAACTAAATTCTTTTATCAATCTGCGGTAAAAGAAGTCGTCATAGAAGAAGGAGTTACGAGCATATCTAAGGAAGCTTTTGCGTATTGTAAAAACCTTACGGCGGTTACGATTCCTTCGACTGTAGAGAAGATCGGAGAACGCGCATTTGGTTTTTGTGAAAAGCTCACTGCCGTAACGCTGCCGAAAAAGCTCAGCGAACTGGGCGACAGCGCTTTTTATAAGTGTACGGCGCTTTCTTTATTGAAGATGAACGATTCGCAGCTTTCCGTTTTACATGAATCCGTTTTTGGGGGATGCAGTGCTTTAACCGCCGTAACGCTCCCTGCCGGTATTATATCGATAGGGGCGAATGCATTTTCAAACTGTACAAAGCTGGACATAGAGACGCTTCCGCCGAATTTGCAAACGATCGGGAAGGAGGCCTTTTTGGCGGCGGGACTGAAAAAAGTTATACTGCCCGATACCGTGACGAGCATAGGAGAAAGAGCGTTTTATTGTTGTGAGACGCTTAAAACGGTTTCTATCGGAAAAGGAGCCGTAACCGTCGGAGAAGAAGCGTTCCGCGGATGTCCGGCGCTTGACGATCTTACGATTTCCGAAAGCGCTGAGAACAGAACGCTAGAGGACCACGCATTCGACCACTGTAAGTCGCTTTCCGCCGTCGTTATTCCGAATAAGGTAACGGTAAAAGACAATGTATTTTTATACTGTACCGGTCTCCGCAGCATAACGCTCGGTAAAGATACCGTTGTTGAAGGAAAGTATGGGACTGCAGGATTTCCGGACAATATCGAAGTGCACTTTACCGGAACGCTTGCGGACTGGTGCAATGAAGCGACCCGTATTGATACACTGTCGAGGTCGTATTCGTTGTATGTTATGCGTAATAATAAGGATACGCTCGTTGAAGATATTTCGGACAGTACATTAAAGGATGTTGTATTTATACGAGATTGTGCATTTCAGAATTGTAAGAGCGTGAAGATGTTTAATCATCGTTTGGTTGAGTCGATTACGCATTTCGGTAAGAGCGCATTTGCGAATGCATCATCCATAACGTATTTTGATCTTCAAATGGGTATATCATCCGAGTTTCGTATTACTTATACTTGGTATAAAACAGAGGATAAAGCAGTGTGGAAAGCGTCCGATGTGTCAAAGGCGGAAAAAATCGATTATCTAGCCAATCTCGATTTGGGATCTCCGGAAAAGGCTTTTCCGATTTATAATAAAGATGCCGGCTATTATTGGTTTGCCGTAAAGAATCCCGAATAAAATAAAAAAACCTGCCGCGGTTATAGCGGCAGGTTTTTTTATCAGGCATAGTGTATATGCGGCAAAAAAATCACGGAGCACGGTACGTGCACGTTATCGTATATATGCTGTCGATTTCTGCTGTCGATTTCTTGTTATTTTAATATTTTCATGATATAATTTTCCTGTTCATATTGATAGAATTGTGCATCAATTTTTGCGTCTTGCAAATGAAGTGTTATCATACAAGTGCAGATCTAAAAACCCGAAAATAAAAGAATTGGAGGATACAATGGGAAAGATTATTCCACGTTGGGAATGGAGAACATTCGGAAAGGAATTCGGTGAGGGGGAAGCCAGAATCAAGGCTCATGAGCTGGCGACATTCAAGAAGAGTTCAGAGAAGTACATACTCTCAAAAAACAGCAACGAGAACTGCAAGATACGTGATGATCTGATGGATATCAAGTCACTCAGACAGGTTAACGCAGACAAGCTTGAGCAGTGGTACCCGACCGCAAAGCTCTCCTTCCCGCTTTCAAAGGAGAATATCACAGATCTGTTCAAGAATTATTTCAAGGTTGAAGTCCCGAAGCTCGAGAGAGACGAATACACCTATGAGCAGTACCTTGATGAGCTGGTTGCAAAGACCGAGGATCTCGAGATTGTTGATGTGTACAAGGAGAGATCCATCTATGATATCGAGGGAACCACTGTTGAGATTGCGGAGACGAAGTTCAACGGTGTTCCAAACAGGACGATCTGCGTTGAACACATTGATCCGGAACTGGTTATGAAGGTCGTTCGTGAACTCGGGGTGCAGGGTTATCCGAACATCAATTACCTGCGTGCCATGAAACAGGCTGTCGGTATGGAGAGTTAAAGGAGAAGCCCGTGAGCAGAAAAGCAATCATTGACATTGGGTCCAACTCAATCAAGTTCTTTGTGGGAGAGCTGGCCGCAGACAGAACCATAAAGACAGTGCTGGACACAAATGACATAGCCCGTCTTGGTGAGGGCCTTGATTCCACAGGAGCAATCAGTCCGGAGGCGATGGAGCGTAACGTCGCTTCTGTTGCGGCCTTTGCGAAACAGGCCAAGGAACTTGGTGCAGACCGGATTGTGAGCGTCGGAACAATGGCTCTCAGAAAAGCAAGTAACAGCGCTGAATTCGTGGAGAAGGTCAAGAAAACCTGTGGTATTGAGGTTCAGATCATCCCCGGAGAGGAAGAAGCCAGACTAAGCTACCTTGCGATCCTTTCAGGCCTTCCGCTGGAGAAGGATGCGGATCTGGTGGTCTTTGACACGGGAGGTGGAAGCACAGAGTTCATCTACGGCAAAGGCACACAGATGGTCAAGAGGTTCTCGGTCAACTTGGGTGCAGTCAGGATCACGGAGAACTACCTGAAAGCGGATCCCGTCTCCCCTGCAGATGTTCAGGCGGCCATTGCACAGATAGACAAGGAATTCAAGGAAGCCGGAGTCAACGGGAAACCGGCGCAGCTTGTCGGAATGGGCGGAACAGTCACCAGCATGGGTGCAGTGAAGCATAAGATGGTCAAGTATGACCCGTCGGTCATCCAGGGCTCACGTCTGACAAAGAAGGATATCGAAGAACAAATTGAAGAGTACTCAAAGCGTACAGTGGAGCAGAGAAAGGAGCTTCCCGGACTGCAACCCAAGCGTGCAGATGTGATTCTTGCAGGAGCCTGCATTCTGAAAGTCATTACGGACAGACTCGGCGCAGATGGGCTGACAATCTCAGACAGAGGTCTCCGACACGGTCTGGCCTTCGACCTGTTCCGGAAATAAGCAATGCAAACAAGGAGGTAAAGAATGAGAAAAGCATTAACTGTACTATTGATTTTGATCGTGAGCCTTACAACTCTATTTGCAAATGGCGGCAAGGAGAGTGCAGCAGACGGAAAGGAATGGAAGCCCCGTCAGCCGATTACAATCATGAACCATGTGGCAGTAGGAGGGGCGATGGACCTCTACTCAAGAAAGTGGGTTGAAATCGCCGCAAAGTATACAGATGCCACATTCGTCGTTGATAACAACTCAGGTGCCGGCGGGCTCACCGCCGGTGAATGGGTTCTGAACCAGGATGCGGACGGCTACACCGTCTTCGCACTGGCTCCAACCTACCTCGATGCCGTCATACAGGCAGAGCTTGACTGCTCAGAATATGTCGATGGTTTCATCTACATCTACAATCTTATGGCAGACCCGTACTGCATACTCGTCCCTAAGACTTCACGGTTCAGAACCTTTGAGGAGCTGATACAATGGTCAAGGGCAGGAAACCTCATCACGCTGTCAGAACCCAACTACGGAGCAAAATACATTGATGCGGTACAGGTCTTCGGTTCCATTAAAGGCGTAAACTTCAAAGCCATCTCCTATGAAAGCGCAAAGAAGAATTTCGCTGCACTGCTGGGCGGTCAGACAATAGCATCTGTCGGAAACCCCGGAGACACGAAAAAGTATGAGGTGAGAGCTCTTGTAATCGGAACCCCAACCCCTGTCCCCGGACTTGAGCATGTTCCGAACTATGAGAAGCTCGGCTATTCAAAGGAACTTGATACCATATCCATGTGGAGAGGTTATGCCGTCAAGAAGGGTACACCGGCAGGTATGGTCGCATGGTTCCAGGACATCTGCGACAAGGTTTCAGCTGACCGGGAGTGGATTGACTACATGACAGTAAACAAGCTTACAGTGCTGACCGAGAGGACTAAGGCCTTTACGGCAACAGTTGAGAAAGAAGTGGTCAGCACAATTGAGGTTCTCAAGAGCGTTGGCCAGATCAACAAGGAGTACAAGAGATAATTCTGTCCTGAAACCGAATTATACTTTCACCTGAAGGAGGCTTGTCCTCCTTCAGACCTTTTACAGGGAAAACCTATGGAAAGCTTTTCAAAATGGCTGACCGGCCTTAGCTATTGGTGGATCTTGGCAGCCTTCGCTGCAATCATGGTCGGTCTGTACTTTCTCTTCAACGGCATGAAGATGACAAGGAACGTAAAGTGCCAGTTGCTTGTGCTCTGCGGCATGGATCTTGTCACGCTGCTGTTCTATCTTCTCACCTTCAACCTGAGAATCAGCAAGCTCGCGGCAGAGGCCGGAGTGACACCGAGGACAATGCCTAGGTTCTGGGCACTGTTCATGCTTCTCTGCTCAATCGGAGCATTTTTTGCGATCATAAAACAAGGGGCAAAGGAGGATGAGAAATTCAACAAGTGGGTCTTCTCCCTTCTTGTGGGATTGGGCTCTATCTTCAGTGTGCTCCTGTTCAATTACATCGGCTATTACATCTCAAGCGCAATCTTCATATTCGTTGTGATGGTTGCAATGGGAGAGAGGAACAAGCTCCAGCTGATTCTTGTCCCCATCATCTGGTGCCTGTTCACGTATTTTGTTTTCTACAAGCTGCTGTACATCAAGCTCCCTTTTGGAAGCCTGTTCAACGGATTGGTTAGGTAAGGATGTCCACATGGGTAATATCTTCGGAAATCTTGCAATGGGCTTCGGAACCATCGCCAACATACAGTCTGTCCTGTTCATTTTGCTTGGAGTGATTGTAGGGATTCTGGGAGGGGCAATACCGGGGATCTCACCGTCAATGGCGGTTGCTCTTCTTTTGCCGATCACCTACTCCCTTTCACCGATAACCGCAATGGTCATGCTGATGGGGATTTACATCGGCGCGAACTATGGCGGCTCCATCACAGCGGTGGCAATCAACACCCCCGGAACACCGTCCGCAACCGTTACAGCCTTTGACGGCTATCCAATGCTCAAGAACGGCAAAGCCGGAGAAGCAATGGGGATCTCTCTGTGGTCTTCAGTAATCGGAGGTCTGATCGGGACATTGATTCTGATCTTCTTCAGCGTTCCCTTATCACAGGTGGCCCTAAAATTCTGGCCCTCCGAGTACTTCGCGCTCTGCATAATGGGCCTGACCACAGTAGCCACACTTGGAGGAAAGCACTGGGAGAAGGCTCTTGTGACATGTGTTTTCGGTCTTCTGCTCAATACCATGGGGCTTGACCCGACCTTTGGAATCAAACGTTTCACCTTTGGTGTAACGAAGCTGTTCGACGGCTTTGAGATGGTTCCTGTCCTGATCGGTCTTTTTGCCCTTGGAGAGGTCCTCAACAACCTTGAGCACTATAAGGCAGGACAGAAGTCTACCCATGAGAAGGTTGACTACAAGCTTCCAAAGCTCAGATACTACTGGAAACTGAAATTCTCCATCCTACGCTCCGGTCTCATTGGCTGTATAATCGGGATATTCCCAGGCGCGGGTGGAACGATTGCCTCGTTCCTTGCATATGACGTTGAAAAGCGTATGGGCAAACACCCTGAGGAGTTCGGAAAGGGTGCCCCGGAAGGTGTTGCCGCTGCGGAGGCGTCAAACTCCGGATCCGTAGGCGGTGCAATGGTTCCACTGTTGACCTTAGGCATCCCGGGATCTTCAACCGCAGCGGTTCTGCTCTCCGCACTGATGATCCACAACCTGAACCCCGGACCGAAGCTGTTCACGGACGAGCCGGCGCTGGTCTATGGCCTCTTTGCCTCGATGTTCATCGCAAACGCCCTGATGATTTTCGTAGGAACCTATGGCGCAAAGATCTGGGTAAGAGTCGGATACGTCAAGAAGACCATCCTATATCCTCTGATCTTCGCCTTTGCAATTCTTGGAAGCTATGCAATCAAGAAATCAATGTTTGACGTAGGGACTTGTCTTGCATTCGGACTCATAGGCTGGATGATGAAGAAGTTCGATTACCCTGCCTCCCCTCTTGTGCTTGGAATTGTACTTGGAAAGCTCATCGAGACGAACTACGTCCAGACCTTGATGGTCACCGGGCCGATTGGATTCATACAGAGACCTCTGACGGTCATCCTGTTCGTGGTCTCCATCGCTGCGATAGCATATCCCATCATCGCGGGTAGGCGTAAGGAGAAAAAGCTTCACTTGTTCCGGGAAAAACAAGGAGAATCCGAAGCGGATTTCAAGAACTGAAAGCATTGAGGAATCGTGATACAATACAGAACTGGTGTAACATTAGCTTTGAGGGACCGGATGCGAATCCTCTAAAATACGGACACCGGCTGTATATCGGCAAGAAAGTTAACTGGAATGAATGGTCTTATGAACCGGTTACTGAGCCGGAAGTTCCGATACTGCATACATATAAACACTATGTTTTCTACGGAGCGAATTTTACCAAAGTAACGTTTGCAGCCAGCAGCAAAGTGATTCCCGACTATACTTTTGCCGAATGCAAGGAATTGACGAAGGTTACGATTCCCTCATCTATGAAAACGATAGGACAAAGCGCTTTCAGTAATTGTACGAAGCTTACGACAATCGAATTCGAAGGTACGTCGGCGGAATGGAATGGAATAAAAAAAGCAAAGGAATGGAACATGGGCATTCCCGCGACGGCGGTAAAGTGCCTCGGCGATAACGTCAATGTCCGGTTGTAAAATACCGTAATAACCGCATTGCAAGCTCGAATGTCTCGTCACCCGCACGAAGGCATTCGGTTTGCGTAATTATAATGCTTTCGTTTTTATTAATTTCCCGTTACACGCGACGCTTTCGGCATACAGGGTTTCCGGTGCCATATCGATTTCATCGCTCCAAACGACCGATCCCCGCGCTATTTTTGCCTGTGCGAAAAACGATTTATTTTTGAGTTTTGTTAAAGCTCCGTGCCGTATGTCATTTTGTGCATCATATATTTTTTTTTCGCCGTTTGAAAATGTTATGAGTAAAGTATAATCGTACAGATATTTTACCGCAACGGGAATAATCATAACGTACCTCCTATTTCAACGGGTTTATTTTGAACAATACTTGTTTTTCTTTCGCGAGTTGCCAATTAGCCGAAAGTTCTTCCCGATGTAAAATAATCCATGCTTCGACTAATTTACGTTGTTTTACCGGTAAGTTTCCATCCGTTATATTTCCGTCAAAGTCCATAACGGCATTATATTCGGCGTATTGGATATGAATATGTGGAGGATTATGTTCCTTATAAAACATACTGACAATAATTCCATAAAACATGGATAAAACAGGCATGCGGGTTTTCTCCTTCGTTTTATTTTGATAAGTATATCATAAAGATTCGATTTTTACAAATTTACGTTATCATAATTTTATATAACCGTTGATATATATGAGGCAGTCATGTCGTAAAAATCTGTTATCGTTACTGTCTTCTTTACAGAATCGCGGTAGTTTTTGCGGCGAGTCGTATAAAAGGCGGTTCGTTTTTGCAGGGGTGGGTATTAATTTCTCACGCGCAAACGCTCCGCAAAACTGCGGGGCGTTTGCGTCGATTGTCGATCAGCGCTTTCGTTCGATCCCGTCGAATTCTTTTCCGAACGGTTTCGTCACGTAGATAAGCACGGGTGTCAGAAGATAATCGGCGGCCAAAGCCGTTGTCAAACCGACGATCGAAAGCATTCCTATGCGGTGCATCGTGTTCATCGGACTGAACGCGTAGATGAGGAACATGGCGCAGATGATTACCGTTGTCATGCACATCGTCTTTCCGATTTCAAGATACGTACGCAAAATCGCGTCTTTATAATTTCCGTGCACTTCGTAATAATATTTGACGTGATTGATAAAGTGGATCGTATCGTCGACGGCGATACCGAGTATCATCGGCATAACCGTCATCGTCATCATATCGAGCCGGAAGCGGAAATAGCCCATAATTCCCGCAAGTATGATGACCGGCGTGACGTTCGGGATCATTCCGATAAGCCCCGTTCGAATACTCATAAACACGAGGATGAGCATAGCCGCGATCATAATGAACGATCCGGCAAAGGATTTCAATTCTCCGCGTACGATTTTTCCGTTCATCTCCGCAAATTCGGCTACCGCTCCGATGGCGGAAACTTCAGCGCCGGGGAAAAGTTCTTCGGCGGCTTTTTCCGCATCCGCGACGTTCGATGCGATTTGACTGCTGTCGTATGTTGCGAGATCGACGTTGACGTAGACCATATTGTAATCGGCGTTGAGCCAATCGTAGAGCCGGGAGCCGCCGGTTATTTCGTACAGAAAGAGTTCCTGCGTCAAAAGGTCTTCATCGTCGGGGATCGAATAATATGCCGGGTCGTCCCCGTTCAGCATACGGTTCGTTTCTTTTACGATATCGAGCACCGATTTGACGCGGGGCTTGCCGTTCGATTTTCTCGTCAAACTTAAATTGCCGAGCGTATTTTCGAGCTTTTCGAGTGCGAACATGCGTTCCGGTTTTTTGAATTCATCGACGTCCGGATATTCGATTAAAATCTTATACGAATACACCGAACCGAGCTGCGTATTCTGCAGTTTTGCCAAGCGCGCGATATAGGGAATCTTTAATCCGAGCATTTCGATATAGTCGAGCGTTACGCGGATTTTAAAAATTCCCGGAATAAAGACGATGATCATCGCGAAGCCGACGATGAGGACGGCTTTGCTGTGTTTCAACACGCGCATTCCGAACGACTCGAACGCGAGGTCGGTCTTCGTCGTTTTTTGCATCGTTGCGTTTGGTTCCGTTGTTTTATCTTTTCCGAACGAAAGCAGTACGGGGATCAGGATGATCGCGTAGAGGAATATGACCAAAACGGTCGCCGACGATGTCAAGCCGAGCCATTTGAGCGGACCGATGTCGACGAGGGCGAAAGAGATGAGAGATGCGATCGTCGTGAGCGCGGTAAAGAAAAGCGGCCAGCCGGTTTCTTCGACCGACATGATGACCGATTCTTTTCGAAGCCCCGTCTGTCTGAAATGCAGTTTGAACGAATTGATGTAGTGGATCGAATAACCGACCGACAGCGCCATGCCGAGCAAAATCGGAATCGTCATCATATTCTGATCGGCTACGATACCGAAGTACGACATAAAGCCGAATACGACGCCGATACCGCCGACGGTCGAAAAAAGCGGGACGATGAGGCCGCGCAGAGAACGGACGAATAAAATCAAACAGATGATCATCGCGATAAAACCGCTTATAAGGTTGCGCGACATTTCTTTTTGCATGACGTCGGTTTCTTCGCATTCCGTGTACGGAGTGCCCGCGCAGATCAGATTCCATTTATCGCTTTGCCACTTCGGATCGTCGAGCAGCTTGTGTGCGGCTCTGCCGGCTTTGTACATACCGGTGCGAGCTTTATTGTCTTCATCGCCGTAGCCGTACAGGTAGAGGATAACCCATGTTTCGGTCGAATCTTCGGAGACGAGTTTGTTTGCAATCGCTTCGCGCGAGAGGAGAAATTTTTTGATAGATTCCATCTCCGCTTTGCCTTCGGCCGTGTGCGTGTCGGGTATGCCGTCTTCAAACGGCGTGACGACTTGCATACCGTCATCGGTACCTTTTGCGACCGAAACTTCGACGACGGACATGACATCGCGCGCGTAGGGGATCGTTTCCATCATTTCGTTTCCGAGCCGGTCGATCATGTTGAGCACGTCGGAATCGAACACGTCTTTTGTCTGAACCAAAACCGTGATGACGTCTTCGTTGCCGAACGTCTCTTCAAAGCGGTCGGTTGCGAGTTTGATTTTCTCTTTGTCGCCGAACCAATCTTCCTGCAGATCTTCAGCGACGAATTTTCGCAAACCCGAAAGCCCGACTGCGGTGATGACGAACATCGCGAGCAAAAAAAGCCATCGAAATTTTACTTGGATTTCTCCGAATTTTCGAAACGCTTTGTTTATTTCCAGTACTTTCATAGTTACTCCGTTACTCCTGTTGTGTAGTTAGCTTATGCTAATTCAGCCGCCGTGTCAAGAATCGATCTGTCTCGAGCAGTGCGGCCGCATCGGAAAGGTGCATACGCAAAAGACGGAATACAAGTGCGATGCTTTGTACCGTATCGCAATTGCATAAAAAAATTGACAATAAAAAATTTGACAATTGAAGAAAGCGGGTATATACTTCCTACATATGCGGTTTCGAGCGCTTAAGCTGACAAGCGTTCAGGCATATCGGCTAGGAGGTAAGGTATTATGGAAAAACAAGGCGGTTTTAAACTGGGATTGCTGCCGCAGCTCGGCTTGGGAATTCTTGCCGGCGTACTGCTTGGATTGTTCGTACCCGCTTCGGTGATGGGCATCATTGCGACGATTAAAAAATTGCTCGGCTCGCTCATCTTTTTCGTCGTTCCGCTCGTCATTTTCGGCTTTATCGCTCCGGCAATCTGCGACTTAAAAGCGAACGCCGGAAAGATGCTCGGTTCGTTTTTGCTCATATCCTACGCTTCGGCGGTCGGCGCATCGCTGTTTTCAACCGTGGCGGGCTATATACTGATTCCGTTTTTGCATATTCCGTCGCAGGCCGCCGCACTGCTTGAAGTGCCGGCGACTCCGTTTGCATTGAATATCCAGCCGATCATGCCGGTTATGACGGCTCTGCTGCTCGCAATTTTGGCGGGTATTTCGGTTATTTGGACAAAGGCTGTGACCGTTGAAAAACTTTTGAAAGAAATACAGGCGATGGTACTTGCTGTCGTCAACCGCGTTATCGTGCCGGTATTGCCGTTCTTTATCGCGACGACTTTTGCCGAACTCGCATACAACGGAAGTTTGACGCGCCAGCTTCCGGTATTCTTAAAAGTTATCGTCATCGTATTGATCGGGCATTTTATTTGGATGACGCTGCTCTATCTTATAGGCGGCGCGGTTTCAAAGAAAAATCCGCTGGAAGTCGTAAAGCACTACGGCCCCGCATATGCTACGGCTGTCGGCACGATGTCGAGCGCGGCAACGCTGCCGGTCGCTTTGCGCTGCGCGCATAAATCGAGTGTTTTGCCTTCGGATATCGTCGACTTTGCCATTCCGCTCGGCGCGACGACGCACTTGTGCGGATCGGTTTTAACCGAAACGTTTTTCGCCATGACGATTTCCCAGATGCTCTACGGTTCGGTTCCCCCTGTCGGAACGATGATTCTGTTTTCATTCCTGTTCGGAATTTTTGCCGTAGGCGCGCCCGGCGTTCCCGGCGGAACGGTCATGGCGTCTCTCGGTATCGTTATCAGCGTGCTCGGTTTTAACGAAATCGGTACGGGATTGCTGATCGCGATTTTTGCGCTGCAGGACAGCTTCGGTACGGCATGCAACGTAACCGGCGACGGCGCGCTTGCGCTGATTTTGCGAGGCATCTTTTATAATTCCGATGGGACTGCAAAAAAGGCGGCAAAGGCCGTCGATTGATCGCTTTCGTCGTGTCCGAAGTATTGTCTGTGGTATCGATTTCGGATAGAGTCGATACCGCAGCATCCGCGGATGTCCGATTTTTCCCGCAACGCTGCGTATATAATACGTTTTATTTCTCCTGACATATTTTTTTAATTGCTCTTGACAAAATTTAAACAACTCTCTATAGTCCTGTAAGTTACCGAACAATCGGTAACCTTTTTCATCCGTAACTGTTTGGGAATTGTATGAAGGAAGGCGTTTCGACGCGGGACAAAATAATCGACGCTGCATTTTCGTTTTACCGCAAGCCGGTGTTTACGAATATTTCACTGTCGCAGATCGCGCAAAAAGTCGGTATCAGTAAAGCGGCTATTTTTAAACACTTTCCGAGCAAAGCGTCGCTCAAACAGGCCTTGTTTGAACGTATGTTCGACGGCATCGCAGAAGTCATGCGGCGGATGTTCGGATGCTATCGAAACGGCAAGCGCATCGAAGCGATGTCCGAGGCGGTTGATTTTCTCGTCAATCACCGCGAATACGTCATGTATTTTCAATCGCAGCAATGTATCGTAGACGAAGGCGTCTTCGTACGGGAATTGCGGAAGCGCAGCATACGGGTGTTCGATTCGCTTTTTACACGCGACGGCTCGATTAAAGATATCGACCTCTATGTGACCGGCATCTACGTCGGAACGACGATTTTTATTTTTGCGCTGCTCCGTTTCGACGCGCTCGATACGAATGTACCGGGACTTGCGGACTCCGCCGCTTTTGCCGATAAGATCGCATGGTTGATCGAAAACGGTATCGGAAAAAATATTCCCGAACGGCAACGGCTCACACAGCTCGACGCGCGGTTTAAATCGGCGATGCAAAAAAAAACGCCGCTCACCGACGAAATACTCGCGCTCGCTTCCGTCGTGTCCGAATACGGGGCGGCCGGTATTACGATCGAACGCTTGGCAAAAAAACTGCATTTGGCAAAAAGCTCGCTCTATTCGCGCTATAAAAATAAAAGCGAAATGGTCGAGTCGCTTATAAAAAATGAAGTCGTTCGGATGTACGCTATGATCGCCGAAAATATGAACGATTTGACGACGGGCGAAGAGTGTACGTACGCCGTTTTACAAACGGAACTGCTGTATTTTATACGGTATCCCGAGACAGTCGGTATCTGTTCGAATCTTATCGGTATCAACGATTTTGTCGATCGTGCCGAAGCACCGGATTTTGTCGATACGATATACGATTCGGTTTATTGGAAGCGTTTTATCGCTTCGCTTCCCGATATCGGTATGCCCCCAACCTCTCAACGCGTTCTCGGCTGGTTTTTCGCGATTGTCGTTACGATGTTTATCCATTGCCGGAGGCTCGGTTTTTCGGACAAGCGTATGTTTGCCGCATTGAAAAAATTATACGCGATGACGGAATCGGGAATCGGCAACACTGCCGTTCATAAGAGGGGCGGAAGCTGACGATCGCGGCACTTGCAGAGGCTGTGTTCGAACGGCGCGAAAGTCGGCTGCGGTGAACGCCGGGGCGGCTGCCGTTCGGCGTTTTGTATGCGGTTAATAATTTGTATGTATTTGGGAGCTAAGATGATTCTATATAATAAAAAATACAAAGCGATATTATTAATTTTTTTAAGCGTCGTGCTGCACTCGTTTGCCCAAAGCGGCGAGACGGTAACGTTGACGATCGATGAAGCGGTTGCCTATGCGCGTGCCCACAGCCGCACGCTCAAAAGCGCGGATATCGATTTGGAAATGGCCAAGCGCGCGTCCGACAACGCGTGGAACGTATTTTTGCCCGACGTGCAGGCGACGGGAACGCTTAACCGTACGACTGATATCAGTTCATCGATCGAGCAGCAAAATCTTTTTCGTAGACTCTCCCTTCAGCCGCCGATTTCGGAAACGGAAAGCATGCACTGGGCGGCTGTCGGGAACTTGAGCGCGGGACTGAATTTAAGCCTTGCGTACATCGGTCAAATACGTGCGGCAAAGGCAGGCTACGAAGGCGGCAAAATCACGCGGGAACAAACCGAGCGAAAAACGATTACCAATGTTAAAAAGCTGTTTTTCGGTCTTTTGCTGCAGCGGGACAACCTCGCGATTCAGCGGGAAACGCTCGAAAACGCACGGCGGCGGAGCGTGCAGGCGGCGGTGAATTATCGAAACGGGAGGATTCCCGAACTGCAGCTTTTGCAGGCGCAAGTGCAGTATGAAAATCAAATTCCCGAAACGGAGCAGGCGGAAACTTCTCTCGCGCAGCAGCTCGATATGTTCGTGTTTTTGCTCGGCATGCCTTCCGGCACGAAGATCGAACTTGCGGGTTCGATCGATCCCGCTCTTATCGATGTCGATGCCGACGATTTGATCGCGACGTACGGGAACTCGTCGCTCGCTCTGCGCTCCCTCGACAACAATATCGAAACGCTCGAGCACAATCTTTCATCGCTCGACTTTGCAAGTTTTTCGCCGGCTCTGTCTTTGAATTGGAATTACCAGCCGATGCTGCGCGACGCCTTCGATTCGAATTGGTTCGATAAGGATAATTGGAACGATAACGGCGCGTTCAGTGCGACGCTCGCGTGGAACGTCACGAATATGCTGCCGTTTTCGTCGAACCGCCAAAAAGCGAAAGACCTTCGCGCGAATCTCGAAAAGCTTAAAATCTCGCGCGAACAGCTTACTGAAAATCAAAAGCTCGAAGTGCGCACTGCGATCAATACCCTCGATCAGGCAAAACGCCAGATCGCTTCGATGCAGCGCAACGTCGAACTCGCGCAGCGCTCGTATGCGATGACGCTGCGTTCGTATCAAAACGGTACGACCGAACTGCTCGACCTCCGCGATGCGGAACGTCAGCTCAATCAAGCGCGGCTCGGTTTGGCGAATCAGCGCTATCAATATATTACGGCATTGCTCAATCTCGAAGAAACGTTGAATACGGATTTGACGGTAAAGAGCGCCGCAGCAACGACAAACGGAGGAACTCGATGAAATATTCGAATCGCTTTATACAAATCGCCCGCATCTTATCGCTCGTTTTAATAATCGCTTCGATCGCGGGCTGTAAAAAAAATACGGCTGCCGCCGGCGGTGAAGGAGACGATATCGTTTACGCCGTTAATACGTATAAAATCGAAAAGGGCAACCTCGATCAATATCTCGAATTCGGAGGAGACGTCGCATCGGTTTCGGCAGTCGACGTGCTGCCGGACATGAGCGGAAAAATTTCGCGCGTGCTTTCGAACATCGGCGATACGGTTGCAAAAGATCAAGTGATCGCATACGTCGACGCGAGCCGTCCCGGCATGTCGTACAGCGAAAGTCCCGTGCGCGCTCCGGTAAGCGGAAGGATCATCACATCGATGCCGTCGGTCGGTGCGACGGTTTCTCAGACGATGCCCGTCGTGCAGATCGGCAGCACGGACGATTTGGAAATCCGCGTCAATATTCCCGAACGCTTTGTGAGCCGCATTCAACGCGGCCAGTCGGCGACCGCGCAGTTTGCAGCCTATCCCGGCATCGACTTTACGGCAAAGGTCGTCGAAGTGTCTCCTGTCCTCGATACGACGACGCGGACGATGGCGGTAAAGCTGCATCTTTCTCCGCCCGATGAACGCATTAAAGTCGGCATGTACGGAAGCGTCCGCCTCATCACCGACAGCATACAAAACGCGATCGTCGTCCCGTCGGGAGCGGTCATCACGCGGGCGGGTAAGCCGTACATATTTGCAATTGCGTCTCAGGCGCAAAGCGATAAAACCGCCGTCGTAAAAATGCTGGCGGTAACGGAAGGTATTTCCGTCGACAACCGCACGGAAATTACGAGCGGGCTTTCTGCAGGCGATGAAATCGTCGTAAAAGGGCAGACGCTCTTAAACGACGGCGCAAAGGTAAACATCATCGGTGCCGCAAACTGAAATAAGATTAGGTCAATTTCGAGTTTTCTAAAATTCGGAATTTTCCAAGCGTTTTGTGCATCGATATTCAATTTATTAATTATTAAGGAAGTCGTAAATGACATTATCGGAATACTCCGTCAATAAACCCGTTACCGTGCTGCTCGTATTTATCGCGCTCATCGGGCTCGGCATTTACTGCACGACGCAGCTGCCGGTCGATATGTACCCCGATATGAAGCTGCCCTATATGCTCGTCCACACGGATTATAAAAACGCGGGACCTGAAGAAGTCGAGCAGAGTTTGACTCGCGTATTGGAAAGCGTGCTTTCCGGCGTGACCGGTTTGAAAAAAATGCAGTCGCAGTCGTCGTCCGGTTTGAGCCTTGTCTTTATGGAATTCAATTACGGTACGAACCTCGATGCGGCGGTCGCCGAAATACGCGATAAAATCGATTTGGTGCGGAGATATCTGCCGACGGGTGCATCTTCGCCTACGACGATCAGAGCCGATCCGTCGCTCATGCCGATCATGGCGCTCGCGCTGCAGGGGAACAGAACGCCCGAAGAACTCCGTCGATACGCAAATGATATCGTGCAGCCGCGCCTCGAACAGATCGACGGCGTCGCGTCTGCACGGATCGTCGGCGGCCGTGAAAAATCGATCAACGTCGACATACCGCGCGACCGGCTCGAAGCGTACGGGCTTTCGATCACTTCCGTCGCGCAGATGATTGGTTCGCAAAACGTACAGAGTTCCGGCGGTACGATTACGAGCGGCGATATCAATTACACGATAAAAACGAGCGGCAAATACGCGAGCGTCGAAGATTTGAAAAATACCGTCATTTCGTATAAAGCGTCGGCCGCTCCGAAGTCTGCGAGGCCGCGCATCGCAACGGTACGCCTCCGCGATGTCGCCGACGTGTACGAAGGTTACAAAGACGAAAACACGCTCGCCTATCTGAACGGAACACCCTGCGTTATACTGAACATCCAAAAACAGAGCGGAAAAAATTCCGTAAACGCGGCGCACGCCGTGCGCAAGGCGATCAAGGCTATAAAAGTCGAATTGCCGTCCGACGTCGATGTCATCGAATCGTCGAACTATACGGATATCATCGAGCAGACGATTGCGGAAGTCGTAAAGTCCGTCATACAGGGAGCGCTGCTTGCGATCATCGTGCTGTTTATCTTTTTGCGTTCGATTAAGAGTACGGTCATCATCGGGCTTGCGATCCCCGTGTCGGTCGTCATCACGCTCTTTCTCATGTACTTTACGAAAATTTCGATCAACATGATCTCTATGGCGGGTCTGCTGCTCGGCATCGGTATGCTCGTCGACAACTCGATCGTCGTCCTCGAAAACATCTACGCGTACCGGCAAAAAGACGCAAAGCCGCGCGTTGCCGCGGTGCTCGGCTCTCAAGAGATGATCCTTTCGATCAGCGCGAGTACGTTTACGTCGGTGTGTATTTTTCTTCCGATGCTCATGTTCAAAGGTCAGCTCGGCATTATGGGACAGATTTTCAGCGATCTCGCGTTGACGATCATCTTTTCGCTTTTGTGTTCGCTCGTCGTCGCGATCGTCCTCGTGCCCGTGCTGAGCTCGAAGTATCTCCGCATCGATAAACTCGCGGACAGAGGCGAAGGCGTGCGGTTCGAAATCAACCGCCGGTTTACGCGCTTTTTTTCGCACCTCGACGACGTGTACGCGCGCGGCGTCAAATTCGTTTTGCACCGCCGGAAATTGTGCATCTTTTCGCTCATCGCTCTGTTCGTGCTCTCCGTCGCTGCCGTCAAATTCATCGGCTTTATCTTTATGCCGGAACCAGCATCGAATACCGTTGCCGTCAAATTCGAACTGCCGAAAGGGACGCGGCTCGAAGTCACCGACGATACCCTTCGCGGCTTTCAAACGACTGCGGCACAGGAATTAAAGGGCGTCAAACATTCGTCGACGACGGTCGGCGGTACGGATATATTTTCATCGACGTCGGGGTCGAATACCGGAACCGTGACGTTTACGCTGTATCCGGCGGAGGAGCGAGAGACCGGCTGGGACAACGAAAAGTCGGCAAAGGCGAAGCTTCGAAAATATTTTAATAAAATACCGGGTGTTAAAGTGAGCTTCGCGCAGAATCAAAACGGTATGTCCACCGGCGGTATAAGCATCAATGTCAAGTGCGACGATCTGAACAAACTCCGCACTACCGGCGCTCAGCTTGAAGAGCTTTTAAGAGAGCAGGCGCAGGATGTCGTTACCGAAGTTTCAAGCGATTTGGAAGACGGGCTGCCGCAAGTCGAATTGGTATTTGACCGCGAGCGCATGTACGAACTGGGAGTAAACGTATATACGGTCGGAAACGAAGTGACGGCGCTCATCAACGGTACGACCGCGAGCCGTTATACCGACAACGGCGACGACATCGACGTCATAGTGAGGCTTTCGAAAAAAGACAAAGCGAAGCTCGCCGATTTGGATTTGCTTTCGATCGTAAACGCGTCGGGTGAGCGCATCCCGCTTTCGAATTTCGCGCACTATGAAGAGACGACTTCTCCCGTAACGATTTTGCGCGAAAATCAGGCGCGCGTCGTTCACATCACGGCAAAGCCCGTGGCGGGACTTTCGCTTGATAAAGTGCAGGATACAATTCAAAAGCTTATCAATGAAAATATTCCGAAAGACGAAAACATGCGCATCGGATTTTCCGGCGACTATGAAGATATGATGGAAGCCGTGAGAAATTTCGCTTTGATTATCATGATGGCGTCGATCCTCGTGTTTATCGTCATGGCGAGTCAATTCGAATCCTTTATGGATCCGTTTATCGTTTTGTTTACGATACCGTTGTCCTTTATCGGCGTCATCGCGATCTACGCGCTCAACGGTTCGCGTTTGAGCGTCGTCACCGTTATGGGCGTACTCGTTCTCGTCGGTACGATCGTCAACAACGGTATCGTCCTCGTTGACTACACGAATCTGCTGCGTAAGCGCGGCCTTGCGCTCGAAGACGCGTGCGTCGAAGCCGCGCGAAACCGCCTGCGCCCCATTTTGATGAGTACGCTTACGACCGTCATTTCGCTCATGCCGATGGCGTTTTTTCCCGGCGAGGGTTCGGCAAGTATGCAGCCGATAAGTTTGACGGTGTTCGGAGGCATGACCTTCGGTTCTTTGATGACGCTCTTTGTAATGCCGACCGTGTATTATATCGTCAATTCGAGACGGCAGCGGAAGCTTGAGCGAAAACTGCTTCGTGCGCGCGAAGCGTAACGGAGGTATGATAAAAAGTGTCGTCTGAAATATCGCCGACACTGGAGTCTAAAGCCGAAAAACGCCGAAGCGTTTTTCTTTTATGGGAGACACTTGCGATTTCTGCGCATTGCTCGAAATCGCAGCGTTCTTATCTCGAGTTTGCGCGGATGTTTGCAGAAGACGTGTATGTGGCGTTTCGATAAAAAACGCATGAATACGATACGCTTTATTTTGCAAACTCGACTATTGAACGTGTGCGCTTACGCGCACGGCTAAAAACTTTTTCGGAAATTGCTATTTCCTGCAAAAGTTTTTATGGGAGTCAATATGAACGAAACAAACGGAATACGGCGCGTTCGAATGGAAATCATATTTTCGCAGGCGCTGGAAGAAGATTTTCAACAGGAATTTGCCGAACGCAAAGTCGGATTGCACTTTACGAAAATTCCTTCGGTGATGGGTGCCGGTTACGGTAATCCGCGTCTCGGAGATTCGGTGTGGCCGCAGCTCAATGCGATGTACATCATCTACTGTGACCGCGACGAAGAAGTGGAACTGAAATCGATTATTAAAAAACTGCGCGAAAAATATCCGACCGAATGCGTCGGTTGTTTTATAAGCGAAGCGGAAGAGTTTTAGCGGAAAGAGGAGCGGAGATATTTTTAATAAGGTTGATAAAAATATTCTTCCGTTTCTATGAGGAGATATCCGGTGATTACATTTTGCGATAGATCCGAATACTTTGTAGAAAACTGCAATACATATTTTACCGCCGTGCGCGACGGATTTTATAAAGGGAATAATATTTTATATGACGACTACGAATTTATTTTCGACGGCGATATATATAAAATTAATAAAAAGCGGATTTGTAAAAGAGTGGTTTATGCAAAATCGCAGGTACGAAAGTTGGGCAGCGATCGTGCTGTGATTTCATTTGAAATCGTGATTTCTTTTTCTCAATCCGGGATATTACGATATACATCGTCAAAGAAGCGAAGTAAGAGTCTACGAGATTTTAACGGCCTATCGCGGAGATCGTTCGTTGTGATATGAACCGAACAGAGAGCGGTTTTTTTTCACCGTTCGTGTTTTGCCGCTGTTTCCGTTCCTCCATTTCCGCTTATACTTTATTTTTTGTCCCGAAGCTGCAGATGTAGGCGAGGTCTTTTTTGTGTCCGTTGAAAAAGCGGAACATTTGTTTGAACATCGCCTTGTTTTCTTTTTTCATCGCGTTGCGTATGATTTTCAGCGCACCGGCAAGGCCTTCGTCACGGATCATGCCGCGCGGGCTCATCAGCGTCATCTCTCCGCATTTTTGCGTAACGGAAAACCCGTTTTTGCAAAAGAGCGCTTCCCAGCCGGCGGCATCGAGCGGCTCAACGCTCACGTTTATGGCTTTGCTTAAAGCACTCCGCAGTTTTTTTTGCTCGGCGGAATCGGATGTCCTGAGAGCGACGTCGTGCGTTAAAAGCAGTCCTCCCGGCTTGAGTACGCGAAAATATTCTTTGAGCGCCTTGTCTTTTTTGTCGCCGATAAGCATCGTCAGCATCGCTTCGTTGACGACGATGTCGAAACTTGCGTCTTCAAACGGCAGCGCGAGCGCATCGCCGTGAATCAGCGTCAGCTTATCTTCAAGATGATTTTTTTTGATATTTGCTTCAGCTTTTTTGAGCGCATCTTTATCGAGATCCACGCCGGTGATCTTACAGCCGAATTTTTTCGACAGCTGAATCATCGTCCTTCCCATATTGCACGCGACTTCAAGAATTTTCGTATCGCTTTTTATATTTGCCTGTTCGATGAGCCATGCGGTCGCATCGATTCCTCCGGGACGCAGCGTCGTTTTGCCCAGCCTTGCCAAAAATATATGCCCCGCTTCACCGTACATACTGTCTCCTTTTTTCTGCGCGTACAGCTGCCGCAAAAGCAATCGGTTTTTTTTGACAAATCGCCGAGTTTAAAAGTAAGTCAGCTGTACGCTATACATCTCTGTGGTGCAAACTGCAATCAGTCGCGGACGAGCAGCAAAGCCATTTTGAATTTGCCTTCCGCTTTGACGTAGTGCTTGCCGTTTTTATCGAACTTAAAGTTTTCGCCTTCATGAATACGGTATTCTTTTCCTTCATATCCGATAATGCCCTCGCCGTCCATGCAGAATATAATCGCGTCTCCGGGGGCGGAATGTTCGGGTAATCCCGTTCCCGCGTCGAAAGCCATAATCACAAATTTGGTTTTGTTGCTGTCGACGAGGTCCATGTTTACAATCTTTCCGTCTTTATAGGGGAGAAGATCTTTTAATGCGAAAATTTTTCCGCTTTTTAAAATGTCGTTCATAACACACTCCTTATCTAAAAGTATTTCCGAATATATGCATCCCGTTTTGCTTCGTATGCCGACGGGAATGTTTTGCGGTACGATAAAAATGTCCCCTTTATGAAGAGCCTGCGTTTCCGCCGTCAAATACAGTACTTGTGCATCGCCTTCTTCGATCTTCCAGATTTTCGGATAATCGTAACTTTCAGGACTGATGTTTGTGCCCGCAGCAATCGAAAAAATATTCATGCTGCACGCAGTGCCTTGCAGCACGTTTTCCGATACCGTACACCCTTCTACCGGTACATTGTCTTTTGCGATGGAAAATATATGTTTGCTTTTCAGCATATCACACCTCCGTTGACAGACTCTCGGGTTTGATAGCCCTACGCGTTTAGTCTTATCTAACTTATACCGAATTTTCTCGCCGCCGACTGTTGCTCGGGCAACAAATTATTCAAAAAATAGGGGAATTTACCGCGAAAGCTTGTTTAAAAGTCCGTTTTTTGCTCATCCGTGTCTTTTGGCATAAGCGTTATCGTTTTTCCTTCAATTTGAATAATTCCTTCGCCCTTCATGCGGTTCAGCTCGCGCGAGACGGCGCTCCTGTCCGCCGATATGAATTGCGCGAGTTTTTCGCGTGTAAACGGCAGCGTAAACGAATTGCGGTGCAGCGTGTTTTGCGTAAGATGCAGATAAAACAAAAGCTTGTCGCGGAGCGTCGGCTGCGCCAAAAGCTGAATTTTCGTGTTGAGGTGCTGAATGTCGCGCGCCATTTCGCGCAACAGATTTTCGAGTACGATTATGCGGTAGGGGCAGCCGCACCGATTTGTACCGTCTTCCGAGGGAAGTTGAATAAACAAAACCTTTGTCTTTTCCGCGCTGATAATGCGCAAAAACGGGTTCGCCTGTCTGAGACAGCACAGCGCTTCTCCGAAAGATTCTCCTCGCCCGATTTCTTTGAGCAGCACGGTTTTGCCGTCAACGCCGATTTGTTCGGCGTGAACGCTTCCTTCGACGACGATTCCCGCATGAGAGACTATATCGCCGGAACGGTATATCTCTTGCCCGCACTCGAAAGCGCGGTAAAATCCGCGCAGGCAGGTGATCGCTTTGTCTATGTCTTTGGCGGGAATCCCTTTGAATACCGCCGTTCGCGCTAAAAACGACGTGTAAAAATTCAGCATTTTTTCCCCGTTTGTTGCTGCGGCAACGGAATTTATTATTCGTGCGGAGGATTTAATACCCCGGCGCTCGGCGCCGTAACAAAGGGGATTAAAGCCGACTGCAATACCTTTTGAGAACGACATACCTCACCGGTTTACGGCGAGGTATGTCGATTAGTTTATGCTAACTTTCAGACAGTGTCAATCATTATATAAATCATCCGTAAATTCAGTTTCAAAATATTGACGGATAGCCTATCTCATATATAATATAGATTATGAGCATATCAAAAGAAGATAAAATTTCAATAAATCAGTTTATAGCTTCGGCGATCGGTGAAAAGCTGTCCGCAATGCAAACCGCAGCCTATCTTCAAAAAAGGGCGGAAAAGGGGTCGCGGGAAAAATTTCTGTCGGTTTTAAATAACGCGCCGAATACCGAACCGGAAGAGTGTGATAGATAAACTGATATGAGATTATCGTATAATGCTCCCGTGTCTATATATTCCGTATCAATATATATGAAACGTTTATCGATCCTGAGTACGGTAATATGGCGGTTATTTCAAAAATAAGCGATCAAACAAAACTTATTGCGGTAAACTATGAAATAAAAGACGGTTCACCGAATACTCTGTATACCAGCAAGTATATCGTGCTGCCGGCGGAAGGGAAATTTTTTAAACAAAAGAAGATCGGTCCGAATCCTAAAATAAAATAATAGTTACAAACGGCTTTTCCGACTCTTTATTTTCACAAAAATTCAGCATTTTTTCCCCGTTTGTTGCAGCGGCAACGGAATTTATTATTAGTTTATGCTAACTTTTAGACAGTGTCAATCATCCGGAGGTATCAGAGATGAAAAAAATACTGTCTGCCGCGGCCGCGCTGTTTATTGCGCTGAACTGTGCCGCCTTTGCAAAGGAACAGGTGATCCGCATCGGTATGCCGAAAGCGCCGCCCGCTTTGCCCGTTTTGCGCATGATCGAATCGAATGCGCTCGGCGAAAACGTCAAAATCGAATATACGATTTGGGATGCGCCGGAAAAACTTATCGCGATGGTGCAGAGCGGCGATTTCGATATGTTTGCGTTTCCGCTGACGGTCGTCGCAAAACTGTACAACAAGGGCGTTCCCGTAACGCTGACGAATGTGGACACGTGGGGCGTTTCGTATTTTTTGACGACCGATCCCGCGCTTAAAACCTGGTCGGACTTAAAAGGGAAGACCGTGTACGTTCCGCTGCAGTCTTCTCCGCCCGACGTTATCACGCAGTTTTTTATGAAAAAAGCAGGCCTTACGCCGAAAAAAGACGTAACGATTATCTACTCTTCGCGTCCGGAAATCGCGCAGATGATGGCTGCCGGAAAAATTCAATATGCGACGATGATCGAGCCGCAGGTTACGGCGATTTTAATGCAGAATAAAAATGCGCGTGTCGCGTTTTCGTTCGAAGAAGAATGGAAAAAAGTTACCGACGACAACACGATTATTCCGAATGCGGGCTTCGGCGCAAAATCGAAATTCATAAAAGACAATGCCGACCTTGTCGCACGCTTTGAAGCAGAATACGAAAAGGCGCTGAACTGGGTGCTGCAAAATCCCGACAAGGCGGCAGCTCTTGCCGATTCCAAGCTCGGTATGAAAGCGCAGGTTGTGCAAAGAGCGATTCCGCGCATGGGGCTTATCTATAAAAACGCATACGATGCGAAAGCCGACTTGCAGCAGTTTTGGCAGCTTTTAGTCGATTTTGATCCGGCGACGATCGGCGGAAAAGTTCCCGATGAAAAAATCCTCTATAAAAAATAACTGCATAGCGGCGCTCGCCATGCTTGCACTGTGGCAGGTACTCTCTTTGGTGTACCCGCCGCTTGTAGTGCCGCCGATTCCGGCCGTCGGTAAAATACTTGCGCGTATTTTGTCCGCTCCCGATCTTTTGCACGAAGCGGCAAAAACTTTGGGCAGGCTTGCCGCCGGGCTTTTTTTGGGCATTGCCGCGGGCTGTCTCGTCGGCTATGTGTGCGGCGTGTGCAAAACGTGCCGGGAACTGTGCAAACCGGTTCTCGGCGTACTGCAGGTTGTGCCGCCCGTTGCGCTGCTCGTGCTTGCGATTATCTGGTTCGGTTTTAACGGAAAGCCCGCCGTCCTTATCGTCGCGGTTGCGATTTTTCCGATCATCGCGATTTCGGTGCAGGATGCGGTTTTGCACGTAGACCGAAAACTGCTTGAGATGGGAACCGTCTTCAAATATACGAAAAAGCAGCGCTTTTTTTTAATCACGTGGCCGTCCGTAAAGCCGCAGTTTTATTCGGGCTTGCGGATCGCCTTGGGTACGGCGTCCAAAACGGTCGTTATGGGCGAAGTGCTGACGACTTCTTCCGGTATCGGCGGGCAAATTGTGAACGCGCGTTTGAACATCGAGCCGGAAGCGATTATCGCGTGGACGGTCGTGTCGGTGTGCATGTACTATGTGTTGGAAGCCGCCGTTGCTCTGCTGTTTGTGCCGAAGGAACAAAAATATGCTCAGCGTAAACAATCTTAAAAAAATCTACAACGGCAAAACGGTTATCGACTGTCTTTCTTTTTTTGTGAACGGCGGCGACATCGCCGTTATCGTCGGGCCTTCCGGCTGCGGAAAGTCGACGCTGCTCAATATTGTTGCCGGTCTCGATACGAATTTTGAAGGTTTGCTGCAAACGGGCGGAAAAAAAATCGGCTATGTGTTTCAGGAAGACAGGATTCTTCCCTGGCTGACCGTCGCGCAAAATATCAAATCGGTAAATCCCCAAGGCGACGATAAAGAAGTGCAGCGCTTTATCGATATGGCGGGCCTTACCGGATTCGAGCGCTATTATCCTGACGAACTGAGCGGCGGTATGAAGCAGCGCTGTTCGATTGCGCGCGCCCTTTATTACGGCAGCGAGCTTTTGCTTATGGACGAACCGTTCAAGTCGCTCGACTACGGTATCAGACATAAGATGATTGCCGATTTGCTTGCGATCCATCAAAAAGAAAAAAATACGATTTTATTCGTTACGCACGACATCGAAGAAGCGCTTTCGGTTGCCGACGTTATTTTCGTGTGCAAAAAAAATCCGATGCGCCTTGCCGACACCATCGACCTGCACGACAAAAGCGAACTTACGCCCGCAAAAAAGCAGGAATTAAAAGACGGGATTTTACGGATAATAACGGCGTAAAACCGGTTGCCCTTTCCCTTTCCCCCGAGTTTGACAAAGCGCGCCATACAATTTACAATGGGCGCATGATTACGCAAAAAATGCGCACGGCCGAAACATCGCGTTTCGATGTGTACGCTGCCGAACGATCGTGCGCCCCCGCATACGCTTTCCGCTTGCTCGAAACATCGCGCGAGCATATATGCAGCCGCCGTTTCCGTACGTTTGAAAAAACGCATGCGCCCGTTTTCAAAAATGCGATACTGTGTATGCTCGGGGTATCGCTGCTTGCGATTTTTGTTTCCTGCGCTACGGTACGGCCGCGCGGCATACGCTATCCCGTGCACGTAACGAACGCGCGCGTCGTCGATCTGCTTCCGCCCGATGATATCGCTTTCCCGATCGAAGGGTTGTATATGTTTACCGCGAGTTTCGGCACTTCGTCCTTTTATATGCAGGCCTTTATACAGGCGAACGAGAGCGGTATTTTTATTAATCTGCTGAACGATTTCGGTTCGGATATGGGTACGCTCACGTATACGGGAAGCGAGCTTTCGCTTGCATCGGCGGTGCTGCCGGCCTCTCTCAAAGCGCAGTATATCGTCGCTGATATTCAATTTGCGTATTACGATGCGGACGCGGTCGCCGAATCGCTGCGCCGTGCGGGGCTCGATTTTATCGTTACGAAGGACGGCGATATCGAATTGCGGAGGATCATGAACGGTAAAAAATGCATCGAAGAGATATCGATTACATCTTCTTCGGTGAGTATCATCAACCATCTGCGGGGCTACGAATATCACCTCACGGAGGCCTTGTGACGGATCCGGTGTATCTTTCAAAGCCCGGCGTCGTATGTGCGGCGGGTTCTTCGGCCGATGCATTGTGGCGCTCGTGCGTTGCAGGCGATCGATCGGGCATAAAAAAAGTGCGTTCTCTTTCCGGCAAAGAATTTTTTGCGGGACGGGCGGACGATAAGGTTTTGCATAAAACGGCGGCACGCTTCGATATGCGAAGTATCCGCCTCGAAGACGCGGCGCTCGTACAGATCGAGCGAGATATATTCGCAGCTCTTTCGGCGTACGGTCCCTCGCGCGTCGCCGTGTGTGTCGGTTCGTGCGACAACGGCACGGAACTTTCGCTTCCGGCTCATGCGGCTTTTATCGCGGACGGAGCTTTTCCCGCAGGGTATACGCTTGAAGTGCAGGGCGCCGATTATGCGGCGACGTATGTGTCGGAAAAGTACGGCATACGCGGACCCTCGCTCGCATTCAGCACTGCGTGTTCGTCGAGTGCCGGTGCGATCATCAAAGCTGCGGAATTGTTAAAAAGCGGACTTGCGGACGCGGTGATTGCAGGCGGCGTCGATGTCGCATCTGATACGGTGCTTCTCGGTTTCGATTCGCTCGAAGCCGTTTCGCCGGAGATAACGAACCCGCTCAGCGCAAACAGATGCGGCATCACGCTCGGAGAAGGGGCGGCGTTTTTCGTTATGACGAGGGATGCTTCGAAAGACGGAGAGCCCGTGCGTCTTTTCGGTTGGGGAGAAAGCGCGGACGCCTACCACATGACGTCCCCCGATCCTTCGGGTGCGGGTGCCGCGCGTGCAATGAAAGCGGCGCTCGTTCGTGCGGAACTCATGCCGGATCAAATCGACTATATCAATCTGCACGGAACGGGCACGAAATTCAACGATGCGATGGAAGCGAAAGCCGTTGCCGAAGTGTTTGCAAACTGCGCCGTTTCCGTCGGTTCTACAAAACCGCTTACGGGGCATACGCTCGGCGCGGCAGGTGCATTGGAAGCTGCAATATGCTATACTGCATTGGTTGAAAACGCGGGAAAAGCGGAAGGCGATATCGTGCTGCCGAAGCACGTGTGGGACGGCGTGCGCGATAAAGAGCTGCCGCTTTTGAATATTGCGGGTGCCGTCGGTGCAAAGCAGACCGGGCGCGTAAAAATCTGTGTGTCGAATTCCTTTGCGTTCGGCGGTGCGAATGCGAGCTTAGTGCTGGGTTTGACGTGATTGTGTCCGGTGAACCGCGATCGCGCCGCGCGGCGTGTACGGAGCGATTGCGTGCAGTGTGTACGGGGGGCGAGGAGAACTATGGAAAGCGAAACGATACGTGAAAATTTACCGCAGCGCATCGAGCGCGATGTGCTGATCGATCTCTTGCCGCACAAGGGAAAGATGTTTTTGCTCAGCCGTGTAACGCAGCACGATACGGAAGCGCATACGATTACGAGCGAATACGATATTACGCCGGAGTGCATCTTTTACGAAGGCGCATCCGACGGCGTGCCGACGTGGGCGGGTTTCGAATTTATGGCGCAGGGTATTTCCGCGCTGACGGGCATCACGAATAAAGCGCTCGGCCGCCGTCCGCGTCCCGGCTTTATTTTGAGCGTCAGCAAATTCAAAGCGGCCGTACCGTATCTGAAAAGCGGCACGACGATCGTGATGAAGATAAAAGAAGACTATCGTTCCGAAATGACGTACAGCTACAACTGTGAGCTTTTTGCGTCGGCAGGAGACGACAAGCCTGTCGTTTCTTCGACGATCACCGTTATGGAAACGGAAGATATTACGAATTTGTTTAAAGACGAATAACCGAAAACAAATCAACGATTTGCCGCAAGCGGTGCGGTAAAAATCGAATCAGGAGTTTTTATGGCGGATGAAGCGAAAAAAATAATCGTTACCGGAGCGTCGGGCGGGATCGGCCGTGCGATTGCAGTGGAAGCGGCAAAAGCCGGCTACTATGTTATTTGCCACTACAATCACGGAAAAGAAAAAGCGGAAGAAACGCTTGCTCGGATTACGGCTTCCGGCGGAGAAGGTGAGCTCGTACAATTCAACGTCGCCGACAGGGCGGACTGCAAAGCGAAGCTCGACGCGCTTACTGAAAAACACGGTGCGCTGTGGGGCGTCGTGAGCAATGCGGGTATTACGCGGGACAACACTTTCGTCGGACTGACCGGAGAGGATTGGGATGCGGTGATCCGCACGAACCTCGACAGCTTTTTCAACGTGATCCAACCCCTTGTCATGCCGATGGCGCGCAAAAAGAAGGGACGCATCATCGCCGTGTCGTCGGTGAGCGGTATCATGGGAAACCGCGGACAGACGAATTACAGCGCGTCGAAGGCGGGGATCATCGGAGCGGCAAAAGCGCTCGCGGTCGAACTTGCGAGCCGCCGCATTACCGTAAACACGATCGCTCCCGGCGTTATCGAAACGGATATGACGGCCGCGATCAACGAAGAAGCGAAAAAGATCATCATGCAGACCATTCCGATGGCGAGGGCGGGAAAGCCCGAAGAAGTCGCGTCTCTCGCGGTGTTTTTGCTGTCTGAAGGCGCATCGTATATTACGCGGCAAGTGATCGCTGTCGACGGCGGCCTTCATTAATTAATAATTAATAATATCGTGCCGGAACGAAAATGCGGCGCGGTATTGCGTAGGAGACAATATGACGTATACGAAACCGAACGGAAAGCGGCGGGTCGTCGTAACGGGCGGCGGTATGCTGACCGCTCTCGGCCGCGACTGGCCGACGGCTTTTGCGAAGCTGCAATCCGGCAAAAACTGCATCAAATATATGAGCGATTGGGAACGCTACGAAAAGATGAACACGCGCCTTGCGTGCCCGTACGAAGAAGCGCTCCCGTCGTACCCGAGGAAAAAGATCCGAGGTATGGGACGCGTCGCGCTGCTTTCGCTCGTATCGACCGAAGACGCGCTCAAGATGGCGGGATTGTTAAAAGACGACGGAGATGTCATCGACGAATTGAAAAGCGGCCGCACCGGCATCGCATACGGCACGTGCATGGGAAGTATGGATGCGATCATGGATATCGCCGATATGATGAGGACGGGCGACACGTCGAAGCTTGATTCGCAGACCTATATCAAATCGATGCCGCAGACGAACGCGTGTAATTTGAGCGTCTATTATCAAATTCGCGGCCGCATCATCGTAACCGATACCGCGTGTACGTCGGGAAGTCAGGCGATCGGTTATGCGTACGAAGCGATCGAAGACGGCAGAGCGGAAATCATGATCGCAGGCGGAGCGGAAGAACTTTCTCCTCCCGACGCGGCGATTTTCGATACGCTCGGCGCTACGAGCATCCTCAACAAAACGCCCGAAGCGACGCCGAAACCTTTCGACAAAGACAGAGACGGCCTTGTCATCGGCGAAGGAGCGGGTACGCTGATTTTGGAAGATATGGAACACGCCGTAAAGCGCGGTGCAAAAATGTATGCTGAAGTTGCGGGCTTTGCGACGAATGCGGACGGCACGCACATCACGAGTCCGAACGCTGCAACGCAGGCGCTTGCGCTTTCGATGGCGCTCAAAGACGCCGGTGTCGACGAAAGCAAAATCGCGTACATCAACGCGCACGGCACGGCGACGAGCCACGGTGACATATCGGAATCGCAGGCGGTGTATTCGGTGTTCAATCGGGCGGTACCGATCTCTTCGACGAAGAGCTTTATCGGTCATACGCTCGGCGCGTGCGGCTGTGTGGAAGCATGGCTTACGATCAATATGATGAACGAAGGCTGGTTCCATCCGAACTGTAATCTCGTAAACGACGATCCCGAATGCGCGCCGCTCGACTACATCAAAGGTGCGGGGCGTGAAATCTCGTGCGACTGTGTTATGTCGAACAATTTCGCGTTCGGCGGCGTCAACACATCGCTCGTGTTTAAAAAGATCGAAGGTTTAAATTGAACGTCTGAAATAGCGCCGTTCAATTTAACTTCGAGTTTCCCTTCGGAAAACTCGCGGATATACATGTGCGCTTGCGCGCACTAATTCAACAGTCTCCAAAATTGATATTTTGTTCGACTGTTGAATTTTATGGACAATAAAAGAACATGCAGAGGTTTGCGGGGAAACGACACCGACGGTTTCTTTTCCCCGCGCCCTTATTCGTGCGGAGGGTTTAATACCCCGACGCTTTGCGTCGGGGTTGTTGATGCTTCCCTTTCGCAGGTTAATAATTTTTACAATGTGAGCGACGGCGGCGCATAAGCGCGCGTTTTCAATTCGTTGTCGAGCAAATACGGGGCTTTCGCGTCGGTTTCCGAAAAGATCGTATTTTACAGATACTATTTCTTAATAAAATCCGATATTCGTCGGACACTTAACGTAATCGATCAAAGTCACTATAATACGCCGAATGTTTTCTCAAAGGAATTTATATGTCAAAACATACCTGCTTCGGCACGACGCATTTTTACACTCGCGCGCTTTCGATTGCACTGCCGGTTATGGCGCAGCTTTTGGTACAAAGCTTTGTTTCGCTGATCGACAATTTTATGGTTGCCGGTCTCGGCGATATAAAAATGGCCGGCGTAAATACAGCGGGGATGATTATCTTTGTCTTTATCATCTTCGTAAATACCCTTTGCTCTGCAGGCGGTATTTTTATGTCGCAATTCAGAGGGGCGAAAGACAGTGAAGGCATGCAGCAGAGCCTGCGCTTTAAACTTTTGCTCACCGGTACGGCGGGACTTGCGTTTACGATTATCGGTTTGATTGCACCGCGAGGTTTGTTCCATCTTATGCTGACGGTGAATACCGATGCGGAGCCGATTATCGATCAGGCCGTACGCTACTCGCGCGCGGTTGCACTTTCATGGATACCGATGGTGTTTTCACAATCGCTTGCTTCTTCTTTGCGCGAAATCGAAATCGTCCGCCCTCCGTTGGTTATCTCCGTTATTGCAACGCTTGTAAATACATTCTTTAATTGGGTTTTTATTTTCGGAAACCTCGGTTGTCCGCGTCTTGAAGTTGAAGGAGCCGGAATCGCAACAGTCATTGCGCGATCGGCGGAGCTGATATTGTTTATTGCGTATGTTGTCGTAAAAAAGCCGCCGTTCCTTTTCAATATATTCAAACTCTTCAAAATAAAAGTGCGGCTGTTCGGAACGATTATCAAAAAATCGACTATGATTTTATATTCGGAGCTGACATGGGCTTTGGCGGAAGCCGTTTCAACCGCTTTGTACAATACGCGCGGAGGAGCGGAAGTCGTCTCCGGTATGTCGGCGGGTTTTGCGATTGCAAATCTCTTCTTTATCTGTTTTTCAGGAATCGTAACGGCTTCGTCGGTTATATTGGGACAGGAACTGGGGGCGGGCAGACTTGAAGAAGCAAAAAAATATAAAAATTGGATACTGTCCGGTTCCGTACTCTTCGGTTTTATATTTATGGCAGCCGGATTTTGTACGGTAGGTTTAATCCCCTTTGTGTTTAAAAATTTAAGCGGCGGTTCTCAAGCTATTGCACGCGGTCTTATTATCACCGCAGCTGCATACCTCCCGCTTTGGGCATATTTAAATGCACAGTATGCGATTTCACGCACCGGAGGCGACACGACGATGGGTGTTATCTGCGATACTATTGCCAATATTCTTTTTGTAGGCGGCATCTTTCTTTTAGTACGCTTTACCGCACTCGGTCCCGTTGCGATGTATGCGATCGTTAAAACCTCCGATGCGGTCAAAGCCGTCATCGCGCATTTTTGGCTCAAAAAAGAACGTTGGCTTGTGAACTTGACTTCCGATAAAAAGTAAAATCGCTGCGCGGCCTCTGCATTATTAAACGGGACGCGCAATTTCAGACGTTCAATTTAAACCTTCGAATAAAAATAATTTCCGCATTCGGCAACTTGTGTATTAACGCGATATGGTATACAGTAATTCAAACAAGGGAATACAATGATGAAAACGATAACGGTTGACGGCGGGCATCTTACAATCGACGATGTGTGTGCCGTCGCATACGGTAAAAGTGCGGTTTCGTTTCCGGAGGACGACGCGTTTTTCGAAACGCTCCGCCGGTCGCGCACATTTCTTGAAGAGTATATCGCAAAGGGTTTTCCGACATACGGCGTAACGACGGGTTTCGGCGATTCGTGCGGAAACCAAATCAATCCTTCACGCGCGGCAGAGCTGCAAAAGTCCATCGTGCGCTTTCACGGCATCGGGCTCGGTAAAAAATTTTCGCACGAAGAAGGACGCGCCGTCGTACTGTGCCGATTGAACTCCGACGTAAAAGGCGGGCATTCGGCGATTAGGCCCTCCCTTGCAGAAATGCTCAAAACCCTGCTCGACAAAGATATCGTTCCCGTGATCCCCGAACTGGGATCGGTCGGCGCATCGGGCGATTTGACGCCGCTGTCCTATGTGGCTGCCGTCGTCATGGGAGAGCGCGAAGCGTATTACAAAGGAAAAATTGTTCCGGCTATCGATGCGCTCAAAGCCGAAGGAATCGCCCCTCTTCCGCTTGCGGCGAAAGAAGGACTTGCGATCATGAACGGTACGTCGGTGATGACGGCCGTCGCCTCCCTTTCGTGGAAGCGCGCGCGGAGGCTTGCGAATATCTGCGATTTCGTCACCGCTGCAACTGCGGAAATCGTACGCGGCAACGAAGTGCCCTTCCGAAAAAAAGTTTCGGAGATGAAAAATCATACGGGACAGATCGAAAGCGCGGGCTATATTTACGATATCGTAAGAAACTCGAAGCGCGTGTATCGATACGAAGACCTGCTCGAACGCATCGGATCCATCGGCGACGCGCAGTTTGAAAAGCGCTTTGTCAAAATTCAAGACCGCTATTCCATTCGCTGCTCTCCGCAGATAAACGGCGTTCTGCGCGATACGCTTCGGATTGCGCGGCAATGGATCGAAGAAGAGCTCAACTCCGCGAACGATAATCCCCTCGTCAACGTCGATACGGGAGAGCTTTACAACACCGGCAATTTTTACGGCGGACACATCTGCGCCGCCTGCGATTACCTGCGCATCGCGCTTGCGAACATCAGCGATTTGGCGGATAAACAGGCGGAGATCATAATCGACGGAAAATTCAACAGCCTCACGGAAAACCTGATCCCGTTTACCGACGATACCGACGAACGCGCGGGACTGCGATTCGGCTTTAAGGCGGCGCAGATCACGATGTCGGCGATTCGTGCGGAAGTGCAGCATTGCTGTACGGCCATGAGTATTCAGTCAAGTCCGACGGAAGCGCTCAATCAGGATAAAGTTTCCATGGGTACGATTTCGGCGCGAAAACTGCGCGACCAAATCGATCTCATCTATCTGCAATACGCCGTACACATACTCGCAGTGTGCCAAGCGGTCGATTTGATAGGCGCTTCGGAGTTCGGCGAATTTACGCAACGAGTGCATGCCGAAGTCCGCGCCGTTTCCGCTCCGCTCGTGGACGACCGCCGGCTCGATGAAGACGCGGAAAAAGTCGCGCGGTTGCTCGAAGCGACGGAACTCTTTGAGTAAACGAAGAAATATCCGAGAAAATGTCTTGACATCCGCATTGCGGAAATGCTGAAAATGCGATACAATGATTTCGGTGTATTGCCGTACTAAAGGCAATTTAGCAATGAAAATTATGGAGGCAGAACGTGAAAAAGTGTTATATAATTTTTTTCAGTACTGCGTTGGTACTCGGTTTCGTATCGTGTAAATCAACAAAGCAGGACAAAGCGCCGAGCGTGCCGACTGCGGAACAGCCGGTAACGGACGTGCCTGTCGCGGCGGACAATTCAGCCGCCCTTGATGCGGCGGAGACCGCACGTCGTGCCGCCGTTAAAGCGGGAGCCGATAAAGCGGCACCCGATCAATTCAACGATACGGATGCGCGCTACAACGAACTTATGAAGCGGAGCAAGGCGGGCGAAAACGTAACGGTTGAACTGGCCGACGTAACGGCGCGGTATCGTGCGCTTGAAGAGTACACGAAAGCGGCTGCGCTTAAAAACCGCATCGACGAACTCGGCTTTCAATCTTACGATAAGATGAACTACAACAAGGGTGCGAACGCGCTGAGTGCGGCGGAAAAACTTTCGGCGGATAAATCGTCGACGGGCGCGCAGCTCTATGAACAGGCGCACACGGCTTATGCGTCGCTCGGTACGGCGCTCCAAAATGCATTTAGAACGCGTGCACGTGAAGAGCGGACGGCGGCATTCACCGCGAAACGCAATGCCGACAGCGTGTATGCGGCGGTCGCGGAAAAGAAAGCATATGACGGCGGTGTTGCGGATTTCCGCAGCGGAGACACGAGCTATGCGCAGCAGGATGCCGAAAATGCGTTGAAGCACTACGGTGATGCGCGCAAAACGTTTGAAAAGTTGTATGCCGATATTTCCGAAAAACGTGCGGCTGCGCAGGAAGCGATTGAAAAAGCAAAAGCGAAAGTTGCCGAAACGTCGGAATACGCGGTACAGGCGGATAAAGACGCTCCGCTTTCGGGCAGCAATATCAAAGGCATCGAAGACGAAAATGCGGTTCTGCTTAAGGCTGAAACTTACGATGATCCTGCAAAGGCCGCGCAAGCGGTACCCGAAACGATCAGCGATACGGAGGCTGCAAAATGAAAAAATTATTAATTATTATCGCTTCGATTGCTTTTGTCGGAACGGTTGCGTTCGCTGTAAGCTACAAAAACAATACGTATCAAAAGCTTGCCGACGAATATACGCGTCAAGCGCAAGCCGCGCTCAATGCCGGCCGCTATGACGAATCGATTGAGCTTTCAAAAAAAGCCGAAGAAAACGCGGCGCTTTCCCGCGCATACATCGATATGATGCTCGCAAAAAAGGCGGCCGACGATGAAATGAAAATTGCGCAAAATAAAATCGCGTGGGCAAAGAGCATTGATGCGGATAAAAATTTTCCGATGGCGTTTACTGCCGCGCAAAACAAGTACTCCAGTGCAGAAAAATCCTACGGAGGCGAAGACTATAAAGCCGCTGCGAATTACGCGCGCGAGTCGGTCGCCCTGCTTGACGGTGTGCGAGAAGTAACTCCGCTTCCGGAATTCTATGTCGTTCGTCCGTGGGCGGATACGAAGGATTGCTTTTGGAATATTTCGGGGCGTCCGTATATCTACAACAATCCGCTTCTGTGGGAAAACCTGTATCAGGCGAACAAAACGAATATCCCGCGTCCGGAAGATCCGAATTTGATTTTGCCCGGTATGAAGATGCAGATTCCGAGCTTGAGCGGTGAAATCCGTTCCGGCGTCTACGATCCTGCGAAGGCTTACGATCCGTACAACGTCGCGCGCTGATTTCGCATTCAACGGCTATATTTAAATGTAATCCGGTCGATGTGTGTCTGTACACCGACCGGTTTTTTTATTGCGCTTAATAATTCGGAAATAAAACCGTCTTACAAGTTTCCTTGTTGTGTATTGTAAAAACAGTTCGCTTGCTTTTACGCTTTTTCTTTTCGGCGCTGATAGAGGGCGACGGCTGCCGCCATGAGTGCGTGCGAATATTCTTTTTTTGAGCCGAGGCCGGCGATTACTTCCTGTTGATCGAGTTCGAGGTAATGCACGTATTCGTCTTTATCCAAATGCTGTTTGTGAATATTCGTCAAATCTTCCGCAGCGAAAAAATGCACGTGATTAGACATGAGTGCAGGGTTCGGACTCATCGTCCCGAGATAAATGAGCCGTCCTGCCGTGTGTCCCGTTTCTTCGAGCAGCTCCCGTGCGGCAGCCTGTTCGGGTGTCTCTCCTTCGTCCATGACGCCGCCGGGGAACTCGATACTCAGCACGCATTCGGCGTGCCGCCATTGTTTTACCATCAGAAATTTACTGCCGTGTACCGGTATGACGATCGCCCAATCGTGTCCCGGTTCGATGACCATATAATTTCCTTTTTGTCCGTCGGGTGCAACGCTGTCCGTTTCGGTTACCGTAAATACCGGTGTTTTTAATAATACGCGTTTTCCGTTTTCCTGCCAAATAAGCGCGCTGTCGTCAGTATTCATATCCGATTGCTCCCGTAACATTGATGCATAAAGTTTAACTCCGTCCGTTTCGCATTTGCCCGATAAAATAAATTGCTTTATTTTTCGGTTATGTTGAGTTATACTGTATTTACGAAAATTATAAAAGCGTGTATGGGAGGAGTATATGGCTATTGTTGCAATTTCTCGACAGCTTGCGGCGCTCGGCGATGAAATCGCTGCGATCGCGGCGGAAAAACTGGGGTACGTATTTATCCGCAGGGATGAACTTGAAAAGCGTATCGTGGAGCTCGGATTTCCCGCCGAAAAGCTCGGCAAGTACGATGAAAAAAAGCCGGGCTTTTTTGCGGCGCTCGTCAAAGACCGCGACGAATACCTGCACTATCTGCAGACGGCGGTGCTCGAGGTCGCAAGCCAAAACAACTGCGTGCTTATCGGGCGAGGCGCATATATTATATTGGAAGACGTTCCGAATGTCGTTTCATTTCGTCTTGTCGCGAAAGATTCCCTCAGGCTGCAGCGGCTCGAAAACGAATTCGCGTGTACGTCGAAACAGGCGCAACAAAAAATTGATGAAAGCGATAAAAACAGAAGCGGTTTTCATAAGAGTTTTTTCGATGTCGATATAGCCGATCCGACGCATTTCCATTTTGTGCTGAATACGGGACTTATCGGTGCGGATGAAAGCGGAGCGCTTATCGCCGATTTTGTTAAATCGCATATTTCATCCGAACGCGACGCGCAGGGAGCGGAAAAAATAAAAACGCTTCTTTCGGCACAACGACTTGTCAATACGCTCGTATTTACGCATAAAGTCAATATAGAATTTTTGCATGCCGAGATCGACGGCAAAACGATTGTGCTGCAGGGCGTTGCGGATTCTTCGGCCGTCGTTGAACAAGCCGTCGCGCTTGCAAAAAAAGAGATGTCCGGATACGATGTAACCTCTCGCGTAAGTATCGTGCAGGATTTTAAAGCGCATCCGAAATGATTTTGAATTAATTCTTGCGGTGTTTTTGACAGAAAGTTCAAGCGTGTTTATTAATAATAAATTTGTTATTAATTGATAATAAAGAGTCTTTTTATCCGGGATAAAATTAATAATTATTAAACTGTACTCAAGTGCGCGGTATTCCGTTTTTCGTGCGCGCTGCTTTCGAGGCGGGTACGATGAGCGTGCCGGCGGGCGCGGCAGTGCAGGGTGGTGGTGAAAAGAGCATGAAAAAAGAGTAGCGAGGTACTTGACACGCAGGGGGAAAAAGAAGTAAATTACAAGCTACCCGCTCAAACTGTGGGTATGCTGTTTGACAGGCAAAGGGAAGGAAAGAAAGCAAGACGCATGCGGAGACACAAAAGTCTCCCGAATTAAGCGAGAGCAAGCGGGGACAAACGAACGGAATTAGCCCCGGAGTAATCCGGGAAAAATAATGATGGAGAGTTTGATCCTGGCTCAGAACGAACGCTGGCGGCGCGTCTTAACCATGCAAGTCGAGCGGCAGGCAGCAATGCCGAGAGCGGCGGACTGGTGAGTAACACGTGGATAACGTACCCCGATGCCCGGGACAGCCTGTAGAAATAGAGGGTGATACCGGATAGATCACTGTTTACGGAAGGTAGACAGCGGGAAAGGAGCTTCGGCTCCGCGCCGGGAACGGTCTGCGGCCCATCAGCTGGACGGCGGGGTAACGGCCCGCCGTGGCGAGGACGGGTATCCGGCCTGAGAGGGCGGACGGACACATTGGGACTGAGATACGGCCCAGACTCCTACGGGAGGCAGCAGGTAAGAATATTCCGCAATGGGGGGAACCCTGACGGAGCGACGCCGCGTGAACGAAGAAGGCCGGAAGGTTGTAAAGTTCTTTTCTGTCCGAGGAATAAGTTTTGGAGGAAATGCCAAGATGGTGACGGTAGGGCAGGAATAAGCACCGGCTAATTACGTGCCAGCAGCCGCGGTAACACGTAAGGTGCGAGCGTTGTTCGGAATTATTGGGCGTAAAGGGCATGCAGGCGGGTCGCCAAGCTTGGTAAGAAATACCGGGGCTCAACTCCGGAGCTATATTGAGAACTGGCGAGCTAGAGTTGCCGAAGGGTATCCGGAATTCCGCGTGAAGGGGTGAAATCTGTAGATATGCGGAAGAACACCGATGGCGAAGGCAGGATACCGGCGGACGACTGACGCTGAGGTGCGAAGGTGCGGGGAGCAAACAGGATTAGATACCCTGGTAGTCCGCACAGTCAACGATGTACACTGGGCGTGTGCGCAAGAGCGTGCGTGCCGAAGCAAACGCGATAAGTGTACCGCCTGGGGAGTATGCCCGCAAGGGTGAAACTCAAAGGAATTGACGGGGGCCCGCACAAGCGGTGGAGCATGTGGTTTAATTCGATGGTACGCGAGGAACCTTACCTGGGTTTGACATCAAGAGGGATCATATAGAGATATGTGAGCGTAGCAATACGGCTCTTGACAGGTGCTGCATGGCTGTCGTCAGCTCGTGCCGTGAGGTGTTGGGTTAAGTCCCGCAACGAGCGCAACCCCTACTGCCGGTTACTAACAGGTAGAGCTGAGGACTCAGGCGGAACTGCCTGCGACAAGCAGGAGGAAGGCGGGGACGACGTCAAGTCATCATGGCCCTTATGTCCAGGGCTACACACGTGCTACAATGGCCGCCACAGAGCGGGGCGAAGCCGAGAGGCGGAGCAGAACGCAGAAAAGCGGTCGTAGTCCGGATTGAAGTCTGAAACTCGACTTCATGAAGCTGGAATCGCTAGTAACCGCACATCAGCACGGCGCGGTGAATACGTTCCCGGGCCTTGTACACACCGCCCGTCACACCATCCGAGCAGGGGGTACCCGAAGCCGGCAGTCCAACCGCAAGGGGGACGCTGTCGAAGGTACGCTTTGTGAGGGGGGTGAAGTCGTAACAAGGTAGTCGTACCGGAAGGTGCGGCTGGATCACCTCCTTTTCCAAGGGAAGAGGGACGCGCAGTGTACGCGCGTAACCCGCATGTGTCAGGCTGTTCGAGCCGTATCGGTTTGAACAGTATTCGCTTTCTTTCTTTCCTTGTGCCCCTTGAGCAGCAAGTACGTGCGGCTATTATCAAACACGGGACAGTAGCTCAGTTGGTTAGAGCACCGCTCTGATAAGGCGGGGGTCAATAGTTCAACTCTATTCTGTCCCAGATTCAAAAAGGACAGACGTGAGAGGGCCGTCTCAAAAGTCGATTACTTTTTCGACAGCCTTATGCTCTTTGAAAATATAGGGAAGGGAAGAAGGTTTGAGCGCTGGAGCGGTTGGAAGCTTTAGGCGCGGGAAAGAGAATATGGTCAAGCAAGAAGAGGTTTGCGGCGGATGCCTGGGAGCTGTCCGGCGAAGAAGGCCGCGGTAAGCTGCGAAAAGCTGCGGGGAGGAGCACACATCCTGAGATCCGCAGATAGCCGAATGGGGTAACCCGTATGCCGCAAGGCATACACCGCGCGCGGGAAGAAGATACTGCGGCGGAGCGATACTGCGTGAAGTGAACCATCTAAGTAACGCGGGAAGAGAAATCAAAAGAGATTGCGCAAGTAGCGGCGAGCGAACGCGCAGGAGCCTAAACCCTTTTGTAGGGTGTTGCAGGGCCGCACGGGGATGACCCGTGGAGTTGGTGAGAAAACCGATATTTAGCGGAAGCGTCTGGAAAGGCGCGCGAGACAGCGTGAAAGCCGCGTATGCGAAAGATATCGGACTCCATGGTGCGGTACCTAAGTAGGGCGGGGCACGAGAAACCCTGTTTGAATCCGGGTCGACCACGATCCAAGGCTAAATACGAGACAGCTACCGACAGCGAAGAGTACCGTGAGGGAACGGCGAAAAGAACCCCGGTGAGGGGAGTGAAAGAGAACCTGAAACCGCAAACCGACAAGATGTCACGGCGCGCGAGCGTTGTGGCGTGTCTTTTGTAGAATAAACCTGCGAGTTGCGCTGCGCGGCGAGGCTAAGGGTTGGAAGATCCGGAGCCGGAGCGAAAGCGAGTGTGAAAAGTGCGAAAAGTCGCGTGACGCAGACCCGAAGCCAAGGTGATCTAATTATGGGCAGGCTGAAGGCAGGGTGAAACCTGTTGGAGGGCCGAACAGTAATCTGTTAAAAAAGGTAGTGATGACCTGTGATTAGGAGTGAAAGGCTAAACAAACCTGGAAATAGCTGGCTCTCCCCGAAATGCCTTTAGGGACAGCCTCATGCAAAGCGGAAGGAGGTAAAGCACCGGATGGGATAGGGGGCGTCACAGTCTACCGACACCAATCGAACTCAGAATGCCATCCGCCAACGCATGGGAGTGAGACTGTGTGCTCCAAGGTTCATAGTCGAGAGGGAAACAGCCCGGACCGACGGCAAAGGTCCCAAAATAACGCTCAGTGTGAAATGAGGTGCGTCTGCACAGACAGCCAGGAGGTTGGCTCAGAAGCAGCCATTCCTTAAAAGAGTGCGTAACAGCTCACTGGTCGAGCAGGCGTGCGCAGACAATGTAACGGGGCTAAGCGTTATACCGAAGCCGCGGGCCCGCATTGTAAGAGATGCGGGCGGTAGGGGAGCATTGCGCTAACCGAAGAAGGCGTACCTGTGAGGGGCGCTGGAGGAAGCGGAAGAGAGAATGCAGGCACAAGTAACGAAAAGACGGGTGAGATTCCCGTCCGCCGAAAGCCTGAGGATTCCCGGGTAAAGGCAATCTGCCCGGGGTAAGTCGGCCCCTAAGGCGAGGACGAAAGTCGTAGTCGATGGGAAATCGGTTCAAAATCCGATACCCGGCTCAGTTTTGAAGGCAGGACGCATGAGGTGAAATCCGGCAGAAGAACGGTAGTTTCTGTCCAAGCGGTAAGGTGTTGAGAGGGCGGTTAAAAGAGCCCTTGAGCTGAGCCGTTACGGGGAGCGGAGCGCAGGCGAAGCGAAGCGGATGTAATCAAGGTGCCGGGAAATACTGTCTAAAGCTAGGCTGAGTCGGACCGTACCGGAAACGGACACACGCAGGCAGGATGAGTAATCTAAGGCGCACGAGCGACCCCGCGTTAAGGAACTCGGCAAAAAGCACACGTAACTTCGGAAGAAGTGTGGCTCACGCTGATAAGGATGTGAGCGGCAGAAAGCAGGCCCAGGCGACTGTTTACCAAAAACACAGCCATCTGCGAACCGGCAACGGGACGTATAGGTGGTGACACCTGCCCGGTACCGGAAGGTTAAGGGGAGGGGTTAGCAGCAATGCGAAGCTCCGAACCGAAGCCCCGGCAAACGGCGGCCGTAACTATAACGGTCCTAAGGTAGCGAAATTCCTTGTCGGGTAAGTTCCGACCCGCACGAATGGTGTAACGATTCTGGGCGCTGTCTCAACGCGGGACTCGGTGAAACTTATATTCCGGTAAAGAAGCCGGATACCCGTAATTAGACGGAAAGACCCCGTGAACCTTCACCGCAGCTTATCACTGGGATTCTATCCGCCATGTGTAGGATAGCCGGGAGGCTGTGAAGCGTGCGCGTCAGCGTGCGTGGAGCCGTTGGTGAAATACCGGCCCTGGCGGATGGGATTTCTAACTCCGGTCCGTGAAGCCGGAAGGGGGACAGTGATTGGCGGGCGGTTTGACTGGGGCGGTCGCCTCCTAAAGGGTAACGGAGGCGCGCGAAGGTCTCCTCGCGGTGGTTGGAAATCATCGTACGAGTGTAAAGGCACAAGGAGGCTTGACTGCGAGTGAGACATCACGAGCAGGTGCGAAAGCAGGTCTTAGTGATCTGGCGGCGGCAAGTGGAAGCGCCGTCACTTAACGGACAAAAGGTACTCCGGGGATAACAGGCTGATTTTCCCCAAGAGTTCACATCGACGGGAAAGTTTGGCACCTCGATGTCGGCTCATCGCATCCTGGGGCTGGAGCAGGTCCCAAGGGTTTGGCTGTTCGCCAATTAAAGCGGTACGTGAGCTGGGTTCAGAACGTCGCGAGACAGTTCGGTCCCTATCTGTTACGGGCGTTGGAAGTTTGAGAGGAGCTGCTTTTAGTACGAGAGGACCGAAGCGGACGAACCTCTGGTATACCGGTTATCCTGCCAAGGGTAAGTGCCGGGTGGCTACGTTCGGAAGGGATAACCGCTGAAAGCATCTAAGCGGGAAGCCCGCCTCAAGATGAGACATCCCTGAGGGTATAACCCTCCTAAAGACCCCGGAGACACTATCCGGTTGATAGGCTGCAGGTGCAGGCACGGCGACGTGCACAGCCGAGCAGTACTAATAGGTCGTGAGGCTTGACCATATTATCGTTCCCGTGCTATAGCGCGAAACACTATACATACAGCACATAAAAGCTCGTGTGAAACGACGGCAGGTGCTTTGTTTTACCCCTGCCCCTTCTTCCTTTTCTTTTTTTACGGCAATTATTGCCCGGTGGCCATGGCGGGGAGGAAATACCCGTTCCCATTCCGAACACGGAAGTCAAGCTCCCTTGCGCCGATGATACTGCTTCCAAGCGGGAAAGTAGGTAGCTGCCGGGCTTTTTTTTAACAAAAATCAATCTAAAAAGAACTCGAGTATGTGAACAATGCCGTGCATAATCCGCTACGCGTCTTATGCTGGCAATAAGAATGTCGTCAGTCCCGCTGTCAGTAAGGAAGCTTATCCGGAATTTGGCACCTTCAGTGTCAGCCGGCCACAGTTTTAATACCTCTTTCTTGTCTTCCCAATTGATTCAAGGGCTGCATAAAGGGCTTTGGTGATATTCTTTCCGTCCTGCCTTGAGTTAATATACAGGTGTTTACAAAACAGGAATAATAGTGTAATCTTATATGTGTAACCGGTTACATAAAAAAAGGAAAAAAAATGAACATCAGAGATATTGCAAAAAAAACCGGCGTTTCTTCTACGACAGTTTCCAGAGTTTTAAATCGGTCCGGCTATGTAAAGGAGGACACCAGAAAAAAAATTCTGGAGACGATCGATGAGACCGGCTATGTTCCGAATGCGATCGCAAGAAGCTTGAGTGTAAGAGGAACTTCTAGCATCGCAATCATTGTTCCGGACATTGCCAACGAATTTTTTTCGAGTCTAATCAGCGGAATCGGGGCATTGGCGGAAACCGAAAGCTACAATATGGTGCTGTATGATACCAATGAATCCGGGGAAAAAGAACATAATGCACTGGCCGGGGTAGAGAGCCAGTATATGGCAGGGGTCATCATTACACCGGTATCGGAGCAGGACGGCGATACTAGCCGGAGGCTGATGGAACTGCGGGCGAAGAACATTCCTGTGGTGCTGGCAGACAGGGATATTTTTGGAGCGGAGCTGGATGGCGTGTATACGGACAATATTAAGGGGAGCTATGAAGGGGTTGAGGCGCTGATTCGGGAGGGACACCGACGAATCGCAGTAATCGCGGGGCCGAGCACGTCTCTGCCGGGGCGAGATAGATTGACGGGCTATAAGCAGGCGCTGCGCAGCTATGGGATTTCACTTCGGGAAGAGTACATTGTCTTCGGGGACTTTCGGATTGACAGGGCATATGAAAGAACCGGAGAACTGATGTCGCTCAAAGAGCCGCCGACAGCGATTTTTACCTCGAACAACAAAACAACCCTTGGTGCTCTGAAATATTTTACGGAGCACCGTATCAAAATAGGAAGAGATATTTCTATCGTGGGATTCGATCAGATCGAAGCGCTGAAGCTGATTGAATATCCGCTTTCTACTATAGAGCGAGACGCTCAGCTACAGGGACGAGAGGCCATGAGGCTTCTCCTGAAAAAACTGAAGTACAGAGATGCTGTCGGAGAGAAAAAGCAGGTTTTTGTACCGCACAGCGTAGTTTTGCGCGGATCCGAAAAATACGCGGGGCTTTGACTGAGAAGGGCTACATAAAGGCTCTGCGTGCCAGCATGGAAGAACAATGTAAAGATTTGTTCTTTTAATATGTAACCGGTTACATATTAACGCTGAAAATCCACAAGGGAAGGCACAGCGTCAATGATGCGGAAGATATGAATAGAGGGTATTCACGGCAAAGCGGAAAAAAAGAGAAACTGAAAACATTGTAAGCAAAAACGGAACAGAATAAGGCGAAGCAGGAGGAAAGAAAATGAATATTGCAGGGATGATCGATCACACGATGCTTAAGGCGGATGCAAGCTCGGAAACTATCAGGCGATATTGCAGGGAGGCAAAGGAACATGGCTTTGCATCGGTATGTGTGAATACTTGTCATGTACCGCTTGTTGCAAAAGAACTGAAAGGAAGTCCGGTAAAGGTTTGCTGTGTGGTGGGCTTTCCACTCGGCGCGATGCTTAGCACAGCGAAGGCCTTTGAGACGGCGGAGGCGGTAAAACTCGGTGCGGAAGAGGTGGATATGGTCATCAACATCGGAGCTATGAAGGATAAAAATTATAAGTTTGTCAGAGAGGATATACGGGCTGTAGTGAAAGCTGCCTCAGGGAAAACGGTCAAGGTGATTCTTGAGACCTGTCTTCTTGATAAGGAAGAAATCATAAAAGCCTGTGAACTTTCCGTAGAAGCGGGTGCTGATTTTGTAAAGACCTCTACAGGCTTTTCGACCGGCGGGGCGAATGTGGAAGATGTAGCGCTTATGAAACATACGGTAGGAGAGAAGGCTAGGGTGAAGGCAAGCGGAGGAATCCGCACGCCGGAGCAGGCAGAGGCGCTGATCCGGGCGGGTGCAGATCGGATCGGAGCCGGAAATGGACTGGTGCTGCTGTAAGGAAGGCCGACGCAGGTCACTGAACAAATATTATAGCAGATAGCGCGAGGCACCGCGGTGAGTGTGAAACTGACCGCACGGCTGGTAATCAGGAGGACGGTATGGGAAAAAAGGTCATGGTTTTTGGAAGCTTTGTAGTGGATTTAATGAGTAGAGCGCCGCATTTGCCGGTTCCGGGGGAGACGGTGAAGGGAAGCATCTTCAAAATGGGTCCCGGCGGCAAGGGCTTTAATCAGGGAGTTGCGGCACATAAGGCGGGCGCGGATGTTGCCATGGTGACGAAACTCGGAAAAGATACCTTTGCCAATGTGGCGCTTGACACCATGCATGCGCTGAGCATGGATACTGCGCATATTTTCCAGACAGAGGAAGCGGAGACCGGTGCTGCGCTCATTATGGTTGATGAGAAAAGCAGCCAGAATAAAATCGTAGTGGTGCTGGGGGCATGCAACAGTATTACAGAGGCAGAGGTGGAAAGCCTTTCCGGATTGCTTTCTGAGTCGGAATACCTTTTGACACAACTTGAGACCAATGTTTCCGCAGTGGAGAAATTGGTGAAAATGGCGAAGGAGCGCGGGGTGAAGGTTATCCTGAATACGGCGCCGATTCAACCGATCAGCGATGTGCTGCTCTCCGGAGTGGATCTGATTACGCCGAATGAGGTGGAAGCTGAGATCTTGACCGGAGTACCGATCACGGATGAAGAAAATGCGGGAAAAGCAGCAGATTGGTTTTTTGCCAAAGGCGTTAAGGATGTTATGATAACATTGGGCGGAAGAGGTGTGTACGTTGCGGCTCGGGAAAAGCGCGGGATAGTTCCGGCGTTTCGGGTCAATGCCATAGATACCACCGGGGCGGGAGACGCCTTCAACGGAGGGCTTGTCACTGCGCTCGCTGAGGGGAAGGACCTTTGGGAGGCGGCTATCTTTGCAAGCGCAGTGGCGGCTCTGTCCGTGCAGAAAATAGGTACTACACCCTCCATGCCGACGCGAGAGGAGATTGATGCATTTTTAGAAAAACACAGGGAGGAGATTTTATGATCAGAGATGGGATTTTTCATCCGCAGTTGCTCCGTGTTATGGGAGAGCTGAGACATAGAGATATGTTGGTAATCGGAGATGCAGGACTTCCTGTTCCGAAGGGCGTAGAGCGGATCGACCTGGGTTGGAAGGCGGGAAGTCCCGGATACTTAGAAGTGTTGGAGGAGCTTTTAAAGCATCTTGTGATAGAGGAGGCATTATTTGCAAATGAGGCTAAAAGTGTGTCGCCGGAGTTTCATGAAAAAGCGCTTATGCTTCTTCCTGAAGGATTGAAGGTAAGTTATGTTCCGCATTCAGAATTAAAAAAGGAAAGCGAGCGAGCGAAGGCGATCATTCTGACCGGAGAATTTACGGGCTATACAAATGTAATCCTTACCTGCGGCTGTGCCTACTGACAGGAGAAGTACGAATGGATGAATGTGTATTGAGGGTAGAATCGGTAGTGAAAACCTTCCCGGGTGTAACGGCTCTGAAAGATGCACATCTTGAGATCAACAGAGGTGAGGTGCATGCGATCTGCGGTGAAAACGGCGCCGGAAAATCAACGCTGATGAAGATCATTGCAGGTGCACAGCCCTATACTTCAGGACATATCTATGTTGACGGACAAGAGGTTGTGTTCCATTCCACAAGAGATGCGGAAAAGCATGGGATTGCAATGATTTATCAGGAATTCAATATGGTTCCGGAGCTGACGACGGCAGAGAACATGTATTTGGGACGTCTGCCATTGAAAAAAATGGGAATGCTTGACTGGGAGAGGCTGTACCGGGATGCTGAGGAAACGCTGAAACGTCTCAGGCTTCGGATCGACGCCAAAACAAAGGTGAAGAACCTTAGTGTTGCAGAAGCGCAAATGACGGAGATTGCGAAATGCCTCACAATCGGAGCAAAGATTATCATTATGGATGAGCCGACGGCTGCGCTGACAGATGAAGAAATCAAGGTACTGTTTGAAATTATAGGCGATCTGAAAAAACGAGGCATCTCGATTATCTATATTTCGCATCGTATGGATGAAATCTTTCGGATTGCAGACAGACTGACGGTATTCAGGGATGGCTGCTATATTGACACCAAGGAAATCGAAGCTACAGATTATGCCGAGGTGGTTTCTCTGATGGTAGGCCGGAGTGTGGACTGTCTGTATCCCAAAAGAGAGTATACGCCGAGGGAAATTGTCTTTGAGGCAAAAAATATTATCGGAAGAGGCGTGTACGATGTCAGTATCGCTCTGCATAGAGGAGAAATCCTCGGAATCTCCGGATTGGTGGGCTCCGGTACCATAGAACTGTCCAAAATGATTTACGGTGCGATACCGATGAAAGCGGGAAAGGTTTTTGTCCATGGAAAAGAAATTGACAATTCCAGCCCTGATAAGGCAATCGCCGGCGGAATTGGATTTGTCTCGGATGACAGAAAAAATGAAGGGCTTGTACTCGGACGAAGCATCCTCGAAAACATCACGCTTTCCTCTCTGAAGAAGTTTACAAAGGGTGTGCAACTACAGAAAAGGGAGGAGCAGCGGGCGGTACAGGCAGAGATCGGAAGGTTAAACATCAAAGTCAGCAGTCCGCAGCAGCTTGCGGGACGACTGAGCGGAGGAAATCAGCAGAAGGCCGTATTTGCCAAGGTACTGGAAGCGGATACGGAAATTTTAATTCTGGACGAGCCGACGCGAGGTGTAGATGTCGGCGCTAAGGCGGAGATTTACAGTATCATGGATCAGATGACAAAGGAAGGGAAGAGCATCATCCTAATTTCGACGGACATTCCTGAGGTAATTGGCATGAGCGACAGAGTCGTCATCATGAGAGGGGGAGTTCAGGTTCTGGAACTTGGTAAGGGAGAACTGATTCAGGAGAAGATATTGGCCTATGAATCGGGAGGAGTCGAAGAATGAATAAATTAAATAAGCGAGTGCTGATATCACAGGTCAATATCTATCGCTCGGTATTGATTTTACTGTTCATCTGTGTTGTTGCAACCATTCTGTCAAAGAATTTTTTGAGCGTCAGCAACCTGTTTAATGTAATTCGTCAGGTAGCGGTGGGCGGGCTGGTTGCCTGCGGGATGACTTTTGTGATTCTGACAGGAGGAATAGATCTGTCCGTTGGTTCGATTGTAGGGCTTACGGGTGCTCTGTCCGCAGGTGTTCTTCGGACAACAGACAATATACTGCTGGCGGTTTTTGTAGCAGTGATGGTGGGTGTCCTCTGTGGTATGGTCAACGGCTTCTTTGTTTCATACTGCGGCATCCCTGCATTTATTGCGACGCTTGGCATGATGACCCTGCTTCGGGGCTGCGTACTGGTCTATACGCGGGGCTCTCCGATTGCCGTTAAAAATGCAGTGTATAAGTTTATCGGAAAGGGGAGTTTCCTTGGAGTCCCGCTGCCGATTGTGCTGGTGATTATTTTCTTTCTGCTTGGACACTATGTGCTTACACAGACTCCGTTTGGAAGAGCGGTTTATGCACTGGGCGGTAGCAGAGAGGCGGCGAGGCTTGCCGGAATCCGTATCAGAGTAACAGAGTGGATGGTATATACAATCAATGGACTGATGTGCTCTGTTGCGGGTATCGTGCTTACCTCGCGGCTTGCCTCTGCGCAGTCTACCGGAGGAGAGGGTATTGAAATGGATGCGATAGCAGCAGTGATTTTAGGAGGAACCAGTTTGAGCGGCGGCAGCGGCTTTATTCTGCCGACAGTGGTTGGTGCAATTATCATGGGCATTATTGACAATCTTTTAACGCTGATGAAAATAGATCCGCATGCTACCAATATTGTAAAGGGCATAGTAATTTTGTTGGCTGTACTTGCGGATAAGAAGGTCAATGAGCTTTCCGCAAGAGCAGAGGTGTAATGCATACCACAAGCGGCATGGAAATCATAGATATAACCCTGCGTGCAGGGGAACAAATAAAAGAAATCGAAGGATTCAAAGGAGGATCGAAATGAAAAAAAGGCTTATGACAGCAGCGTTAGCAATGATTATGGCAGTCTCCCTGATCGGCTGCCGTGCCGGAGGAAAAGCGGCAACTCAGGCAAAAAAAAGCGGTACTGCAGACGGGATGATGATTGGGCTTTCCATGAACACACAGACCAATCCCTTCTTCGTATCGGTACAGCAGGGTGTAAAGGATGCGGCTTCGAAGTATGGCATTGAAATTGTGGCAACGGATGCACAGGACAATCCGGCCATTCAGGCAAAGGACGTCGAGAACCTGATCGCTATGAAACCGGCGGCAATCATTGTAGATACCTGTGATTCCGATGCCATCATTCCTTCCATTGAGGCCTGCAATGAGGCAGGAATTCCGGTCTTTACCATGGACAGAAAGTCAAATGGCGGAGAAGTTGTGGCGCATATCGGCTATGACGCGATCAAGTCGGGAGCCATGGCGGCAGACTATCTTGCAAAAGCTCTTGGAGGAAAAGGGAAGCTGGTGGAGCTTCAGGGCATCATGGGCAGCAATGTTGCGCAGGACAGACATCAGGGATTTTCGGAGCGGATCAAAAAGTATCCGGAGATCAAGGTAGTGCAGTCCGAGGTTGCAAACTTTGATAGAGCAACAGCCATGAGCGTGATGGAGAATATCCTTTCTGCAAACCCGCAGATCGACGGTCTGTATGCGGCAAATGATGAAATGGCGCTTGGAGCTGTGGAGGCAATTGAGGCTGCAGGGCGTCTGGGTGAGATCACAATAATCGGTTGTGACTGCATCGACGACACCATTGATGCAATGAAGGAAGGTAAAATCGAGGCGTCCATTTCCGAACCGCCCTATGGACTTGGCGTATCCATTCTGGAAGCTGCGCATACCTACCTTGAGGGCGGAGAGGTTCCCAAGAGCGTCATTCTCGGAAATCAAGTACTGGAGGCTAAGGATGCCGGAAGCTATGATTCGAAGAGAGAAGTCAAGATTGTAAGCCAGCAGTAAGAGAACAACGTCTGAAAGTGGGTTACAGGCAAATCTAAGGAAACACTGATTAATTCGAATGCGAATTAATCAGTGTGAATGGAGTTCGCCTTTCGCCGCCGCACGATTTTTCGTAATACGTTTCTTCGTCGGTATTCGCGGAGATATCGTCGGCGCGTTTACCTGCGCTGTTTATCGGCACAAGAGAATAAAAATGAACTATTATTTGAGATAGTTGTATATGGTATAGCGGGTAAGTCCTAAAAATGCCGCTAGTTTGTTGGCGGCTTTTTTTATCAGAAAGAATCCCTTATTATTTAAATATTGTACGATTTTAATTTTATCTTCTTTTGTCAAATCTTCCTTGGTTTTGCCTATATTAAAGACAGCATCTATCATCATTTCTTCAAGCAAATCGTCTATATTCCCGGAAAAAAATTCTTTTTTATCACTTTCATTTAAGGCGGTAAAAGAGTTTATAAAAGTCCCGAATTTTTGGCATTAAGATACGGCTTGTCCAGAGGAACCGCTTCAAACGAAGCGGGAATGGGTTCCGCTCCCTTTGCCCATGCATCCGCACAAACGGATTTTCCTGCCAGACAGGGATTATGGGGTATATACGATAGCGACTGCCATAGCGGATCCATTATTGTCTTATAACGACGACGACACTCACACTTTGCAGGCAATATATGCATCCCGAGGTGCTGCAATTTCCGTTTCGGAAGAAGATATAAAAAACAGTCGCTCATTGCTTGCAAAGCAGGAGGGTATATTTTGCGAGGCTTCGTCTGCCGTTTCATATGCCGCTTATAAAAAAGATTCGGAAAGCGGTTGTATATCAAAAGATGATAAAACAGTGTGCTTAATAACCGGTCACGGTTTAAAACAAAAGACAAGTTATTAAAACTTTCCGCCGCCCATCTTTACGGTTAGGTTGAAGCCGGCGGTGCTTTTTACCTGGGATTCGCGGCTCAGGGGGTAGGTAAAAGCAGGGCCTATATCGAAGCCGATAAGGCGGTTCGGTTTCCACGAAAAAGTCAAAACGCTCATGCCCTGAAGCTCGGAAATTGCAAACTGCTGAAACAGCCGAGCCCGCAGTTTTTCCGTTCCGATTTTGTTTTGAGAAAGCGTACAAGCGATGTAATGCTGCCCGATATATCCCATGGAAGTGATATTTTCCGCCGCTCGAACGGAGCTATGTAAAAAATTCCCTTTTTGTGCTTCTGCAAAACCGGTTTTTATAATTGACTGCACTTCTTTTGTGTCCCGATAGCCGAAGCCGTTATAAAAATACTGGGCTGCCACGCTTGTGTACGTTTTGGCATTGCTGTACGAAGCTCCGGCCGTTGCCTGAAAAAAGGCTTTGTTTTTTTCCTCGTATCCGCTGTTGTAGTCGCCGTTTTTGTAATACGTGTAATCGCTTCCCCATGCAAAGATGCCTTCGGCGAATACGGCAACCTTTCTCGCAATGCTTCCCGACAGGGTTGTAATCAGTTTCGGCGCCTGCTCGTACCTGTAGCGTCCGCCGATTCCCCATTCCCAGTTTCCGAACACGAATTCCGCCTTTGCCGCCACAGCCGTGTTTTCGATTTTAAAGCCGCTGTCCGTAGGCGGTAAGAGATAGAACCACAAGTTGTGCTGAGTTCCGGGAATCACAATGTGCGTGCGAAGAGAAAGAGGGCCTTCTTTATCGGCTTCCGGATCCTGCGGGTCAATCCGCGAAATATTGATAATATCCGCAGGACTGTAAAAATACCCCGTACCCCATTTTACCGCGTGCTTTCCGAAGCGGAAAAAGGCAATATCTTTAAGCGAAAAGTCGGTATATAATTCGCGGATGGAAATATTTACCGCACCGGGAACATTTACAAAAGCGGGAAGCTGTGCGCCGCCGGGGATGAGTGAGGGCGGAACAGCAATGACTGCCTGTCCTGCAAGGTTTTTTTCAAACGGAAAACCGAAGCGGAATTTACCGTAGATTTTTAAATTTTCGACAGGGCGCGCATCAAAAAAAAGATTTGCATTTAAGGTTGTCTTCAGTGTTGAATCGGGCTTCGGCTCATAGGGTTCCGTCCAGTTACAGCTTAACTTTAAAGACGAATCGAGCGAACCGCCGATACGGAGTTTTTCTCCTTCAAGAGAAAGCATAGCCTTTTGTAAATCGGCTTGAAATTTAAGCGGACGGTCGTCTGTTGGCGAATCGGAATCCGTTGAGCTCGACGCGGTGTGCGCTTTATCGGGGGAAACAAAAAGGTCTTCATCGCCTCCGAACAATTCATCTTCCAAAGAAGCGCTTTCGCTTGCTTTCTGTGTATCTTGTGCATACAAACCGCCCTGTAAAAAAGGCGCGCCGTGCGGTATAAGGACGGGCAATAACAAGAGGACTGCCGGTAAAAAAAGAGCCGGCGGCAAACGTATTGATTTTTTCATATCAGTTTATTTTCTCCAAATAGGCCTTTGTAAAGACGACGTCGGGGATTTTCGAATTGTCGAAGTCTGCAAAAATTTGCGTCGTCTTTTCTCCCTTTACCAATTCGTTTATGTGAATTTGATGGACGGGAAGGGGTACCCCGTTTACCTTTGCATATTTGGGAACGAGGGTAGTCCTCATGTGGCGGCCGCTTGCTCCGTAGCTTTCGACTTTTAAAATCAAGCCTTCGTCTTTTCGCACAAAAAACTTTTCCTGCGCATAAGAAGCGTCTTTATCGAGGGCTTTGGCGGTTACCGCGTATACGTCGAATTTGCCGAGTTTGCTTTCTTCTATGTTAAGGATTTCCCACGAATCTTTAAATTTTTCTTTTTTGTTTACATCCGATATTTTCGCATCGCTGTTGCCCAAATTACGTTTAAGGGACGAGTGCGTAAAACTGCGCGATATGGGGTCGTATGCCCACAGGTTGTTTTTTTCCTGAAGGTAGCCGACACCCTTGTCCGCTTCGGGCGCAATTTGCACAAGGCAGGTTTGATCTTTTACGTCGCGCCGGAATAATTTGAATTGGGCGGCTTCTTTCGGTTCGTTCGGCTTTTCGATAATCAACGAAAGGGTACAGGTAAAGTCTTCCAAAAAGTTGTTGTTAACAAAAGCCTTATCCATAATAGCGTACATCGTTTCGGTATCGGGCACTTGTGCAAAAACGAAAGGCGCGCACAAAAGTGCGCAAAATACAATTATTGTTTTTTTGAACATATCGTCTCCCATAAAAACTTTTGCAGGAAATATCAATTTCCGAAAAAGTTTTTAGCCGTGCGCAAGAGCGCACACGTTCAATAGTCGAGTTTGCAAAATAAAGTATATCGTATTCATTCGATTTTTATCGAAACGGCACGTATACACGTCTTCTGCAAACATCCACGCAAACTCGAAATAAAAAGTGTCGGCGATATTTCAGACGACACTTTTTATCGTACCTCCTGATTATAATTTTTATTTTCCCGCCCGCAATGCTTCGGCCGGAACCATGTTTGCCGCCCGGGAGGCGGAGCCCGCTACCGTCAGCAATGTTAAAACCCACACGGTGAGGAATTTTATAACAACCGGCACAAAGGATAGAATCCATGTAAAATGTCCGTTTTTTGTAAAAACTGCAAACGAAGAATCTTTTGCAATCGGTATAAGGGTAAAAATCTGCATAATAATAAGAGCAAGTACAAAACCCGCGGCGGCTCCGATAATCGATAAAAACGAAGCTTCGGCGATAAAGAGAGCCCGTATACTGCCGCGTCCGACGCCGCAGGAGCGCATAGTACCGATTTCGCCCTTGCGTTCGTGTACGATTATTTTAAAGGTGTTTGAAATACCTATCATCGTAATAAGCAAAAGGGCGGCTAAAACACCGAAGCTTACAAACTGCAATGTGCACATAAGGGTTGCCATTTGCGGTGCAAAGTCGAAAAAGGTGATAACGCCGTATTTTGTACCTTCCCATTTTCCCTCGTCCAGTTGTGAAAACATATAGTTGCCGGGATTTGACGGGCTGGTTTTTTTTGCAAGCGCTCTGTCGATAACCTCGGCAGTTTTTGCAAGTTCTTTTTCAATTTTGTCGGCAAGAACTTCCTGCATATCCGGGTTTTTAAGAAAAAGCGCATACACTTCGACTACCCCTTCAGGAAGCTGACTTATAGTACGTGCATATTCAAAATTGATATAATTCGTAATGCCGCCGAAAGCCGAGCGGTCTACGGCAATACCTTCAATTTGCAATTCGGCAACCGTCAACTGCCCCGATGCCGTTTTTGTTTCATATAAAACTACATCGTGAAGTCCGGCGTTTAAAGCTTTGGCGGTTGTTTCGGAAATTAAAAGGGCGTTTTCCTTTTTCATACCTTCCCAGCTTCCTTCTTTAAATAAAATACTGTCGTGCAGCAGTTTTTCGCTTTCAAAGTCGCAGCCGTCGATTTGCGAACTTGCTTCTTTCCCTTCGAAAATAAGTTTGCCGTCATTGCGCATCCGCTTGATAACGTACTCGGCTTCTATGCCCGTTTGTTTGACAATGCCGTCAATCAGGTCTATTTCTTCGCGGTTTAAAGTTTTAAGCGATTCATCATCCTCATCTTTGTCGGGTCCTTTTTGTGCACCGATTATGTATACGTGGCCGCCCACAATCTTTGCGATTTCTCCGGTCATGCTTTTTAAAGCGCCGGCGGTCATTCCGTCCATAAAAACAACGACTAAAAATGCAAAGGCAACGGCAAGCAGGAGTAAAATACTTCGCCTTTTTTGCCGGTTTAAGTTTTTGAATGCAATTTTCAATATATTCATCTGTTATTCCTTAACGGTTTATCGCTTCAAGCGGACTGATTTTCAGGGCCAGCCGCACCGGATACCAGTTTGCAACGACTCCCGCCGCAAACATCGAAAACATTGTTCCGACAATCGACAACATGGAAATATGTATGCGCATTCTTTTGCCGCCGAACATAGCCGAAAGCGTTCTGTTCAATTCTATGTTCAACGAATTGACAATGAGGGCGGCTATAAGCGCAAGAATCACGCCGATACATACGCCCGCAATGGACATAAAAAAGGATTCGGTAAAAAAGATTTTACGCACAAAACTTTTTTTAGCCCCGAGTGCCCGCATCGTACCGATTTCCGCATTGCGCTGCATAACCGCGACAACCAGCGTATTCATAATCACGATTAAAACCGTAACCGAAAGGATTACCAGCATGGTGATAAACAACACGCGGGTCGCTCCTATTGCCCGAACATATGAATGCATGCCGCCCTTCCAATCCAAAGCTTGCGCACTGATATGTTCTTCGGTAAACCAGATATTTAAATATTTTATAAGGCTTGCGGTTTTTGTCGAATCTTTAAGCTTTATTGCTATGTGATGCCATGCTTCGTTGTCCGCAAGATTCAGCCTGTCGCGCAGTTCCGTACTTCCCAAAAGGTTGTCGAAGTCGGTTTTGTTTTCGGCGGAAGCGTCCGCTTCAAAAATCGAAAAGGCATCGTCGCTTCCGAACAATTCGTCTTCCGATTTTTCCGAAAGACTTAAATCGATTGAATCGGGAATGTTCGAAGCGGTGCGCGCACCGAGGGTCATGCCGGCAAGAATGCGGCCGGTGTCCGTGTCGGTGTACGCAATATCGGATATGGCCGTATCAGGATGCGCGTAAGTAAAAAAGCCCGTTACAAAAAGCCGCTGCTGCTTTGCCTTTTTTCCCATAAGGGCCGTCATAATAATTTCATCGCCGACTTTTAATTCGCGTCCGTAGTATTTTTCATATTTTTCTTTTACTTCCGAAGGAATCAAAACGAATTTTTCATCATCGGAAGAAGGATAAGCGCCCTCATATATGTGAGCGGTTTGAAAAACCCTGCGGTATTGTTGCGGTGCTATGCCCAGTGTATACATATAGGGGCTTTCCCGCATATCGGCGGCCGAAGGTTTCCACGAATCGGGTAAATCGGCCGGTTTGAGAACGCTCAGGGCAACCGTGGAAGAGGTAAAATCCTTTATTTCCGGCATTGTGCGCAGTTTGTCCGTAATTTTTTCAAAGGGCAGTACATAGGGCATTTTCGGTAAATCCATGCTTATAGCGGCGTTTTGATACGCGCCCAAAAGCTCCACAGTGACACCCTTTTGATCGCTTTTTCCCGTAATTAAAATATCGCCGGTAAAATCGCTTATGCAAACATCGCGGGTTTGCTTCATCGCAAAATTTAAAATACCCAAGCCCGATATAACAAAAAAAGTTCCCAAACCTATGAGCGACAGGGTAATAATCAGCTTTGCCTTATTTGCAAAAAGATTTTTTACCGCCATTTTTAAAACTATCGTATTCATCGTATTTCGTTTGTGCCTCTTATGCGTTCATCTTTATATCTTCGATGACAAGACCGTCCAAAATCTTAATGCGGTGGTTTGTCATATCGACAATCTTTGCGTCGTGGGTTGAAAAAATAAAGGTGGTTTTTATTTCTTTATTGACTTCTTTCATCAATTCGAGAATCTGATTTCCCGTTTTCGAATCGAGGTTCGCCGTGGGCTCGTCCGCAAGCACAATGTGCGGCTTGGTAACGAGGGCGCGCGCAATTGCAACACGCTGGCGCTGACCGCCTGAAAGTTCGTTCGACTTGTGATGCTTCCATTCGGTAAGGCCGACCTTTTCGATAAGATAGTCTATCCACTCGCTCATCTGTTTTTTGGTTCCTTTGGGCATACCGAACAAAAGCGGAAACTCGATGTTTTCATACACATTCAATACCGGAATCAGGTTGAACGATTGAAAAATAAAGCCCAAATACTCGTGGCGAAGCGAGGTCATTTTTTTATCGAGCCTGCCGGGAATCTTTACCTTTTTATTTTGGTTTTTCGAAAGCGAGGTAAAATCAGCTTCGCCGTAGATATTTTCGTCGTTGATGATAAGAGAACCGCTTGTGGGCGTGTCGATCAAACCTATCATATTTAAAATAGTGGATTTTCCCGAACCCGAGGGACCCGAAATCGAAACGAATTCGCTCCGTTCAATCGAAAAATCCACACCCTTTACCGCTTCAACCTGCACCTTTCCGAGCGGGTAGGTTTTGCGTAAATCCTTTACCTGCACTATGGCCATATATCCTCCGCTATACATTGAACAATAATTGGAAAATAACGAATAATACTAATATAACAATAATCGGCACCCTTGAATGAAATCATCGCTGTATTCTTTCCGTTTTTACCCAAAGCGATGTGTGTACGCGCCACGTACGAAGTTCCGCATCGTCCGTATCGCCGGAATTTGCGGATGTGTCTTCTGTGCATTTATCGGCGATTTTATCGGCCGCATTTTCATCGTTTGCGGTTTTGCGTTCGCCGATCTCCGCATCCGCGATCCTGAATACGCTGCAGGAGTACGGAAAGCGGGCGAATATTTTTTTTTCATTTTCGCAGGCACAGGGCGAATCGGCATCATCATCCGTTTTTTTTCCGGCGAGTATTTTTCCGCGGACAGTCTCCCCGTTTCGGAAACGCAATACTGCAGGGAAAAAGAATTCTCCGTTTGAAATTTCCGGCACACTGATCGTAAACGATGCGATCGCGTCCCGTATCGTTTTCAGCTGCTGCGTTCGGTAATCGAAATTATTAAAAAACGCCCACAGCGGAAATATCGGAATCCAGCGGGAGTTTCCCGCTTCGGCATTAAGGCGCGAAAGCGTCGCTTTTTGCGTGCGCGACAGGATAAGCGCTTCCGTCGGATGGGGTATAACGGCGAACATAACGGCAGTATAGCTATTTTTATAAAAAAAATGTAGTATTGCCCGATGATGTCTTTTTTTAAAAAATTAACAATAAAGCAAAAAATTCTTTTAAGCGCGCTTACCGTATTGCTCGTCTGCGATATCGGTCTGCTTGCAAAAAAATATCTGTCGAAAACCTCTTCGCTTTTGCTCGCCTTTCCGGAAGAGCTGCAGGTGCCCGCATCGAGACTTACGGCGTTGAACGCAAATGCGAAATCGAAACAGGCGCAGTCGGGCTACGCATATTATCGATTTACGGAGGAGCAAAAGCGGTTTCTCGATTCGTACATTGAACGCTTCGGAGATGCCTCTCTTTCGGTACGCATACGGATCGTGCGTAATGAGGAGGCGGACGCGGATAAAGCGTTTATGCTCGGCTTTTTATTTGCCGACGATTTTACGTTTCGCGGCGCGTTGCAAAAGAAAATTGAAAAGCGTCCGCTCGCAAGCCTCGTCGTGCAGAATCTTTCCGAATTCGCTCTCGCGTTTTCGATTGAAAAAGACGAAATGAAAAACGGCAAGAACATCCCGTGCGGTTTTTTCGTGTACGCCGCCGTCCCCTCTTTGATTGTCTCGGCGGAAATTCGAAGTGCGGCGATAGGCTGGGATAAAAGCGCTTTTGTGCCCCTCTTTGCGTTCGCGCCGAACGGGGGAGTGATGCACGAGACGCCCGATGAAGCGGATTTTTCCGGCGCGTCGCTTGTCTTTCCGTCGCAGAATACGGACACGGCCGTTATGCCGAAGATCGTCGCGGCGTTTTATGCGCCTGAGGATTGGGGGACGGCGCAAAATCCGGTAAAGACGGAACTGAATGCGGGCGGTGAAAAATTAACAATTTTTCGTACGAATAAAGTGCATGTATCGGGTTCCGTAAAAAAAACGTATGCGTACGATATACCGACGGCGCCTCTTGCAAACCCGTTTTCGACGGTTTCCTGTCGTGATAAAATTAATAATATTCCCGTCCTCATGATGACGCGGAACGATGTCAAAAACGAATTGAATGCGGGCGGAAGAATTTTTGCGCCTTTTAGAACCGATCCGGGTTTGATCATTTCGTGGCCGCGGGCGAAGTGGCGCACGAGCGATTATGAACTTTTCGAATGGGACAGATTTCCCGGCGTGCTCTTTATCGATACGAAAGACTTTGCCGTGCAAGACGATTTTTTTAAACGTCTCGCATTTTTTTCCGAAAAGATGGGCTACCGCGGAACGCTCCTTACCGATGAAGAGCTCGAAAGCATGCACGGTTTTAATGCGCACGATTACAGCGCCGCATCTCTTGCAGCGTTCTTTACAAAAACAAAAGCGGATGATTTTCAGCTTAATGAGCGGGAACTTCTTTTACGCGATATCCTGCTTGCAAACGGCGTGATAACAGCCGACGGCGCTTCATTCGCCGCGGGACGGGGAGCTCTCATTTCGATTTCGCAGGAATCGCCCGAATGGCTTCGCAATCGCTATATCGCGCACGAAGGCTGGCACGGTATTTTTTTTACCGATGAAAATTTTCGCAACGCCGCGGCCGCCGTTTTTTATACGACGGATGAAGCTTCGCGCGATTTTTTAGCGGGCTATTGGCATTTGCATCCGAATCTCAACTACGATTTAAATGACGAATATCTCGTACACAACGAATTTATGGCGTACATCATGCAGCAAAACGTTTCCTCCGTCGCCGCATATTTTGTCAATCTCGCGAATTGGACGTCGGTACAAAAAGAAATTCCCGAACTTGCAGCGCACGTACGGCAAACCCGCGGTATTCCGTTTGAAGATGCGGCAAAAGTATTCGACGAATATGCGTTCGACAACTGGGGGCTTTCGTGCGGCCGCGTGTGGCTCATACGATAAACATGCGCTCGGCTCCGACGCAGGTCGGCGGTCCGTGTCCCGGCATGATGACGGTCGCATCGTTTTCCGACAGTATTTTTTGTTCGATGTTCCGTCTGAGCACGAAATCGGAATAGCTGCTGTTCGTGCTTCCGGTTTTTCCCGCAGAGAGGCTGTCGCCGGTAAAGAGGACGTTTCCGATTTTATAGACCATGGAATCTGCGGTATGTCCGGGCAGCGCCATATAGCGCACCGTAAGACCCGCAATGCGGATTCTACCGTCGCCCGTGATGACGTGCGTGTCGTTTCCCGCGACTTCCCAATCGGCTGCATAGACGGCGGGCGTATATATTTTGCGCAGCGTTTTTAATCCGTGCACGTGGCTTCCGTGGTTATGCGTGATAAAGACACCCGCGAGTTTGTACGATTCGTCTTCGATGCGTTTGATGATGTCGTCCGTAATTTTTCCGGGATCGATGACGATCGCTTCTTTAGTAAATTCGTTTTCGATGATGTAACAGTTTGAAAATCCGCCGATATTGAGATGAAAATATATTTTCATACGGGTACCCTGTTTTTCGATTCGATTCCCTGAAAGAGTTCGCTGCCCTTGCGGTCGAAAACGGCTTCCCTCGTGTTCGACATTTTCATTGAAACGTTTTCGCACGTGCATTCGAGAAACAGCGTATTTTTGATATTGCAATTTCTGAGCGACGTGTCGACGAGACGCGCGCCGATAAAACGCGAATTGTACAAATCCGAATCGTCGAACGACGATTGGAAGGCCTGCACGCCGTTGAAATTGTTTTGCACCATGTCGCTGCCGGTGAATATCGTGTGCGAAAACGTACAGCAGGCGAACGAAGTAAACTGCACGGTGGATCCGGTGAGCGTGCAGTCGGCGAAGGTCGCAAAATCGAACATGCACAGTTTGGCGCGCAAACCTTCCGAACGGAGATCGGTAAACGTGCAGTGCTGGAAATTGCAGCCGTAAAATCGTTTGTTCGATAAATCGATGTCGCGGAATATAATGCCTGACGCATTTAAGCCGACGATCGTATCGTGCGTTGTAATATAATCGTAAATCGATTTTTTTGCGCGTCCCGGATCGGGCGTGTGATTGAGACAGTATCCTCGCTCTTCGGTTATGTCGTTTATTTTATTGAAAACGGAAAGCGAAAGATTTTTGCACGAGTGAACGAGGCACTTGTTCAGCGTAAACATGGTTTTATCGTACGCTATTGCGTTTGTTTAGTCAAACGATTACAATCGATTATATGTGCTGGAAATGCAAGCGCGCGATACGCAGTTCCGAAAAAATATTCAGAACGTCGGTATGCGAATTTTGCGGAGCCGATTTGCATGTCTGCCGCAACTGTACGTTTTATTCACCGGGCGCACATTACGACTGCCGGGAAACCGTGGAAGAGCTTGTCGCCGACAAAGAGAGAGCTAATTTTTGCGCATCGTTTTCACCTCGCACCGATTTTGCAACGGCAGACGATAAGGCGGCAAAAGCGCGCGATGCGTTCAACAGTTTATTCGGCGGTATCGTTTTATGAATTTTGCGTTTTTGGATTCGGGTACCGGCGGCATCCCCTATATGCTCCGGCTCAAACGGCTCGCCCCCGACGCGACCTGCGCCTACCTCGCCGATACCGTGCATTTTCCGTACGGAGAAAAAACCGTCCCCGAAATAATCGAATACGCGACGGCTGCCGTTTCGCGCGTCATCGATATGTGGCGTCCGGAAACGATCGTCGTTGCGTGCAATACGATTTCCGTTTCCGCTCTCGCCTCCCTTCGCGAACGGTTTCCTTTCGTTCCGTTTATCGGTACGGTGCCTGCGATAAAGCTCGCCGCTTCGGTGACGAAAAATAAAAAAATCGGTTTGCTTGCGACGAACGCGACCGTGCGTGACGCATACATACGCGAGCTCGAAAAAGGTTTCGCGTCCGGCTGTACGATATATTCGCGCGGAGATGCCGATCTCGTTTCGTTTATCGAACGGAAGCTTGTTACCGCCGACGAAAACGAAAAGATGCGTGCGGTTATGCCCGCACTCGATTATTTTGCGAAAAAAGGCTGCGACACGATCGTACTCGGCTGTACGCATTTTACGCACCTTGCGGATATCATGCAAAAGGCTGCGGGAAAAAACGTAAGCGTCGTCGATTCTCGCGACGGCGTTGCGCGCCGTGCGATCGAAGTACACGACAATCTTATTAATTCGAAAAAAGAAAAAAGCGAAAATATTCTTACCGCGGCCGCCGATTTTCTTTCGGAAGTGCCGGACGAATCGTTTTTCGTTACCGGTATTTCGGACGACAAGGCGAAAGCGTATTATCGGGCGTTTTGCAAAATGCTCGGAATCCCTTTCGGAGGGACGCTCGCATAAGGGGCAAAAATGACCGTTCATGAATTCGGAAAGGGAAATAAAGAACTTCTAATTTTGTTTCACCCGCTCGGCGCGCGGTGGGATATTTTCAATTATGTAACGCCGATATTGGAAAAAGACTTTCATCTCGTTATTCCCGCAATGCCCGGTTTTGATCCGGATGCGCCGAAAACGGATTTTACCGGTGTGGAACGGATCGCCGACGAAACGGCGGCATGGCTTATAAAGCACGGGCATGAAAGCATTACCTGCCTTTACGGCTGTTCCATGGGCGGAGCTGTCGCGGCACGGATGCTTGCGGCCGGAAAGATACGCATCGACTGCGCCGTACTGGACGGCGGCATGACTCCGTATCGGTTTTGGAAGCCGCTGACCTACCTCATCGGCATCCGTGATTTTATAATGCTGGAGATCGGCAAGCATATGAGCGTTAAAGCGCTGCGGAGCATGTTCGACCCGGAAAAATATACGGAAGAGGATCTCAAATACATCAAGACCGCCATGAACGGCATGAGCGCGAAAACAATTTGGCGCTCGTTCTATTCCTGCAATAATTATTCCATGCCGGATCCCGTTCCGCCCGTCAACTGCCGGATAGCGTATTGGTACGGCTCCGATGAAAAAAAAGCGCGGGAATGGGACATCGCGTATATCCGTAAAGCGTTCCCGCATGTGCAGATTGTCGAAAACGCGGGAATGAATCACGCGGAATTTTTTACGCTGCACCCGAAGGAATTTTGTGAAGAGCTGAGTGCATGGATCCGTTTGTCCGATTCAAGTAATTAACTCAACGCTGTTTCGCTTGTCCGTTTATACTTTCCGCAATTCCGGATCAGGGTGCGGGAAATCCGGCTTCGCTGCCGAGTCGGGTTTTCTTCCTCACTTCTTCCACAAAGCAGCTGTATTCTTCAAGAAGTTTGCACGTCGTCAAAACTCGCGGCTGAAAATCCGCTTGCGGATTTTCAGCCGTTTTCAAACCCTCGCCGTATGCCGTTTAGGACGGCACCGTCAATACTCCACAATCGTGCCGAAGTCTTTCCAGCCTTCTGCGGCTTGGTAGAGTGCTTTGGAGCCGGCGGGGACGCGGAGCGTTGCGGAATCGATGGGAGTATTTTTAAACGCGTTGCCGTCAATGACCGGCGGATGTACCGCTTTGCACGTTACCGCCTTCAGTTTAGGATCGTACACAAGGACATCCCCCCTCATTTCGGTAAGCGTTGAGGGGAGCTCGACCGACGTCAATTCAGGACAATAGGAAAGAAATAAGTCCCAAAGCTGCGTTATGTTTTCCGGCACAACCATTGAGCTAACCTTTATAAACCCCAGCGAACGCCAGCCGATAGATTTCAGCGAAGACGGCAGGTTAAGCACAACAAGGTTTTCGCAGTTCCAAACCGCCTTATCTCCAATAGTTTTTAAGCCGTCAGGCAGTGTAAGGGATGTCAGTGCGGCAACTTGGGAAAAAGAGCCCTCTCCCAGTTCTGTTACGCTTGCAGGAACGGTGTAAAAAACATCCGGTTTACCCGGCAGATAGCCTAACAGTACGGTTTTATCTTTGTTAAAGATAACGCCGTTTTCGGCCAAAAGGTAGGTGTTATCGGATGCGACCGTTACGCTTTGCAGCGTAGTTCCCCAAAGGTTGGGGCGCTCTATGCCCGTTACCGTATAGGTTATGCCGCCGTGGGTAACTTCCTTAGGTATGGTAAGCGATGGTACCGTATACGGCTCGTAGATATAATGAGCTGTCTCTGCGGTTACGCTCACCTCTCGGGCGGTTTTGTCCGTTATGCGGTAGCGCATGCCGCCTTCTTCAAAGTAGTCTTCGTCCGGTTTTACGGTGATGAGACCTGAAAAAGCGGTTTGCCCGCTTACTTTGTCGGTTATCTTTATGCGCGTTGAGCCTGCTTGTTTGCACTGTACCCGGATTTTACCCTGACTGTTCAGGTTGTGTAGGATGAGATATAGGATGTTCGGCGTTTCCGCTTCCGCCGTGTAGCTGCCCGATCCTGATGTTATGAACCGGTGTTCAAAACTATTTCCTGCCGTTTTGGTAAATGCCGTTGTATTTACCGTGAGCGCAGGTCCGGTATAGGTACTTTTAAACTTTACTTTGATATTTGCCGCTGCCGTTACGGTGTGGTTGTAGGTTGTGTTTGTTCCCGCTGCGGCGATGGGCGTTCCGTTGTTCGTCCATTGTTCCACTTTACAGCTCGAACCGGCAGGCGTTGCCTTAAAGACGACGGTTTTGCCGTGTTCCACCATATCGCCCGAACTGATTTCGCTGCCGTCAACTTTTGCCGTGAGCGTGCCGCCCGTGCCGTCTACGCCGAAATCGATTTTACACAGTACCTGCTTAAAGGTAACCGTTACGGTAACGGCTTCGGTGATTTTAAGCGTTGCGCTCGTGCTTCCGTCTGTGCCGCCTGCTGAAAATGAGCCCGCCGAAACCGTCCACTTATCAACCGCATAGCCTGCATCCGGTTCTGCCCTAAAGATAAGTTCGGTACCTTCGGGCACTTGGTGATGGCCGAACGGGATTACCGGCACAGTATCTACACTGCCGTGCTCCGGCTCGGTAAGCGTTACCGTGTGCAGGGCAGGAAGCGGCTCACCGTTCGTTTTGAAGAATACCTCAACCTTTGCCGCCCGGGTAACTTTGAGCGTGTAGGTAAGCGCTGTGCCGTTTACCGCCGTGCCGTCAAGCTCCCACTTTTCAAGATCGTAGCCTTGAAGCGGCGTTGCCGTAAAAGTGAGCACGGTGTTTTCGGCTGCCATGCCGTCTTCGCTCAGTGCGGGTGTTACTTTTACATTGCCGCCGACGGTGCGGTCAAGCTCTACTTTGTACTTTGTTACCGGCGGTGTTTCGCCTCCCGAATCGCTGCCGTTGGAACAGCCTGTAAAAACGAGCGCTGCGGCAAAAAGCAAAGCGCCCGCTGTAATCGGTACTTTTTTTAAAAGGGCTTTATCGAGTACCCCCCCCCCCTATACAGATGTACAGGGTTCGATTTTACTTTGTTCATCATAAACCTCCCATAAAGACTTTTGCAGGATGCACGTCTTCCGATGTCGAACACTTCCGCTATCCTATGATTATTATAACATATTCCGCTGATTTTCACAACTTTTATTAATCGAGGACACAGGGCTTACGCATGAGAATCTATATTCCTCAAAAAATAACCATTACCGTAAAAAATCGGCTGCACTCCCGGCAGCAGCCCTGCCGTTCGCCGCGGCAGACCGTGATTGGAATCGGACTGCGCGAACTTTTTTACCAAAAAGTTCGCTTGCCATCGGTCTGAGCGGCTCGGCGGCATTGCCGCTGCCTCGCGTTCCGCCTTTTTTATTTTATATTATGTCTCTTTTCTGTGTATACATTTTTCATGCGTAATCCCTGTCGAGGACACGTGATATTTTTGTTTTATTAATTATTGGAACCTCTAAAACTGCAGTTTTTAGAGCTAACTCTGAAAATGTGAAGCGTTTTCAGAGCGGTTGCACCGGAAATGTATACACGGAAAAAATCATGTAAATGAAAAGAGGTAAAACGAGAGGCGGTCGAAGATGTGACGAATTGCTGCCGCGCGAGCAGCTCGGTTTACAGCTGTTTGATTTCTTTTTCGGTAAGGCCGGTCGCTTGGGCAATCTTTTGTATGGGATCGCCTAGCTGTTTTAAGATTTGAGCCGTTTCAAGCGCTTTTTGATGTGAGCCGGCGGAAATGCCTTCCTGTTTTCCCTGTGCGATACCAAGCGAAAAACCTTTCGCTTCGCCTTCTTGTAATGCTTCCTCCCGCTGCACGGCAATGTCCACGTCGTAATCGTATTCAGCTATGAGCATATTCATCACCTCCCGACTTTTTCTTTGTAAATACTCCCGCAGGATGTCGTTTTGTATGCACTCTTTGATCGCGTTTCGAAAGCCGTTTTCGCTGTCGAGCTTTGTGTGTCTTCTCACGGCATCTACGAACAGCGTGTACTCCTTCAGCGGTTTACACGTATGTAAGATTTCATTACCCTTATTATAATTGATATTCGTCACGCTGACAACGAGTTCGAGGCTCGGTTTTTCGGGCGCCGCTATAAAAGCGTCGGACAGACGGAGGGTCGTGCTTTCCGGGTAATCTTCTTCGCCGTTGTAGAATACGTAGAACTCCGGCGTAGGAATCTTCTTCAGGCGTCTCAGATAGCGGTCGCGCGGGTTTTGAATGCGCTCATAAAGGCGTGCGGCGTACTGCAAAAAGCGGAGCGGCATGTTGGCGTTGATTGTGGATTGGTGTTCGATCAATACGATGATTTTCCTGTCGACGAGACAGGCGACGTCGTTGCGGAACGCCATATACATCACCTGTTCGAGACGGAGCGGTTCGAGTTCCGCCGATGATGCGTCAAGTTCTGTTCCATGCAATGCGTTGTAGAGCGAAAGAAAGTTTGCTTTCGCATTTTTATCTTCGCCGAAAAAATCGACAAAGACCGAATCTTTATACCGACGATTGTGTGTTGCCATAATACCTCTCAAAAAACTTTTGCAGGAAGTTGCAACTTCCGAAAAAGTTTTTTCTGTGCGCGCGCCTCGCAACGAGCGCGTAAGCGCGAAGTTTCAAGCGGCGCACACGTTCAATAGTCGAGTTTGCAACGCAAACACGAGATAAGAACGCTGCGATTTCGAGCAAGGCGCAGAAATCGCGAGTGTCTCCCATAAAAGAAAAACGCTTCGGCGTTTTTCGGCTCCGGACTTTAGCGGAGGCGCTATTTCAGCCGATGCTTTTTATCGACCTCCCTACTTATATATCGCGGAGATGTTGCGATTTCGGAGTTTTTTGAAGCGATTTTGGAGAAGGAGCTGCGGAACCGCCGTTCGTGGCAGTTACGTGTATTTTTCATAAAAAACCGCGGAATTTACAGTTTTACAGGTGATATATATTGCAGAGACTTTCCTGCCGGCTCTATCTCAACAATCGAAGGTATCCCCATGGAATATATTCCTAAACCCGTCGAAGAACTCACCTTTACCGACGACTTTATGTTCGGTACGGTCATGAAGATGAGGTATAAACTTACGCCCGGCCGGAGCGGTGCCGCAGGCAGCCACCGGAGCGAGCGCAAGCGAGCGAGGAGGCCGAGCGTGAGTGAGCCGCGGAGGGCGGGATCGCAGATACGTGTCGTCCGAAAAAATTAATAATTAATTTTATATCGCATTAAAGCCGGTTTCGGATCGCGTCGATAAATTCCCACGAGTTGAGCACGCGCTCGGGAACAGGATTTGCGATGCGCACAGTTGTGTCAAGTAGTTTGCTTTACTTGTATGCGCTTTTATGCGAGGAAGTGTACTGTTTTTATCGGTGCGCTTCTCTATCATCACTAATACAGTATAGCATATTTCATCGCTTTCCACAACTTTTCGAATTATTAATTATTATTTTTTGTAATTCCGTTTTACTTTGAGCGTCGTCGTCATTTCCAGCGGTTTGTCGAGAATCGTTATCTTCGTGATCCGCGCATAAGGCTGCAGCGTGTGATTTACCGCATCGACGTCGGCTTGGATCAGATGCCGTATATCGTCATTCGAAAAAGAATCGCCTCGTTCTATGCCGAGTTTTTTGAACGCTTCGTCGCTCGGATAAATCAGCGCTTCTATACTTTCCGATTTCGATTCGTCGTCTTCGACATAACCCTGCGCCGTGATCTGCTGAATATTGTCGTAGAGCTGAAACGCGTCTTCGATCTCTTCGGGATACACGTTTTTTCCGCCCGACGTGACGATGATGTTCTTTGCCCGTCCGCACAGCGAAATATAGCGTTCGTCGTCGATTTTGCCGACATCGCCCGTTTTGAAAAAGCCGTCGTCGGTAAACATTTTCGCCGTTTCTTCCGGCATATTGTAATAGCCTTTCATTACCATCGGGCCTTTCACGGCGATTTCTCCGATACCGTCTTTATCGGGATTGATAATTTTAACTTCTTCGTACGGATAAAAATCTTTGCCGACGCTTTCGATTTTAAAACGTTCGACCGGATTCAGCGCGATGATGGGACTCGTTTCGGTCAAGCCGTACCCTTGAATAAAATTGATGCCCGCGGCGTTGTACGCTTTGAACACGCTCGAAGAAAGCGGTCCGCCTCCGCAGATTGCGACGCGCAGCGTGTAGATGTTCGCCTGTTGGAGTACCGCTTTGAACAGCACTTTTCCGGGATTTTTTCCGGTGAGTTTTTTGACGAGATAGGAAAACCCCATGAGAAAGCGCATAATGCCTGCGACGAGTACGCCTTTTTCGCGTATGCCTTTTTTTATGCCGGCGAGCAGTTTGTTGTATAAAAGCGGCACACCGAGCATAACGGTAATCTTGCCTTCGCGCAGTTCTCGCATGAGGCGGGAGACGGCCATATTTTTTCCGAATACGATTTCGGCTCCCGTCGACAGCGGATTGATAAACGCCGCCTGCATCGTGTACGCGTGATGAATCGGAAGGAGCGCGTAAAACACGTCTCCGTTGTAGTGCCTGAAATTCAGCTGTGCGATATAGCAGTCGCTTATTAAATTTTCGTGCGTGAGCATGACGCCTTTGGGCGTACCCGTCGTTCCCGACGTAAATAAAATCGCCGCGACATCGCCGCTTTCGGCTTCCCTGTTCGGTTCGATTTTGCCGTCGGCTTTTAAATTACAAACATAGGTTTCCGGGTACTTCGGACTCAGCGACATGACTTTCAAAGAGGCGGCATTGCGTGCGAAGTATTCGTATTTTTCTTCGTCGACGAAGATGATTTTCGGATCCGATACGCGCAAAAGATTGTCGACTTCGTTGTCGCGCAGCGCGTAATCGATCGGGACGACGATACCGCCGGCAAAAAGGATCGCCAAATATGCGATCGCCCACTCGGGCGAATTCTTTCCGGTTACGGCAACCCGATCTCCTTTTTTAATGCCGTTCGCCGTGAGCCATACCGCAAGCGATTCTATATTTTTCAGCGCTTGCGCGTAACTGAAAGACCGTTTTGAAGCGTTCGGGCCGTCGAAATCGGTAAAGCACGGACTGTCCGGAAACCGCTCTGCGGAAATCCGGAACACTTGCGGAAAAGTCGGCCATTCGCCGTCGAAAACTTTGCCTCGGTATGAATCGAGAAACGACCAGGGAAGATTGTTTGTGTTTGTCATATTATACTATTTTATCACACAATTGCGAAATCGGGGGGATAAATTTATGCAACGAACATTTACTTGCTGAACGTCAATTCAAGACGCCGCTTTTCTTTTACACAATCCAAAAGATAATAATTAATGATGTTTTGATATGATATTCCCGTTCTTTTCGCCATATCTTTAAAATAATCGATTACACTGTCATCCAACCTGATCGTGATTTGTTTTTTTAATGTATCTGCATAAGGGTTTTTTATCCCTTTCGAAAAATCATAATGGCTTCTCATATTCGTCCTCCATATTCTTTTGATTCTTTTAAATTCGCTTTTCGGGCAGAAATAATTCTAATTCTATCGTTTTCTTTATAACAGTGACATACCAACAACATATGCAATTCTGTGCTTAAACCGAGTATGATGAAGCGGTCTTCAGCCTGGTTTGAATGATCGGGATCTGCAATCAATATGGCATTTTCATCATAAAATACCGTTTTCGCTTCGTCGAATGTTACTTTATGTTTTGCATAATTTAAATCCGATTTAAGCGGATCCCATTCAAACAGTATTTCATCCATAATTATATTATAATTATACTTCGATGAATCTGTCAACAAAAAATTTGCGATTCGATCATGTTGTCGCATTATAAAAAATCGCTGAAAAAATTCCCTTTTTCGCCTATAATAGAAGTATGGGAATAGTACGAAGCCGTCTGTATTTCGGCATAGTTTTGTTTGCACTTTGCGCGGCGGTATCCGCCGAATCGAAAACGAAAGCGGCGCAGGCGAAGCGCGAAGCGCTTATTGCGGAAGCAAAAAAATATATCGGCTCGCCCTATGCTGCAGGCGGGGTAGGACCGGAATCCTTCGATTGTTCCGGCTTTATCTATTTTATCGCGCGTAAATCGGCGAAGGTGCAGCTTCCCCGCAGTTCACATGCCATATATCGATTTGTCGAGCATATTTCGGACGATGAAATCGAAGCGGGCGATTTGCTCTTTTTTTCCGCATCGTCGTCGGGGCGCATGACGCATGTCGGTTTGTATATCGGAGAGGGTAAAATGATCCACGCGGCGAGCGACGGTCCGAAAACGGGAGTTATCGTTTCGTCTCTCGATGAGCATTATTGGAAAACGTATTATGTCGGCGCGGGGCGATTTGTTCCTTCGGCAAAAAGCGCGGCGGGCGGAAAGACTTCGAACGGTTCCGATAAGCAAAAAACCGGCGCACCTTCTTCCGGTGAAAATTCCGAAAAAAAAACAAACGGCACGACGGCTGACGCGGAAACGGCGGCTTCCGGTAAAAGCGATAAAGAATCGGGCGAAAAAACGGTTGCCGACAGCGGTGAATCGGGCGGGGATGAGTCGTCCGAGTTCATACGTACAGATACGGTAAAAGTCGACGCCGATCCGAAAAAGACCGGATCCGATTCCGGTAAATGTATCGATAATTTTATCTGCAGTTTTTCTATGGCGATAGATTGGTCGTTTTTCGAACCTGAGCGTTTTTTCGCGAATTTTCGAGGCATCGATTCCGGTGCCGACATAACGTTTTCAAAATGGAAGTTCCGTCCGGGAATCGGAACGATGATCAAAGGATATAACGGAGGTGCCGTTTTGGTTCCGCTCGTGTTTATTTTGGAGCTGAACGACAATATTCGCGCTTATGCCGGCCCTGCCGTTACGCTCGGCGCTCCGACGTTTTTCGGCGAACGTACGGCTTCTCCCGCTTTTTCGGGAACTTTCGGTGTATCGTTTTGTACGCCGCCCCATGCCGTAGGCTCTGTCGGTATTCGTTTTATGCAGGATATCTCTTATACGATTTTTAAAAAAAGCGACGGATCGATGTTTTCTTTTGCGAGTGCGTTTTGTGCGGGCTTTGCACTTGTGACGGGCATACGCATAAGTCTTCCGATGCGCGCCTTTGCCGGCGAGCGCGGCACATGATGCGTTTTCAAAATAATTTTTCAATTTTTTTCAAAGCGATAGACGCGGAATTGTGAAATAATTATAATTGTAAGTTATGCGCACGTTTCATATATGGCGGTATCGAATTTTATCCGTGCTCAAAATAGGCGCGCTGTCCTGCGCGGTCGGCGTGTGTTCCGGTGCCGTGTGCGCGGTATTCGGACGAGGCTTATTGTTAATTAATAATTTTCGAGACGCGCATCAGATGATTTTAATTCCGCTTTTACCGCTGCTCGGGCTTTGCATCGTGTTCGTATACGACAAGTGGGGCGGCGGCGCCGAAGAGGGTATGAATCTCGTGTTCGCCGCAGAGTTCGACGACGGACGCACGATTCCGTTCCGCATGGTGCCGCTTGCCGTCGGTGCGACGTGGCTCGGACACGTCGGAGGGGCGAGTGTAGGGCGGGAAGGAGTTGCCTGCCAAATCGGAGCGGTGATCGGATATACCGTCGGAAAGCTCGTAAAAAACAAACGCCTCGCGCAGACGTTTATCATTGCAGGGATGGCCGGCGGTTTTGCGGGTTTGTTCCGTACGCCCGTCGCCGCGGTGTGCTTTGCGCTCGAAGTGATGATCACGGGTCGCCTTTTTTATTATGCGCTCGTGCCGACGATTATCGCAGCGGGAAGCGCGTCGGCCGTTTCGGGGCTCTTCGGCGTTACTCACGAATATTCGCCGCTTCCCGATATGGGCGAAGCGGCTTTTACGCTGCCCTTTGTCGCAAAGCTCACAGTGCTCGCCCTGCTCTTTTGCGCGGTCGGTCAGCTTTTTGCATGGCTTTTAAAATACTGCCATGAGCGTTTTCAAGTTCGGCTACCGAATAAATACAAGCGGGTTTTTATCGTCGGCGCGGTTTTGAGCGCGCTGCTCCTTGTCGTTCATAAGGGAAGATACGCGGGATTGAGTTTTCCGATAACCGATGCGGTTTTTGAGGGCGGAGCCGTGTTTGCCTACGATTGGATTTTAAAATTGCTGTTTACCGTTGTCTGCCTTTCGGCAGGTTTTCAAGGCGGAGAGCTTACGCCGCTTTTTATCATCGGTTCGGCTTTCGGCTATGTCGCTGCCCCGCTTTTCGGCTTGCCCCCGCTTTTGGGTGCGGCGCTCGGTCACGGTGCGGTGTTCGGCAGCGCGACGAATACGCTCCTTGCGCCGATCGCGATTACGGGAGCGGTTTTCGGTTTTCAATATACGCCGCTCTTCGCGTTCGTGTGTGCGATAGCGTTTTACTGCAACGGAAATCACAGCATCTACCGCTTGCAGCGTGCGGCAACCCGCTGGTAGTTTTTCCGCCGGTTTCCGCGTGCCGTGCAGCAGGTTTGACCTGCCGCGTGTTTCGCTCTCCGTGATTTTTCCTGTCCGTATTAAAAAATACTTTCGAAGCTTGTTCGGCTGAAAAAAATCGGGGCTGTCCGTTTTCGGACAGCCCTCGTTGATTTACAAAAAAGTATCGATTTCGGAATTTGCCGAAGCGATTATTCTTCTTCCGCAAAGAGCGCGCCGACCGTAACTTTATCGTTAGACACTTTCCATTTTGCGGTCAGACTGTTTGCGGGATTTGCATTTGTCGGGTAGATGACACCGTACGATGCGATTTTTCCGATGACGCAGCCCTTCGTTTTTGTCTGTACTTTTTCGACATCGACTTTATTTTTGAAACCGTCATAACTGTGCGCACCTGCGGCTTTTGTGATTTTTACTTCCTTGTTGCCGACTTTTACGGTAATATCTCCGTTCGTATCGGATACGACGGAGATTTTTACGGTAAGTATATCTTTTGCGATATCATAGGTATAACTGTTCGCATCGAGTGGCTGCCAGCTTCTTTCCGTCCATGTAGCATCTTCTGTTCCGAGGTTGGGGATTGTGCTTGATGTCAGCTCGGATTCTTGAAAATCCGTAAAATGGCTTACGTAGTATTGTTTTACTCCGCCCGATACCCGAACGGCGGCGACAAAGGCCGACATCTTTTTTGGGTCGTCTTTGTCGGTGTGGATCCCGAACATAAACCCGGCTGCCGCCGCGGACGAAGAGCCCTTTTTGCTTCCCGTAAGCGTTATGTCGCAGTCCGCAGCATACACGTTTTCACTCTTCCCGAACTGCTTATAAAAGCGCGTATACGTTTGGCTGTCGATCGCACCTTTTTTTTCGGTTGCAGACTGTTCGCGCTTTCCTTTGCTTTCGACATCGTCGGCGTTTCCGAGAAGGCCTTTGCATCCGACGAACAGCGTCATCGCTGCAGCAAAGACTGCGGCTGCGGCAATAATTCTTTTGGTAAGTTTCATCTGTACTCCTTTTGCAGCCATCGCTGCAAAATATGTGGTTGTTATACGGACGCTTTGCCGCGTCCGACCGGTGACGAAATAAAAACTTTGCTCTCGCCGTCAGCAGTATAGAAGTTTTTTGTTAAAAATGTCAACGGGAGGATCGGACGTTACAATGCCCCGCACTCAAGCGCTCTTCGCCGCCCGCGCTATCGCGTGAGCTTTCTGTACACGACTCTGCGCGGTACTTCGACATCGTCTCCGAATTGGGCTTTCCGCCACGCCGCGTACTCCGACCAGTTGCCTTCGAAAAAGCGTACTTGACTGTTGTTTTCAAAGGCGAGTATATGCGTACAGATCCTGTCCAAAAACCAGCGGTCGTGGCTGACGACGAGCGCACATCCGGCAAAGTCTTCGAGGGCTTCTTCAAGCGCGCGCACCGTCTGCACATCCAAGTCGTTCGTCGGTTCGTCGAGCATTAAAACATTACCCGCTTCTTTGAGCATCATGCCGAGATTCAGCCGATTTTTTTCGCCGCCGGAAAGTACGCCGATCTTTTTATTCTGTTCCGCGCCGGAAAAATTGAACCACGAACAGTAGGCATGCGCGTTCACTTCGCGAACCCCGCCTTCAAGCGCCCTGCCTTTTTCATCGACCGCTCCCAGCTTGATGATATCCTGTCCGCCGGAAAGCAGTTCGTACACCGTTTTGTCGGGATCGAGCTTCGAGCGGAGCTGATCGACGTAAACCAATTTTACCGTCGAGCCGATTTTGATTTCACCGGAATCCGGTTTTTCTCCGCCCTCTTTACCGTCGAGCCGTTCGGCAGTTTGACCGGCCGCATCCGCGATCAATTTGAAAAGCGTCGTCTTTCCCGCGCCGTTCGGTCCTACGATGCCCACGATCGCGCCCGCCGGAATATGAAACGAAAGATTTTCGAACAGGAGTTTGTCGCCGTACGATTTTGTTAAATTTTCCGCATCGATGACCGCCCCTCCGAGCCTGGGACCTGCGGGTATCGAAATCTGCGTGTCTTTGAGCGCGGTTTTGCCGCTTTGCGAAAGCAGTTCGTTGTAGCGCGTAATGTGTTCTTTGTGTTTTGCCTGCCTGCCCTTCGCACCCATGTGGATCCACTCGAGTTCGCGCTGCATCGCTTTGCGCCGTTCGCTTTCACCCTTTTCTTCCAGCGCAAGACGCGCTTCTTTTTGCTCAAGCCAGCTCGAATAATTGCCTTTAAACGGATAGCCTTCGCCGCGATCGAGTTCCAAAATCCAACCGGCCACGTCGTCGAGAAAATAACGGTCGTGCGTGATCGCGATAACCGTACCCTCGTAATCGTTCAAATGCTTTTCAAGCCACGCGACCGTTTCCGCGTCCAAGTGGTTCGTCGGTTCGTCGAGCAAAAGGATATCGGGCTTTTGCAAAAGCAGCCGGCACAGCGCAACGCGCCTGCGCTCGCCGCCGGAAAGCACGTCGACGATCTGATCTCCCGGCGGACAACGCAGCGCTTCCATCGCGAGTTCCAAATTCGCATCGAGATTCCACGCATCGAGCGCGTCGAGTTTTTCCTGCAGCTCTGCCTGCCGCGCGCCGAGTTTGTCGAAATCCGCGTCGGGATCTCCGAACGCTTCGTTTACTTTATCGAATTCCGCAAGGAGATCGGTAATCTCTTTGACACCTTCGCCGACGATCTCTCTGACCGTTTTCCCCGCTTCGAGTTCCGGCTCCTGTTCGAGATAGCCGATCGAATAGCCCGGCGCGAGATGCGTTTCGCCCGTAAACTCCGTATCTCGTCCCGCAAGTATTTTAAAGAGACTCGATTTACCCGATCCGTTCGGCCCGATGACGCCGATCTTTGCACCGTAATAATACGAAATACCGATGTTTTTCAAAACGACTTTTGTGCCGTACGCGCGGCTCACATCGTCCATCGTGTAGATGATTTTTTTATTGTCAACCGTCTTTGCCATGCGCACATCATATCTGAAAAAATCGAATACTGCAAGTTTTCGATTGCGTTTTCCGATTATTAAAATTTAATAATATCGATTGACAAATTATTAATATATTTCGCCGCCTGCATTTTTTGTATCGTCTGTTCGGGTGTTTATTAATTTTCAGGGCGTGCCCCTCGCGTTTCTCGGGTCGGGCTTTGCGGGGTTCCGCGCTCGCGCGCTCCATTCCTCCGCTCGCTCATCGCTCGCTCCGGAACTTTCGCCCCTCCAATCCCTCACGCTCCGTTCCCTTACACCTTATATTTCTATAAAAAAAACGCTTTTAAATCCGCGTAAAAAATGCATTTGCACACGATATATAGGCGGAATGTCGAGTTTCGAAAGTATTTCTAAATAAAGCTGTGCTTTCGGCGAGGACCCGTCCGCTTAGCCGGGGTCGAGCTTTTTAGGCAGGCTTCCGCAGGCCTAACGCTCGAAACGGCACGCAGCCGGAACCTCGCCTCCGCTCATTTTTATTCATTTTCGAAACTCACCGCTCATTGGACTGTAAGTAAGGTTGGAAAATTTCGAGTTTTCTAAAACTCGAAATTCAGGCTATATAGGCGGGCTGCAAAGTGCCGTGCGGAAGAGCGCGTGATACATGCGTTTCCGCGCGGTATGCGGCTTTGAGGTGCAGTATGAAAAAATCGACGCTTTTCCTTGCGCTGTTTGCATTGTTCGCATGCGGCTGTGCGGAAAAAAAATCCGGCGAATATGCGGCGCTTAAAAATTCCGGCTTAACGGGAGAAGCGCTGTATGAAAAACTTATCGCCTTTGACGAGGAGCATCCCGTCTCTTTCGACTCGAAGCTCGACTTGGCTTCATATTATTTTATTTCGGGAAATCGCGTCGATGCATGGAAATACGCATTGAAAGCCGAAGGTTTGCTCGTATCCGTAAAAAGCGTGGTACCGCAAAAACGGGCGCTACTTTTCGCCCTTCTTTCGGCTTTGTATGCGGCCGATGAAGATGCCGATAAAGCTCGGGCGTATGCGAAAAAAGCTTACGAAGTGCCGAACTCCGGCGCGGAATACGGATATCTCTATGCGAAAATGCAGCTTTTGCACGGCGCCGAAAGCGAAGCGCTCGCTTTGTTCGATAAAACGTACTCGCGTTATCCCGATCGCATTGCACCCGATGAACTGCGTTCGTATATGTATTTGCTTGCCGATGCCGGCGAGTTTCAAAAATGCGCCGAACTGCTCGAACCTTATTTTGAAACCGGCGGTTTTTTCCCGGGGTTGGGTCTTTTCGCATCGACCGTATATGAAAAAATCGGCGATACCGAAAAAGCGGTGCTGTGCGCCTTCCTCGATTACGAATACGCAGCGAACGGAAATACCTCCGCCGATGCGTTTTCGGCAAATCTGCAATCGGTTGAATCGCTGCTTCCGTCAGGCGGCGCTTCCGAAGCGCTTGAAAGCATCAAAGCTTTGTTCGATATGCGGCTCGAAGCGAAAGCGCCTTCTTCGCCGTTTTTCATTTCCGACTACGTTTATTGTAAAGCGAAACTGCTGCGAAAAGATTTTTCCCCCGCCGATTTTTCGGCGCTTTTGCAGCTTGAAAAATATTTTTCGCGCTTTCCTTCGTACTATTGGACGGTGTGGGAAGCTGTCCGTGCGCTCGAGCCTGAAAACCCGAACGATTGGCTTCGTGTACTCGAAAAGACGATCGCGCTTACGCCATCGTCTTCTTACGCGACGCTTGCAAGAGAGGCGCTGGCATCTTGTATCGGCATCGAGACAAAAAACGCGGCCGCTTTGCTCATGCCTCAGGAAGTAAAAGCCGCGCTTGAGGCTTTTGCGTCGACGGCGGACGAGGGCAGGCTTTTTCCTCTGTACGCTTTATTGGATCTCCCCGACTGTTCATATGTCTATGCCGGCGTGCAGATGGTAAAGACGGCGGCTTCCGAACCGATCGTTCGCGCCGCGCTCGTAAAAAAGTTCGACCGGTCGTCGGGGCGGTTAAAAGACCGGCTCGCATTTATTTTATCGTGAGGCGCTATGAAGCGAAAACTTGCATTCCTTTTGACATGTACGGTTTTTTTCTTTTTTTCGTGCAGAGATTCGCGAGGGGCGGAAGCGCTGTACGCACGCGCGACGGATGCGTACATACGCGAAGATTTTTCGAATGCCCTTGCGCTTTCGGATGAAGCTTTGCGCGCCGACGGAAATTGTTTTCAGGCAAAACTGCTCAAAGCGAAAGTATTGATTTTTACGGAAAAAATCGATGATGCGGAAAAGATTTTGCGCAGCCTGTGCAAACGGTATCCCGAATTTACCGAAGCGCGGCTGTGGTATGTGCGCACTTTGATTATGAGCGAACGCTGCGATAAAGCCGAAGCCTTTCTTGAAAGGGAACTCTCGCTCAATCAAACGGACTGGCGTTTTTATTATCAATACGCGCTTTTGGCGCAAAAACAAAATGCGCTTGATAAACGTCTTGCGATATGCAGAAAGGCGGAGCAGGCTCTTTGCGATTCGGAAAAGCTGTATATCGAAACGGCGGATATATGGCTTATGCTCGGCATCCGCGCGAATGCGCTTGCCGCACTCGATAAAGCGCTTGCCGTTTCATCCGAACCGTCCGCGGTCGCGGAAATAATAGATTTTATTAAAAAAGGAGACGACATACGATGAAACCAAGGGTTTTCGGTGCAATGCTGCCTCTGCTTCTTTTTTCATGCGCTTTGATTTCATTCGACGAATACGGCGTTTCGTGCAGCCGAAATCCCGCGGCGCGGTACTTTGAAGGCGAGCGTATCGATTTTTCATTCAACTGCGATGTCGTTCATTATTATGCGGAACAGGCCGTAACGATAAAATCGGGGAACCATCGCTATGATGCCGAATATGTGTGGGACGGACGTTCTTTGTCCGTAAAACCTGAGGCCGGATGGATTCGGGGAAAGCCGTATCTTGTGAGCATCGACGGTCTCATGCACACGGAAAACGATGCGTCGTTTCAAGCGTATGCGGTATGCGCGTTTATATACGGAAACGAAGCTGATCGCTTTTTTGCACTTTCACTTCCCGAACGTCGGTACGATACCGATCTGCAAACAAAACTCGTATTTTCATTTAATAAAAAAATAGAAGAATCGCAGTTTGAAAAAGCCTTTTCCCTTTCACCCGCTGCCGAATATACGACGGCTTTGTCTGATGACGGAAAAACGGTTGTCGTTTCGCCCTCTCCGAACTGGAAGATGAATACGACTTATGCGTGGACGGTAAAACGGCTTTTTTCGTCGGACGGTTTCGAAATGCAGGAGACGCTTTCGAATACGTTTTCGACGAAAGAAGATCCGGAAAATCCCGCACTCGCCGCTTTATGTCCCGTAACGGATATGTCGCCCGATGCTCCGTGGCTTACCGATATTCCTCTCGATAAAAACATTTCGGAAAAACAGGCGATCGGTTTTGTGTTTTCAAAGCCGATGGATTTCGATTCGGTAAAAGACGCCGTTTCGATTTCTCCTCCGATATCGGGTTATATGATCCGCTGCGGTGATTCTTCCGAACGTTTTTTATTCGTACCGGAAGAGCATTATAAAAGCGGCGTCGAATATACGCTTTCGATTTCCGCTTCGGCTCAAGACAAAAACGGCATGCCGCTTTTTGAAAAATATATTCATTGTTTTTATGCCGCTGACGTGCACTTTTCTGTCATCGGTCTTTTGCTGGATGCCGATGCGGTTTCCGATTTTTCCGGCGGCTGTATCGAACACGTGTTTTATAAAAATGCCGACGGCGACGGGGAGTTGACCGCGCATATTCTTTTTTCGCACGCGCTTGCCGACGATTTTTTGACGGCAGCTGCGAATGCGGTAACGGCTTCGCTCCTCTTTCCGTTTACTTCGTCAAGTCCCGTCAAAACCGCTGTGTTTTGGAACGAAGACAGAACGCGGCTTACGGTAACGTGGACGCGCTTTACGGTAAGCACGAGCGATGTATTGTCGTACTATCGATTGAAAATCGCAGGCGGGCCGTCGGGTATAACCGACGGACGCGGCGGCTATATGGAGAAGGATATATGCATAAATCTTTTGGCAAAATAAGAATTGCGGAATTAATAATTTTTTCGGCTATGCTTACGGGCTGCGCTTCGCTTTTGCTTCCCGAAATGCGGGTCGAATCCTGCACGTGGGACAAAGAATCCGTTTCGATCGTATTTTCTCTTGAACCCGATATGACATCGATCGTAAAAGCGTTTTCGCTGACGGAAGACGAACAGCCTTCTTCGGGGATTTTTTCACGTTCGGGAAAAGAAGTGCGCTTTTTTCCGGTCGGCGGCATTAAAACAAATTACGATTATGTGCTTACCGTTTCGTCTTCCGCCGAAAGCGAAAAAGGCTATTCGCTCGGCGCCGATTATTGCAGAACTTTTTCGACCCGTACCGATAGTGTACGTCCCGAAATAATTTCCTTTGCGCCGTCAAACGGCAGTTTCGTTGCCGACGTTCCCGATATAACGATTTCGTTTTCCGAACCCGTCGCTCGGGAATCTTTCGAAGCCGCCGTTTCCGTGAGTCCGCCGTTTTCGTATGCAAAGATTTTTTTTGACGGTGACAGAAGCGTTCGTCTTGTGCCGACTGAAAAACCGAAAGCGAATACGCTGTATAAAATTACGGTTTCGGAAAGCCTTGAAGATTGCGCGCGCAATGCTCTTGCAAAAGAATTTCATACGTCGTTTTATTACCGACACGATTCCGATTTGCCGCTTTGCACTTTTTCGCTCAAAAATAAAAAAGGTTTTCAAACGGAAGTCCTTTCCGGCGGCGTATATTCTTCCGTTCCGAAAGACTGCATTATCGGTATGGATTTTTCGAAAGAGATGAATATCGATTCGCTCTCTTCTTATGTTTCGATCATACCGACCGCATCGTATTCGATAAAAACAAATGCGCTTGATAAAACGCATGCCGAGCTTGTCTTCGATGCTCCCGCTTGGGGAAAGACGTATACGTTCCGCATGCGGAAAGGCGTGCAAGCCGTATCGGGTAATAAAACCGAAAGCGATACAAATTTCGATATATGTTTCAATGCGGAAGGGGACAAGCCGGTCGAATTTGTTAAAGGATTTTTGCAAACCGGAGTTTGGAGTGCGGGTAATCTTTCCGAGGGTGTGCATTATAAAACGATAAACGGCGAATCGAATTTTTCGGCGCTGCTTTTCGATCCCGTTTTCTTTCCGGTTTCGTCGGACACGGCTTGTACGCTGTATCTCGTGTTTTCCGTTTCGCGGGAATCCGCCGGTATCGATATGCTTTCGATGTTCGATTCTCTTTCGATTGCGGCGACGAACGGCTGTTGTTCGGCGGTGATAAAAACATTCGCCGTTCTCTCCCCCGATGACTGCGCTCAATTTCCGGTAAATGAACTTATCGCCCTTACGGACGGTATGAGCATCGTAAAAGCGGGACTCGAAATTAGAAACGGCAGCAAAGCCGGCATAGTTACGATAACGCTCGGAGACGGTATAAAAGATTCGCTCGGAAATACGATGAGGGCGAAACGGGTTTTTACGTTTACGAAGTGACGGGGAGACGGTATGAAAGACGGATTTAAATCGATTGTTCCGCTTCTCTTTTTTTGTACCGCAGCACCGATGTTTTCCGACACGGTTTTCCGTTCGGCTGAAGAAGCGGCTTTGTACGCCGTATCGCATTCGAAAGAATATCTGCTGAAAAAAGAATATGTCGAAGCGGCGTACAAAGCTGCCTGTCGGGCAGTGCAGGATTTTTTACCGTCGCTGAACATGTCGTGGTCGGAAAACGATGCCGTCAAAATCGGAGGGGCTGATTCGCGCAGCAAATCGATACAGCTTTCCGTTCGGCAGCTTGTTACCGACGGCGGCCGCCGTATCGTTTTATACAATATGAATAAAACCGATGCGTATTATGCGGTAAAGGCCTATGAGCAGGAATTGCAGGCGTTTCAATCGTCCGTCATAGATCAATACGGTGCCTGTCTGCAACAAAATGAAATTATTAAAATTAAAAGCGATTTGGAAAAGAACGCTTCCATGCAGCTCGAAATTATTAAAAAAGAGTATGATCTCGGTCTCGCTCTTGAAAACGATTATTTGGAATATCTTATTTCGTTCAAAACGATTCAAAACGACAAAAAGAAAGCCGAGCGTGAGCTTAGGACACGGATGCGCACGCTGAAATCGCTTATCGGTATGGATATCGATGAGGATCTGCGCATCGAAAATACTTCGACGGAACAAAGCGGACTTTCGTATCTCGAAGGGCATATGGCCGAACTGCGGCGTATGACCGACGAGCGCAATCCCGCCGTAAAAAAAGCTGAAGCTGCGCTGCATTATGCCGAACGCCGCTTGGCGTATGCGAAACTGTTTTTTATTCCCGAAGTGAGCGTCGAGGGCGGCGTTTCATTTTCCGGTACTGCTTATCCGCTGAATAAGCCTTCGTATTCGATAAAACTGTCGGTGAGTTTTTCGAATATGCCGTTTGTGCCGACGACGGCCGGCAACGGATACGGTTTTAATAAAAGCGGACTCGGAGGCATCGATAATTCTCTCTCGGCGGGTTTTGTGCCCGACATCGGTTACTTTATTAAAAATAATATTAATAAAATTTCGGTTAAGCGCGAAGCGGAACAGCTGCGTTTGCAAAAGCATGCGTTGTATGAACGGCTTTTTGAAAAAACAGCCGCCTATGACGACGGTAAAGATTCGATCGCCCGTATTTCGGAATCGATCGCTTTGCGCGAACGGCGTATTGCCGTCAGTGCCGAACAGGTTGAAAAAGGTGAAATGAAGCGAATCGATTACCTTGCCGAGTTGATGGAAATCGCGGAAGAAAAAGTCAAACTTGTCGCCGCGCAAACGGCCGTCCGTGCCGCCGCGCGCGATATAGAGATTATGATATGCGTTCCGTTTGGAGGGTTGGAAAAATGTTTTTAATAAAATACGTATGTTGCGCTTTGTTTATTGCGTTTTGTTTTTCGTGCGCGCCTTCCGGTTTGAAAAATGAAAATACCGATAGTGCGGCGGAAGTGTACGTCGTTCGTGCGGATGAGAGGCCACTCGACGATGAGCTTAAAAGCTTCGGTTCGATTTCATATAAAACGAAAACCGATGTTACGTGTATGGTCGGCGGAACGATCGTGTCGTTTTTTGTAAAAGAAGGCGATGCGGTGAAAAAAGGGCAAAGGCTTGCACAGCTTCGCAACGTTCAGCTTGAACTGCAAAAAGAACAAAACATGAGTGCGCTCGATGCGGCGAATGCAGCTCTCAAACTTGCATATGCGAAGCTTCGTGAAGAAACGCTTGCAGCCGAAAGCCGCCTCCTTGCCGTAGAAAAATCGAAAATGAATATAGTGCAAAAAGAGCTCGAATCGGAATTGTTGAAAAATACGCTTTCGAATAAATCGCGGCTTCACGAACTCGGCGGCGTTACCGACTCTTCGCTCGAACAGTTGAAACTGCAAGTCCGCTCGATGGAAACGGAAATCGCAATTTTGAAAAAAGAACTCGACGCGCTGCTTTTGGGTTTTCGCGATGAAGATTTGATAAAAGAGGGGATTGTTCCTTCTCCCGATTCGGACGTGCGGAAAAAACAGCTTATCGCACTCAATACGAAATCGGGCGGCGCGGAACTTGCATCGGTCGAAGCGCAGGTAAAGACGGCAGGGCAGCAGCTTACATCCGTGCAAAAGCTTATCGACGAGCTTACGATACGCGCTCCGGCGGCGGGTATCGTCGGCGCGCGTTATTACGAAAACGGCGAATATGTAAAAGAAAATGAAAAACTCGCAACGCTTATGGATACGTCGTCCGTTTTTGCGGTGCTGTCAGTACAGGAGCAGGACGCCGTCGGTTTTATGCAGGGTACGCGAGTTTCGCTTTTTTTGCCGTCGCTCGGAAAATCCTATGAGTCCGTCATTGCCGAAATATCGCCGGCGGCGGATCCTCAAAGCGGAAACTTTTCGATTAAAACCGAAATCGATAATAAAAACGGCGCAATCAAACCGGGTATGTTTGTACGATGTGAAATCGAACGTTCGGCTGCAAAAGATATGCCGTGTATACCTGAGAGCGCATTGCTCGTGTCCGATGAAAAAAACGGAAAGATTTTTTCGGTTGTAAACGGCTATGCAGTGCAAAAAAATATTTTAATAAAAGCGCATCGCGACGGTTTTGTGTGGGCCGGCGGCGGTCTTTCCGTCGGAGAAATTATTATCGATAAGCCTTCTCCGTTTTTGCGCGAAGGGCAGGCGGTAACGGTAAAAGAATTATGATAAAAAAGATCGTTTCGTTTTCGGTATATCATCCCGTCTCTGTGTTGATGCTTTTTCTTGCATCGGCATTGTGTTGTTGTATAAGTCTTGTCCTTATTCAGTTCGATTTTATGCCGAAAACGGGAGAACGATTTTTGCTTGTCGCAACCGATTTTACCGGAGTGAACGCGGACGATATGCGATCTCTTGTTACGCTTCCGGTGGAAGATGCTGCGGCTTCGCTCAAAGGGATAAAAAATATTTCATCGGTAACGCGCGACGGACTTTCGCTTGTCATCGTCGAACTGCATTGGAACGTCGATGCCGATCTTGCCCTTACCGAATGCCGCGAAATTATCGATCGGTGCTACGAAGCGCTTCCGAACGGATGTGCGAAACCGACTGCATCCGTTTTCAATCCCGTGCATCGGGAACTTCTTACGCTTGCCGTTTTTCCGAACGACGGTGATTTGGAATACGCCCGTCATATCGTCGATTCGGATATACGTCCGCATCTTCAGCGCGTCAAAGGTGTCGCTTCCGTTTCCGTTACCGGCGGCGTAAAGAGCGAAGTGCAAGTGCGGCTCGACAAAGCGAAACTTGAAGCGCTCCCGTTGTCGCTGCAAACGGCGGCCGATATTTTAGCGCAGTCCAATTTCGAATATCCGTCGGGAAATGCGCGCGACGGAAATAAAGAGCTGCTTTTCAGAACTTCGGGTTTGTTCACATCGCTTGACGATATTGCCGATACGCCTGTCTTTTACGGCGACAGCGGCGTGCTGAAAATAAAAGACATCGGAACGGCGGCATTCGGCACCGAAAAAAAACAGAGCTTTTTTATATACAACGGCAGAGAAGCGTTATGTGTAAAAATCTATAAAAAAGCCGATGCGAGTCCGCTTTCGGTTTCAAAAAAATTAATAAAAGAGATTGCGGAGCTTGAAAAGCTCTACGGCGGAAACTTTACATTGAAAGTCATTTTCGATTTATCGGATGAACTTACGGCGTCGATAAAAAATTTATGCGCGTCTGCCCTTGTCGGTGCGGCCATAAGCGCCCTCGTGCTGTTTTTGTTTTTGCGGTCGCTGCGTATTTCCTTTTTGACGGCAAGCGTTATGCCGTTTTCGATTGTTTTTTCCGTATTCGTTCTTTTTCTGTGCGGCAAAACGATAAACGTATTATCCGTTTCGGGTATTACGATAGGCATCGGTATGGTAATCGATCCCGCCGCGGTCGCTATAGAAAATATATCGGAAAAAATAAAGCGACAGCCGACATCCGATGTTTCGAATGCGATTATTCAAGGAGTTTCCGAAACGGCTCTTTCTTCGTCCGGCTCGGCGGTAACGACTATAGCGGCTTTTTCTCCGTTGTTCTTTTTTCCGGGATTGTTCGGAAAACTCTTTTCCGACATGGCTGCAGCCGTTATCGCTTCCATTGCGTTTTCGTTCGTACTCGCTATGACCTATATTCCCGCGATGACGGCATTTCGGCCGAAGCTTTTAATAAAATTATGCAAACCCGATCATCGTATCGCGTATTTTGAAAAAATATACGGCGGCTGCTTAAAAACCGTATTTGCAAAAAAGCATATTCTTTTCGTTTTGCTTTCCGGCTGTATTTGCGTCGGCATATTGAGCGCCGTGTTCTTAAAAAAAGAACTGCTGCCGAGCATGTCGGGCAATGCAGTTTCGGCGACTGTCCGGTACGGCGCTTCTCCTTCACTTGACGCACTTTTTTCCGATGCCGCAGTTATGCACCGGCTCTTATCCGCGGACGCTTCCGTCGATACGGTGTGCATATCGGGCGGAATCGAAAAAGACGATTACGAATTTCTTGCAGATCCAGGAGCGAAAAAGGAAACGCTCCGTATAACGTGCAGCGGAAAACATCCCGAAAAAATCGCTTCTCTCCTTAATAAAATTTTACGGGAAACCGATATGCCCTATACGATCGAAAGCAGGCGCAATCTGCTTGAAGAGACGATCGCATCCGAGGGCGCGCCGCTTATTATGACGGATTCTTCTCCCGAAGCGCTGAGAGAAAGGGCGCTCGCTTTTTTCGATGAGCGGGATGTAGTGCCTTGCGATATTTTGCCGGAAGCCGTTTTTGTTCCCGATCGAAGCGCATGCGCGAGGTTTTCCGTTTCCGCTTCTCAAACCGCTTCCGCAGCCTATGCTGCGCTTGAAGGAGCGCCGTCAAATGTCTTTTATCGAAACGGGAGAAAAATACCGATCCGCGTATCGTTTACCGCGGGGACATATACCGCAGTTGAAGATCTCATGTATACAAGCGTCGTTTCCGGAAATCTTGCCGTACCTCTTTTTGCGCTCGGTACGATCGAGCGCAGAACGAATGAAAAAACTTTGTTCCGTTGGAACAGAAAAGATGCAAAAAAAATTAATAATGTAAAAGGCGGGAAATTAATCGACAGCTTTACCGCAGAGCAGCAGGGTATTAAAGCCTCCGCACGACTTAACAACCTCGACGCAGAGCGCCGGGATATTAAAGCCTCCGCACGAATAAAATCCGTCGGTCTTATCCCGCTTCGGGATATGAGGATGAAAGAACTTTTCAAAAGTGCTGCAGTACTGCTTGTCATCGTATTTCTTTTGCTTTATTGCATTATGGGCGCACAATTCGAATCGTTTATCGTTCCGCTTCTCATGTTCGCTTCGATACCGCCGGCCTTTGCCGGTGCGTTCTTTTTACTTTTTTTGTGCCGCCGTTCGCTCAATATAAACGGGATAATCGCTCTTGTCGTGCTTTTCGGAACGGCGGTCAACAACGCGATCATTCTATATGAAAGCATCGTCCGGCTGAAAAAAATTACGGAAGACGACGTTATTGCGGCAAGCGTTTCGAAACTGCGTTCGATTTTAATAACGACGCTGACGACGATATGTGCCGTTATTCCGTTTGCGTTCGACCCGTTCCGTAAAAACCAACAATCGTCGATGGCCGTTGCCGTTATCGGAGGGCTTGCGGCATCTTTTGTCGTCGTACTCGCCGTTATGCCGCCGCTTTTCCGTGCGGTTTTACAAAAGAGGAGAAAGCCGTGAACGCCCGCTCGTGGTACAAACGTCCGAAGCTCGCATTTTTCGTGTTCGCGGCCGTAACGGTGTGCCTGATCGCATGCGCGATCCGAATCGAACTCGGCGAATCGAATGACAGGCGCACTACCGTGTTTACCGTCGAATTCGATTATTACGGAATGGACGCCGATAAAATCGAGCAGCTCGTGACGATTCCGCTTGAAGAAAAAATATTGCCGCTTTCGGGGCTTTTGGAACTCGACTCTTCGGCGGAAAACGGCAAATCGGTGACGACGGCGTATTTTAATAAAAATATTTCATCGAAAAATACGTATCTTGCTCTCAGAAACGGAGTCGATACTTTGTATGCATCTCTCCCGCGCGATGTGCAAAAGCCGCGCATATATGCATCGGACATGCATTCCGGCAGTGTTTTGTGCGTTGCATTTGAAAAAAAAGACGAGCGTACGAGAGAAGCGATCGAATCGGCATTGAAGAAAAAAATCGAAAGCGTGCGCGGTGTTTCCGAAGTGATTATAAGCGGCGGAGCGCAGAACGAAGTACTCGTGTCATTCGATCCGGAAAAAGCGTCGGCTTCGCTGCAAAATCCGTCCGATTTTTCGGCGGTCGTCCGCGACGGCAATACGGTGAGCCCCTCGTGCACGATACAAAGCGCGAGAAAAAACGAATCGATCGTATTCGACACGAAGCTGAAAAGTCTCGACGAACTCCGCTCTCTTCCGATAAGGGCGGGTAGGGGGTATTCGAATTTCGGTTATCTCGCGGATGTACGAATGCGCCCGCGGGAGCCTGACGGGATCGTGCGAATTGACGGGAGAGAATGTATTGCGTTGAATGTAAAATGCGCATCGGACGGAAACGCCGTCGCGCTTTCTTCGGCTTGCAGAAAAATTCTTTCGACGGCCGACTTGCATGATATCGATTATACGATTTTATACGACAGCGGACGCGAACAGCTCGAACTTATCAAATCGGTTGCATGTGCATTTTTGCAGAGCTTTATCTGCGTCGCTCTTATTGTTCCGTTCTTTTATAAATCGATTTCGATCGGATTCTTTGTTTTATTATTATTAATTACCGACAGCGTATGGACGATCGGTATACTGCAGCTTTCTGGTTTTACGCTGAACTGTCATACGATTGCAGGTATATCGATCGCGCTCGGTCTTATCTCCGATCCGGCTCTTATTATCAGCGAGCTTGCCGAAACGAGTTCGACAAAAGACGAGTTTTTACACAAAGTCCGAAAAACGTACGCGCCGCTTGCCGCTGCCGGATGCACGACGCTGCTTGCCGTCGTTCCGCTTTTCTTTTTCGATGCCGTTGTGCCGGGTACGAAAAATATTGCGGCGGCAATGTGCATAATGATTTCGCTTTCGGTAATTATAACGGAAGTTTTCCTTCCGTGCTGCATTTACGGAAAAAATCGATTTTTTCCGGAACTTATACCGTACCGCAAAATCGAATCGGTCTATGTGCGAGCTTCGTATTACGCTGCACTAAAAAGCGTTTCACACCGTCGTGCGGTATGTATAGCATATATATGCTGTATTGCGATTCCTCCGTTTTTATTTTTGGCGAGCGGAAAAAATCTTTCGTCGGAAGAGCGGGGTGCTATCGTATTTGCATCGGTCGATTACGAGCCGGAACTCGGAGCGGCGTATATAGATGAAAGCATAAAACGGATCGTACCGTATTTAAAAGAACATACGGACGTTTCGTTCATCCGCACGGAAGCGAAGAGGGGTTCGGCGGATATCGAAATCGGATGCAAACGTTCTGCAGATACGGCTCGCATCCGCGAATATGCGGCCTCCTGTTCACGCTTTATTCCCGACGGATTTTTCCATGTGCCCGGAGGAAAAAAAGCGCCGCGTAAAAAATTTGCGCGTTTGAAAATTGCAGCCGTCGGAGACGAATCCGAGATGTGCCGAGCGTATGCCGAAAAAGCCGCCGCCGCACTTGCGCCGTTAAAGCAAGTCGATTCGGTTGTACTCAATTTTAAAAAAGCGGAAAAAGAATACGTCTTCGTTCCCGATAAAACGTTTCTTATTAAAAACGGATTGACGGTCGAATCGGTTGCGTCGAATCTGCGCTGGCTTATGTTCGGTCCCGTTGCGGATAAGTGGCTTCAAGACGGCAGAGAATACGATATCCGCATTGCGGGGAAGAATTTGCAAAAGGCTTCTCTCGCACAAATCGAAAATATTCACTTGCCGATTTCGTCGGGCAGCGTCAAATTCGCTTCCCTCGGTTCGATAAAATCGATTGATAAAATTAATAAAATCTACAGAAAAGACGGAAGACGGTGTGCCTATTTTACGGCGGAACTGAGCGGCGTGAGTACCGGCACGGCCGCATCTCTCGTGTCCGAAAGGCTGGCGGTTTTGCCGCTCGAAAAAGGGTATCGCTTTTCGTTCGAGAGAGACGTCGCCGAATTGAATAGGGATTACGGGACGACGGCAGGGGTACTTGCGCTTTGTGTTGCGGGGATTTTCATATTGCTTACGGCGCTGAACGAGCGGTTTAAATTGTCGGCACTCATCGTTTCGATTATTCCCGTTTCTCTCGTGCTGCCTCTTGCAATCTGTTTTATGTCCGGAGTACCGCTTGAACTCGGCGATATTACGGGGATGGTCGTCCTGTCCGGCCTTGCCGTAAATAACGCGATTTACATAACCGAATCGAAAAAAAAACGGATCGTGTTTTGCGTACGGAAAAAAGCGCGCAGCATTTTGGTTACTTCTCTTACGACGATCGTCGGCGCCGTCCCGCTGTATCTGTTCGGAGGAGATTCCTTTTCGCGCTGTCTCGCGTTTTTTATTATTTTCGGAATTATCGATTCGACGCTCGTATCGTTTGTATTGTTTCCGGGCTGCGTTGCACGGATTTTTGATAATTTTATAGGGGGTACGATCCAAAGCGCCGTCTGAAATATCGCCGTCGCTTTGGATCTCGAGTTTGCGTGGATGTTTGCAGAAAGACGTGTATACGTACCGTTTCGATAAGAATCGTATGAGTACGATACACTATATTTGCAAACTCGATTATTGAACGCGTGCGCGTTTGCGCACGGCTAAAAACTTTTTCGGAAATTGATATTTCCTGCAAAAGTTTTTATAGGAGGTATGTATGAATGAAAAATTGACAAGGGCGACGGCTGCCCTGCTTATGTTCGTGTACTGCGCGAGTATTGTTCCCGCGCACGAAATCGCATCCGGTCTTGCGGCCGGAAAAGTCCGCATCGACTATTATTTGAATCGTGCGGAAAGAACTTACGACGAAAACGAATGGAAACGGCTTGCGGAAGAAGGGGTGCTTGCTTCTCTTGCGGCATGGGAACGTGCGACGCTCGCTCTAAAAGAACAGAATGCCGACGAATGGAATGCATTGCGTACGGAAGCGAAGCAGTATTATGAAAATACGGTTGCAAAGCGATATGCGGATATGATCCGCGCTCGTTATACGCGTTCACATGAAGCGAAAATATCTTCCGAGCTTACGCGCCGTCTTAAAGAAAAAATTAATAATTTCGATTCATCGGGATACACGCTTGCCGAAACGGCAAAGCTCTATGATGATTGGAATGAAGAAAGCCGAAAAATTATCGATGAATATCTTGACGGATACGGTACTGAAAATTTTTCGAAAGCGGTACGGCGCGAAGCGGAGATGCTTTCGATGATTGAAGGAAAGCGCTTTATCTCCCGTTTTATGAAAGACAAACATTCGCTTAAAGCGGAAAAAGCGAAAGAAGCGGCAGCTGCGATTGCGGAAGATTTGACGAAAAAAACGTACGGTGAAACCGAACGGGATATGAACGAACTGTTTGCCGCATTCGAAAAACGAATAACGGCGCCCGATGCGCAATCGGCCGATAAGGATGCCTTTCTTTCGCGATTTAAAGAAGTTTTCAATAAAGGGCTTGCAAAGTGGGAAGATGCCGAACGCGCATTTTTGAAAGACCGCCTTTCGTGGGAAAACGAAGCGCAGCAAACCTACGAAGAGGGTGAAAAAATTTGGGAAGCTGCGAAAAAGACGCTTTCTGACAAAAAGGCGGAATGGGAAAAAAGTATCGAAGAGCGCATACGGAAATTCGAACGGGAAATCGCGGGAAAAAATAAAGAGTATGAAAATGAAATAAACGCTCTGCTTGAAAATTATCGGGCGACGCTCGAAGAAAATGCGTCGAACCGATACGCCGCGATACGGATGCAGGAGTCGATTTATAAAAATATGCGCGATATGCTTGCTTCTTCACACGACGGTATTAAAAATTGGGGCGCGCTGTGGGGAACGAAGTATAACGGCGTTTATTCGTATTGGAAAACGGAAGATGCATCCGGTGTACTCTACAATATTATTAACGGAAATAATAATATAAAAATCGATGTCGAAACCGCGAAGCGCCTTCGCAAAGATGTCTATGATTGGCAGGATTTGTACATACGCCTGCTCGCACGGGAATACGATACCGTTACGGCGCAATATGTAACGAAAATCGAAAATCTGCAGCAACGGATTAACAGCCGTCTTGGAGACGGTATTTCTGATAAAATCGATTATACCAAAGCGAAAGAAGATAACAGAAAAATTATAGAAGAAGCATACGCCTATTCAAGAATATTTAAAACCGGATATTTGAACAATTCCGAAGTACAGGAGTTTTTCGAGTGTTACGATAAAATCGAAGCGCTCAAACAATACGGCAATAACAAAGAAACGTTTTGTGCACTTATGGCATCGGAAAATGTGAGGAATTTGGAAAAAGAACTCATCCTTTACAAAGATGTCGATGAATCGGCCGTCGACGAACAGACGAAGGCGTATATCGATGATATAAAAAAATGGCTTGCAATTCAAAAAGAAAAAGCGGCAGGCGGCAACGGTTCTCAGCAGTTCGGCGCGTATTTGGAAGAGATAAAAGACGCCGACAAAACCTTATCGAAAAATAATAATTTTATCGTACTTGCGGAAGAAATCGAGGCGGGTACGACGCTTTTGGAGCGGTACCGGATTGCGCTTTCCGATAAAATACGTCTCGACAAAACGATGGATAATCTTTTTTCCCTGACACAAGGAGAAGCGATCGGATACGGAGAAGCGGAATCGGCGCTGTTGAAATTGAAAGCGCTCGCTCGGGCGGCGGAAGAAGAATACGAAATTGCAAAAGCGGTCGATGATTATGCGTCGGTGACGGATGCGTCGCGCGAAGCGAAGGCCGAAACGGAGCGGCGTTTGCATAATGCGGAAAATGCATATAAAGCCGCATATAACGAGTATCGAATTCTGTGCGAAAATCTTTCCGACGACGATATACAACGTGCGCGGGAAAAGCTGCAGGCGGCATATAAAAATCTGGAAGATGCAAAAGAAGGCCTTTCCGAAGCGGAAAAAGAAAACGCTTCGCTTGTGTCGATGAAGTCTGCAGCGAGGCGCGATATGATCGAGCGGATGATTTTACTGTTCGCGGATACGTATTTGGAAAAAAATACCGCTGTACTTCAGGCGGCGCGCAATTATTATCTTGCGAAATTTTCGGAACTTGAAGAACGGGATTTATTAAAAATTGAAGGAGAAAATGCCGATGAAATGCGGCGGAATTATAAAGCTGCAAAAAGTGCGGTCGCGGATGCGATTCGGAAAAATGCCGCAGCTCCCGCCCGAGCGGAAAAAGAATCGTACGGTAAAGTTATCGATTACATAAAGGAGCTGAGTGTCCTTTCTTCGGGGCTTACCGACGGTGCGCGCCAAGCGCTTGCCGAATATACGGAGCTGTATTCGGACGCGGAAGCATACAGATATGCGGATCTTTCTGGTACCGACGGAAAGGCAGAAGCGGCGAAGCTTGCGGAGTATTGCGAAAAACTTGCGCAGTATGAAGACGTTTTCGATGTCGATACACTCGATGAAGCGAAGAAAGCGGAACTGCATACGCTCATCTTTGAAAGTAAGTTTTTGGAAAGCGTCGTACGGTATGCGAAAAAAACACGCGGTACGTGGAATGAAAAATTATTAAAAAACGGATATTTGCATTCGACGGTATTTTCTTCGGCTGAAGAAAAGGAAGCGATACGGAAAGTGCTTGTCGAAAGCGATGCTGCCGACTTGCAGATGAAAGCGGATACGGCCGATGCCGCGGCGGCTTTCTTTTTGCAAGCCGATTATACGGCGGGAGAGAAAACGTCGGCGGAATTGTACGGAACGCTTACGCGTGCCTTTGAACAAAAAGACGATTCGACGAAAAAACTCGAACTCTATGCTGAGCTTTTTTCGCTTTCGTATGCGGGTAATATGACGGCACGCATTACCGAAAGTTTTGAAAAAACGGCGGCCGCTCAGCGTGCGGTTGTCGCCGCAAATGAATCGTATGAAAAAGCGCTTTCGGAAGTGAAATACGCGGAAGCCGAATATGCGAAAAAGGTTGACGAGTGCAACGCGTCGTATGCGGCACTTGAAAAATTCCGGACGGCAAAGCGCTGTGCTCAAGCGGTATACGATTGGGCGGCGGGCATCTATCTTGAAAATATCGGAGTCAATACGCATGAAAGTTATATCACGCCGAAAGAGCGGCTTTCAAAAGCGGCATACGCAAAAGAGCGGGCGGCATTTTCGATTCGTGTGTTGGAAAATATAATTGCGGAAAAACGCGGAACGGACGATCTTCCTGCAGAGAACGATGAAATAGAAGCGTATAAAAAAGCCGACCGCGCGTATTATGAGCGCCTTGTCCTTCAGTATGAACTCCACAAAGATTCCCGGGAAAAAGAGAAAAAACTTTTCGATGCGGAAGCTGCCGAACTCGAAGCTCGTTCGGCCGTGAGCGTAGCGTCGGATTATACGAATGAAGAAAAACTCGTACATATTTCAAAAGACGGAAGCGGATGGAACTATGCGCTTTCTCATCGTATCGTTGCCGAAGAAAAAAGCGAAACGCATTTTGAAAAACGCCGGCAGCTCAAAAATTACGTATCCGATGACGAAGAGCCTAAAGAGAGCGATTATGAAGAAATTGAGGTTCCCGTTACCAGAAGATGGACGGAATACAATATCTGTCCGACTTCTTATGCGGACGTCGACAACGATGCCGAACAAAAAAAATATTTTACCGACGGCGACGAAGCGGCTGTAGACACCGTATCGAGAGGAAGAGTTAAGCGGACGGCTGCGGAGAGCGAAGCCGTACGATGGCTTTCATCGCTGTGGAGCAGGGGGCATCGGTACGGTGAAAGCGTGATTCTTGCCGCGATGTATCTGCAGTACCGCTGCGGCAATAAAATAACAATTTTACAAAGCTCTTCCGAACATCGTTTCGCCATACCGAATGTCGGATCTGAACACGGAATCGATGTATATGGAAAGTATAAGCAGTATCGCGAAGATGTTTTATGGGATGCATACGATTCGGTTATCAAAGCCGGAGGCGAAAGCGATATAGCGAAATGTATTTTATTCAGAAACAACGGCAATATCCTCGGTACGGGAATCGAAGAATATGAAGCGAATATTTTAAAAGAGCGCTCCCTCGAACGGCTCGGTGATGCCATGTATCGCATAGAACGCAATAACACTTATTTGAAATGGCTTTTATGGGGAATCTTTTCGTTCCGCAACGCGGTCGGAAAATATGCGTATTCGGTTGTAGGAAAATGCTATTCCTATCGAAATAGTGCGGCGGCGGCCAATATCAAAAAACGCGAAAATATCACCCAAGCGCTCAATATGCTGAAAGAAGCGGAAAATACGCGAAAAGCCGCTTCGGCCGATTATGCCGCGCTTTATAAAGGTACGCCTCAAAACGGAAAACAGGCTGCAAAAGCAATGCGGGATATGTTCGGTGAGAGCGGTACGGTTTCCCGCACGACTCTCGATGAAATGGTCGAGGCGGCGGATGAAAGCGAAAGCTATTCGAACGCCCTCGATTTTATCGATAAAACGGTAAACGCGTATAAAGCGAAAAAAGACGAAGCCGCACTTGTGCTCGCTGAAAAACGGACAGAGCTTTCGGATGCGCAAAAAAAAGCTTCGGCCGTCTATTACGCATACGGTGAAAAAAATAAAACGATAGACGAAGAAACCCGCGCCGAATTGCGGAAACTCGCTTTGGAATCGTCGGATATTCGCTTGAGTGTCGAAGCGCGTAAAAGAGCCGCTGAAAAATATGCGGTATCGGCTGCGGAAAAATTCTCCGTGACGGAAGAAGAAAAACGGCTGCTCGCAGAATATGCCGAAAAGGCATGGGGGAGGGGTACGTACGACAGCATCGGTTTTATTAAATCGCTCGGAAATTATTATAACGATTATCGTGAAAATAACCGGAATGATTTTTCACGTACGGCGGAGACTTACGATGAGTATATCGGAAACGAGCTGCTTCGTTTTGCCGAAGTCAAAATCGGAACGGAAAATGCATGGCGCTACGATGCGTATAAAATCGAATTGACGAAAAACGCGGATGCGGCGAAGACGGAATATAAAAATGCATTGGAACAGCTTAACGATATTGCCGTGCTGGCAAGCGACGAGTGGACAAAAGCGCAGGAAAGAATGAACGTGCAATACAACACGTGGCGGCACGAATTTGTGCAGGCGTATAAAGCCGCTCAAAGCGAGTGGGAATCGAATTACGATACGTTTCTGTCGCAAAAACAGGAATGGATAAACGGAATGTATTCCGATGCCGCAGCCGAAACGGATCTGCGTCAGGATGAGGGAGAACAAAAACGAGCGGAAAAACTTGCCGAAGCGCGGAAAGCCGTGCGGAAGACGCTTCCGAAAGCGTTTGTCGACGGTAAAAAATATATCGAAGCGCTGCTCGGAGAGACGCTTATCGGTAAGCTCGAAGCGCACAGCGGTGTTTTGGAAAACCGCATAGAATCGGTTGCATTTGCCGCCGCTCGCCACGGCCCGCTGTCGTCCGATATCGAAATCGCATATCGTGCGGCGGAAGTGCTTGCCGCAACAAATCGAGATTTGCAGCAGGCGGCTGTCCGCATCGCCGCGCAGCAAGCCGAACAAAATCTTATAAAAAGCCGCGATCGATATGCCGCTCTCGTTCACGAACAGAATCAAAAGATTGAAAATTATGTATTCGATACCGTACTCGATTCGGGATATACGGTGAGCGGTAAAATTATTAAACGGCGTGCGGTTATCGATTCGAATTTTTGGGGCGTTACGGAAGTCGTGCAGACGGTACATCCGTACGAGTGGTATGCAGGTGCGGCTCCGGACATCGGCATAGATACGAAAGCGCTTTTAAATGCCGATACCGCCGTTGCCGATTATCTTATGGCCGCGGCGCATGAAAATCTTTCCGCATGGTATGAGCGCGTTTTCGGTGAAGGCGGCGAATTTGAAAAGCATCGAGGAAAAGCGCCCGTATTTAAAAGCGGTGGCGATTTCAATATTAAAAAAGGCCGGGATGCAAATATTGAAACACAGGGTAGCGGCGAAATCGGCCTTGTCATGCTGGATATTTTATGGAATGATATTGAAGAGAATTATGGCTGGAACGAACTTGCGAAACCCGATTGGGATCAAAAGTTGTGGAGCGGGAATTCCTTTTTAGGTATGGATCCGCCGAGCGTACGGACGGTGACGACGGTTGCCGCAGCCGCCGCGGCGACGATTGTAAGTGCGGTGTGTACGTGGGGTACTGCCGCACCGGTAGTGGCCGCCTTGTGTTCGGCAGCGGTTGCAAGCGTGATAACGATGAGCAACGAGCTTTTGTTTGCCGCCCTCGATTTCGGCGGCGGTTATAAAACTGCGGACGAGATCGGCAAGAGCCTTGCGATGAGCGCGGTTACGAGCGTAATCGGTATGGCAGGAGGAGCCGGTGCCGCGGGAGCCGGAATTTTGGGCGGCTTCGCAGGCGCGGCTCTGAAAACCGGTATCAGCGTGTCGGGCGGACTCACGGGAAAATTCCTTTCCGGCGGGATCGCGACGAATTGGAATTGGAGCGAAATGGGCAAACAATGGGACGATTGGAATGATTGGAAAGGAATGGTGATAGATACGGCCGGAAGCGTGGTGACAAACAGCATGGAAACGGCGATGCTCGGAAATACGATGACAACGAACGGACGGATAAGCGGCTACACGAAAGCGGCGGGATTCAACAGCGCTCAGATCGGACAGATCAAAACGCTTGCGGGGACGGTAGGCAATCTCACAGCAAGCGCGATGGAACTCGGTATAAGCGGTGAAACGACGGTAAACATATTGAATACGAGCGACTTATTCAGGAAAACGAAATTTGCAGGAGCGTCGAGCGGATTGCTTGCATTGACGTTCGGAAAAGACGGCGTTCATACGGAAATAAGTACGGCAGGGCGCAATTACAGTATTACGGAAATTGCGAATACGATAGGCGGTACGAAAGCGGCGGGTATTGCTCTTCGGACAAATGCGTATGAGCGGAAAAACGGAGCGGGTACCGGAACGGCGCTTCGAAGTCAATACGGCTTCGGAGACGGAAGAGCGCGGCAGCAAGCGGATGATATCCTGTACGGCAGAGCCGAGCTGATAAAAGACGACGGTACCGTGACGGCCGGAGGCCGCGCAAAGACCGTATGTGACGGCAGACGAAAAATATATGTCAACGGGAATACTTTCGACGGGACGGTTGAAAGCGCCCTCGCGATGGGTATAGCGCTGCAGCACGAAGCGTATCGGGACGGGGTTACGGGATCGAGTGCGGCACAACAGGCGGAGACGATGCAGACCGTCTACAAGCACACGGAGATGGCGCTTCGGATGACGAGTGACGGCATGGCCGGCAAGATGATGAACGGAGTATTGTCGTATATGCCGGAACTGAAAAGCGATGTCGGAAACTACAATCGATATATGTTTGCAATGGCGCAAGCGGGAGAAGACGAGGCGAAACGGAGGGAAGCGTACGAGCGGTATGCGGCGTATGTGAACGGAGCGTATGATTCGAGCGGGGATTATTGGAAGCTGCTTGATGATGGAACGCTTGTATGGGACGGAAAGAGAGATCTTGTAAATGAACGTGGTGAAATTATAAGACTGGATAAAACTAAGTCTTATAGTAAGTCTTTATTAAATTGGTTAGGTAATGAAGCGGCTATTGCTTTTTTGACGAAACAAGGTATTGATACAACGGGTATGTCTCGGGATAAAATTGCTGAATCTTTGTTCACTAGTCTTGGTATACAGTGGGATAATAATGCTGTAAGCCCATTAACAGGAAAAGCGACTGGAGCCTGGGTTGATTTGAATAATAATACAGATTTATCTTCCTTTATGCGATTCAAATTATCTGAAAAATATGCATTTCATCTTGGTAAAATAAGCCAAGAAAGTCCCGATATCGCTTATTGGGTTGGATCCGATGAAAAGAAAGTTAATGCAATGAAAGCAACCGGTTGCTACTATATGGCAACATTGGGAGCTGTTCAGACTCAGGCAGATAAATTGCTATCAGCGGAAGATATAAATTATATAACAGCAATAGCTCTTGAAAATAATTGGTTACAAACAAATGATGTCAGTATTTGGCCGAATGGAGCGGAAGCCCGCGAATCTATCTCTAAATTAGCGTTTATGCGACTTGGAAAAATCGGGTATGGATTAAAATTTGTTAATCCGAGAAAGGTGGCAGGCAAGATAAATGTTGGCCAAACAATATGGGGTAATAATCATGCGACAGAATGGAATTTAAACCAATTATTATTTGATCCATATCAAGGCATACGTTATTCAAACGAGACGAAAGAATCTTTATATTATTCTGTAACAAAATCGATAAGACATGGTACGAAATCATGGTATGCTTGGAAAGATTCATTTGTAGATAAATACAACAGGAGATAATATGAAACGTTTTATTTTGTTATTTATAGTATTTGTAGTTTGTCGCACAATAAATGCAGGAGATACTATCCGCATCGACAGAAAGATCGACCCGTTTAATATTAATGAGCTGTCCCATTGTGCATGGGTTGGGAGTTTGACGGGTTCCAGAACAGAGCGGAAGTTAATGTTTGGAACTACAGCATTAACACGTTCACCGTATATTATCTTTGAAAAAGATGCGGATATATGGTATCTGTATTACGGCGATTCCGAAGGAGGGCCGGCTTTTGATAAGTTTGTCGGCAAAATCATTGATGTGAAACACGGTAATGCCGGATATACTTTACGATACCGACAAGTTCTGAATCTCGGAGATGCTAAAGGTACATCGTTATATGCGAATAATAAACATATATTTGAATATGCCGATTATGCAGCTGTTATATCATTTAAAATTATTGATCATAATACTATGATACTAACCGATGAAGCAAAATTAGGTTATTCCGTCATAGCAAAGGGTACGACTTTTTACAAAAATATATTCAACGTTAATAAATTTGAATCTCGAATTACGGAAAACGGTGTTAGGATTCGTTCTCAACCGTCACTGTTGGAATCCGTTCTTGCTGTCGGATCCAAAGATGAAAAGGTTCATTTATTATCGAAGTCGATCAGAACGCAGACAATACAACGATGGAATGACTATTGGTATGAAGTTGAAACGCATAAGGGAGTGATCGGTTGGGTATATGGAGCTTTTATCGACAGCAGTTTAAAAGACAGTGTTCCGACAAATGAGCAGGGGATGATGGTATCGGAAAGTGAAAAATGATTACCGCCGTCATTACGCGGCGCGATTAGCGCGACCGAGCGGCGTATCCGCTTGCCGCTCGGTTGCTTTCTTCGGATTTTGATCGGCGTATCCGCCGCATTCGTTTGCGGCGGGAAACCCGCGCGCGATTCAACATCCGCGCCGTCTATTTCAATGCGCCGTATCTGCACCGTGTGCGGCATTCCCCGCAGCGGATGCACTCGCGGTCGTTTACTTTGCACGTGTCCATTTTGCACGAAGCGACGCATGCGTTGCAGTGTACGCATAAAATCATATTCGACGGCAAAAAAGAATTAAGTATCGATTATGTAAATGAAAAAGGAGAAGTAATCAGTACGATGAAACCCGACGGCCAGGATATGAGCGATGTCGGTATGGCAGGTTCGTTGGTAAAAATATTGGGCATAGAACGTGCAGAGCAGCTGCTCGGAAGCAGTTATCGTAACACGGATTTATACAGTGCGCAGACATTGAAGGATGTCCTAAATCTGTCCGACGATCAAATAGCCCGTATACGGCGCAGCGGTTCGCTTGCCGGCATAAAACTGACGAATTCGCAAAAGCAAAGTCTCTTAGGAGAAGCGTTGATGAATAAAGCCGGTGCGTCGTGGGAAGCGGGTAAAGGCTGGCAAAATACGTCGAATATTGCGATGACGATTGTAAACGGTCAAGTTGCCGGTAATATTATGGCGGAAGTACGGAACGGAAAATATCTGTATTCCACCGTCAATGCGACAGTATATCGCAATCCCGATTCATGGAAATCCGTTTCAAGCGATGACGGACAATCATGGAAAGGGAATACCGAGTATTACGGACGTGATTATATCTTATATGAAAAACAGGGAATAAATTACGACGGGTACGATTCGCTGCTTTTGGGTAAATACCAAACCGTCGATAATTTGACAGGTAATGATGATAAACATAATCGAAATCAAGCGTATTATGATGAGGCGAGACAAACATGGATTCAAGGAAATACGGTGAATTCTTCTTTCAATATGGGGTATTATACCGATTGGAGAGGAACTTCGTGCTTTGAAAATAGGGTGCTCGTGTTAAACAATACGTCGACGATTGGCGGAACGATGATCGGAAACTTCGGCTGCGAATATAACCTTTATACCGATAGATGGCTTGCACATGATGATTCGCGTAATCTTGATAATATTTGGACAGCTTGGAAGCATCAATATTCCGACGGCTGTTTTGTAACTACACGCGAAAATCAAAGACGCCTTTTGGAAAAATTGCAAAGATGGGGATTGTCGGGAGGCTATCAAATAGCCGGTACCATAGTGGAACAAAAATACAGAAGATATAACGGGGTGAAATAACATGAAAAAAATGTTTTTGTCGGTAATGTTTATTTCGGTTTTTCTCTGTTTTGCTAATACAGAAAGTACACAGGTACAAATCGATGTATATAATCGCATCGATAAAGAATTCGATTTGGGTAAACGTTGTTTAAGGTATACGGAGATAGGAGCGGTTTCTAAAAGAGATAATATCGTTATTATTAAAACGTGGTCCGATAATTATTATATCAAAAAAATCGATTTGGATAATATCGATAAGGATATGTACGGCTATTGTTTTTTTGAATATAATAAACGGAAATATCTGGCAATCTACGGATCGAATATGTTTTTTTCATTCGATTATTTATCTCCGAATATATCGAATGCTTATGAGCCGGGCTTATCGATTAAAGAAGCACCCTTTGCCTTTATGCAGTATATAAAACCGAATGATTTCGAATCATTTGTAAAAGAGGTGGCTCGATATAAAAGGGATGCTTTGGAATCTTGGAATGCGATACCTAAGTTTTCGATAAAGAAAATTATGGCATCATCATGGTATAATGAGCCGACGAAATCAGGAATTGTTTCTTATAAACCCGATTACTTGAACATGATTTTTCATGAAGAAGCGTTTTTAACTAATTTCCTTCTCCGCAATCCGTGGGTACCGGGAAAGGAAAACAATCCGGCCGGTATCGGAGAATCGCTTACGATCGAATTTGCCGAACCGAAAGATAATATCGTCGTTTTGAACGGTTACGTCGATTTGGAAAAGCGTTACCTTTACAAAGCAAACAACCGCGTCAAAACCGCTGTCGTCACTTCGCTCGATGAAGGCAATCCGTTCGAATTTGAATATCGGTTTGAAGATTTTGTGCATTTTGCGGAGATCGATTTTCCGGCAAAAGTTTCCAAAGTGCGCTTTACAATTAAAGACGTATACAACGGCGAAAAATGGAATGACACGTGCATTACCGCCGTCATTACGCGGCGCGATTAGCGCGACCGAGCGGCATATCCGCTTGCCGCTCGGTTGCTTTCTTCGGATTTTGATCGGCGTATCCGCCGCATTCGTTTGCGGCGGGAAACCCGCGCGCGATTCAACATCCGCGCCGTCTATTTCAATGCGCCGTATCTGCACCGTGTGCGGCATTCCCCGCAGCGGATGCACTCGCGGTCGTTTACTTTGCACGTGTCCATTTTGCACGAAGCGACGCATGCGTTGCAGTGTACGCATTTCGATTCGTCTACGCGGATTCCGAAAATTGCGAATTTATTAAAAAAAGAATAGATCGCACCGAGCGGACAAAAAAATCTGCAAAAGGGGCGGAACATAAAAACCGACCACGTGATAAATACGGCGGCGACTGCAGCTTTCCATGTAAAAAGCATGCCGGCCGCGCTTCGAAGCTGTTCGTTCAGCAAAACGAGCGGTGCGCCGGCTCCGACCGTTCCCGCGGGGCACACGAGTTTGCAAAAGAAAGGCGCGCCGAGTCCGTCTTTAAAATAAAACGCGAGCGGCAGCGCAATGCACAAAACGAGCAAAAGCGCGTATTTGAAAAGCGAGAGCTTTCTCGTAAGCGCGAACGTTCGTTTTGTCTTTTTTATTTTTTTTGACGGGATTTTATACAACAGTTCCTGCACCAATCCTGCAGGGCAGATAAAGCCGCACACGACGCGCCCGAAAAGCGTTCCGACGAGCAAAAAAAAGCCGGTAATAAAAAACGGCAGCTGTCCGTTTGCAAGCGTGTTTTGCAGGGAGCCGAGCGGGCATGCTGCGATCGCGCCGGGGCACGAATAACAGTTTAAACCGGGTACGCATACGGTTTTTAACGGCGAATGCGAAATGCCGCCTGAAAACCAGCGTTTGACATCCGCGTTGTATATGAGCATGGAGATGAATTGAATCGCCTTTCTGCGTCTCGTCTGTTTTTTATCCAATGCCGATACACTCCATGCAGATAAAAACGGCTTTGCGGAAAATCGAATCGTTGTCGCCGCGGAAAACGCCGACGGTAATAAATACGACCGCCGCGGCTATCAGAGCGATGCGCAGCAGCGTATGTTTTTTTTCGGAGCGGCCGTCTTTTACGGAAAGCTTTTTTTCAGTTTGCATATTTTCCGACAAAACGCTGCAATTCCGCGGGGGACATCGCACCGACGCGGATTTTTTCGATTTTTCCGTCCGGCGAAATCAATATGCTCGTCGGAATGCCCTGAATAAAATACGAACCAGCGATGGAACCGTCTTTGTCGAGACCGCCGGGAAACGTATAATTATTCTTTTTCATAAAAGCACTCTGCGATTTTTCCGTGTCGGAAATGCACACTGCAAGGAATGCGATGCGCGAAGACGAGTCGAGTTTTGAAGCGAATGCGTTCATTTCAGGCAATTCGACGCGGCAGGGTCCGCACCACGTCGCCCAAAAATGAAGCAACACCGCTTTTCCTTTGTAGTCGGAGAGCTTTACCTGTTGTCCCGTCGAGAGCGTGAGCGAAAAATCGGGAGCCGTTTTGCCTTCTTTGACGCTTTGCGCAAAGATCGGAGATGCTGCGGCGATCACAATCGCCGATGCGATTAAAAAAGATTTTAAATGTTTCATGTATGAAAAGATAACAAATATGGAACGAAAAAGCAAGTTTAAAATATCGTTTGGACCGGGGATTTATATCATTTTCATTTTAATCGAAAAAACTCACCCATACTATTTACATTCTTTTATCTTTTGTTCACATAATTCTCTATACTCTTTTGTTTTATAAAACTCGTCATTCAATTTTTTGAAATCGACTGACGCTTCCTCATATAATCCGCACGCCAATTCGCTGCGTTCCTTATTATAATAAAAAAGATTATTTGTAATATACCGCTTGTTCTTTTTTGCGACGGACAACGCCGTATTATAATCATGTAATGCGTCACGATATTCTTTTAATTGAAAGTATGCATGTCCTCTAAGAATATATGCGTTTTCATGTTGCCCATACTTCAAATAATCGGTACAGGCACGGATTGCAGCAAGATAATTTTTTTGTTCGAATTCCGCATTTGCAAGCAGATAGTAACAGTACGATTTCAGTTTTCGATTAGCGGTTAAATGCAACGCTTTCTGTATATCACAAATCGCCTCGGAATATGCGCCTCCTTCATATAAAATCTCACCTCGATGAAAAAAGTATTCCGCATTTTTGGGATACAGATCGATCAGTTTCGAAATATCTTTTTCGGCTTCAACATAATTTTCGAGAAAAGAATAACACATACTTCGTTTTAATAAAGCCCATTTATTTCGCGAATTGACTACCAGTATCTCGTTCAGTATTTGAATAGCTTCATCATAGTTTTCATTTGTTATACGGACACTCGCTGCAAATTCCTTTTTTTGTATACTGATACAACTTTGCAAAATAAGCGACAAAGCAAAGATTCTTGCAACCATATGGCCGATTGTATTTTTTTTCATCACTTTCATTTCGCTCCGTCTAAGAAATTATTTATCCGACGCGCCGCTGTCTGTTGACGAAGAGGCTTCTGTAAGTTTCTGCTTGCAAAATTCCTTATATTCCTTCGTTTTATAAAAATCTTCATCCAGCTTTTCAAAATCATCCAAGGCTTCCTTGTACCGGCCGCACATTATTTCGGACATACCTTTATAATAATAAAAAAGGCTGTCTTTGATTTTTCGTTTATTTTTTTGTGCCGTTGCAAGCGCCGTATTGTAATCATCCAATGCGCGCCGATATTCTTTCAACTCGAAATATGCATCGCCGCGCAAGATATATATACCTTCGTGTTCCCGATATTTCAAATATTGTATGCAAGTTTGAATTACCGCCGGATAATTTTCCTGTTCGAATTCCGCATTTGCGAGGGTATTCCAGCAGTATAATTTCAGTTTTATGTTATCGGCGAAGTGCAATGCATTTTGTAAATCGGAAACCGCTTCAGAGTATCTCTCCATCTCATATAAAATTTGGCCCCGATAAAAAAGATATTCCGCATTTTTAGGATACAGATCGATCAGTTTCGAAATATCTTTTTCTGCTTCGCAATAATTTTTCGTAAAACGATAACAAAAAACACGTTGCAATAGCGCTTTTTCATTATTCGGTTCGGCCGTCAATATTCTGTCCAAAATTCGAATTGCTTTATCGTATTCTTTGTTCTTCATACGTAACTGTACCGAACTAAGCGATGCTTGTATTTCTCTTTGCCGTATACTGTTGCAACTCGATAATACACATATAATAATTAACGAAAATAAAATACTCTTTTGTTTTTTCATATTCGTTTCCTCATAAGATAAATTATTTACTTTACAAAAAAATCAGGGCATGCCGCTCGCAAAGCATGTATATCCGCAAAAACATACGTCGACTGCACGCGATATTTGCCGAGCGTCGTCTCAATAATCATACTGTCCGCTCTATGCGTTTGACAAGGGAGAGGCGCTTTATACCCGCTGCTATATCGTTCGCGTCTTCAGTATATCGTGTGCATACCGCGCTCTTCGGTTTTTCGTTTCGATTTTTTCAGGGGCGGCTTTTTTCGATTGCATCGAAAAAACCGGGCTTTTCGGAGTTCCGCCTTTCGGCTCCATTCCTTCGGAACGGCTCCGCCGCTCCTTCAATCCCTGCCGCTTTTACCGGCTTTTGTAAAAGCGGAAAAAAAATTATAATCGCACCGATGGCAAATGTAAAAATCGCTTCCGAAATACACAAGCTTGCCGCAGACTCGAAGCGAAGCTTCAAACGGAGGCGAAGTATTGAAGTTTCCGCTCGAATAAAAAAACTTTTGCGCGAGCTTGCGGACACATACGAAACCCGCGAGTTTTCCGCAGGCGATCCGAGCCGCATAGTGCGGCAGTACCGTTCCGCGCGCGATATTGAAGTCGCCGCGTTTATCACGGCAATGCTGTCGTTCGGAAAGCGTGAACAGTTTTTACAAAAAGCGGGGATGATTTTTGTACTTGCCGGAAAGCATCCCGCGCAGTGGATACGAAGAGGCGCATGGCAAAGCGATTTTCCGCACGGCACTCGGAAATTTTATCGATTTTTTTCATACGACGATATGCGTGATATTTTCGCCGCGCTGCAAAACATATTGGAAAAGCATTCATCGTTCGGTACTTATGTAAAAAAAGCGTACGAAGCGGAATGCGCCGTTCGGCGGGAAATCTTCCGAGTACACGGCGTCGGCATAAAAAGTGCAGATCGCACGGAAAGCGAACATAACGTATCCGCTGCCGGCATAAAACTTGCCTCTTGTAAACTTAACAAAAAAAGCGAAAGCGGCGAGCCGAGCGTTACCGGCATAAAAACTGCAAATCGTAAAGCCCGTCAAGCTGAATTCTTTTCCGCGTCTTCCGCGCTTTTACAGGTTATCGCCGATGCGTTTCCGCAGTGCCGCGCCGTTCCGCAAAAAAGCGCTTCGGCGAACAAGCGTACGAATATGTTTTTGCGCTGGATGGTGCGTACGAACTCCCCCGTCGATGCCGGACTGTGGACGTGGTTTTCACCTGCGGATCTGCTCATACCGCTCGATACGCACGTGCTTCGCCAAGCGAAAAAGTTCGGTCTCATTTCCGAGCGGAGTACGGCAACGGAAAAGACCGCGCGCGAACTGACCGATACGCTGAAACGGATTTGGCCGGACGATCCCTGCCGCGGCGATTTTGCGCTGTTCGGACTCGGCGTATCGGGGGGGAAATATTTCCGATAAGCTTTATTAAAACGTTTTTCCCGTTGCCGATTTCGGCGTTTTATATTACACTCATTTTATGGCTTACGAAGTTACGGCGACGCGTCGGCGGCCCAAGCAATTTGCCGATTTGGTCGGGCAGGAATTTGTTGCGGAAACTTTGAAAAACTCGATCTCGTCGCATCAGATCGCTCATGCGTATTTGTTTTCCGGTCCGCGCGGCTGCGGCAAAACGTCCACGGCGCGCATCCTCGCAAAAGCGCTCAACTGCGAAAACGGACCGACGCCTGCTCCGTGCGGCACTTGCGCACATTGTACGGAAATCACGAAAGGCGCGAGTCTCGACGTTATCGAAATAGACGGCGCGTCGAACACGAGCGTCAACGACGTGCGCCAAATCAAAGACGAAGTGATGTTTCCGCCGAATTCGTCGCGTTATAAAATCTATATCATCGACGAAGTGCACATGCTTTCGACGAGCGCGTTCAACGCGCTTTTAAAAACGATCGAAGAACCGCCGCCCTACGTCGTATTTATCTTTGCGACGACGGAGCTGCAAAAAGTTCCGGCTACGATCAAAAGCCGTTGTCAGCAATTCAATTTCCGTCTCGTTTCCGCCGAAAAGATAAAGGATTTGCTCGCCGATGCGGTACGTGAATTATCGATTCAAGCCGACGACGAAGCGCTTTATTGGATTGCACGAGAGGCGACCGGTTCGATCCGCGACGCGTATACGCTTTTCGATCAGGTTGCGGCGTTCAGCGACGGCGTCATCACGTACGACAAAATCCGCGACAAGCTCGGTCTCGTCGGCGTGGACAGACTCAACGAATTGTTTGAAAAGTGCGCGGCGGGCAAAGCCGACGACGCGATCGGCGTACTCGACGCGTATCTCGAATCGGGCGTTTCGATCGAACAGCTGATCGCAAACAGTACGAATTATATCCGAAGCCTTTTATTAATTAAAAACGGCATTACAAAGGAATCGCTGCTCGGCAGTTCGGCCGAACGCTACAGTTCCGCCGTCATCGAAGCGTGGAATACGGTGCAGGTTGAGCGCGCACTTTCGATTTTTTTGCAGCTCTACCGCGACATCCGTTATTCGCTTTCGCCGCGCTATGAACTCGAACTTGCATTTTCGCGTTTGTGCTGGCTTTCTGAGTACGTGTCGCCGGCCGAAGTCAAATCCGCGATCGATTCCGCCCGTTCATTGTTGACGGCGGGATCTCCCGTGCATTCGGTGCAAGCGGCGGGGCTTCCTCTGCAAAACGATGCGGCGACTGTACGGACTGCGCTTCAATCGATCGAAAGCAATGTCGCGCATACGCAAGCTGCCTCTCCCTTGGTACCTGACGGTATTGCCGGCGGAAACGGAGGAAGTTCGCAAAATACGGCTCAAAACGCTTTTGCGTCTTCGGCGCAAAGCCGTGCCGCTTCGGAACTGCCCAAGACTATGCCGCGGTTTTCAGCGTTGGCGGAACAGGCGCCGGAGAATGAAAGCCCTTTTTATAACGGCGGGGCCGTGCCGCCTGAACAAGCGGCGGAGAAAAGCGGCGGGCGTTCGGCGGCGCAAAGCGATGATCGATCGGAAGTACAGGCGTCGTCTCAAAGCGTCCCTTTATGGGAAGATGACGGTATTTCCGACGATTTTGATGACGGCGATTTCGACGATACCGACGATGCGAATGAAACTTCGGACGATGCGGATGCAAGGGACTCTTCCGGAGTAACGGTTTATATTCCGCCTCTGCATGTTGAGCGTACGGGCGGCGCGGCGGATGAAGCGCAATCCTATGTAACGGGCGGCGGCCGCACGATTAGTTTCGCGCAGCTTCGCGGGAGCGTTATCGCCGAGCTCGGCATATACGATGCGCCGACGGCGGCAGCGCTCATGACGACGACCCCGTGGCAAATTTCAGGCAATGTGATTTCGACGCAGGCCGCAACGGCGTATCAAAAGACGCAGCTTGAACGACAACGCGACGCGATTTTACGGACGCTTGAAAAAGTGTGCGAGCGGCGCATGGATTTTTCGGTGAGCTTAAAAGAAACCGAAGAAGCGGCGGGGCCGGCAGAAGTGCCGCCGCAGATAAAAATTCTGTGCAGTGTTTTTAAGGGAAGCATAGTAGGGGGAAAAATATAGATGAATCCGTTCGAATTATTGCAAAATACGGCAAAGCTCAAAGAAGAAGCGCAAAAGATGCAGGACGAACTCGCCGCTTTATCCGCCGACGGCTCGTCCGGCGGTAAAATGATTACCGTTACCGTGAACGGAAAAATGGAAATGACTGCGATTCACATCGATCCTGTCTGCGTCGACAAGCGCGATGTCGCGATGCTCGAAGATTTGATCGTCGCCGCTCACCACGATGCGATCGCCAATATACAGGAACAAATCAAAGCGAAATCCGGTTCGCTCTTGCAGGGGCTCAATATCCCCGGATTGAATATATGAACGCGCTCGAAGAACTCGTCGATTCGTTTGCGCATCTTCCGGGTATCGGGAAAAAGAGCGCGTCGCGCATCGTGCATTATTTATTAAAATCCGATCGCGCTTATGTGAATCGTTTTGCCGAACAGCTTTCCGTTCTTCAAGATAGAATCAAACAGTGTTCGGTCTGCGGTTCGTGGACGGAAGACGATCCCTGTCCTATCTGCTCGAATCCGCTCCGCGATAAAACCCTCATCTGCGTCGTCGAGCAGCCGCAGGATGTGCAGACGATCGAAAGCGCACACGAATACACCGGTCTGTATCACGTGCTCGGCGGCGTGATTTCTCCGATCGACGGCATCGGCCCCGATCAGCTGCGTATCGCCTCTCTCCTTTCCCGCGTAAAAGACGAACACATCGAAGAGATAATCATCGCGACGAACCCGACGGTCGAAGGCGATACGACTGCATTGTACGTGCAGCAGCTGCTTGCAAAAACCGGCGGCGTAAAAGTGACGCGCCTCGCATCGGGCATTCCCGTCGGCGGCGATTTGGAGTATACCGATAAACTGACTTTAATGCGGAGCTTCCGCGGAAGGATTGCGCTGTAATCGAGTGCACTTCGTCATGCGCGCATACCGCCGTGTGCGAAAACCTCCTCTCCCTCTCCTTGACAGCATCTTGCGGAATTCGGTAAAATGAGAATCGTTCTCATTTTGGGAATTGCGCGTATGAATACGAAAAGTCAATACAAAACAAAACAACACGAAGAATTGCTCGCATTTTTGGAATCGATGAAAGGCACGCACATTACGGTGCATGCGGTCTGTTCGTATTTTAAATCGCACGGCAAAGCGATCGGTACGGCGACGGTATACCGCCGGCTCGAACACATGGTCGAAGAGGGCATCGTCAACAAATACATCATCGACGCCAACAGCCCCGCCTGTTTCGAATACACCGGCGGTAAAAAACGGTACGGCGCGGAACCGTTTTTTCACTGCAAATGCAAAGACTGCGGCAAGCTGATCCACGTGCGCTGTTCGAAATTTTCGGCGATGCAAAGCCATCTGCTGGCATCTCACGGATTTAAAATCGATTCGTATCGGACGGTGCTTTACGGAACCTGCGGCGAATGTTCGGGGCGGAATCCCGCACGGTGTTCGGCGGAAAAACGAAACGTATGCAGAGATTGAGTTACGTTTATGCGCGAAAAGCGGCGCGAAACGATCGGGCGGTATTCGCCTATGCCGTATTATTTTTGATAACGATCGTTTCCGTCGGGTACATAGTTCACGAAAGCGTTCACGTTTGCAGCGGAGAGGATTGTCCCGTGTGCGCGTGTATCCGTTCGGTAAAAAACAATTTATTGCAGCTGAAAATCTATTTGGCCGAAACCGCGTATGTCGATGCTCCCTCGTATGAGCGGGTGGAAGCGGTAATATATTTTTGTGTCTCGGCATTTTGTTTGACGCTCGTCTCGCAAAAGATTAAATTGAATAATTGACGAAAGCTTTCGATTGATTGCCGCCCTCGCTTGTCGATTGTGCGGTTTCGTAAAAAGAAAACAATTTGAAAGAGGTTATAAAATTATTATGAAAAAAAATATTGTTAAGATTGCAGCTGCATTATTTTTTGCAGCGCTTGTTGCAGGTGTCGCGATCGCGGCGCCCGCTAAAAAAAATGCTTCATCAGGTACGGTAAAAATCGTTACCGATATTTTCCCCGTGTACGATTGGGTTCGCGAAATAACGAAAAACAGCGCGGCGAAAATCGATCTCACACTGCTGCTCGATAACGGTGTCGATCTGCACAGCTATCAGCCGGCGGTTGCCGATGTCGCAAAGATTGCCGAATGCGATCTCTTCGTCTATGTCGGCGGCGAATCCGAAGGGTGGATGGACGACGCGTGCAAAGAGATCAAAAATAAAAACAGCGTCGTGCTGAAACTCCTCGATTCGCTCGGAGATGCGGCGAAGGAAGAAGAAGTCGTCGAAGGCATGGAAGCCGATCACGATCACGAAAGCGCGGATGAGCATGATCACGAGCATGAACACGAAAGCGCCGGCGAACATCATCACGAACACGGTGAAGATGAAGAGGGGCCGGAATACGACGAGCACATTTGGCTGTCCGTGAAAAATGCAAAAATTTTGTGCAATACGATTGCCGAAAAAATTGCAGCGGTCGATCCGAAAAATGCGAAAACCTATCGTGCAAACGCGGCTTCTTATGGCGCAAAACTTTCGTCGCTCGATGCGCAGTATCAAAAAATCGTCGATGCGGCGTCGAAAAAAACGGTTCTCTTCGGCGACCGCTTTCCGTTCCGCTATCTCGTAGACGATTACGGTCTTTCGTATTATGCGGCCTTTGTCGGCTGTTCCGCGGAAACGGAAGCGAGTTTTAAAACGATTTTATTTCTTGCAAAAAAAGTCGATGAGCTGGGCATTCCCGCCGTGCTGACGATCGAAAAGTCGGACGGAAAAATTGCCAAGACGATTATTAAAAATACGAAAGCGAAAAATCAAAAGATTTTAACGCTCGATTCGATGCAGTCGACGACGTCGAACGACATAAAAAAAGGCATCACCTATCTGTCGATTATGACGAAAAACGCCGACGTGTTGAAATCGGCGCTGCAGTAAAGCGCTTCAGGCGGAATGCCCTGCGGGTGCGTTCCGTCTGCGGGGCGTTTTGCATTTGCAAACGCGCGTTTTTGGAGGCTGTATGGCATTGCTCGCTTGTCAAAACGTATCGTTGAAATACGACGCAAACGTGATCGTGCGCGATATCACTTTTTCCGTAAACGCAGGCGATTACCTCTGCGTCGTCGGCGAAAACGGTTCGGGCAAAACGACATTGATAAAAACGCTGCTCGGACTTCACGCCCCTTCAAGCGGTACGATTGTGACGGGCGACGGTTTGAAGCGGAACGAAATAGGTTACCTGCCGCAGCAGACGCTCGTGCAGCGGGACTTTCCCGCGTCGGTGTACGAGATCGTTCTTTCCGGCTGTCAGGGAAGGTGCGGTATGCGCCCGTTTTACAACAAAGCGGAAAAGCGCCTCGCATTAGAAAGTATGGAACGGATGGGCATCGCGCGTTTTGCAGGCCGCTCGTACCGCGATCTTTCCGGCGGGCAGCAGCAGCGCGTGTTGCTTGCGCGGGCGTTTTGTGCCACGCAAAAACTTTTGCTTTTGGACGAACCGGTATCGGGGCTCGATCCGAATGCGACGGAAGATATGTATCGATTGATACAGGAATTGCACGACGACGGCGTTACGATCATTATGATTTCGCACGATATCCCTTCGGCTCTGCGTTATGCGACGCATATCCTGCACATAGGGGGAGAGCGTGCAACGTTTCAAACGAAGGAAGCGTTCGTACAAAACGGAGCGGGCGGTTTGTCGCCGGAAGCGAGGAGCGAAGCGCAATGAACGGCATGATAGAAGAAATTTCATTTTACGTAGGCTATCCTTTTGTGCGCTATGCGTTTATCGTCGGCATTTTGATCGCGCTGTGTTCGTCGCTGCTCGGCGTAACCCTCGTGCTCAAGCGCTTTTCGTTTATCGGCGACGGGCTTTCCCACGTCGCATTCGGTGCGATGGCCGTTGCAACCGTTTTGCATTTTTCAAACAATATGCTCCTTATGCTGCCGGTAACCGTTCTCTGCGCGATCCTTTTGCTGCGTACCGGACAAAATACGAAGATAAAAGGCGATGCCGCGATTGCGATGATTTCCGTCGGCGCGCTTGCGATCGGCTATCTCTTGATGAATATATTTTCGACGTCGGCAAATTTGACCGGCGACGTATGCAGTACGCTCTTCGGTTCGACATCGATTTTAACGCTGACAAAATCGGAAGTGATCGTATGCGTCGTGTTGTCGATCATCGTCGTCGTACTGTTTGTGCTGTTTTACCAAAAGATTTTTGCCGTCACCTTCGACGAAAGTTTTGCGCGCGCGGTCGGCACGCAGGCGGGCGTATACAACTTGCTCATTGCAGTCGTTACCGCGATCGTCATCGTGCTTGCGATGAACCTCGTCGGTTCTTTGCTCATCTCCGCGCTCATCATCTTTCCTGCGCTGTCTGCTATGAGGGTTTTTAAAAGCTTTAAAGCCGTTACGATCTGTTCGATACTGCTGTCGGTCGGCTGTGCATTTTTCGGGCTTGCGATTTCGATCGTCGCCGGGACGCCCGTCGGCTCGACAATCGTCGCCATTCACATTATAGTATTTATTGTTTTTTCCTGTATCGAAAATTTGAAACGGAGGCGTGGGGCATGAAAAAAATAATCGATAATCTCGTCGCAGCGCGCCGGTGTATTGTATCCTCCGCACGAATAAAATTCTGTGTTTTGCTTACCGTCGGAATGCTGTCCGGCTGCGCAAAAGCTTTGCCGGCTCAGGCTAAAAACGCGCTGTTTCCCAAAAAGCAAAATACGGGCGTCGTCGATTTGACGCGTTTGAGCGCGACGATGGTGTATGCGGAAGTTTTCAATATGATGGTCGAGCCCGAAAACTACGTCGGCAAAACGATAAAGATGAACGGTTTGTTTTACGTGTATCCCGATGAAAAAAAAGGTACGTATACGTTCGCGTGTATCATCATGGATGCGACTGCGTGCTGTGCGCAGGGAATCGAATTCCGACTGCGCGGAGAACATGCATACCCCGCCGATTATCCCGAACCGAATACGAATATCACCGTGCAGGGGACATTTTACACCTTTGAAGAAGACGGATTTACGCACACGCTTTTGATCGACGCCGATATGACCGTTCGGAAATAGATCGAGCGACGCAAACGAAGCGGCTTTTATACTGTCGGCCGTTTTTGGCGAAGGTTTAAAAGCACCGCTCAAATGGCGCGGCGCTTTTAACTTCGAGTTTCCTCTCGAAAACTCGCGGATATACGTGTGCGCTCGTGCGCACCAATGCGGCATTTTCGAAAATTGATATTTTCTGCAATGCCGCATTTTAAGGAAGGTTTAAATTGAACGTCTGAAATAGCGCCGTTCAATTTAACTTCGAGTTTCGGACGAAGCCGAAACATCGCTTATTAACTGTGCGCTTACGCACACCGATTCAACAGTCTCCAAAATTGATATTTTGTTCGACTGTTAAATTTTAAGGAAGGTTTAAAAGCACCGCTCAAATGGCGCGGTGCTTTTAACTTCGAGTTTCCTCTCGAAAACTCGCGTATGTACGTGTGCGCTTGCGCGCACCAATGCGGCATTTTCGAAAATTGATATTTTCTGCAATGCCGCATTTTAAGGAAGGTTCAAACGAGACGCTGAAATAGCGCGTCTCGTTTAACTTCGAGTTTCGGACGAAGCCGAAACATCGCTTATTAACTGTGCGCTTACGCGCACTAATGCGGCATTTTCGAAAATTGATATTTTCTGAATGCCGCATTTTAAGGATATGTTTTTCGGCGTAGTTTTTCGTTGCCGCAGCGCATAGCGTTGACGGCGCGGCAAATCAGGGTTTATAATTCAACCGTAAAATATGCGTGAAAAAGTTTTTGCAGGGGCGGTGCTGATTGTTACGGCACTCCTGTGCATTTTTATGCCGAAAATTTCAAGTAAACTCAAGCCGAAACCCGTGTTCACGCAGGAATTTGCCGTCGGTGTTGTGGAAGAAGTGTTGGAAGAAGATCTTTTTCCCGACCCCGCCGTGAGGGGAAAATTCCGCGGAACGCAAAAACTGCGCGTCAAAATCATTAAAGGAACGTACAAAAATCGGGAATTCGACATATACAATACCTTGAGCAGTTTGCACAGTACCTACGCATACAAGGGTCTTAAAGCGGTTTTTACGCTGCGCGAAAGCGGCGGCAAAACGGCCGTGTGGTTGTATAATCTGAAGCGCGACACCCATGTCTATGTTTTGGCGGGGCTGTTTTTTGCGGCTCTGCTTATTCTCGGCCGCGCACAAGGGCTCAAGTCCTCTTTGGCTTTGGTGTTTACCTGCGTACTTATCGTTACCGTTTTAATTCCCGCTTTGTTTGCGGGGCTTGCGCCGGTGCCCGTTTCGATTCTCCTTGTGTCGGTTATGACGATTGTGAGCTTTATTTTAATCGGCGGCTTTACGCGCAAAACGTATTGCGCCATAGCGGGCACCGTATGCGGCGTTACGATTGCGGGCATAATTTCGGCGATTGTGTCTTATTCGGCGCAGCTTTCCGGCGTAAATATGGAAGGAGGGGAGCAGCTCCTCAATTTGGCGCCCGATTACGCTTTACGCCTCGACGGGCTTTTGTTCACTTCGGTTTTGGTTGCCTCTCTCGGAGCCGTTATGGATGTGAGCATGTCTATCGCATCTTCGGTTCAGGAAATCGCAAGCGCAAACCCGCGCTTGAGCAAAAAAGAACTTTTTATGTCCGGCCTCACCGTCGGAAAAGACATTACCGGAACGATGAGCAATACGCTTATTTTGGCTTTTGCGGGCACGTCCCTTCCTTTGGTTATGATGATTTGGGGCTACGGCATGAGCTTTATGCAGTTTATCAATATACCGCGCATTGTTATAGAAATTATGCACGGGATTTCGGGGAGCATCGGCATTATCGCGTCCGTTCCGTGTACGGCGCTTGTTTCCGTTTTTGTGCTTAAGCGCCCGCGCGGGCGGTAATTGCGGGTTTTACTCCCGCACAGGGTGTCGGTTAAAAGAGTCGGCGTTTAATATGGCAAGCGCCGGTTTTTTCGGCAGCGTATGCTGTCTTGTAAAATTTTTATCAGGAGACTCAAAATGAAAAAGAGAATCTTGCGGTTTGCCGCTCTTATGGTCGTTGTTTTTTCGCTCATTTCCTGCGTTGAAACAAAGGGCGCGGCAAAAGGCGTGAAACAGCCTGCTGTCCGTACCGCAAAGGCCCGCGGCAAGCAATCGGATGAGGTAAGGCTTACTCATAAGCTTATTCAAAAAGGGCAGGCGGGAAGCGATGAAGTTACGCTCAGTTTCGGCGTAACGGGCGACGTTCACGGCAGACTGTATGCATACGATTATGCCGTGTGCGAAGCGGTTGCCGGCGCGGGCTTTGTCAAAACCTATGTGCTCGCTCAGGAGCTGCGCAAAGAAAACCCGAACGCGGTTTTAATCGACGTGGGAGATACCGTGCAGGATAACAGTGCGGAGCTTTTTAACGATCTTGAAACGCACCCGATGATTCAAGCGCTCAACTATATGAATTACGACGTGTGGGTTTTGGGAAATCACGAATTCAATTTTGAAAAAGAATTCCTTGCGCGCAACATACGCAATTTTAACGGAGCGGTGCTGAGCGCGAATATCAAAAATACAAAAGACGGCAGCGATTTTGTGTTGCCCTATCAGCTTTTTAATATTGAAGGCGTGCGCGTTGCGGTCGTCGGCCTTGTGCCGCCGCATATTCCCATGTGGGAAGCGTCTTCGCCCTCGCACTTTAAAGGTTTGGAATTCCTCGATCCGATCACCGTTTTGCGGGAAACCGTCGATTCGCTTAAAGGAAAATACGACGTGCTTGTCGGCGCCTTTCACCTCGGACGCAACGGCGAATACGGTTCGACCGGGGGCGTTATCGAAATCGCAAAACAAATTCCCGAATTCGATTTGATTTTCGGCGGACACGAACACGCCCGCTATGCAAACGAAGTTGACGGACAAAACGGCGATAAAACATGGATAATAGAACCCGGCTGTTACGGATGGGCTTTGGCGGTCGGCGAAATAAAGGTAAAAAAGCAAAACAATACGTGGAAGGTTGTTTCCGTAAAGGCCGAAAACCGCGAAACCGCGAAGGTCGTTCCCGACACGGTTATGGAAAAAGAATTCGAGTTTGTGCACGATACCTCCGTTGCCGATGCGAACGAAATTGTCGGAAAGGTTACCGAAGACTTTGTTCCGCGCGTGGACTATATTACCGGCGAAGAAAAAGTTACGACCATGCCTACGATTCAGCTGGAAGATTCGGCCTTAATCGATTTAATCAACGACGTGCAGCTGTATTACACCAAAGCCGACATATCTTCGGCGGCGGCTTTCCGTTCGGATATGAATTTGAAAAAAGGCGATTTTAAGAAAAAGGACGTCGCTTTTATCTATAAATATTCGAACACGCTCATGGGCATCAATATGACCGGCGAAAATCTTTTAAAATATATGGAATGGTCGGCATCGTATTACAACACGGCCCAAAAAGGCGACGTAACGATTTCGTTTAATCCGAACGTGCGCAGCTACAACTACGATATGTTCGAAGGCATAGACTACGACATCGATATTTCGCAGGAACCCGGCAACAGAATCAAAAACGTCAAAATAAAAGGGCAGAGCATCGACCCGAAAAAAGTCTACAAACTTGCCGTAAACAACTACCGTTTCGGTACGCTCCAAAGTTTAAAACTTGCGACCCCGCAGGACGTGTACTTCGATTCGTATGAAACGATGCAGGATGCCGGACGCATTCGTGCCTTAATCGGAAAATACGTTAAAGATGTGGACAAAGGCGTCATCAGTCCCAAAGTGAATAACAACTGGAAAATCATCGGTTTTGATCCGGACGTCGAAGGGCGCGATAAGATTTTGGATGAAATCCGTGCAGGCACCATAAAGATTCCCGCCTCTGCGGACGGAAGAACACCGAACGTAAAGTCTATCAATATATACGAGTTGAATAACTGAAGTTAAACCTTCCTTGAAATTGTCCGGCGAGTAAATCTTCGGATTTAGGAGCTGTATAATTCGTGCGCGTAAGCGTACACGTATATCCGCGAGTTTTTTACGTGATGAACGGCTTTTTTCGGTTGGATTTAACGTGATGGAATGCGGCCGTAGTTGCACACGGCCGTAGTTACAATCGGCTGAAAATATGCTATACTCGTCGTCATGGTAGATATAGACGAACAAAAAAAGATCGCAGTGCTCATAGATGCGGAAAATATTCCGCACAATAAATTGCCGGCGATCCTCGAAGAGATGGCGGTGCACGGTCACGTCATCACCAAGCGCGCGTACGGCGATTTTTCGAGCGACAAGCTCCGCGCATGGAAAACCGTTTTAAATGAAAACGCCGTTTTGCCGATACAGCAGTTCAGCTATACGCAGGGAAAGAATTCGAGCGATTCGGCGATGATCATCGATGCGATGGATTTGCTCTATACCGAAAAATACGATACTTTCGTGCTCGTTTCCTCCGACAGCGATTTTACGAAACTCGCATCCCGCCTCCGTGAATCGCAGGAGTATGTGTTCGGTGTCGGCGAAAAGAAAACGCCGGTGTCGTTTGTAAACGCGTGCGACGAATTCATCTACATAGAAAATCTGCACGGCGTTGAAGATTCGTCGCTGCCGGAAAAAATCGATGTCGCGCACAAGCGGCGTGCAAAAGTAAAGCGCGCGGCTCCCGCAGGAGGAACGGCTGCCGCCGGCGCTACAGTCGGCGTCAACGCGGACGGCGACACGATGACCGACAAGCAGTTCCGCCAGATTTACAAGCTGCTTACAAACGCGTACGAAAAGTACGCCGACGATACCGGCTGGGCGCCCGTCGCTGCGGCGGGTTCGCTGTTTAAGCGGCAAAATCCCGGCTTCGACACTCGCGATTTCGGATTTAAAAAGTTGTCGGATTTGATCGCTTACCTCGACGACGATTTTGAAATGAAGGGCTCGGGTTTAGGCGGCCGCGGCGGAAACAAAATATACCGCCCCGTCGAAAAAGAATAATTAATAAACGGGATGTCGGAAGCGAATAAGATCACAGTTTTTTGATTTCCGCTTCCGAGAGACCGGTCATAAGGCGAATTTCAGAAAGCGGGTACTTGCGTTCAGCCATCAGCTTTGCCGTTTCTCGCTTTGCTTGATACGATCCTGCAGCGATACCGTCGCGTCGACCTTGTAAGAGTCCGTCTCTTCTGCCTTTGCGTATCCCCCGCTCAAAACCGATTTTTTCCCCTGCCATGCGTAAGTCATCTTCCCGTATATTTAACGACATATACCAGCTCCTGAACTTTTCGTTCCGTTTCGCTTTTTCGACAAGTGCATCAATCCGCTGCGTAAAACCGCTCGTCGCCCGCCTCTCGCAGAGATACTGCAGCAAGGCGCTCAATTCAGGCTCATCCTCTTTACCGTAGGCACCTACATTATAAAATACTTTATACGATTTGTCATCAAGAAGAATACTGCCGTCCTCACCGCATACACTGCGGAAAGTATATACGGGCAAGCCTTTGCCGAAGGGATCCTGCGTACAGATAAAGATGACATAGCTCTCTTTCAGTTCGGCATAGCTTTGGCCGCGTAAGAGGTTATCGACATCCATGAGACTTTGATAATAACGCGTACGCTTGGGAAGAGAAGGCGGAATCGACGTTTGTATTTCGATATCGAAGACGCGATCGGGGTCTGAGACATAGACGTCGAGGCGTATACCCTTGCTTTCGTAAAACGGAGTGATCGTTTTTTGTAGGGAGGGATATTCTATTTTGCCGACTTTGATATGCAGGAGCCGTTCGATGACGCCCTTACATATAAATTGATTTTTCATGACCGTGCCGAACATAAAGTCATCGGTAAAGGTGAGTTCTTCGACGGGTTTATGGGTATATTTCATGGGGGATATCCTCAGTTGTTGAGATAGTGCAGGCAAGAAAGCCGCTGCAATATATATCGCCCGTAAATTAACAAATTACGCGTTTTTAAAGAAATGTATAAGAGATAGGCTTGTTCTTTCGAAATTTACCTGTCGTTTCGTATATCAACAGAACGATGAACTTTGAAAATGGCAGCGCCGTATCGGTTGACGGTGTTTCAAATGCTTTTTTTCACTTTCGTTTTTTCGAGCGCTTTTTCGTATTTTCTTTCGTCCGCTTTTTCTGCAGGGCGGTACAAAATCGCTTTGTTGCTGATGACGCGCACGAGAACGGCGGAGCAGGCTTCCGACAATGAAGCGGCGAGATCCCGCTTTTCCTCTTTGAATTCGTTGAAGCTGATTTTAATAAGTTCGTGAGCGGCGAGTGCGGCATCGGTCATCTTTTCGACCGCTTCGGTAACGCCGTTTTGTCCGACGATGACGACGCTTTGCAGGGGCTGCGCATATTTTTCAAGAATTTTTCTCTGCTTGCTTGAAAGTTCAATCATATTTGAAATACTAGCGGTATTCTCCCGATTGCGCAACAGCGGAAAAGCGTAAAAAACAGCCGCCCTGCATTATACAAATCGACGGTGCAAAAGGTTTCCCTTGCAATGACATTTATTTTCTTTTATCATAACCTTGTCTTTACATTTCAATTTTTACGGGAGTACAACGGTTATGAAAATGACGATGCGCTGGTACGGAACGAAATTCGATTCCGTCACACTGCAAAACATCAGGCAGGTGCCCGGAATTGCGGGTGTTATCACAACCTTATACGATATTCCTGCCGGCGAATTATGGCCGCTTGAAAGAATCAAAGCGATTAAAAAAGAAGTCGAAGATGCAGGTCTTCAAATATGCGGTATAGAAAGCGTTAACATTCATGACGATATTAAAATCGGTTTGCCGTCGCGCGACGGCTATATCGACGCGTATATCAAAACGCTCGAGCATCTCGGGCAGTGCGGCATCGATATGGTGTGTTACAATTTTATGCCGGTCTTCGATTGGACGCGTACGGATTTGGCAAAAAAGAGAGCCGACGGTTCGACGGTTTTGGCTTACGATCAAAAAGTCGTCGACAGCATCGATCCCGAAAAATTTATCGAAGGAACCGATAAAAGTTCGAACGGTTTTATCATGCCGGGATGGGAACCGGAGCGGCTTGCGCATGTCAAAGAATTGTTTGAAAAATATAAAGACGTCGACAATGAAAAGCTTTTTAATAATCTCGTATATTTTCTCAAAGCGATTCGGCCGGTATGCGAAAAATACGATATAAAAATGGCGATTCATCCCGACGATCCTGCGTGGCCGGTTTTCAATTTACCGCGCATCATCACGGGCAAAGAAGCGATATTGAAAATGCTGCATGCCGTCGATGCGCCTTTTAACGGGCTTACGTTTTGCACGGGTTCGCTCGGTACGAATCCTCAAAACGATTTGCCCGGCATTGTCCGCGCATGCAAAGGCCGCATTCACTTCGCTCATGTGCGGAACCTGCACCATTATGCGCCCGGCGTCTTTGAAGAAGCGGCGCACCTTTCATCCGACGGCTCTTTCGATATGTATGAAATTGTTAAAGCGCTTTATGAAACGGGATTTTCCGGACCGATCCGTCCCGATCACGGGCGTATGATTTGGGGTGAAAAAGCTATGCCCGGTTACGGTTTGTACGACCGCGCGCTCGGCGTTGCATATATCAACGGATTGTGGGAGGCGATTGAAAAAAATGAAACTCACTGAGCGCGGCATTGCCGATACGCATGCATGGAAAGGCTATGCGCTGCCGAAATTCGATCGTGCAAAGATGATTGCGGCGACGAAAAAAAATCCTACGTGGATTCATTTCGGTGCGGGAAATATTTTTCGCGCGTTTCAAGCGATGCTTGCACAAGAGTTGCTTGAAAAAAATCTTACCGATACGGGAATCATCGTCGCCGAAGGTTTCGATTTGGACATTATAGATAAAGCGTACCGGCCGTACGACAATCTGTCGCTGCTCGTTACGCTCAAAAGCGACGGAAGTATTACGAAAACCGTTGCGGCATCGGTTGCCGAAAGTTATAAATGCGATTCCTCTTTTCCGGACGATTGGAATGCGCTTGCGGAAATCTTCCGAAGCAAGTCTCTCGCGCTTGTAACTTTTACGATCACCGAAAAAGGATACGCGGTAAAAAATTCCGACGGAAATTTTCTTCCCGCATACTGCGCCGATTTTGAAGCGGGTCCCGATAAAGCGAAAATGTTTTTATCCCGCTTGTGTGCGCTTTTGTACGGCCGCTATCTTCATGCGGACAAGCATCCCGTTGCGCTGGTGAGTACCGACAACTGTTCGCATAACGGAGAAAAACTTCAGGCGGCGGTTCGAGCGATTGCCGGCGAATGGCAAAAACGCGGCTTCGTCGACGAAGGTTTTATCGATTATATTTCATCGCCCGAGTCGGTGAGTTTTCCGTGGAGCATGATCGATAAGATTACGCCGCGTCCCGATGCCGGCGTGCAGGCGCAGCTTAAAGCCGACGGTTTTGAAGACGCCGAAATAATCGTCACCGACAAACACACGTATACCGCTTCTTTCGTAAATGCGGAATCTCCGCAGTATCTCGTCATCGAAGACGCGTTCCCGAACGGGCGTCCGCCGCTCGAAAAAGCGGGCGTGTATTTTACGACGCGCGATACGGTAAATAAAGTCGAGCGGATGAAAGTGTGTACGTGCTTGAACCCGCTGCATACGGCGCTTGCGATTTACGGCTGTCTGCTCGGATATACGCTCATCGCGGATGAAATGAAGGATGCCGAACTCAATACATTGGTACATCGCATCGGCTATGACGAAGGGCTTCCCGTCGTCACCGATCCGAAAATAATCGATCCGAAAAAATTTATCGATGAAGTCGTTACGGTACGTATTCCGAACCCGTTTATGCCGGACACGCCGCAGCGCATAGCATGCGATACGTCGCAAAAACTTTCGATCCGCTTCGGCGAGACGATTAAAGCATATGCCGCAGATCCCGCGCTGGGTACGCACAAGCTCAAATATATTCCGCTCGTGCTTGCCGGCTGGTGCCGCTATCTTATGGCGCTCGACGACGAAGGTAAAAAATTCGAATTGAGTCCCGACCCGCTGCTCGGCCGCGTATGTCCTTTTGTCGAAAAAATCGAACTCGGCCGAACGTATACGGCGGAAGCTCTCGACGGATTTTTGCACGGACTGCTTTCCGACGCATCGCTGTTCGGTGTCGATCTTTACGCGGCGGGGCTTGCTCCTCTCGTGCTCGAATATTTCGGCGAATTGACGGCAGGCAGGGGTGCCGTGAGAGCGGCGCTGAAAAAACATATACGCTGAAAGGGAGGGCGATTATGCCGTTTATGGATGCCGATTTTTTATTAAAAAATAAAACCGCGCGTATGCTCTTCGACGCATGTGCGTTCGAACCGATTTTCGATTACCACTGTCACCTCGTGCCGAAAGAGATAGCGGAAAATAAACGCTTCGACAATTTGGCAAATCTGTGGCTCGGAACGGGAGGGTGCGGCGATCACTATAAGTGGCGTATGATGCGCGCATGCGGCATCGATGAAAAGTTCATTACGGGAGACGCTCCTCCTTACGAGCGATTTTTAAAATGGGCGGAAACGATTGAAAATCTCATCGGTAATCCCCTGTATCATTGGACGCACTTGGAGCTGCAGCGTTATTTCGATATTGCCGAACCGCTTACCCGTGCGTCGGCGCCCGTCATTTGGGAAAAGGCGAATGCGCTGCTTTCCGACGGAACGGTTACGGTAAAAAATATTTTTAATAAATTCAATATATATGCCGTGGGTACGACCGACGATCCCGCCGATACGCTCGAGTATCACAAAGCAATCGCATCGGGCCTTGCGCCGATCGGAAAGATTGCGACGAAAGTGATGCCTTCCTTCCGCCCCGACAATGCGCTGCATATAACGAAGCCCTCGTTCGCATCCTATATCGGTCGTCTTGCGCAGTCGGCAAAAACCGATATACGCAGCGTCGACGACGTGATTGAGGCTCTTATAAAACGGCTCGATTTTTTCGTTTCCTGCGGCTGCCTTTGTGCCGATCACGGCCTTCCGTATGTGCCGTTCAACGTTCAATCCGATAAAAAAATACAGGCGACCTTTGAAGCCGCACTCGGCGGAAAAGCGATCGACGATTCCGACGCCGAAGCGTATATGACGAAAGTGCTGGCTTCTCTCGCCGAAGCGTACGCGAAACGGAATATCGCAATGCAGCTGCACGTGAATGTGTGCAGGAACCTTAACTCGCGCGCATTTGCCGCTTCGGGCGCCGACTCCGGTTACGATGCGGTCTGCGATTACGGCGTTGCGGACAAACTTGCGAAATTTCTGGACTTTGCAGAAACGCGCGCAGGTCTTCCGAAAACGATATTGTATTCTCTGAACCCGAAAGATTATTATCCTTTCGCAACGATTATGGGCTGTTTTCAAAAAGCGCCCGTTCGCGGAAAAATGCAGCTCGGTTCCGCGTGGTGGTTTTGCGACCATAAAGACGGAATGGAATATCAGCTTTCCGTACTTGCAAGCATCGGCATGCTGAGCGCTTTCGTCGGTATGCTTACGGACAGCAGAAGTTTTTTGTCGTATCCTCGGCACGAATATTTTCGCCGTATTTTATGCAATCTTATCGGTACGTGGGTCGAAGACGGCGAATACCCCGATAATAAAGACGACATCGTCCGTATCGTAAAAGATATTTCTTTCGGCAACGCGCTGCGCTATTTTTCCGATGGAAAATAATAATCGGTTGTATTTGAAAGCCTGAACTCTTTTGAAAAACCGACATTGTCCGCTGAAAAAAAATAACAATTTTTTATCTCGTAATAACAGTTTGTTCTTATGATTTGCTTGTAACCTTGTCATAGTTTAATTTATAATAAATAAAAGAGGATGGCGGTATGGTTTTGAAAAAGATTGCGGCGCTGCTTGCCGCCGGGCTTTGTTTTGCCGGAGTCTTGTCTGCCGAAGAGCTGACGGTCGATCGCGCGGTGAAGTATGCGCTGGAAAACAATATCTCCGTACAAAAAGATAAAATTACGCTCGACGCGCTCAAGCGCGAAAAAAATCATTCGTGGAACGGTGTGAGTCCGAGCGCGTCCGTCAGCGCCAATATGCTTTTTCCCGCTGCGGGCGATGCGCGTCAATACGATTACAATTTTTCGATACAAGGCTCTCTCAACTTTGCGCTTTCTCCGTCGATCTATTCGTCTATAAAGAGCGCTTCGCTCAATTATGAAAACGGACTTCTTACTTATGACGAAGCGCTGCGTTCGATCGAACTCAATGTTCGCAGCGCATTCTATCATCTCCTGTATGAACTTGAATATATAGAACTGCAGCGGCGCAATCTTGAAACCGCCGGTCAGCAGTACGAACAAAACTCGAGAAAATATAAAAGCGGTCAGCTTTCGGAACTGGATATGCTGTCGAGCCAAGTAAAATACGAACGGCTTAAGCCGACGCTCGAGTCCGCCGAGATAACTTTTGCCAACGATTCGGCGTCATTCAAACAGATGCTCGGGATCGATCAATCGACCGAAGTCGTGCTTTCCGGTTCTCTTGCCGACGCGCGTTCTTTCGGCGATATAAGCGTCGAAGTCGATGCCGAAGATACGCCTGTTGTCCGCGCCGGAAAAAACGGCGTAAAGATCGCTCGGGCGGCGCTGCTTGCGCGGCGCTTTGCCGCATGGGGGCCGACGGTGAGCGCGGGGTGGACGTACGGCAAATCGAAAACGAATATCGCAAATGATTTTTCTACGACGAATGCGCTTTCGATCGGCGTTTCGATTCCGCTCGACGGATATCTTCCGTGGTCGAAGGGCGCCGACTCGGTCGCATCGGCAGCGGATAACGTAAAGACGGCGGAGCTTACGCTCGAAAACAGCAGGACGACGGTTGCAATTCAAATCGATAATTACATCAAACAGATACGGCAGATACAATCGCAGATCGCATCGCTTCAGGCAAATGTCGATTTGGCGAAGAAGTCGTACGATATGACGAAAGATGCGTATAATCACGGATCGCGCGATTTGCTTTCGCTGCAAACCGCATCCGATTCGCTTTTGAATGCGCGTACCGATCTTGCGCAGCAGGAGTATACGCTTATCACGAAAATTATTAATCTTGAGTATACGCTCGGAGTTCCGTTCGGCTCTTTAGGTCGATGAGGAGAATGATATTATGAAAAAATCGGCGATGATCGTAATCGTTGTACTTGCTGCGGCTTTGGGTGTCGTCGTTTATGCTGTCTACAGTATGCGGCGTGCGGCAGTTATGCGCGGCAGGGCGCCTTCTCAAACGGTTTTGACCGTGCGCACGCAGATTGCGGCAACGGCGACGCTGCACGACTATATCAATACGAACGGCGACATTGAAGCGGTGAACTCCGTTTCCGTGTATCCCGATATCGGCGGAAAAATCGTGAGTACGAACGTAACGCTCGGCTCGCCCGTCAGGAGAGGAGACGTGATCGCTCGAGTCGATCCGTCCGAGCCGGGTAGCAATTATGCCCTGAGTCCCGTTCTCGCTCCGATCAACGGCAGCATTATTAAAACACCGCTTAAAGTCGGAACGAAGGTTACGACATCGAGTACGATTACAACGATCGGCGATATTGCGAGCTTGCAGATCACCGCGAAGATTCCGGAACGTTACGTCGCTTCTCTTCGCACGGGATTGAAAGCGGAGATATCGCTTGAAGCCTACCCCGGCGTCGTGTTCGGTGCGACCGTGACACACGTGTCGCCGGTACTCGATGTCAGCGCGCGCACGAAAGAGATCGTTTTGACATTTGACGAAAACGATTCGCGCATCAACGCCGGTATGTTCGGCAAAGTGAAGCTGTATACGAGGGACTACGGAGGCGCCGTTGCGCTTCCATCCGATGCGGTCGTTACGAAAGGCGACAAACCGTACCTTTACGTCGTTAAAGACGACGATACCGTCGAACAGCGCGAAATAACGCTCGGGCAATCGGTGGACGGCGTCGTGCAGGTTTTGTCGGGCATAAAAGAAGGAGAACGCGTCGTTGTCGAAGGCGGTCAAGTGCTTTCGAACGGAGCGAAAGTGCGCGATATATCGAATGCGGCCCGAGGTGAAAAATGAGTTTATCGCGGAAAACGCTCGAACATCCCGTTCTCGTACTCATCGTATTTGCGCTGCTCGGTATCATCGGCATATCGAGTTTTAATAATATCGCGATCAGCCTCTTTCCCGATATCGACAGCCCCTATGTTATGGTGTTGACGACTTATTCGAACGCCGGCCCGGAGTCGATGGAAAAATCGGTGACGAAAGTGCTCGAAAGCAGTCTCGTGAGCGTCAACGGCCTCAAAGAGCTGTCATCGTCGTCGTCGGAAGGTTCGAGCATGGTGTTTCTCGAATTCAATTACGGTACCGATTTGGAATCGGCCGTAAACGACGTGCGCGATAAACTCGACAGGGTCAAGCGTTCATTGCCCGACGGCGCATCGACTCCGAGCATCTTTAAAATGGACGCATCGGCTATGCCGATTATGCGCATCGCGATGCGGGGAAACCGTTCGACGGACGATCTTCGGCAGATAGCCGAAGACGACGTTATCGATATTCTCGAACAGACGGACGGCGTCGCCGAAGCGAGCGTTTCGGGCGGACGTGCGAAAATCGTCCGCGTTGAAATTTCGGAAAACAGGCTTGCCGCTTACGGTCTCAATATCTCTACGGTGTCGTTCGCGCTTGCAAAGCAAAACTTCGAACTCGGCGGCGGAAAGATTACCGAAGGAAAAATGAATTACGTCGTGCGTACGACCGGCGAATATTCGACCGTCGATGAAATAGACGATACCGTTATCACAACGGTAAACGGATACGACGTAAAATTGCGCGATATCGGAAACGCGTTTATGGGCTACGAAGACGCATCTTCGACGGTTTACATAAACGGGGAGCCCGGCGTGTACGTTTCGATCACAAAGCAGTCGGGCACGAATTCGGTAACCGTTGCGAATGCGACGTATAAAAAGATCGAACAAGTGCAGGCGACTCTGCCGTCCGATATTACGCTTGAAATCATCTCGGACGATACGACTGCGATCCGCGATACGATCAGTACGCTTGTGACTTCCGCGTGGCAGGGATTGCTGCTCGCGGTTATCATCTTGTTCGTCTTTTTGCAGAATTTTAAAAGCACGCTCATCATATCCATATCGATTCCGCTTTCCCTCGTTATCACGATCATGTGTATGTCGTTTGCGGGGATTACACTCAATATGATGACGTTGACCGGTCTTATACTCGGCGTCGGTATGATCGTCGATGCGTCCATCGTTATCATAGAAAATATCTATGCGTACCGCTCGCGCGGCGCAAAACCGAAAATCTCCGCCGTACTCGGTTCTCAGGAAATGCTCATGTCCGTCATTTCCGGAAACCTCACGACGATCTGCGTATTCGTTCCGTTTTTATTTTTTCTCAAAGACCTTGAAATGATGGGACAGATGTTCAAAGGTATCATCTTTACGGTTGTCATCGCCCTCGTATCGAGCTTGTTCGTCGCGATCTTTCTTGTACCCGTACTCGCCGGTAAATTTTTGCCGCTTTCGAACAGGGCGGAAAAACCGGTACAAAACCGCGTTTTAAAAGCGATGTACGCGTCGTTTCAAAATATCATAAACGCTCTCACGAAAGTGTACCGCAGAGGATTGAAGAGCGCTCTCGATCACAGAGCGGTGACGATCGTCGTAAGCGTAAGCGTTCTCTTTATGGCGCTCGCGCTGTTCCCGACGCTCAAAATCAATATGATGGGGCGGGGCGGCGGAGACGACAGCGTGACGCTCAACGTGACGATGCCGACCGGAACTTCGCTTGCGGAAACGACGAAAGTCGTGCAAGCGTTCGAAACGATCGCAAAGGAAGAAATACGGGGTTACACGACGTTGATCATGAGCGTCGGAACGGGCGGCAGACGGTCGAGCGCGTCGACGTATACGGGCTCGCTTTCGATCCGCCTTCCCGAAACGAGTAAACAGATCGACACATCCGAAACGATTCAGAAAAAGCTTCGCGCGCACTTCGACGAATTTGCGGACGCGCAGCTTTCATTCGGTGCGGGCTGGCGCGGTCAGATTTCGGGAAGCGACATCGTCATAAAGATCCGTTCGGACGACCTTGAAACGGCGCTTTCGGTTTCCGACAAAATAAAAGACGTAATGGAAAAAATCGATGCTATAGGCGAAGTGACGATCGACACAAAAAAGGGTTTGCCGCAAGTCGAAGTCGTCATCGATCGGCAGCGGGCATACGCGTTCGGTGTCGACGTTACGACGGTTGCGCGGGAAATCAATTACGCGATGAACGGAGTTACCTCGACGGTGTTTCGTTCGAACGGCAAAGAATACGATGTCGTCGTCATGTACCGGCCGGAAGACCGCGACAAAGTTTCCGACCTCGAATCGATTTACGTGCGCGGTACGAACGGCATGGTGAGCGTTGCGAATTTCGCTTCGCTTAAAAAAGGACTCGGACCTGTCAGCATCAATCGGGAAAATCAAAGCCGCGTCATAGAAGTGTCGGCAGATATCATATCGGATGAAAATGCGAACGTCGTCGAAAACGAAATCAAGTCGCGCATCGCCGATACCTTTGTCATTCCCGAAAACGTTACCGTAAGCTACGAAGGTTCATGGAGCGACGTGCAAAAACAGAAAAATGTTTACGGTTTGATTGCGCTTATGGCGCTCCTTCTCGTGTTCGGCGTTATGGCTGCGACGTATGAATCATTTAAAGCGCCGCTCATCAATATGATGACGATTCCGTTTTTAATAATCGGCGTCGTCTTTATCTACAAGTTTACGGGACAGACGATGGCTATGACATCGATGGTCGGTATCATCATGCTTGTCGGTATCGTCGTCAATAACGGTATCATCCTCGTCGACTATACGAACCTCCTCATTGACCGCGGCATGAAGATAAAAGAAGCCTGTCTTGAAGCGGGGGCGAGCAGACTTCGTCCCGTACTTATGACGACGCTTACGACGATACTCGGTACGCTTCCTATGTGTTTTCAATTCGAAGGAACCGCTCAAATGGTACAGCCGATCGGCCTTTCGATCGTCGGCGGCTTGACGTCGAGCACTTTCGTCACGCTCTTTATTATCCCCGTGCTCTATTCGCTTGTCATGAAAGAAAAGAAGTCGGTCGATACGGGTGTTGCCCAAGCGCTTGCCGATTTTATCATCGGCGAAGGCGGTGATATCGAAACGGGCGCCGTGCAGACGTCCGCGAATGCGGTTCAAAGCGGCGATGTGCCTGCCGAACAGGATTACGTGCAAGCCGGTATCGTCGCAAATCAATCCGTCGAAGACGATATCATCGAAACGCTTGAACAGGCTGTTCCCGATATCCGCTATACGATCATTCCTACGGTAAACGGGCGAGGCGGCGACAACTATAAACTCGGAACTGCGACATGGCCCGAACAGAATTTTATGATGATCGCGTATATGAAACGAAAAAACGTCGCGACGGTTTCAGCCGCCGTTCGGATGCTGAAGAAAAAATTCCCGAAAGAGGGGATAAAGCTTTTTCTCGTGTGAGCGATGCGCGTGCTCGACGCCGCTGCGTTTGCAGAGCGGATGAGCGCCTGCGCGGACGGCGTACCGAACGTCAGCGCACTTTAAAGAATATGCCGATCAGCGCTACCGTTATGAGCAGCTGCATGATGACGAATTTGATAAGCACTTGCGTCGGCGACCATCCGCGCTTTTTGCGCATTTCGTCGTGCAGCGGAAAACGGATGTCGTTGAATATGCGTATGTGAAAAAAACGCAGCAGCGCGACTTTCAATAATCCCATGCCGCCGTTTACCGACATGATCGTCGATGTCGCCAAAATCAAAAACGGATTGCCGCTGACCATAACGCATACGCCGATAAAAAAACCGAGCGCGCGGCTGCCGGCGTCTCCCATGAGCACTTTGCTCGGATACGCGTTGTGCCAGAGGTATCCCATAAGAGAGCCGGCGAGCGCAAAACTTATGACCGCCCAGCTTGCGCCTTTCGGCAAATGCGGGACGAGCAGGTATTCGGCTATATTGACGTGTCCGAGCACAAAGTAAAAAATCGTTCCCATCGTGATGAGCGCGATGAGCACGAGCGTGCCCGAAAGTCCGTCTACGCCGTCGGTGCAGTTCGTCGTATTGATCGATGCCCACAGCATGACCGTACACACGATCACGTATACGGCGACGTTCACCGAAACCGGATGCGTGATGAAAGGCAGCCAAAAATAGACACGTCCGTCGATCGATGCGCTTTTGGTGCAATAAAAAAGCAGCAGCGCTTCGGCAAAACTTACGATAAAGTCGAGCAGCGCTTTGCGGTATTCGCCCCAGCTCGCCGTGCTTTTGTCGTCGAAAAATCCCGTGAGCATCATAATCCATGTGAGTATAAGCGTGCCGCCCTGTAAAACCGTAAGCGGAGTACATAAAAACGCGATGACGATGAATACCGTGATAAAGACGATGCCCGCGCCCGTCGGCTTTCCTTTTGAAGCCTCTGCGTTGAGCGTAAACTCCCTGCCTCTGTCGTGCGGCAAGCGCGCATAAAAACGCGGCAAAAGACGCATCGAAGCGATAAAGCCCGTATAGAGCGCGAGCGTTATGAGTACCGTGTAGGATTGGAGGAGCCGCGCCGGCCCGAAAAATTGCTGCAGATATGCACCGAAATAATATATCATCACAACCTCGATTTTATTAATTGATCAAATGTCGAGTTTTGAAAATATCAGCTCGAAATTGAACCCGGTCGGCGATCGATTTTTATGCCCGTAAAAACCATCGCAATGCCGTGTTCGTCGCAAAAGGCAATCGATTCGGCATCGGTATCGGTTCTGCCGGGCTGCACTATGAGGCGTATGCCGCTCTTTGCAAAACGGTCGAAACCGTCGTCAAAAGGCAGCGCGCTTGCGCTTACGAGCGTTTCGGCAGGCCTTACGCTTACCGGAATTTCGGCATGCCGAGAGCCGTTCGTCGATTCACTTTGCATATTGTTTGCCGTTCGATTGATTGCGGCAAAACACGCATCCGCCGGTGCGAGCGCCGCGCAGCACATGCCGACAGTCGTCATGTTTTCGATAACGGCGGCCGCGTCGCGTTTTGCGCCGAGCATGACGAGCTGTCCGAAAGCCGCTTCGTCGGCTTGAAGCTGTGTCGGCCGCGCTTTTGTGACGACGTTCCACGAATCGAAGAGTGTAAGAGTATCTTCTTCGACGATGAGACCGCCGTTGAGCGAACGGATAGTGTACGATATCGTCGCAGGCGCCGACATTGTGATGAGGCGGATATCTTTCCGCTCGGCAAGCAGCGCCTTTGCTTCCGCCGTAAAGTCCGGCGCGACGACCGCTGCCAAATTCGATTTTATTAATTCGTTCGCGGCGCTTTCGTCGACGACGGCGCTGAATCCTGCGACGGCGTTATCGAAAAACGCTTTTCTGCAGCCGAACATCTTTCGAAACGATTCGGCTGAGTTCGAGCCGAGTGCGGCGCTGATCGGAATACCGTGCTTCGACGAACACGTGAATACCGATTCTGCGGCGGGCGTAAAGCGCATTTCCGTTTCGGTACCGCTTCCGCTGCGTTCGGTCACTGTCGGGGGATTTTTTAACAATACGGAAAAATTGCTGAGGCTTTCCCATACCGCATCGATATTGACGCAGAGGCTGTATAAAAGTTCTCCGCCTTGATTTTTCCGCAAACTGTCGAGCGCTCCGCCGTGCGAAAGCGTATAGAGGCAGGCCGAACGGTGCGACTGCTCTTTGTTTATGAGCTCTTCGGATTTTTTATACGGCAGCATAAAATAGCGCGGATAGGATTTATCTCCCGTCTCCTGCAAAATCGCGTTTCCCGCCGCAGCGGTGCAAGCCGAAACCATATTGAACGCTTTTGCCGCAAGGTAGAGGCGGAATTCTTCGGAAACGCTCTGCGTCTCTATTTTGACGATCGCTTCTTCATAATCGGCGGGATCGGTGAGCACGAGTATGTTTTTATAATTTTTGCACGCCGCTTGAACGAACGACAAAGCGTGCATATCGATTTTGTCCGCGACGGAATCGGGTGCTTTATAATTTTTATGCGCAGGGGATGCGGGTTCCATATTGATGCACACGAGGCGGATCGCGTCCGTTTCGTCGGAAGGACCGTATTCGTTTTGCCTGCCGCTTGCGACGATCGATTGCAGCATCGCCTCGTAGTCGCCGAAAGTGCGCGGCGAATCGTCGAAAACGGACACCGCCGTATAAGCGATACCGGCGTCCGCGAGCAGCTTTCCGGTTTGTCCCGCAGACAGAATTTCGCAGCCGTGTTTTATAAGGCAATGAACGAGAGCTGTGAGATTGTCGGTGTCGTCGGTATACAAAAGCGCCCGATTTTTCATACTTCAAATAATAACATAAAAAGTATCGGTGCACAACAACGGTATACAATCCGTCCGAACATATGTTAAAATAATAAACTATGGATATCGTGTCGAGTAAACGAAATCTGAGCGGATCGATCACCGTTCCCGGTTCGAAAAGCCATACGATACGCGCGCTTTTGCTTGCAGCCCTTGCAGACGGTACGTCGCATATTTTCAATCCGCTTCCGAGTGCCGACTGCCTGTCGGCGAGCCGTGCGATTCCGCTTATCGGCGCGGATTTTCATTCGGCCGATTCGGTGTGGACGGTTTCCGGCGCGGGGAAGTGCGCACATCTTCCCGACGATGTCGTCGATGTCGGAAACTCCGGATCGCTTTTGTATTTTTTATCGCCGATCGCGGCAACCTTTTCCGGTTGGAGCGTTTTTACCGGAGACGAATCCATTCGGAAGCGCCCCGTTTCCCACGTCGTCGATGCGCTCAAGCAGCTCGGCTGCGAAGCTTACGTTTCGCGTCCCGGTATCGACGCTCCTCCTCTCATCATCCGCGGGCCCATTTCAAAGCGGAACGTCGTCACCGACGGAAGCCTTTCGCAGTATGTGAGCGGCATGATGATGGCGGCTTCCCGCCTTGACGATACGCTTGATATTACGCTTACAAATCCTAAAGAGACGCCCTATCTTTCGATGACGCGCTTGTGGCTCGAAGAACTCGGCGTGAAGGTGAGCGTGTCGGACGATTTCAAACGCATTTGTGTAAAGGGAGGCGTCACGCTTCCGCATTTCGACGAAACGATTCCGTCGGATTGGGAAGCGCTCGCATTTCCTCTCGTCGCTTCTCTCATATCCGACAGCGAAATAATAATTAATAATATAGACGATTCGGGCAGTCAGGGCGACGACGCGATCGTGGATGTACTTGAGTCCGTCGGCGCGGACATCGAACGCGACCGCATCCGGCATACGCTTACCGTGCGCGGCGGAAAGTGTGCGCGTTCCGTAAAAGGAGAAGTGCCCGGCAGGTTATCGGCGGAAAAATTGCCGCGCGGAGAATTGCGCGTGAATATTTCCGGTTTTCCCGATGCGATCTGTGCGCTCGCCGTCGCCGCGTCGTTTATCGAAGGGACGACGATTATAGAAGACGTCGGCGTGTGCCGTAAAAAAGAAACCGACCGCGTCGAAGTGATGAAAAGCGAATTGACGAAACTCGGCGTCGAAATCGAAGCCGAAGCGGATTACCTTGTGATTCACGGACACGCGCCGCTTAAGGCATCCGGCGAAAAAAACGATGCGTTTGCGATTCACGGCGGTACGGTCGAAACATACGGCGATCACCGCGCTGCGATGGCGCTTTCGTGTTTCGGTTTCGGACTGCCCGAAGGAGAAGCGATTACCGTAAAAGACGCCGAGTGCTCGGCCGTTTCGTTTCCCGATTTTATCGATGCGATGAACGGCATCGGTGCGGGCTTCGTCGTATAAGTATCCGGGAGACTGCCGCTTTCGGTTGTCTCTTAAAAGTTAGCACCTGCTATTGACAGTTTCAGCCGGTTAGCGTATATTAACTGTTGGAGGAATGCGTATACTTGAACTACGCGTCCGAACAGGAAAGTTATGATGCCTTTATCGATGTGTGCGATCGGTGAACAATGTACGGTAAAAAAGGTCGGCGGTACGGCGGAAGTCAAACAGCGTCTCAATGAAATCGGTTTCAATGTCGGTACTCCCGTAACCGTCGTCTCTACGACTGACGGAAATATTATCGTACAGGTAAAAGAATCTCGAATTGCATTAAACCGCGCGATGGCTAACCGCATTATGGTGTGAGTGCGAATTTTTTACGGTGTGATTTATTAAGGCCGTCAAGCGGTCAAGGAGTTGTTACTGAATGAAAACATTGCGGGATGTTACCGTCGGTGAAACGGTAACGGTCAAAAGGTTGGATGGGGAAGGTGCATTGAAACGCCGCCTCATGGATATGGGTTTTACCAACGGATGCAGTGTGTATATCCGTAAAGTCGCGCCGCTCGGCGATCCGGTCGAAGTGACGATCAGAGGATACGAGCTGAGCGTTCGCAAAGACGATGCCGAATGCATCGAAGTGGAATAAGCGCTTTCAAACGATTGTGTACGTGTCTTGTATTGAAAACGACGAAAAACTTTTGTAGCTTGTGGAGGAACTATGGCAACAATTAAGATCGCGCTTGCAGGAAACCCGAACTGCGGCAAAACGACGATGTTCAATTCGCTGACGGGGGCGAACCAGTATGTCGGCAACTGGCCGGGAGTAACGGTAGAAAAAAAAGAAGGCCGAATGAAAGGCGAAAGCGATATTATCGTTACGGATTTACCCGGTATCTATTCGCTTTCTCCGTATACGCCGGAAGAAGTCATAAGCCGCGATTACCTTGCGGGAAACGATCCTGCGGCGGTTTTGAATCTCGTCGATTCGACGAACATCGAACGAAATTTATACTTAACGACGCAAATTCTCGAGCTCGGTAAGCCCGTCGTCATTGCGCTGAACATGATCGACGTGCTGAAAAAATCGGGCGATAAAATCGATACTGAAAAACTGAGCGAAGCGCTCGGCTGCAAGATAATCGAAACGTCCGCCTTGAAAGGTACGGGCGTCAAAGAAGCTGCCCGCGCTGCAGCGGAAGCGGCTCGCAACTCGAAGACGATTATGCCGAAACAGTGCTTTTCCGCGAACGTCGAACAGGCGATTTCAAAAATGGAAGCGCTTGTTCCTTCAGATATTCCTGCAGAACTCAAACGCTGGTATGCGATCAAGATGATCGAGCGCGATAGTGTTGTGCTGGAGCGTCTGCACCTTTCGGCGGGAGACGCCGCAAAAGCGGAAGAGATCACAAAAGCGCTTGAAGCGGAGTACAACGACGATTCCGAATCGCTCATCACGAACGAACGCTACGAATACATTACGAAGATGTTGAAAGGCTGCTTAAAGAAATCGGGCAATAAACTGACGACATCCGATAAGATCGATAAAATCGTAACGAACCGATGGCTCGGCATTCCGATTTTCCTTGCCGTCATGTGGGTTATTTATTATATTTCGGTGACGACGGTCGGTACGTGGATGACGGACTGGACGAACGATTCGTTTGTCGCGGGTATTCAGGGTATCGTTTCCGGCTGGATGGAAAATGCAGGCGCAAACGAAGTGCTCACCGACTGCGTCGTCAACGGTTTGATCGGCGGCGTCGGTACGATACTCGGTTTCGTACCGCAGATGGCCGTTCTGTTTTTGCTGCTTTCGATCGTTGAAGATATCGGTTATATGGTACGCATCGCGTTCGTCATGGACCGCGTGTTCAGACACTTCGGACTTTCGGGAAAAAGCTTTATTCCGCTGCTCATCTCTTCGGGCTGCGGCGTTCCCGGTATTATGGCGTCGAAGACGATCGAAAATGATAACGACCGTCGCTTGACGATTATGACGACGACGTGGGTGCCCTGCGGTGCAAAGCTTCCCGTCATCGCGCTCATGGGCGCGGTTATGGTGCAGCATATATCGGGAATGAACTCGGCGTGGCTTGCTCCGGCTATGTATGCAATGGGCGTCGCGTGCGTGCTCATCGCGGCTATTATGCTGAAAAAGACAAAGCCTTTCCACGGAGAAGCGGCACCCTTCGTTATGGAATTGCCGCAGTATCATATTCCGCAGCCGAAGACGGTGCTGCTCCATACGTGGGAACGTTTGAAAGGCTTTATGATCAAAGCGGGTACCATACTCTTCCTCATGTGCTTGGTCATGTGGTTCCTGTCGAGTTACGGTTTCGGAGAAGACGGCTTCGGTCTCGTCGATCCGGCGGAGTCCATGCTTGCCGCGGTCGGCAACGCCCTCCGCTGGATATTCATACCGCTCGGCTTCGGAGGCGAAGTCGGGGGCTGGCAGGCGGCCGCTTCGGCGATTTCCGGTTTCGTTGCGAAAGAAGGTATCGTCAGTACGATGGGCGTTCTCGCAAACGTCGCTGAAGACAGCGTTGAAGAAGCGGATGCGGTTGCAAGCGCAGTCGCTACGTGGTTCCCGACGATTCCCGCAGCAATCTCCTACTTGGTGTTCAACCTGCTCGACTCTCCGTGTATTGCGGCCATTTCGACGATGGCGCAAAACCTGCAGAGCAGAAAGTGGTTTTGGTTTGCGGTTCTGTTCCAAAACGTATTCGCATACGTCATTTCGCTCTGCGTCTACCAGTACGGTATGCTCTTTGTGACAGGTGCTTTCGGAGTCGGAACGGTGTTTGCGATTCTCTTTACGATTGCGATCCTCGTTATGTTGTTCCGGCCGGATCCTTATAAGAAGCAGGAACGCATGATGAAAGGGCGTGCGTTTGCCGCTGCGTAATGCGGTTGTGTATATTATATGGCTGTGTAAAAAGAAAACATACGCAATGTAAAAAAAACTGTATATAACAGGATAATCGGCTGCAGCGCCTGCCCGACGGACGTTGCAGCTTTACGGTGAACGGTTTGCGGGGTGAGCGGCGTTCGCCGGTAAACCGTGTGCGGTTTCGGAGGTTGGTATGATTGCAAATATTATTGCAGTGCTTTGTATCGGTGTATGGGGATTCTTTGCGGTGCGTGCCGTCGTAAAAACCCATCACGAAGCGAAGATTACCGGTAATCCGGGTTGTCTCGGGTGTACGGGTTGGTGTTCGTCAAAAGGCGGCTGTCACGAATTTTCGAACGTGGAAAAATTTTTGGCGGAACACGCAAAGAAATAGACTATGAGCTTTGAAGAGGCCGTCATACAGTGCGGTGCGCCCGCGCTGTGCGGCATTAAACCCTCGTGCCTTTTTTCGATACGGAAAGAAGTGTACGACGCGTACAAAAGCAAAGTGAAGGAATGGCACAGCGCTTTTGCCGGAGAGGGCAAATATATCGTCGCGCTTCCGCGCCCGAATGCGCAGGTACTGTTTTTCGTGTACGATAAAAACCTGCTCGAACGGCAGTGCGGCGATTGTTGTATACGGCGGTATCTGAAAGAAAAAGCGTATCCCGTCGAATCGGGATTTTATGCGATGCTTTCCGAGCTGCTGCATCGCCTTGCGGGGGAAAACGGTTTTCCTCACGAGGTCGGCGTCTTTCTCGGCTATCCGCTTGAAGACGTCGTGCAGTTTGAAAAAACTGCGGGCGGAAATTACCGATATGCGGGTTTTTGGAAAGTATACGGAGACGTGCATTCCGCGCGAAAGCGGATGGAACGGTATAAAATATGCAGCGCGAGCTGCCGTGAATTATTAAAGCAAGGATTATCCGTACCGCTTGCGGCGAAAAGATATGCGCGGGCGATACGTTAATACATAATTATTGTTTTTATGGAGGTATGAAATGACAAAAGCGATCGTATATGCGAGTACGACGGGGAATACGGAAGCGATGGCTCAAGCGATCGAAAAAGGTGCGAAGAGTTCGGGAGCTGCCGTCATAATGAAAAAAGCGGATGAAGCGTCCGCGGCGGATATCTTAAAAGCAGATGTGATCATTCTCGGCAGCCCCGCGATGGGTGCGGAAGTCCTCGAAGACAGCATGGAATCGTTTTTCGCATCGATCGAAGGCAGTTTGAGCGGAAAAAAAGTCGCGCTCTTCGGTTCCTACGATTGGGGCGACGGGCAATGGATGCGCGACTGGGCAGCCCGCGTTAAAAGTGCGGGCGGTACGATGGTAAACGGCGAAGGCTTGATCGCTCACCTCGAGCCGGATGCGGATGCGATCAAAGCGTGCGAAGATCTCGGCGCGAGCGCATAACGAAAATACGGCACCGCTTGTGCTGCATGATTTGCGGCGAGCGGCGAAAAAATCGGAGCGAATTAAACGTGTCGGTGAATCCGATTACGATCATCGGCACAATTTTAACATCGGTTCTTCTGCGTGCAAGGGGGTTGTCAATTCTCTTGTACGGGACATAGCTACAAAGTAAAAGTTTCCAGCTTTTCACAGGGTCTGCTGCGTACGCCACAAGCGCACAGGCCCTGTTTTTTTCGAAAGTCTATCGGAATCGGAAAAATTAACAAGGCGGTTTGCTATGGCGGTAAATATAATTATCGGTTTAATAATCGCAATCGGAGTCGTGTTTGGAGTACGCTCTGTTTTGCGAAGCGCTTCGGGAAAGAGCTGTTGTTCGGGAGGCGATTCCATCGTAAAAATAGAACCCTCCGACACCGATCGTTCGCATTATCCGTACCGTGCGGAAGCGGCGGTAGAAGGCATGACGTGTAAAAACTGCGCGCAGCGTGTTACGAATGCGTTAAACAGCCTCGACGGCGTATGGGCGACCGTACACTTCAGAAGAAAAGCGGTGACCGTTTTGCTCAAGCAAAAGGAAGCGGAAGCGGCGCTCATCGAGGCGGTTTCAAAAGCCGGCTATACGATGAAAGACGTGCACATTTCGGCAGTGTGATAGACGCTCGCGATTTTTCCGCAAACGAACATTGTGCAAAATCGTGCTCTGGAAAAATTCAAAAAAGAGTGCTACAATCATCTTATGAAAAACACACGAAAACTGTATCTTGCCCTTGTCGTTTGGACGTGCGCGTTTGTTTCGGTTTACGCGCAGACTATCTTGGAAAGCGCCGTTTTGCAAAAAGTGCAGGCGGCGGTATTTGAAGTCGTCGTCGAAAAACCGGCGGAGGGAAATCTCACATACGAAAAAAAACTTCCGCTTGAACGTATTCCGTTCGCGATCCGCAACGATGCATACTTGCCGATCGGTACGGCGTTTTTGATGAACGACGGAAAATTTTATTCGGCATCGCACGTATTTTCGCTGTACAAAGAAACGCTGTATACGAATTATTTTTTGCGCGGCAAAGACGGCAAAACGTGGAAAATTTCGTCGGTCACGAAATTTGCAACCGACCGTGATTTTATCTGCTTCGATGCGGAAAATTTCACCGCCGATAAAAACGCAGGTCTTTCCGTCGCGCCGGATGCCGCGCTGAACTCGGCGGTGTTTTCCGTCGGCAACGCGCTCGGTGAAGGCATCGTCATCAGAAACGGCGTGCTTACGAGCCGTACGCCCGAACAGGAAAACGGTGAGTGGCAGTGGCTCCGCTTTTCAGCGGCAGCGAGTCCGGGAAATTCCGGAGGCCCGCTTGTTACCGAAAAAGGCGATGTGCTCGGTATCATCGCGATGAAAAGTCAAAATGAAAATTTAAACTATGCGCTGCCTTTTGCGGAAACGAAAAACGTCGCCGACAACACGGGTGTCGTGCATATTCCCTTTTACTATCGGCTTCCGACGATTTTGACGGAACGCTTTTATCATATTTTCGATGAAAAGCTTTCGCTGCCGCAAAATCTCGGCTCGCTCCGCAAAGAGATCACGACGCGTTACGGAAACAATACCGATAAACTCGTGCACGATTTGAGTGAACGCTTTGCTCCCGATGCGAAAGAAGGTTTTGCCCGAGCAGCGGGCTTTGCGGAAATGCTTTCGAATTCGTATATGGCGAATTTTCCCTATACGATATATCTGTCGGAAGCGGGCAAATGGGATTACACGAAGCCGAAAGATATTTCGACGCATCAGCTCGGCGATAACGGCTTTGTAAATTTCGGCGCTATGCTCGGCTATACGTTCGCGTATGTCGTAAAGCCCGAATCGATCGCACTGAAAGACCTCATCGCCTCTCCGAAAACATATATCGATTATATCCTTTCCGCAAGCAAAATCACGCGGAACGTCGCCGGCGAAAAAATCGCAATCACTTCTCTCGGCGATCCGTGCAAATCCGACCGGCATATCGACCGTTTCAGCCGTACGTGGCTTGTCAACTATTGGGAGCTTCCGTTCGTCGATTATATGGCGATTGCGTATGCGCTCCCGATGCCCGACGGCGTCTACGTCATGCTCAAGTTCGATTCGTACGGCGACGTTTTAAACGGACATCGGCAGGATATGGCGTTCGTCGCCGATTATGCGTACCCGTCGTATTCGGCGGAATTGAAAAATTGGAAAGAATACCTTGCGCTTTCGGAAGCCGAAGCGGGAAAACGGGATCCCGTTGTCGAATCGATTTCGCTCGACTATTCCAAAAAGCACATCGCTCTTAAAACCGGCTCGTATTCCGTCGATCTGCCGTCTTCTCTTTTGGCGTCGTCCGACGACACGACGTTCGCTCTTTCGATCGGCTATGCATTCAAAGACGGAAAACTCGTGCAGGAAGAAAGAACGCTCAGTCTGTCTACGAATAAGCGCGCGGAAAATTATCGCTTTTTATTTATTTCCAAACAACCCAAGCCCGATGCAAGTGCGCTGAAAAATACGACTGAAAGCTGGGAGCAAAAGCGCGACGGTATTGCGCCGTATGACGGAAAACCCTACGACAGCGAACAATACACGTTTATCGATAAAATTATCTATCCGAAAGGCGTCGGCTATAAAACCAGAAGCGCTGCGGACTGCGTGTATATCCTCGGAGGAGGATTGAGCGGACAGGGGAAAAAGAGCGAAGCGCTGCGCTTTATCGCGGCGACGGAAAAGAGCGTCCGTTTGCGCTAAAACCTCCGCTATGTAAGACCTGCCGATTTATTCGCCGGAGGGTTAATACCCCGATGCCGCTTGAAGCTTCGCTGCCGGGCTGCCGTCGGGTTTTTTGATTCGAATGCGGATAGATCGGCATTGCTTGAACTTTCCAATACCGATCATCCCTTGTTGTACTCGGATGCCGCCGGTGCGATTTAAAATAATATTCGGTTGATTGGCTGAAATATAATAATCAGTTTATATGCGGAGGCTGCAGGATGAAAAAAGTATTGGCAGTACTGATCGCATTTATATTAACAAATAATATTTTTGCGGATCGTACTTATTTTGATTTTAAAGATTTTTTTAAAGCAAAATATATTCTTAACGTTTCAAAAAAAATTCTGGATGTATCATTAAATGAATTCTCAATAGCATATTTATCTAATGAAGAATGCAGATTGTTGAGAAATAGTATTTTTTATTATCATGGTTATAAATTTAAATCGGAAGACTTGATTGAATATTTTAATAATTACTATTCTCTCGCTATGGAAGATTCTGAAAAAACTTCTCAAAAGGAGCTGTCTGAAACTGATAATAAAAACGTAAAGCTTTTTCAATTATATGAAAAAAGAGAGGAAAAAACAGAAGCTGAATTACAGAAAACAAATATTTCCGATGAGTATGTAGGAGCATGGTATTTAGAATCATTTATTGTCGGAAATGATACATCCGCTTGTCTTATGATAGAGAAAGATAATACATTTTCTCTTTCCCCTTTGTTCAACGGAGGAAGCAGTAATTTCAGACATTATTCCGGAAAGATTTATATAAGCAATAAAACAATGTATCTTTATATTGATAGTATTATTTTTTGTTCCGAAGGCCGTATGGGATATTTTAATCCTTTATATAATTATAATGCAAAGGAAGATAGTTATACAATGACCTTAGATCATCACATGGTTTTATCCTTTCCAATAACTTTGCCGGAACGCTCTGAAGCAACTATACTTGGTCCCAATGACGAAGAAGTTTTAGTTGATAAATATATTCATATGAATCTTGGTTCTATGATATTTTTTAAAGAAGAAAAATAAATGAGTAAAGAAATCGGACGACAAAACTTCGTAGAAGCTGTTTGCGGTTTAAAATAATGTTATGTCTACAAGCCCGTGGAACCGTTTTTGGGGGAATAAATGCATGATTTCGCCGCTTATAAATAAAAATTGTTCAAAATATCAAGCAATCGAATTGATATTTGAAAAACAGGGGATTGCATGAAACGTTTTTTTATATTATTACCGTTTGCTTTTTTTTCTTTTTTCGCCTTTGCGCAAACAAAATTGGAATTATATAAAGATATGGTCACGACCGATAATTTGCGGCTTAGAACACCCTATGCCGAAAATAAAATTATAACGGTTTTAAATAAAGGAACCAAAGTAAAAATTATCGATATTGAAGATGAAAAAGAAACGATTGACGGGATTACAAGTAATTGGGTAACTGTCGAAGTTCAAAAAAATGCGAAAGACAAAGATGGGAATCCTGTTAAATATGCAGTTGTCGGCAGATGTTTTGCCGGTTATCTGAAAGAAACTCCGCCGATTTCTTATGTTCCTAACTACGAAAACGGAAACGGAACGATAATTGAGCAAACGGGAGATAAAGATTTTTATATTCTAAAAAGAAAGCATCGGCAAAAATTGAAACTCGGAGAAATGGCCGATGATTATAATATTTATAAATATATTAATAAAAATCAAGTTCTGGTCAAAGTAACTTTGGATGACAGGGTTGATGTTGAAGAATTATGGCTGGTACAGTCTAAAAAAGATTTGCTGCATTATGTATGGCTTAAAGTTTCTTATAATGGAGTGCGAGGATTTGTTTATTATTCCGGCGCCTATTACAGTAATTATTATAAAAAATATATTGACGGCTATTCGGATCCGTATCAAAACAACCGTTGGGAAATTCTTGAAAAAATTAACGTCGGAAACAGAACTTGGACTGTAAGAAAGGTTTATCAAGGTCTTTCAATTTTTTCGGAAAATAATTTTATTGAAGTTCGCGATAAGCCGGGGGTAGTAGATACGACGGTAATAGCTGAAATTCCTTCAAGTTATAAAAACGGAAACAGGCAAACAAATATCATAACGGAAGCAATTACGGAAGAATACGATGGTTCATATAGAAATCGTTGGGTAAGAATTACCGTAGACGGCAAAACCGGCTGGATTTCCGGAGCATATCTTTCTGCAGAACGCGGCGGTCCTACTTATTATATCCCGGAAGACTGGATTGCTTTCCTCAAGGGAGATGCACCTTAATCAAATGTCGCTTTATGTTTACGGTTTAAAGCAATGTTAGGTTGATGCTTTCTGTTCGATTCAAAATCATTGAATTACAGAAGTAACCGGTTGACATTTTGAATATAAATGAATACATTTGAAGCAGGGGCGTAAAATGGCAAAAACAATTACCGTTCGTATAGATGACAGTACCTATGACATTTTCAAATTGGCTGCTGCAGGGCAGAAAAGAACGATCTCAAATTATCTGGAATATGCAACGCTCAATTACACTATGAATGAGACATTTGTCGATGATACGGAAATGAATGAAATACTCAAGTATGGGAAAGATATTAAAAAAGGTTTATCCGATATTTCAGCCGGAAGGTATCGAATAATTGACTAAGTATCGAATAGCGGAAACCGAAACATTTGAAAAGAAGATAAAATCTGCAAAATATAAATCTTTATACAAAAAGATTACGGAATATGTATATCCGGTATTACGTGAAAATCCCTATTTTGGCCCCAATATTAAAAGACTCAAAGGAAATTACAAAGACCTATATCGTTTTAGAATAGGGGATTATCGGCTGTTCTATAAAATATTAGAAGATACGGTTATCGTATTTATAGTGAATATAGAAGCGCGGAAAGATGCTTATAAATAATATTTCCTAATACCGTTTCCAGCGCTGACAAACGGGACTGTGCTCGTTTGCAGGTTAAGTGAATGTTATACTCACATGCCGTTGGTATGGTAAAGGAAAATATAAAAATGATAGCTTTGCTTCGCGGTGTAACACCGAGCGGAAAAAATTAGTAGGTTGAATAGTTGATATTTAGACGCGTGTGTAGTATACGTAGTAAGGAGTATTAAGATGACTACAATATCAGCAAAAATTGCAAACGAAGATAAAACAAGGTTTGAATAAATATGCGACTCTATGGGAATAAATATTTCTTTGGCAATAAATTCTTTTGTAAAAGCTACAATTCGGGAAAACGGTCTTCCGTTTGCGCTGAAAGCATCCGAAGATCCGTATATTTATTCGGAAGAAAATATGAAATATTTGCGTAAAAGTATACATCAGATTGAAACCGGGAAATGTCAAATTCATGAATTAAAGGAATCCGATTGATGGTAAAGGTTTGGTCTGATATTGCATGAAAAGATTATTGCGAACTTTTTGATAAACATCAACAAAAATTGATAAAAAGAAAAAGTATTTAACAAAAAGAGGCTATTCTTTGTTAATAATATTTTTTTCATTACTGAGTTGCTTGTTCGGTTCATGTTCAATCCTTTCTGTCTCACAAGAGAAAATTGATGAATTAACGGAAAAATTTGATAATAATTTACTTCAAAAAAACGAAAAAAAAGAAATTAAAAGTATTTATAAAGATATGATATGGGGAGGGAAATTTATTTCCCCGGAAGCATCAAAAATTTTAAAATATTACATATCAGACCATACGGATGATTTATATATTAATTCCGAATATTTTTATAAATCCGAGTATATAAAAAAAATACTGAAAGAAAATGAGAATAAAGAAATCATCGGTCCGGTATATTTGAAAATAAAAGATGATGCAAGAATTGCATATGCGGTTAACGATTTTTATATAGATACAAATAAAAAGACCGTATATCAATATATAGATTTCGCACCAAGAAATGATAAATCCACATATACATATTTTGATCTTCCCAAAAGGAGATTAAAAATAGCCGATAGATTAATCAGGGTGTTTGAGGAAGACGGAGGTTGTAAACCTTTTACGGTTTATATACGGTATGAATAATAAACACATAACACCGTTTTCAAAGCCGACAAACCGCTCAAGCCGGTTTGCGGTTTAAAATATTGTTTGACGGACGTGCCGCCGGCGTACTTGGAGAAAAATGGAATTTACAATGTTTTTTGTAAAACAGTTTGTTGGCATATACATAAAATAGTATGTATAATATATATGTGTATGACCTTTGACGGTGCGTTTTACAATACGCGGTCAGAATATTAGAATTTTCGGCGCAGGATATTGGCGTCAAGGAAAGAAACTCTATGAAGAGCATTTACAGTAATCCCGAAAAATCAGTAATGGAAGCATTGGATTCCGCCGTATTAGTGGCGGATTTCCTTCCTCCTCCGGCAGAGCTTGTAAAAAAATCAACAAAAGAAAAAATAACAATTTCAATTGATTCCGATTGTATTAATTTTTTCAGAACGGAAGCTAAGAAAAATCATACAAAATACCAGACTATGATGAATGAAGTACTTTCGCAATATGCAAAGCATTATGCTGTAAATTGAATTGCGGGATAGAACAATCATCTGACATCGGTTCCAAAGCCGACACGCGGTCAAGCCGCCTGCGGTACAACCGGTTGTTGGTCGGACAGCTCCCCGGCAGGAGAGGAATAGTAAGTACACGATTTTAGTTACTTATTTAAATTAACAAGAATTGAGCGAGATAAAATCCGGAGGTTTAAAGATGAAAAAATTTTTATTTGCAGTTTTTATATTTTGTATCGGAGATGTATTTTATAGTCAGAAAAATCCTTTTCCCAAAAAGATGGAAGTTTATTATTTTCCAACTAAAGATGCGGCTAAAATCATAGAATATGATTTTAGATTTGATTTGAATATAACAGATTATGAAAAAGCGTCTTTGGATTTTAAGAAAAAAATCAAAGCAAAAAAATATTCAAAAGAAAAATATACTTTTAATATTTATAAAGTTGTAAAAGAAAACTACAGATATAAAAAAGATACAAATCAGTCTAAAGTAATTATTTCTCTTGCATGTAAAAAGAAAAATAGTACAGATGTAAATACATATTGTTCAGAAATGGAAGAACTGTTTTCTAATGCCCTTGGAAGGGAAGTACGTGTCTCTATTAAGTTTCCGGATGTTTATGTTTCATTCGATACTAATAATGCAGATTTTTCATTTGGCAGCAGTGCACAAGAAACTTTATATGAAGGAACAACAGTTACTTTAAAATGGATACAGCCGATTTATTACATGGAATTGGTTATACAGTACGATGATGCAAATCCGGATGCTGTGGATGTTTCGAAATATCTAAAAGAAGATATCGGAAAATAAAATAATTACGGAATATCCGCCTGCCGTCCGGCGCACAGCGCTGTCCAAAAACTGAAGCTTTTGGACAGCTTCTTTGATTTTAATTTTGACGGGCTGTCGAAAAAGTAACCGGCCTTTGTGCCGGCCCCGTTTTTTTTGTTATCCGGTTATATTCGGAATGTGAAATATTTTCCGTACGGTCCTTTTAAGGATCGATTTACCGGTCGTTCGCCATTTTATAAATTTCGAACATATCGGCTTCGTATAACACTTTTGCCGAACCGCGCTTTCCTCCCGTTGCGAGACTGCATTTGTGCGCGAGCGTTTTCATCTGTTCTTCGGAAAGACTGATGCCGAGTTCTTTGAGACTTGTCGGCATTTTGATTTTGCGGAAAAATTTTTCCATCGCTTGGATGCCGCGCATTGCGATCTCTTCCGGCGTACCGTCGGCAATCCCCATGACATTGACGGCGAACTTATGGAAGCGCGGAAGACAATCTTTATATACGTAGCGCGCCCAGCTTCCCCAAATAGCCGCGAGTCCTGCGCCGTGTGCAACGTCGAACATACCGCTCAATTCGTGTTCGAGCGCGTGCGACGACCAATCGCCGCCGCGGTCGTTTCCGCAGCCCGTGAGTCCGTTGTGCGAAAGGCTTCCCGCCCACATGATTTCCGCGCGCGCATCGTAGTTCTTCGGTTCTTCGCACAGGATCTGCGCATTTACCATAACGGTGCGCATGAGCGCTTCGGCGATGCCGTCGGTGATTTCCATGTTGCCGCCGTTCGTAAAATAGCGTTCCATCGTATGCATGAGGATATCGGTACAGCCGCACGCCGTTTGATAATCGGGGAGCGTCATCGTCAATTCGGGATTCATCACCGCAAATTTCGGCCGGCAAAAATCCGTATTGCAGCCGCGCTTTATCTGCCCTTCTTCTTTTGTGATAACCGAGCTGTTGCTCATTTCACTGCCGGCGGCGGCTATCGTCACTATGACGCCGATCGGCATACACGCTTCCGGCAGCCGCGTATGTTCATAGAAATCCCACACATCGCCTTCGTTTGCGGCGCCGTAGCCGATCGCTTTCGCCGAATCGATAACGCTGCCGCCTCCGACTGCAAGGATAAAATCGACGTTTTCTTTTTTAACGAGATCGATACCTTGATATACGAGCGAAAGACGAGGGTTCGGCACGACGCCGCCGAGTTCGATATACGAAATCTTTGCTTCGTCGAGCGATTTTTTTACGCGGTCGAGGAGTCCCGACTTTTGTACGCTTCCGCTTCCGTAATGAATGAGGACTTTTTTGCACTTTTGTTCGGCGACGAGCGAACCGATTTGCGTTTCCGTTTCTTTTCCGAAAACGACTTTCGTCGGCGTAAAATATGTAAAATTGAACATACAACCTCCCATACACTCAAAGTAAGACACTGCGATTTCAATGCTTCCAGTATATAGCGATTGGGCGGCGCGCGCAATAAGGTTTTACGATTTCATAGCGTGTTAAGATTGAAAAATTCGGCGATCCGTAACGGCGTTTCGTTCGGCGGCCGATCCGCGATTATTGCTCCGACCGAATGTTCATGCTATACTCGTGCTATGACCAACGAAAAAATTGATATGTGTCCGTGCGGTTCAGGCAAAAAATATGCCGACTGCTGCGAACCCGTTATCACCGGTAAAACAAAGGCCGCTACGGCGGAAGCGCTCATGCGCGCGCGGTACACGGCATACGTTGTACATGAAATCGACTTTATCGTAAATACGTGTAAAGAAGGCGAAGGGCGCGGCGACATAGACCGCAAAGCGACGGAGGATTGGAGCAATCAGTCCGTGTGGCACGGTTTGAAAATTCTGCGTACCGAAAAAGGCGCGGCGGGTGACTCTGAAGGCATCGTCGAATTCGAAGCCGACTATACGCGTCACGGGCTTCGCGATAAACATCATGAAACCGCAGCGTTCGAAAAAACGGACGGCGAATGGCTGTATACGACGGGCAATCTCAAAACGACGACGATTCGGCGGGAAGGCAAAAAAATCGGGCGGAACGATCCTTGTCCCTGCGGCAGCGGAAAAAAATACAAACAATGCTGCGGACGGTAAGCGGAGTTTCGGCGTCCGCCTTTTGCACTTTTTGCAAAACGGCGTACGGCTGCAGGAAGCGCGGATACGGAAAATACGGTGCGGCGGTACGATATGGCTGAAAGAATCGTTACGGGATTTCATGCAATCGAAGAGCGCATACGGAGTGATTCGCGCGGAAGCGGCCGGATGCGCATCTTCTGGAGCAAAGCGGGGCCGCGCGCGAAAAAAATCATCGCGCTTGCAAAGCAGGAAGGCATTCCTTGCGAACAAGCGGACGATGCCGCACTCGATTCGCTTACCGCACGTCTCTCCGAAACCGCACGCGATCACCGCGGCATCGTGCTCTGCGTTTCGGGAGAATCGGAGAATGCACATAATATCGTCGATTTTGACGAATGGCTCGCATCTCTGCCGTCCGATTATGACGCTTCATCGGAACAAAGCGGACTTTTACAAAACAGCGGAGCGGAAAATCTGTGTACGACGGTGCTCGTACTCGATTCGGTGACCGATCCCCACAACGTCGGCGCGATTATCCGGAGCTGCGATCAGTTCGGTACTTCTCTCGTTATCTTACCGCAGGCTAGAAGTGCAAACGACATAGCACACAACGAAGTGGTCGCCCGTTCAAGCGCGGGAGCCGCCGCGTGGGTTCCCGTGAGCATCGTGCCGAATGCGGTGCGCGCGGTTCAGCGATTGAAAGACGCGGGCTTTTGGGTATACGGCGCAGATGCCAGCGGAGAGGCGCTCGGTTCCGTCGACTTTGCACGGAGAACGGTCATCGTCATGGGGAGTGAAGGAAAAGGCATTTCGCCGCTTCTTGCAAAACAGTGCGATGCGGTCGTATCCATTCCGACCTGCGGGAAAATCGACAGCTTGAACGTATCCGTCGCTGCGGGCATTTTGCTGTATGAGCGATACCGGCGTTTTACGTGCTGACGAATGCATAAAAAAAGCGGGCTGCCTGTGCAGCCCGCTTTTGCATACGTAAAACCGTTATTTGTCTCCGATTCTGAAACCGATTCCGACATAGGGTCTGATCGTCAAATACGTTACCTTTTGCTTTTCGACGAATTCGTAAAAGTCATACGAAACGTTGATTCCGCCGACCAGCGCGGCCGATTCGCCGAGTCCGATCTGTACGCTGCCGGTCGTACCGACGCCGATCATTGCCTCTTTAAAGTCGATCGGGAATTTTGCATTCGCGCCGAGTCCGAGCTGAATGGCAAGGATATTGCCGAGCGGGATGCGGAATGCGGGCCCGAGATTGAAATCGAGTATGCCCCACGTGTTGAATAATTTATTTTTCGGAAAAATAAGTGCGGCATTTCCCCACAGACCGGTAAATCCCGACGTATAACTGAAAAACGTTACGTCCGGACCGAAGCTGTAATCTTTGTTGTCGATGCTGTTTCTGATAGCTTCTTTTTTGAATTCTTTGATGTCCGTCCAATACGACAGTTCCGCCGTTCCTCCGAGCGACAATGTCGTTTCGACTGCGGACAATCCTGAAATTGCGATTCCCGCAGCGAGGACTGCTGCGATAATTAATTTTTTCATTTTATACCCCCCGGCAATAATTTTTTATGACCGGTTGCCTCTGCAAACGATTCAAACGATTATTGCCTGTATTTGCATGATTATGCTACCGTATATTATAGCATATTTTTCAAATCAATTCAAATCCGCGCACGAGCGATAGGCGATTTTCCGCAAGTGCGCATTGCGACTCCGCGCGATACGGTATATCGCCTGATAGTGTGTGTCGGGCGATTTTCCGCAAGTGTGTGCTCCGATCCGTGTTTTTTTTCTTCAAACCCTCCTCTATCCGTTCAGGCTGTTCGCGATCAATTCGGGATGATATTCGAAATGCATATTGTCCCAAATCGGCCACTTACCGCCCCAGATAAATCCTTCCGATTCGAACGCTTCGATTACGCCGGCAGGCGGCATCCAGCGTTTTTCGAGCGGCAGCGTCATCCATCCGTCGGGATCGATATCGCGCCGCCATGCCCAGTAGATATTTTTTTGTCCCCAGCCCCGCGGCAGTACATCGAGGGCGATACCGTAGCTGTGAAACGAACGCGATGCGCGGTCGCCGATTTCCCTCCAGTTGTAGCTGTCCACGCGCGCCAATTCATCGATGAAGCGCTGCACGGCGGCATCGGTTTTTGCGCGCTCCCGGATTTTGTTTTCGACGCGTGCAAGCGGTGTAAAAATCCGTTCATGTGCATTCGTATATTTTCCGAGAAACGACACGCGTTTTATATGCGTTTCGGTCGATTGCCGTGTCGCGCAGTCATAAATCGCATTGAAAAAATAGGGCGATGTGCCGGCCTGCCGCGAGCGGTTTTCCGCCGAAGAAAAATTGCGCAGGCGGCGTACATCCTCTTCGGTAAATTTTGCAGGGTCGGGTACTTCTTTTGCGTAGGGGTAGAAGAGCGGCCAGTATGATTCGCGTTCGGCGAGTTTGTCCGCGGGAAGCATTTTTCCGTCCGCCCAATACAATGCCGTCGTTTTTCGTTCCGCGCCGCGGTTTTGTACGATATCGATTTTAAAATCGGCGAGCGCGGAATCGTATGTTGCCGCAAATGCGATATCGGGATATGTGCGCCTGAGAATGCCGAGTTCTTTCGGTTCGGGCGGTGCGGCGAAAAGAAAAGCGGTAAAAAATAAAAGTGCGAGCGTCGCCGCAGCCGGTTTAAAAAAACGTTTTACGGTATGCATCGGTACTCCAAAAAGGCACAGATAAAATACGCTGCAATAACATAAGAAATATAACGGCGGTAAGTTACGCGAGGGCGGTATTGTTTCGATAAATGTTTTGTTATATTGTAGAACAATGCGGATTTTGCATTGTTTGAAATCCGCCGCTGCGCTTTGTTATATGCGAGCGTAATTGCGTGAGGTGCGATTATGACTGCTTTGCCGGGATTTTACAGTACGCTTTTTACGATCGCGCTTCCGATTGTATTGCAGAATTTTCTCCAAACCTTCGTCAATATGCTCGACACCGTTATGGTCGGCAGGCTCGGTGCGGCCGAAATCGTAGCAGTCGGTCTCGGCAATCAGATTTTTTTTATACTCAATATGATACTCTTCGGTATTTCAAGCGGCGGCGCTATCTTTGTCGCGCAGTATTGGGGCAAAAAAGATATTGCAGGAATCCGCCGGACGCTCGGTATTACGCTTGCGCTTTCGTTCGTCCTCTCGCTCGTGTTTACCGCCGCTGCGCTTTTTTCCCCGCGCGAATTGATTGCGCTGTATTCTTCGGACGAACGGGTAATCGCCCTCGGCGGCGCTTACTTGCGCCGAATCGCATTGAGTTATCCCATGCTTTCGCTGAGCTTTGCATTTCAGCTGGCTTTCCGCGCAACCGAGCATGTCATCCTTCCGACGGTGAGTACCGCCGTTTCATTTTTCATCAATGCCGTTTTCAATTATCTTTTGATCTTCGGCGCTTCCGTTTCCGTATTCGGCTCTGTGCTGACCGTACCGGCGATGGGAGTGAAGGGTGCTGCGATCGCGACGCTTGTTTCCCGATTCGTGGAGCTCGCGATTACGGTCGGTTGGGCATATCGGAAAAAATATGAAGCGTGCGGCGGTTTTTCCGAACTCTTTTCGTTCAACGGCGATTTTCTTGCGCGCTTCATCAAAATCGCACTGCCTGTCATTATAAATGAAACGCTGTGGAGTTTGGGCATTACGACGGAAAATTCGATTTTTTCGCACGCGAGTACCGATGCGATTGCGGCATTCAATATAACCGGAACGATTTCGCAGCTGACGTGGGTATTTTTTATCGGTGTCGGAAACGGTGCAGGGATTATCATCGGCAAAAAAATCGGTGAAGGTGCTGAGGCGGAAGCGCGGCTGTACGCGAACAGATTCGCGTGGTTTATGCCCGTGATGGGTGTCGTCATCGGGTCGCTGCTTTTCCCGCTTTCATTCGCGCTTCCCGCTTTATTCAATGTCGGGCCGTACATCATTCGACAGGCGAGGCTTATGCTTCGCATCCTCATGTGCGTCTACCCGGTAAATGCGTTTAATATGTTTTTCATCGTAGGTATGTGCCGATCGGGCGGCGATACCGTTTACGCTGCAGTCAACGACAGCGTGTGGATGTGGTTTGTCGCAATTCCGGCCGCATGCATTGCGGCTTTTGTGCTGCATGCCGACCCGTGTATTATCTATGCCTGTTTGCAGATCGATCAGATTTTGAAAGCGTGCGCAGGCTTCGTCCGCGTGCGTAACGGTAAGTGGCTGCATAACGTTACGCGATGAATTTATTAATTATTAATTAAAGGCAAAAAAATGACGATTCGACAGGCCGAAGAAAAAGATTTTTTCGACATACTGCGCATTTATGCCCGTGCGCGCGAATATATGACGGCGGACGGGAATCCGACTCAGTGGGGAAAATCCTTTCCGCCGGAAAATTTAATAAAGGATGATATCCGTAAAAAACGCAATTATGTCGTCGAAGCGAACGGCGGCGTACACGGAGTGTTCGCCTTTATCCCGGGCGACGATCCGACGTATGCGCGAATCGAAGGCGCGTGGATGAGCGATGCGCCGTACGGCACGATTCACCGCATTGCAAGCGACGGTACGGTCAAAGGCGTTTTTGCCGCTGCGATCGCGTTTTGTAAATCGCGCCTTTCTCACATCAGAATCGATACGCATGCAGACAACAAAACGATGCGGTGCGCGATCGAAAAAGCGGGATTTAAAGAATGCGGCATAATCCGTGTCGCCGACGGTACTCCGCGCATCGCTTATGAGTTGATCGTGGAAAAAGATATACGCTGAAAAATCTAACCGAGCAGGCTGTTTTCCTCGAGCCTGACAAGACCCGCTTTTTCGTCGAGCGTTTTTACCGTAGGCACCGACATTCTAAAATACTTTATACGATTTGTCATCAAGGAAAATACTGCCGTCCTCACTGCATACGTTCCAGAACGTATATACGGGTAAGCCTTTACCGGAAAAACTCCGAAATCGCAATATCTCCGCGATATATATATTTAGTGAAGTATTATCAGGATAACCGCACCGAAAATCGTATTCCTAAAAAATAGCGTATAACATAAAAAATCGGCTGCACTCCCGGCAGCAGCCCTGCCGTTTGCGCGGGGAACTTCGCGCTCCGCGCTCGTTGCAAGTGCCGCGGCAGACCGTAATCGGAATCGGACTGCGCAATCTCTTTTTACAAAGAGATTGCTTGCCATCGGTCAAAGCGGCTCGGCGGCAGTTCCGCTGCCTCGCGTTCCGCCTTTTTTATGTAAGTACGCGCTTCTTTTCTAAGTATCCATTTCCGGTGCGGTTATCCCGGAGGTCTTATGGCAACATACAATCGTCGATATAAAGATTCGGTCTTTGTCGATTTTTTCGGCGAAGATAAAAACGCGAAAGCGAACTTTCTTTCGCTCTACAACGCATTGCATGGAACAGAACTTGACGCATCATCGGCGGAACTCGAACCGCTCCGTCTCGAACAGGTGATGTATATGGCGTTCCGCAACGACGTCGCCTGTCTCGTCGACGGGAAAATCATCGTATTGGTAGAACATCAATCGACTGTCAACGCCAATATGCCGCTGCGCTTTTTACAGTATGCCGCACGCCTCTACGAACGCATTCAAAATCCGCGCGATCGCTATCTCCGCAGACTGAAAAAGATTCCTACGCCGGAGTTCTACGTATTCTACAACGGAGAAGAAGATTACCCGGAATCCGCAACGCTCCGTCTGTCCGACGCTTTTATAACGGTGTCCGAAAAGCCGAGCCTCGAAGTCGTTGCCAGCGTGACGAATATCAATTATAATAAGGGAAGCAGAATCTTACGTACGTGTAAACCGCTTGAAGAATACACGCTGTTTATCGAAGCGGTGCGGAAACATACCAAGCTCGACAGCGAAAACGGCTTTCGGAACGCGATTAAAGAGTGCATACGAAACGACATCCTGCGGGAATACTTACAGCGGAAGTCAAAGGAGGTGATGAATATGTTAATTGCCGAATACGATTACGATGTGGATATAGCTGTGCAAAGAGAAGAAGAAAGAGAAATTGCTCTGCAGGAAGGCATCGCACAAGGCGAAGCGAAAGGTCTTTCCGAAGGCTCATACCAAAAAGCGCTTGAAACGGCGAAGAATTTACTCGTCTTGGGATTGTCGGTCGCAAACATTGCCCAAGCGACCGGTCTCACCGAAGCGGAAGTTGAAGCTCTTTAAAGTAACCGCTGTTAATCATTCCCTGCTTAATAAGAACGCGATCAAAGAGTGCATACAAAACGACATCTTACGGGAATACTTACAGCGGAAGTCAAAGGAGGTGATGAATATGTTGATTGCCGAATACGATTACGATGTGGATATAGCTGTGCAAAGAGAAGAAGAAAGAGAAATTGCTCTGCAGGAAGGCATTTCCGAAGGTTCATACCAAAAAGCGCTTGAAACGGCAAAGCTCATGCGAACGCACAACTATCCGATTGCCGAAATCTGCACGATGACCGGCCTTACCAAAAAAGAAATCAAACAGCTGTAAGCCGAGCTGCTCGCACGCCAACAATTCGTCACATCTTCGACCGCCTCTCGTTTTACCTCTTTTCATTTATATGCTTTTTTCCGTGTATACATTTCCGGTGCAACCGTTCTGAAAACAATAATTAATAAAACGAAAATATCACATGTCCTCGATAAATAATTAATAAAAGTTGTGAAAATCAGCGGAATATGTTATAATAATCATAAGATAACGGAAGTGTTCGACATCGGAAGACGTGCATCCTACAAAAGTTTTCAGAGGAGGTTTATGATGAACAAAGTAAAATCGAACCCTGTACATTTGTATAGGGGGGGGAGCTCGGTAAAACCCTTTTAAAAAAAGTACCGATTACAGCGGCCGGCATTTTGCTTTTTGCCGCAGCGCTCGTTTTTACAAGCTGCTCCAACGGCAGCGATTCGGGCGGCGGAACACCGCCGGTAACAAAGTACAAAGTAGAGCTTGACCGCAATATAGGCGGCAATGTAAAAGTAACACCCGCACTGAGCGATGACGGCATGGCAGCCGAAAACACCGTGCTTACCTTTACGGCAACGCCGCTTCAAGGCTACGATCTTGAAAAGTGGAAACTCGACGGCACGGCGGTAAACGGCACAGCGCTTACCTACACGCTCAAAGTTACGGCAAACGCACAGGTTTTTGTATTCTTTAAACGGAACGGTGAGCCGCCTCCTGCCATGCACACGGTAACGCTTACCGAGCCGGAGCACGGCAGTGTAGATACTGTGCCGGTAATCCCGCCCGGCCATCACAAAGTGCCCGAAGGCACCGAACTTATCTTTAGGGCAGAACCGGATGCAGGCTATGCGGTGGACACATGGTCGGTTACACCCGAAGGCGATCTGGAAGCAGGAGGTAATGCCGGCAGCAGCACGGCAACGCTGAGCGTAAGCAATGACGTTACTGTAACGGTTACCTTTAAGCAGGTACAGTTCAAAATCGATTTCGGCGTAGACGGTACGCTCGGTACGCTTACAGCAAAAGTTGACGGCAGCGAAATCAGTTCGGGCGATACGGTCGAACACGGCAAAACCGTCGTCTTTAAGGCAACGCCTGATTCAAACTGCGCGGTCGAACAATGGACAAACAACGGAACGCCAATCGCCGCGGCGGGAACAAACGCAACCTACAACCATACCGTAACGGCAGCGGCAAACATCAAAGTAAAGTTTAAAAGTACCTATACCGGTCCTGCGCTCACGGTGGATACAACAGAGCTTACCGGAACAGCAGGACATGATTTTGAATACCGGTTCGTAACGGCAGGTTCAGGCAACTACGATGCGCACTCTGAAAATGTGTCCATCCTCTGGGTTGCTAAGACGACGGATCTGAACAGTCAGGGTAAAATCGGGATACGGTGCGTACAAGCCGGTTCAACACGCATAAAGATAACCGACAAAGTAAGCGGACAAACCGCTTTTTCAGGCCTCATTACCGTAAAACCGGACGAAAATTACTTTGAAGAAGGCGGCGTGCGCTACCGCATAACGGACAACACCGCCGGAGCGGAAAAGGTGAGCGTAACCGCAGGTACAGGTCCCCAAACTGACGTGGAGTACACGGGAACATCGCTTACCATACCCAAAGAAGTTACCCACGGCGGCGTAACCTACACAGTAACGGGCATAGAGCGCCCCGACCATTGGGGAACGACGCTGCAAAGCGTAACGGTCGCATCCGATAACGCCTACCTTTTGGCCGAAAACGGCGTTATCTTTAACAAAGATAAAACCGTACTGTTAGGCTATCTGCCGGGTAAACCGGATGCTTCTTACATCGTTCCTGCAAGCGTAAGAAAATTGGGAGAGGCTTCTTTCAGAAATATTTCTGCACTCACTGCCGTTACGCTGCCAAACGGCTTAAAGACTATTGATTGGTATGTATTTTATAAATGCCCCAACCTTGCAACACTTAACTTGCCGTCTTCGCTGGAATCTATCGGCGATGATTCGCTGAGAGAAATAAAAGTGAGTTCGATAGTTGTACCGGAAAACATAACAGCGCTTAATGACAGCTTCCTTTACTATTGCCCCGAATTGACGTCGGTCGAGCTCCCCTCAACGCTTACCGCAATATGGAGGTATTCATTTTCGTACGATCCTAAACTGAAGACGGTAACGTGCAAAGCGGCAACTCCGCCGGTCATTACAGCTGGCCGAGGAGTGTTTGAAGGCACGCCCATCGGTTCTGCAACGCTCAAAGTGCCCGCCGGCTCCAAAGCGCTCTACCAAGCCGCAGAAGGCTGGAAAGACTTCGGCACGATTGTGGAGTTTTGATGGTATCGCACACAGTCGGTTTTCAGCTCGCAATTGTATGAGAATTGCACATCCGTGTGCGGTGGCTAAAGATAACTTCCCGCTTTTCTACGGGGTTTTTAGGGGTGGAACCCCTAAACAGTGCGAGGAAGAAGGATGGGGTTATAGGGGCAGGGAGAAACCCCTGCCCTGAACGGGGGTGTCGCCCTGCCCCTATTTGATTACAAATTAAACTAATCTGACCGCTCTCAAGTTGGAGGAAACTCCGGCTTGAGAGCGGTTTTTTTTGTGCGTGTTGTAAGCGGTGTGCTGCTGTGGAAGTACCGCTGTCGGGGGTATTCATTTTTTTTATAAAAATATATAATTGTATTTTAAGAGGATGCCCTATGCCGTTAAATACATCGATTCGTAAAGTTATGGTTATCGGTTCGGGGCCGATCGTCATCGGGCAGGCCGCCGAATTCGATTACGCGGGTACGCAAGCATGCAAAGCGCTCAAAGAGCAGGGCTTGAGCGTCGTCCTCGTCAATTCGAATCCTGCAACGCTCATGACCGATCGCTCCATGGCGGACGCGGTGTATATCGAACCGCTTATTCCCGAAACGATCCGGCGGATTATCGAAAAGGAAAAGCCCGACAGTTTGCTTTCGACACTCGGCGGGCAAACAGGCCTCACGCTGAGCATGGAGCTTGCCAAATCGGGATTTTTAAAAAGTCACGGAGTGCAGCTTTTGGGCGCGCGGCCGGATACGATCGATAAAGCGGAAGATCGGCAGATTTTCAAAGACACGATGCTGTCCATCGGCGAACCGTGCATTCCGTCAAAAGTCGTGACGACGCTTGAGGACGCCGTCGATTTTGCGGAGCATGAAATCGGATATCCCGTGATAGTGCGCCCCGCATTTACGCTCGGCGGCACGGGCGGAGGCATCGCGGAAACGAAGAGCGAGCTCGAAGAGATTGCGCAAAACGGGCTGCACCGTTCGCCCATCCATCAGATACTCGTCGAAAAATGTATTGCCGGCTGGAAGGAAATCGAATTCGAAGTCGTGCGCGATCACAGCGGTAACGCGATCACCGTGTGCTCTATGGAAAACGTCGATCCCGTCGGCATCCATACCGGCGACTCGATCGTCGTCGCTCCGACGATGACGCTTTCCGATAAAGAATATCAAATGCTGCGTTCGGCTTCTTTCAATATCGTCGGTTCGCTCGGCATGGAAGGCGGCTGTAACGTTCAGTTTGCGCTGCACCCTTCGACTTCCGAATATGCGGTCATCGAAGTGAATCCGCGCGTATCCCGTTCGTCGGCGCTCGCATCGAAAGCGACGGGCTATCCGATTGCGCGCGTTGCGACGCTCATCGCGATCGGCTATAACCTCGACGAGATTCCGAACTTCGTGACGAAAAAAACGTCGGCGTATTTCGAACCCGTCGTCGATTATGTCGTCGTAAAGATGCCGAAATTTCCGTTCGACAAATTCGTATATGCAAAGCGCACGCTCGGCACGCAGATGAAAGCGACGGGTGAAGTGATGTCGATCGGGCGTACGTTTGAAGAAGCGATTATGAAAGCCGTACGCGGCGCCGAAATCGGAACGGATTCGATGCGCTTAAAACAGTTTGTAAACGAAAGCGATGAGCGCATCAAAGAGCGCATCGGAGAATGTACCGACCGCAGAATTTTTGCGATCTACGAAGCGCTCGTGCGCGGCATCATGTCGATCGACGAAATTAATAAAATTACGAAAATCGATATATGGTTTTTGGCAAAACTGCAGCACATCGCGTTCCGTGAACTCGAACTCGCATCGATAAAAACCGGCAAGCAACAGCTTTCGCCTCTTTTGTATCTTGAAGCGAAAAAAGACGGCTTCCCCGATAAAACGATCACCGAGTTGAGCGGAGTTGCGATCCCGGGCGGCTCGGGAATTATTAAAGAAGCGAAAAACGCCGCTGCGCTCGTAAAGCAGGGTAAGCTCGCGCACATTCCCGCAACGTATAAAATGGTCGATACCTGCACCGGTGAGTTCAGTGCGGAAACGCCGTATTTTTACGGCGGCTACTATGAGGAAAACGAAGCGGCGGGTTTTCTCGCCGAACATGCAAAATCGAAAAGCAAAAAAGGTACGATCATCGTGCTCGGTTCGGGTCCGATCCGCATCGGTCAGGGAATCGAATTCGATTATGCGTCGGTGCAGTGCGTGTGGTCGCTGAAAAAACTCGGCTACGATGTCGTGACGATCAACAACAATCCCGAAACGGTTTCAACCGATTTCGATACGTCAGACCGCTTGTACTTCGAACCGCTTACGCCGGAAGACGTGATGAGCGTCATCAATACGGAAAAACCGATCGGTGTCGTCGTCGCTTTCGGAGGACAGACGGCGATAAAATTAACAAAATTTCTCGATGAACAGGGCATAAAAATTCTCGGCACGAGCGCCGAATCGATCGACATCGCGGAAGACCGCGAAAAATTTGAAGCGCTTTGCGTCAAACTCGGTATCAATAAACCCGCAGGGGAAACGGTTTTGACGACGGAAGAAGCGATCGCGTCCGCCCGGCGCATCGGCTATCCGATTTTGCTCAGGCCCTCTTACGTGCTCGGCGGACAAAATATGATCATCGCGTGGGGAGACGCCGATGTGCGCGAATACATGGGCATCATCCTTTCGCAGGGCATCGAAAATCCGGTGCTCATCGACAAATACATGGGCGGCACCGAACTCGAAGTCGATGCGATCTGCGACGGCAAAGACATTTTGATTCCGGGTATCATGGAGCACATCGAACGTGCGGGCATTCATTCCGGCGATTCGATCGCCGTGTACCCGTCGTGGAATCTCAACGATATCCTCCGGCAAAAAATTATTAAGCAGTCGCGCGAACTCGCGCTTGCGCTCGGCACGAAAGGGCTTGTCAATATTCAATATCTCATCTACAACAACGATCTCTATGTGATCGAAGTGAATCCTCGTTCGAGCCGCACGGTGCCCTATATCAGCAAAGTGACGGGCGTGCCGATGGTCGAACTTGCAGTGCGCGCGATGCTCGGCGAAAAGGTAAAGAGCTTCGGTTACGGTACGGGGCTGTACCGCATTTCGCCGTACTTCGCCGTAAAAGTGCCGGTGTTCAGTTTTGAAAAACTCATGGACGTCGATACGCATTTGGGACCGGAGATGAAATCGACCGGCGAAGTGCTCGGCCTTGCCTCGACGATGGAAGAAGCGATTTACAAGGGACTTATCGGCGCGGGTTACCGCATGAAAAGAAGCGGCGGCGTTTTGTTTACGGTGCGGAAAACCGATCAGTTTGAAATCCCCGACCTCGCGCGGAAATTTTACGATATGGGATTTACGCTGTACGCGACCGAAGGTACGGCGGGCGTTATTAAAGACTTCGGCATGGAAGTGACGGTCGTAAACAAAATCCACGAAAATCCCGACGACAATCTTTTGACGCTCCTCGATACCGGTAAAATCGACTACGTGATTTCGACGAGTACGAAGGGGCGCAATCCGCATGCCGACAGCGTGCGGATGCGGCGTCACGCCGTAGAGCGCGACATACCCTGCCTCACCGCAATCGATACGGCGAACGCGATTGCGAACTGCCTCATGAGCCATTACAATGCGGAAAACGTCGAACTCGTCGATATCAATGCGCTGCGCGAATCGAAAGAAAAACTGCGCTTTTGCAAAATGCAGAGTACGGGAAACGATTTTATCCTCATCGATGCGAGGAAGCAGGCGGTATCGAATCCTGCGGGGCTTGCCGTCCGCCTGTGCAACCGCCGCATGGAAATCGGCGCCGATTCGCTCGTGCTTGTCAAAGATTCGGACAAAGCGGACGCGTATATGCAATTTTTCAATCAGGACGGAAGCGAAGGGCGCTTGGCGGGAAACGCGATCCGTGCCGTCGCAAAATATCTGTACGACAACAATATCAACGGCGTAAAAGACCGCGGAGATGCGGCATCCCCGACGGCATCCCTTTCGATCGATACGGCGAGCGGTACGAAGTCGCTCGTGCTGTATAAACTCGACGGAAAAGTTTCTTCCGTCACCGTCGACATGGGGCGCCCGCTTTTCGATGCCGCATCTCTTCCGACGACGCTTTCGCCCGTTCCGACTTCGAGCGAATCGCTTGCCGCTCGGCTTCCTCAAAAAGCGATCGTCAATGTGCCGCTTACCGTAGACGGTACGAACTACGACGTTACGTGCCTTTCCGTCGGTACGCCGCACTGCGTCGTATTTTGCGGCTTTGTCGATAAAGTCGATGTCGAAAAAATCGGGCCGCTCTTTGAAAACAACGCCGCTTTTCCGAATCGGACGAATACGGAGTTCGTGCGTGTCGTCGGCCGGAACGAATTGAAGATGCGGACGTGGGAACGGGGCAACGGGGAAACGCCCGCCTGCGGTACCGGCGCATGTGCGGCCGCGATCGCCGCCGTGCTGAACGGCTATTGTCCGATGGATGAAAACATCACCGTGCAAGTGCGCGGCGGCACGCTCATCGTAAAGTACACCGGCGATACCGTCTATTTGACCGGACAGAGCGACACGGTTTACGAAGGCGAAATCGAGATTTAATCGGCATATCCGAAAAAAGCATCGGATATGTTGTCCTAAAAAGGTGATTGCCGCCGTCGGCAAAGTAGCGGCCGGTAAAACCTTTGCACGAATAAAAAAACGCGGGATGGTTGAACCTCGCGTTTTTTGTTAAATTCGAAATTGAATCGATTGTTAAAATTTTTGCACCGCATCATCGGCCGTTCGGCAAAGGGGGCGGAGACGCTCTGATTTCAGAGCTTACTCAATACGTTTACTTAACGATCTGTGCAAGAATTTTTCCCCAGTCAGCGAAAGAGCCGAGTTCCGTATATTCGTCCGTCGTAAGACATTCCGGCGTACCGGTTTGTTTTCTGGAAAAATTTCTTGCAAGACCGATGGCGCCCCAAAGCGTATCGTTGATCTCAACGGTGACGCCCCCTGCGGTTTGTTTTGAGTCTTTCGGAAAGTTTTTAATAATATACGTTTTGACGGTAGCGCCGGTTCCGAATAATTTTACGGCCGCCTCATCAGACGATGCATTGACTACAATCGTAAGTCCCGGATCGATCCTTGCTTTTTTCGTCGTCGTTCCGCTGTCCGAATAATAGAGGTAGTACATAAGGGAAACGGTTTCGCTTTCGACTTTATAATCGATAGGTTCTTTAATCCACGTGTCTTTCGGCGAGACTTCTTTCAATACATGGTCGCAAGATGCAAAAACGAATACCGCCGCGAGTACCGAAAAAATTGCCAAATTTTTTTTCATACCAACCTCCCATAAAAACTTTTGCAGGAAGTTGCAACTTCCGAAAAAGTTTTTAGTCGTGCGCAAAAGCGCACACGTTCAATAATCGAGTTTGCGAAACTATACCGTATCGTATTCTTTCGATTTTCATCAAAACGATACGTATACATAGCTTCCGCAAACATCCGTGCAAACTCGAGATAAAAAGCGACGGCGATATTTCAGACGGCGCTTTTTATCGTACCTCCTTGGTTCGGATATATTTCTTTGTCTATATATAGTATAGCGTATTTTTATAATATTACCATGGATTTTCCGCGTCGGCATCAGAAAAATTTGTCTTTTATACCGATGATAAATATCGATATGATGATGACCGGCAAAATATACGTCGTATAAAAACGCAGCCAATTCGGCAGCTTCGCTCCGTCTCCCGCGTTCGCTTCTTCGGTAAATTTTTTCCATCCCCAGCCGCTCTTCGATACACAAAACAGCAGATAGATGAGAGAGCCGAGCGGAAGGGCGATATTGCTGACGAGAAAATCTTCCAAGTCGAGGATGCCCGAACCTTTGCCGAGCGGCTGTACGCCCGAAAGCACATTGAAGCCGAGCGCGCACGGCAGAGAAAGAATTATCATAACGAATATATTGACGACGGCGATTTTTTTTCGCGACCGGCCGGTCAAATCGATATTGCACGCGATGATCGTTTCAAAGACGGCGATAACGGTTGAAAAAGCCGCGAAAGCCATAAAGAGGAAAAAGAGGCTGCCCCAAATTCGTCCGCCTGCCATATTGTTGAAGATATTCGGCAATGTGATAAAAAGCAGGTTCGGCCCGCTTCCCGCATCGACGCCGAACGCCGAGCACGCCGGAAATATGATGAGACCTGCAAAAAAAGCGATAAAAGTGTCGAGGGCGGCGACGCGTATCGATTCGCCGAACAGCGAATGTTCTTTTCCGATATAGCTTCCGAAAATCGCCATGGCGCCGATGCCGAGGCTCAGCGTAAAAAACGACTGATTCATCGCGGCGACAACGGTAGCGACGATGCCCGTTTCCTCCATCCGCTTGAAATCGGGAAGGAGATAAAATTTCAAACCGGCGCTTCCGCCTTTTAAAAAGATGCTGTGGATCGCAAGCACGAGCAGGAGCGCAAAGAGCGCGGTCATCATTATTTTGGTGATTTTTTCGACGCCTTTTTTCAAACCCGCGGCGCAGATTGCAAAGCCCGAGACGACGACGACGATCATCCAAAACGTCATAACGCCCGGCTTTGAAAGCATTGCCGGAAAAAACGCGCTCACTTGCTCAACGTTTTTACCGTCGAATGCGCCCGTTACGCTGAGATAAAAATAGTGCAGCATCCAGCCGGTAACCGTCGTGTAAAACATCATAAGCAGGTAATTTCCCGCGAGCGCCATATAGCCGTGCAAGTGCCATTTTTGTCCCGGTTTTTCAAGCACGTTGAATGCGCGGAGCGGACTTTTTCTGCTTGCCCGCCCGACGGCGAATTCCATCGTCAATATGGGGATGCCCATGATGATGAGGAAAAACAAGTATACGAGTACGAAGGCGCTTCCGCCGTGAAAGCCCGTGATATACGGAAACTTCCAAACGTTTCCGATTCCTATTGCGCATCCTGCCGAAAGAAGAATAAATCCGAGCCTCGAGCTGAGGTTTTCACGTTGTTCCATAATGAACTCCAAAATTAATAATTATTATTTTCGATTTTATAAAAATCGATATGAATTTTTCGGTTAATAATCCGCCTTGTAAAATCCGAAAACCGGAGGCTTTCGGCCGGTTTAAGGCGATTGATTTATACCGTGCGATTGTCGACGAGCAGGGCTTTGTCCGCAATCGTTTGATGTATTTTTTCGGTAATGTGTTTCGCTGCAATCTGCGGTTCAAGCGATTCGTAGTCTGCGATTTTGATTTCATCGAGCATATAGATGTTATAGCGGTACACACCCGATCGCGCGTATGAAAAAAATGCGTCGTGTTTACCGAGTCCGTATTTATCGCTGCCGCCTATGTATACCGGCAGGATGTCGCAGTGTGTGTCGAGTGCCATACGGGCGGCTCCTTTTTTGAATGCGTTCGTACCGTTGCGGGGCGTCCGCGTACCTTCGGGAAATACGATGAGGTTCGTGCCGGTCTCAAGCGAATTTTTGCAAAGTTCGATCATCTCTTCATAGCCGAGCGTATTGACGATGTACAGCTGTCTGATGACGCCCGCATACAGCGAATTGGCAAGACTTCCGCGCACGATACAGTCCGCATTCGGAATGAGGGAAATGAGAAACACGACATCGAGCATGGACGGGTGATTTGCGACGACGATTTTCGACGAGAGGCTGCGGAATTTTTCTTTATCCGCCGCTTGAAAGCGCAGGACGCCCAAAATGCGAATGAAATTGATAAAAAATCGAAACGCAAATGAAACCGTTGCCCGCGCCGCTTTTTGAAATCGCGCTTTCGGATGGATCAAAAGCCGTTCGATCGGCAAGACGATGAGACCGAGCAGAATGCTGCCCGTGCCGAAAAATGCATAGAAAAATAATTTTATAACCGCTCCGTATACGTAGAGGAGCGGATTTTTTATCGGCGGTAAATCACCGAGGGATGTGCGGATTTCGTCGGGAGCTGTTTTATTATTTGTTAATTTACTCAAAATGCTGTGTCCTCTAAAATAATATTCTTTAAAAAATCCGCGGCTCGTTCGGGAACTGCGGACACGTCGGAAATAGCGACACCGTTTTTCGAAAGAGAAAGGACGGCTGCAAACGCAAGCGGTTCGAAGTTTTCCGTGCCGAGAGCTTTGTATGCTTCGGGAACGAGTTCGTCCGCGTATACGAGCATGACTTCTTTTTCTTCGCCGGAAAGAATCGGCGCGCAGGCTCCTTCAAAGGCGTTTCGGAAATTGCCGTGAGACGGAAAGATAGCCGAATATCCTCCTCTCAAACCGAAGGCAATCGTTGCAAGCGCGATCGGAGTGTTGAACACGGAAAGCGAAAAAGCCGCAGGTGACACTTCTTTTTCTTCGACGAGTTTTTTGCTCACCGAAAATTCGCGAGCGAGTTCACCTCGGCAGGAGACGAAGGTTTGCGGCATATCTTTTGCCGCTTCGGATTTTTCGAGCAGGTCGTGAATGACTTGAATCGTCATTTTGCTTATTTGGCTGAGCCTTCTTCGGAAAATGGCATCGGTGTATTCGAGCTTCGGTGCGTCGTTTGTCGGTAGAATCGATTTTTCACCGCGCGCCCATTTTTTCCAATCTTCGTTCGACTCGAGTCCGGACGCCCACGCTGTTATGTTTGAAACGACAATCCGTGCCACGTCTAGGCCCTCTTGCGGAACACGAGCAGCGAATAGCTGTTCGATCCGAGATTGTGATGTTCGTGCTTCAGTGCAAAGCCTGCCGCTTCGACGGCATCGACGAGTTCGCGAAAGCGGTACATTTTGCTCGTGCCGTTCGCCATGCACGTAAAGTAAAGCGACGTCGCCTGCAGCGAATACGAGCTCGCTTCAAAGCGCTGTTTGTCCCACAGCGGCTCGAGTACGTACACATTCGTTTCGGGCTTCGCCGCTTTATATACTTTCGTTAAAATTTTCGTCACCTGCGGAAGCGAAAAACAATCGAGGAATTGACTCATCCATACGGCATCGGGCGACGCGGGGAGCGATGTCGTTTCGTCGAGCACGTTGCACGGGTGAACGGCGATCCTGTCCGCGAATCCGGCATTTGCCGCATTTTTTTCGGCGACGGCCGTCTGTCCGGGTAAATCGACGATCGTCACATGTACCTCTTTGTCATAGGCGCAGCATGCAACTGCCCACTTTGCGGTGTTGCCGCCGATGTCGACGAGATGCTGCGGCTTGTCGCCGAATACGATAGGCAGCGCTTCCGGAAAAGCGATGTCGCTGTAAAAGTGGTCGAACGCGAACCAGCTGTGTTTTGCCCGGTCGGGCAGCGAAGAGAGCGCTTCGTAGATCGTCGCCCACTGCGTGCCGAAATATTTCAATCCTGCCGGTTTTCCCGTTCGGATCGATTCATCCAAATCGTAAGCGCCCATATAACAGATATCGTTTGTAAAATTGAAATTCACCTTTGTTAAATCATCTTCGAGCAGCATCCAGCCGATTTTTCCGATGATAAATTTTTCGGTTTTGCCGGCATCGGCGCTGCCGTCCGCTATGCTGTCTTTTGTGAGTTTTATGACATTCATGCCGAGCGCCATTTCGCAGAGCACTCCGACGCCGTATTCCGAAACGCCCGTTTTTTCGGCGAGGGCCGCTCTCGTGATACCTTTGTCTCCGGCGCTTTCGATTGCCCGCAAAATATTTAAGTCGATCATGGTGCGTATCGCTTGAAATGCGAGCGGGGCGAACGCTATCTTTTGCGCTTCGAATTTCGCGTCGACGGCGCGGATATCGTCCGTTGTAAATTTTTCCGCATTATAGAGAGCTTTATCCATAATATGCAAATAATTTTATCATAGGGCGCGGCATGCGTCAATGCAGCGGAATTTATATGCGGTGATGTATGCGAGCCGTAGGCGTACCGGTTCGATTAAAAGGCAGCGAATGTTGCAATTAGTCCGAAGATAACGCCGGGCAGATTTGCCGCCGATAAAGGATAGTCGCGTTTTTCTTTTAAAAGTCCGTAAGCCGTCCATATAGTGCAGTTAACCGCGGCAGCTAAAGGCTGTATAAACGGCGTTTTGTGTCCGTGAACGTCGCCCCATATTTGGGGAATATATGATACATACATAAACACTGAAAGTACCGTTCCGATCCAGCCTAAAATTTTTAATTTTTTTTCGCTCATCCTGTTCCCCTTGCGGATCCTGTACCCGCATATATGCGCCACTATATCGTAATTGTAAAAAAGATACAATCAACAACCCCGACGCGGCATGTGAGATAACCCTCCGCACGAATAAATCGCGTTATCGTTTCGATTCGCACAGGTCGTACTCCGGCAGCGGTCATTCCGTTTGCCGCGGAACCTTTATCATTTGCTGAATTCGCGGTTTAAAAAACGGTTTTTTCGCCCGATATCCGAAATTTACACTGGCAAAATACACGATATGATATATACTGTATTTATTCGTTTTATCATCGGATAAAATATCGATCACATTTCAGGAGAATGATATGCACAAGCGAATCGCAGTCATATTGACGGCAATCATGTTCATCGCGGGATTGATCTCGTGTTCGAAAAAAAGCGCGGAAACTTCCGAGGGTGCGTCGTCGCAGTCCGGATCGGTCATGTTGTATTCGTCGCTGAAAGAAGCGCAGCTCATCGCGGTAAAAGAAGGGTTTACCAAAAAATACCCGAACATCGTTATGGATTATTACGCTGCGGGAACGAGCAAAGTCGCGACGAAGATGGCTGCGGAAAAGCAGTCGGGGCAAATCGCCTGCGATTTGGTATGGGTCGGCGATCCGTCGAACTATATTACGTTCAAAGAGCAGGGCATCCTCGAAGCCTATGCGTCTCCCGAAGCCGCTCACGTCGACGCGTTGTATAAAGATCCCGAAAATTATTATTGCGGCGGCCGCATGGTCGTCATGGGTTTCGCATACAACACGAATACGGTAAAACCGGAACAGGCGCCGAAAACGTGGAACGATCTGCTCGATCCGTTTTATAAAAATCAAATCGTTATGACCGATCCCGGCGAATCGGGAACGACGTTTTACGCGGTTGCGGGCTTGCTCGCCGACGCGAAATACGGCGAAGCCTATTTTAAAAAATTAAAAGCGGCGGGCACCGAACTTGAAAGCGGTACGACGTCGACGCATACGAAAGTCGCTGCGAGTGCATACAAAGTGTGTATCGCCGTCGACTACGTTACTCAGACGCTTGAAAGCGACGGTTCTCCGATCAAATTCGTGTATCCCGAAACCGATCTCGTCGCCATTTCGAGTCCGATCGCGCTCATTAAAAATTCCGCGAATCAGGAAAACGGCAAACTTTTGTACGATTACATCCTGTCGGAAGAAGGTCAGAAGATTTTGAGCGAACACGGCTGTGCGTCGATCAGAGACGACGTTCAAAAAGAGGGCAGTCTCCCTCCGTCGGAAATCGCCAAGCGCGCTATGAAAATCGACGACGCGGAAATTGCAAAGCACAGCGGCGATGTTCTCGCCGTCTTCGACAAAATCTTCAAATAAAAACTGCACGGCGGCGTTGCTCGTTATCGCGGCGGCCGCCGTATGCTGCGGTTTTCCATAAACCGATTCGGTACGTATATGGCTCAGATAAAATTCGATTCCGTTACATTCAGATACGGAACGCACACGATATTCGAGGATTTTTCGCTCACGGTGGACGAAAGCCAAATCCTCGGCGTCGTCGGTCCGTCCGGCTGCGGCAAAACGACGCTCATCCGCTGTCTCTGCGGATTTATTAAACCGGAAAAGGGCGAAATCCACATCGGCGACACATGTGTGTTCAGCGCAAAAAAGCGTATCAATGTTGCGCCCGAAAAACGCAATATCGGCGTCGTCTTTCAGGATTACGCGGTGTGGCCGCACATGACGGTGTGGGAAAACGTCGTCTATCCGATGAAAAAGAAAAAGATGTCGAAAGACGAAATACAAAAAAAAGCGGAGTTCGCGCTTTCTCAAGTACGGATGGAAAAATATAAAAATCACTTGCCGTCTCAGCTGTCGGGCGGACAGCAGCAGCGCGTTGCGATCGCGCGTTCTCTCGTGTCGTCGGACGATGTTATCGTACTCGACGAGCCGATTACGAACCTCGACGCAAAGCTCCGCGAAGAGATGCTCGTCGAAATACGGCAGATCCAGCGGACGGTCGGTACGACGATTTTATATATAACGCACGATCAGCAGGCGGCTTTACAGCTTTGCGATAAAATCGCGGTGATGAATCCCTCCGGTGCTTTAAGTCAAATCGGCACCGACGAAGAGATCCTGCTCACCCCCGCCGATAAATTCGTCTTTACGTTTATCGGCGTATCGAATTTTATTCCGGTAAAGAAAAAATCGGACGGTATGTATTTCGATCTGAACGGCAAAGAGATACGCTACGCCGATGTCCCCGAATCCGCGTTGCCGTCCGATGTGACGAACGGTGAATACGATATGGGCATCCGTCCGTCCGACATCGTTTTCGATGAAACCTCTTCCGTGCGCGGTACCGTAAAGAGTTCGAGTTTTCTCGGAAGCGAAAGCACCTACTTCGTCGATTTCGAAGGCAAGGAAATACGCGTCGAACAGGGTACGCTCGACATGCTCAATTCCCGCGAGTATGCGCCCGGCGACGTTGCGGGGCTGAAGTTCATCAATCCGAAATACTATGCGCGGGAAAAAACCGCCCGGGCGGCGGAGGCTGTATGATGTTTAAAAACCGCAATGCCGATTTGGCAAAGCTTGACGGCAAACGTTTTGCCTTGAATCTCGACGGTGTCATGACGGCGCTCAGCTTTGTGATTTTGTTTATCGTTGTCATCATTCCGATCTTTATGATCATCTACAACGCGTTTTTTTACGAACACCGATTCGACTTGGGTTTGTTTGCACGCGTCATCGGCAACAAAGACAATATCGGCGCTATGTGGAATACGATCGTCATCGCGTTTTGGGTGACGGTGCTCGGTACGATCGTGGGGCTTTTTTATGCGTGGCTGCTCGGCAGAAGCGACATCCCGCTCAAAGGCCTCATGCGCAGCCTCTTTACGATCCCGTATATGTTTCCGCCGTTTTTCGGAGCGATGGCGTGGGACTTGATGCTTTCATCTCGCGGCGGCTATATCAACAATTGGATTATGTCGACTTTCCATTTGCAAAAGGCGCCCGTCAACATCAATTCGGTGTGGGGTATCATATTCGTCGAAGTGTCGTATTATTTTCCGTTCGTGTTTATGCAGGTCGTCAGCGCGCTTGAACGCATGGATCCGACGCTCGAAGAATCCGCGCGCATCGCCGGTGCAAAGCAGGGCTACGTTATCAGGAGGATTACGCTTCCGCTCGTGCTGCCTGCCATATCGTCGGGTGCGCTGCTCATCCTCATTTCATCGCTCGCGCATTTCGGCGTTCCGTCGATTCTCGGGTTTTCGCAAAATATCTATACGCTGCCGACGAAGATTTATCAGTTGATAAACCGTGCGGCCGGCGATTTCAACGGCATCCGCGAAGGGGCGGCTCTTTCGGTTTTGCTCGTCATCGTCGTGTCGGTCGCTCTCGTTATTCAAAAGCTCGTGTTGCGCTCGGGCAGTTACGATATCATCAAAGGAAAGAGCATGCGCCCGACGCTGATCAAATTGCGCCACGGAAAATATCCGTTGCTGGTTATCGCATTTTTGTCGCTCATCGTCATCGTGCTCGTACCGCTCGTCATGATTTTTCTCGTCGGATTTTTGAAAGCGTACGGACTGCCGCTTACGTTTGCAAACTTTACGTTTAAAAATTATGCGAACATATTGTTCGGCAATAAAATGGTGACGGATTCGATCCGCAATTCGCTGTTTCTTTCCGTTTCCGCCGGCGTGTTGAGTATGTTCCTCGGCGTTATGATCGCGTACGTTGTCAACAAAATCAAACCGAAGGGCAAGGGCATTTTGGAAATCGTTTCGGTACTTCCGTATTCGATTCCGGGAACGGTACTCGCCATCGGCGTTATTCTCGCGTGGTCGGGCGTTATTTTCCATATCAATTTATACAATACGATTTGGATCATTCTCATCGCGTACATCGCGCGTTATCTGTCGTTTTCGATGAAGTCCGCGTCCGCATCTCTGCAGCAAGTGCATCCGTCTCTCGAAGATGCCGCGCGTTCGTGCGGGGCGTCTCACAGCGAAGCGCTCAAAGACATAACGCTGCCTCTTATCCGGCCGGCGATGGTGTCGGGATTTTTCCTGATCTTTTTGCCCGCCATGCGCGAACTCACCACATCGGTGCTGCTCTACGGTCCGTATACGCGGACGCTCGGAGTGGCGATTTACTCGCTGCGCAGCGACGGTTATATCCAGAGAGCTTCCGCGCTCGCTTCGGTAGCCATCATATTGATCATCGTGTGCAATACGATCGTCACGCAGATTACAAAAGAGAGAAAAGGAAGGTAGCGCCGTGGCTCAAGTCGTATTAAAACACGTTACGAAAAAATTCGAAGAAAAATCGATAGAGTCGGTTGTCGCGGTAGACGACTTCAATCTCGAAATTGAAGAGGGTGAATGCTTTTCGTTTCTCGGCCCGTCGGGCTGTGGCAAAACGACGACGCTCCGCATGATCGCGGGCTTCGAAGATTTAACCGAAGGCGAAATTCATTTATGCGGGCGGCCGGTGTCGGTCAAAAGCAAAAACTTGTACGTGCCGCCGGAAGAACGCGGATTGGGCATGGTGTTTCAAGCGTTCGCGGTGTGGCCGCACATGAACATTTTCGAAAACGTCGCGCTGCCGCTCAAAGTGCAAAAAGTCGCACGAAACGAAATCAAAGAGCGGGTTGCCGCAGCTCTTTCGTATACGAATTTGGACGGATTGGAATCGCTCTATCCGGGGAATCTTTCCGGCGGACAGCAGCAGCGCATCGCTCTTGCCCGCGCGATCGTGACGAATCCGAAAGTCATGCTGCTCGACGAACCGCTTTCGAATCTCGATCCGAAACTGCGCGAGTCGATGCGTTTCGAAATCAAAGAGCTGCAGAAAAAATTCAATTTTACGATCATTTTCGTCACGCACGATCAGTCCGAAGCGATGGCGCTGTCCGACCGCATGATGGTCATGGACATGGGAAAGATCGTCCAAATCGATACGCCGCGCAATCTCTACAACAAACCGGTGAACAGATTCGTGCACAGCTTTTTGGGAAAATCGACCTTTGTCAAAGTCGAAATCAAAGACGGCAAAGCGTATCCCGACGGCGATTATTCGCAGGCCATTCCGTGCCGGCTTCCCGACGACGCGTCGAACGGGGAAAAGCGTTTTATGGCGGCGCGCCCGAATGCGATCAATCTGAATAAATCGGTCGGATATAAAACGAAAATCGAAAAGCGCGTGTTCCTCACCGATTGCACCGAATACTACGTAAAAGTCGGCGGACAGATGCTCCTCGTGCAGACACCGCACCGCGTCGTATTCAGGCAGGGAGAGGAGTGCCGCGTCGATTTGGTCGGCGTCATGTGGTATAAAGACGACGATAAAAACTCCGAAGAAGAGCGCGCCCGTCGCCAACTCGTATAATTGCGCGGAGTGCTTGCGTAAAGGGGCTGTCGCAGAAGCCGGCCGCTACGGTGTTGTGCAGCGACGGGCATCAAAGGATAATGCTTGCGGGGCGGATGCTTTGTCGTATGCTTTTTGTGCTCGTGCGTGATTGAATGCTGCCGTTACGGTATTTGACGACTTTATAGCCGCTGTTCGGAAAATAAATCAATTAAACACTTTATTCCACGGGATAACCGTTCCGTACTTTGTGGCGAAGCGTTTTTTTCCGGCATAGATAACGGTTTTAGCGTTGCGCGTATTTCCCGGAAGTTTTGCCCATTTTTCCATGTTTGAAAAATAGTCAAAGCTCATCGTTTCGCCCGATTTGATTTCATACGCTTCAATAGTTTCCGTACCGTCTTGTGTGATGCCGGTTTTAAGCAAATCGATTTCAAGCCCCGTTTTATCGCGCCAATAGGAAAAATCGGGTTCGTTGCCTCGGTTGTATTCGTTATAGACAAAGGCGTTGATAACCGTGTTTTCAAAAAGGTTTCCGCGAAGATAATGAAAAGCAAGCTGCTCCGCATTTTTTAATCCCAACAAATAGCACGCCAATCCCGTATCGGTAAAATACAGCTTAGGCGCTTTCATAAGACGTTTGCTGAAATTTCTAAAATCAGGCTTTAACTTGTAAATTATAAAACTTGTTTCAAGTAAAGAAAGCCATCTGGTTGCAGTTGTCGACGAGATTCCGCAATCGTTTGCCAATGAACTTATGTTTACAAGCTGACCGATTCTTCCCGCGCAAAGTTTTATAAATCTTGTAAAAAGCAAAAGGTCTCCTATGTTTTCCAAATTTCTGATGTCACGCTGCACATAGGTTTCAAAATAATCGGCATAATATCTTGCAGGCGGAATATGTTTGTCATAGATTCGGGGATAGCCGCCCGTATATATGTACTCGTAAACATCTTTAGGTAAAAGGCGGGCGCTTTGCAATTCTTTTTGAGAAAAAGGCAGTAGTTTCAGTACGGCGCATCTTCCCGCGAGAGATTGCGAAATCGATTTCATCAGTTGAAAATTTTGAGAACCTGAAAGCACGTATTGTCCGGATTCTCCCGATTTATCTACCTGCGTTTGGAGATAAGAAAAAAGTTCGGGAACCCGTTGCGCTTCGTCAATAATCGAATGTTCCGGATGAGAAGATAAAAATCCTCTGGGGTCGGTTTTGCAAAACTCGCGTATATCGGGGTCTTCAAGCGAAATGTAATTCCAATCCGGCAAACTGTTTTTTAAAAAAGTTGATTTTCCCGATTGCCTCGGTCCGGTAAGAATCGTTATCGGATAAAATTGCAATGCATGTAAAAACGTTTCTTTTATCTTTCTTTGTATCATGGAATCATTATACCGGACAAATCCGATTTTGAAAAGTGAATTTGTCCGAATGTCACAGTTTGAATTTAAAGAAGGCCTCGCGTTCATTGTAAGCGGCACGGGGAACTCCGCGCTCGCCGCAAGTTGCGCAAATGCCCTGCACTCGTTGCAGACTATGCAGGGAACTCCGCGCTCGCTGTAAGTTGAAGCGGCGGGGGTCGAGTGCTGAAAAAGCGGCGCGTTTGTGCTATACTTATTAAAAGCAGGTTTTTGCTTTCGATGAGTATGAAAAGTTCTACTTCGTATTACGCGGCATTTACGTGGCTGTTTCACTTTCTCACTGCAGCTCTGTCCTTTGTCGTCGTCGTTGCGATTTTGAGCGCGGCGCACGAAAAAATGGTACTGCGCGCCATTTCCAATATGACCGGCGAACTCGTGCAGTATGCCGACAGCACGGCAAAACAAGTGCACACGATGCTGACCGCCTGCACATATCAGAACTTTTACAATCCCCAAGTAACGAAACTGCGCACACAGGCCGACGTTTCCAATTTTGACGCGATACTCGCGATCAGGGTATTGAATTCGTTTACGAGCTCGAACGGCTTTATCGATTCGGTGTACGTGTACAACGCTCGCCGCGCATACGTCTATTCGACAAAGGAAACGGGTTCCGATACGTGCGGCGATTTTCCCGACAGGGGGGCCGTCGAATTGCTGACCTCAAAGGACGCGAGGTATCCGTATTTGATTTGGAGGGGCGATGTGTATTCGCTTATCATTTCGGAAACGGACGCCCGTGGCGTATGCACGAATGCGATGATGGTCAATTTCGACGCAAAAGAATTTAATAAATTGTATTTTCAATTTCCGTACGACAACTGCGTGCTCTACCGCCTCGATACCGATGAAATCGTGTTTCCCGATGTCGTTTCCGAAAATACGGCTTCCTGCGATTTTTCGGCGATACGGAACGCTTCGGCACTTTCGGGCTACATAACGGTAAAACCGCGCGCATCGGGGTATGCGGCGGGAAAGAAGGTGAGAGACACATCGTTTATCTATTCGTATCTTGCAGACCCGCAGCTCTACTATATACGCTGCATCGACGCCGATAGGCTTTCGTATGAACTCGAAAGCTTTCGGACGACCGCCGTACAGGTTGCCGCGATTATTCTCGTAAGCTGGCTTTTCGTTTCGCTGCTCATATTGATTCGCTTTTACGTTCCTCTGAAAAAAGTTGTTAATTTTTTAGCCGTGCAGATCGGACAAAACGCTTCGAGCGGTGATGCGGTTTTTAATAATATCGATCAGTATCTTCAAAAAGAGCTCGTAAGCAAAGAAGCATCCGTTTCCATATTGAAGCGCGAATACTTAAAGCAGCTGCTTACCTCTCCCGCTCCGGACGATGCCGATTTGCAAACGGCTTTCGGCGGATTCGAAACCGAACTCGACACATCGCGTCCTTTGTACATCGTTTTGACCGCGTCCGAACTTTTGCCGGGTGTCGAACGAACGGCAGCGCAACCGGCATCGACGGCGGCAGAAAAATCCGCCGCCGAATCTGTAAAATGTGCGCCGGCGGAAACCGCGCGGCAAGGGGATGCTCCGTGTGCGGCGGAACGCGTTGCCGTCGACGATCTCTTTGCGTTTATCGTTCAGTTTTCGAGCGAAGAAAAAGCGTCCGCATATTTTGAGCGCATCGCGGGGAACGAAAAAGCCTTTGCGGTTATTTCCGAAAAAATCTGCGGCGCGTGCGATATGTACCGTTCTTTTACACGGCTTCGGGAATTGTATGCGGCGCGCATCTTTTACCGCGAAAAAGGGGCGGCGTATGAGCGTTATATCGATACGCGGAAAAGCGGCATGCGCTATCCGGAAGCGATCGAAGCGAAATTGATGCAGGCGCTCCGGGCCGGTAACCGTGCGGCGGCGGAAGCCTCTTACGGCGATACGGTACGCGAACTCTGCGAATACCGATACGCCGCGATCGTGTTTAATTTGAAGCGCCTTTATGTAAACCTTACGGCCGCGTTGGACGGTACGTCCTCCGCCGAAAAAGAGGAACGGCTGTACGACAGCGCCGACCGCATCGCTTTAGTCATCGAACAGGCGAAAGATATTTCGGACATAGATACGGAGTATTATGCGCTTATGGAAAAGATCTGCGCGCAGAGCGAAGAGCAACATAAGCAAAAGCAAAAGAAAACGGCCGAGCGGATCAAACGGATCGTCGACGAGCAGTTGTACGATGCACAGCTTTCTTCAAAGGCGATCGCGGACAGTCTCGGCCTGTCCGATACCTATGTTTCGAAATTGTTTAAAGCATCGGAAAATATTTCGATCGCAAATTATATCAATGAAGCGCGGATGGCGCATGCAAAGCGGCTTTTGCTGGAAACCGATTTGACGATAAAAGAGATCGCCGAGCGGATCGGCATATCGAACGGACAATATTTTTACGTGCTGTTTCGAAAATATTTCGGCGCATCTCCGGCGCAGTTCAGGATGCGGCCGGAGCAGCGGACGGAAAAAGTGCATGGCGACGATTAAAGACATTGCAAATCTTGCAGGCGTTTCTCACGGAACCGTTTCGAACGTGCTCAATAAAAAAGGAAACGTCAGCGTACAAAAAATCAATCTCGTCGAAAATGCCGTGCGGCAGCTGGGGTTTAAACCCAATGCGCAGGCGAAGCAGCTGAAACAGGGAAAGACGAACAGAGTCGCAATCATCGTACCGAAGCTGCATATAAAACGATACGGCGATCTGTATGCGGGCGTCGCCTTTGTGCTGAACGATTCCGATTACGATCTTACGATTTACAGTACCGACGATTCCGGCGAAAAGGAAACGAAGCTCGTCGATACGATATGCGCGGAAAATCCGAGCGCGCTCATCGTCATAAGCGCTTCCCTGCAGCGTATTGCACGGTATAAAGATTCGATGCTTTTTTATGTGGAACGCCGCGTGTCCGATCCCGACGCGTTTTTTTACGCTTTCGATTTTGAGCGTGCGGGTACGGAGCTTGCCGAAAGCGCCGTAAAAAACGGACGGCGGAAGGTTGCCGTGTTTTGCGGCCCGGCACGATACAGCTGCAACGAAGACTTCGTCCGCGGCTGCATTTCGGTTTTAAAAAATGCCGGCTGCCGCTGTTCGGTTTTTTATTCGGAAGAGTCGATGTGCGCGAATACGGCGTTTGCGATCGTATCGGATGATGCCGCGTTCGACGCCGTACTCGTTTTCGGACATGAAAACGAAGAATATGTGAAAACCGCTCATGCGTATTACAATCCCGCCTCGCCTTTGCAAATTTTTACCGTAACAAATAAATCGATGATGCGCGGATTCGAAACGTCAGCGTATGAATTGAATTATAAATATCTCGGCTGTCGAATCGCACAGCGTATTTTACATAAAACGTCGGAGGCGGAAAAAGAATGTATCCTTCCGGCCGACGGTTTTTTAAATCCGAGCGAAGCTCTTCGCCGCATCGCAAAGCGCGAGCAGATCAATTTGCTTACGCTGAACAGTCCTACGGCCTATGCGCTGAAAGCTCTCGCTCCCTCTTTTGCCGCGAAGACGGGGATCGCGCTGAAAATCATCACGATGCCGTACGACGAATTGTACAAAGCGGCATTGGAGAGCAGGGACAGCAAAGCGTACGATTTGATACGGCTCGATATGGCGTGGCAGACCGAAATCGGCGGAGCGATTTTTTTGCCGCTCGATCTTTCGTCCGATCCGTATAAAACGATTTCCGAATCTTTTTCGACAAAAATTCCGCGCGATTATTATTATTCGGACAATAAAATCGTCGCCTTGCCCTTCGATATAAGCGCGCAGATGCTGTACTATCGGAAAGATCTGTTTGAAGACAGTCTCATACGCCGCTCTTTTTTTGAAACGACGAAGCGGCAGCTTACCCTTCCGAAAACCTATGCGGAATACGATGAAATCGCGTCGTTTTTTACGAAATCGCGGAATAAAAAATCTCCGACCGATTACGGCACATCGTTGGTGATCGGTTCGTCCGTAACGGCGGCTTGCGAATTTTTGCCGCGCTATCGTTCATACGGCGGACGATTTTACGACGATACGGGACATATAAAGGTTACCGATCCGCTCTTTCGCAAAACCTTGATCGAGCACATAAAAAGCGCCGAGTGTATTCCGAAGCATACGCTGAACTGGTGGTCGGAAGCGATGAACGAATTCGCGTCGGGAAATACGGCTATGACCGTCGTCTTTTGCAATCACGCATCCGCGATCATGCACTATAAAAATTCCGAATTTGTCAATAAAATCGGTTTTTCGCAAGTACCCGGCGGCTTTCCGCTTTTGGGAGGGGGCAGTATCGGCATTTCCAAAAATACCGTGAAGCTCGATGCCGTCCGCGAATTTTTTTTATGGCTGTATTCGGATCACACCGCTTCGATGATTTCGTATCTCGGCGGCTATATCAACAATAAAAAATTATTGTCCGATATCGATATTTTGAGTTTGTATCCGTGGATAGCGGGGGTTGACGCGGCGATGGCCGACGGACGGCGCCACGACGAAGTGCCGAACGCCGCATTTAACGAATATCGATTTGAAAAGATACTCGGCTCGTCGATCCGTTCGGCGCTGTTCGGTATTTTGGACGTCGATTCCGCGATCGCCGAAGCGCAAAAAAATCTCGATGCCGCATTTAATACAAAAATATATAGCTGAGTTTATGGCTAAAGTTTTTCGATAGAAACGATCATAGGAGGCCTCAACGTGAAAAAACTAACTAAGGAAGCCATATCGCGCTCTTTTGAGACCATGCTGGATAAGATGCCGTTCGATAAGATCACGGTATCGGCACTTGTCAAAGAATGTGGCATTAATCACAATACATTTTACTACTACTATCAGGATATTTATCAGCTGCTGAACGAATGGATCACGCAAAAACTGGGCAAATATGCGCAGAATGATACCGCTGACGACTTGGAAGAGGGTATCAAGGCTCTGTTGCACAGCTGTCAATTGCATAAGAAAACCATCTACCATATATTTGATTCTTTGTCCCGCGATCATTTGGAACGGTATTTGTTTTCCTGTGCTGATGATATTCTGTACCGCTTTATCTGTCACCAGGCCAATGGAAAGGAAATCACTGAAGACCAGTTGCAGAATATTGCCAGCTTCTGCCGTTATGCGCTAACAGGTTTTTTTCTGCGTTTTCTTTGGGATGGTATGCAGGCGGATGTCGAACAGAGCATAAACGCTCTGAGCCCAATGTTCCGTGGCTTCATCGCCCAGAGCATTAAGCAGTTTGCTTGCCCAGACTTGGAATCTCCCGCTGCGAACTGAATAGATAATTCGAACCAGACAATTTAATTGTTTTCTCTGTTTTTCAGAGAGATTGCGTTTTTTGTATATACCTTTCCTGCCCGCGAACTGATATATTAATTATTAAGGAAGTACAATAAAAAGTACGGCTGAAATAGCGCCGATACCGGAGTCCGGAGATAAAAAACGCTGAAGCGTTTTTCTTTTATTCGTGCGGAGACTTTCATACTTCATTCTTTCGGATGTAATAAAAGGTATGAAAGCCGACTGCGATTCCTTATGAGAACACACAGTGCGACGTTTACGGCGCGCTGTGTGATAGGAGACACTCGCGATTTTATGGGAGGTAAAAAACATGAACATTTCCGCTACACTAAAGAAATTCGGGTTAGAAAAGACGTTCGACTATCTGTATAAGGAGCCAGAGAAAAACCTGCGCACCCTGCTGAACTGGGGCGACAAGATGGTGGGTAAGATGTTTTCTACGCAGCTTGCCCAAGTGCGGGAAGCGGTTGAAAACCCCAATCATCCTTTCTACAGCTATATCCGTCATCTGATTCACGATGTAGACCCTGACGTTCTCAAGGCAATCGTCGTCAACTTTTTTATCCATCAAAACATGATCGGATGGTCTAAACAGGAAAACTTGAGAAAGAAGTACCGCTGCAATATCCCATGGGCAGTTCTCTTAGATCCGACATCCGTTTGCAACCTGCGCTGTACTGGCTGCTGGGCTGCGGAGTACGGCAACCGTCTGAACCTGACGTTTGATGAGATTGACGACATCATCCGTCAGGGGAAAGAACTGGGCATATACATGTACATCTACACCGGTGGCGAACCGCTGGTACGGAAAAATGACATCATCCGCCTATGTGAGAAACACGACGACTGTACTTTCCTTTGCTTCACCAATGGCACATTGATTGATGAGGACTTCGCAAACGAGATGCTTCGCGTTAAAAACTTCGTGCCGGCCATTTCGCTGGAAGGTATGCAGGAAGCGACGGACAGCCGACGCGGGTCGGGCGTGTTTGATCAGGTGATTCGCGCTATGGATATCCTGAATAAGAAAAAACTGGTTTACGGCGTTTCTTCCTGTTATACCAGCGCCAACTATGATTCTATCACGTCGGAGGAATACTACGATATGCTGATTGAGAAAGGCGCCTGTTTTATCTGGTATTTCCACTATATGCCAGTAGGCAACGACGCAGTGCCAGAATTGCTGCTTTCCCCTGATCAGCGTGAAACGGTATATCGGCGCATCCGGGAATACCGCACCCGTAAACCACTGTTCGCCATAGATTTTCAAAACGATGCCGAGTTTATCGGCGGCTGTATCGCTGGCGGCAGGCGGTATCTGCACATCAACGCCAATGGCGATATCGACCCATGCGTGTTCATCCATTATTCAGACAGTAATATTCGAAAAAAGTCCTTACTTGAAGCCCTTCAGTCGCCGTTGATGATGGCCTATCATGATGGCCAGCCCTTTAATGACAATATGCTCCGACCCTGTCCCATGCTGGAGAATCCGCAGAGCCTTCGGGATATCATAAAAAGAACCGGTGCAAAATCCACCGATCTTCAATCGCTGGAATCCGCCGACCACCTGTGTGCCAAGTGCGACCATTACGCTGCATGTTGGCAGGAAAAAGCAGAGGTACTGTGGGAAGAACGGCTTGAACAGCGCAAGCATGCACAGCACGAGGAGTTTTCAAAATGACAAGTTTATTTTACCTTTGAGTCCGTTACTTGCGGTCACCCAGACAAAGTGTCCGCAAGTATTGCCGATCGCATCTTTGATGAAATACCGGCACAGGATCCTCTTGCCCATGTGGCATGTGGGGTAACCTGTGCAATCAATTAAGTGTATATTTTTGGCGAAGTGACCACGAGTGCCAAGGTGAATTATGCTTCTGCCGCCCGCTGTTTCAGCCGCTCGGTATAGTCATCAAAAGCGCAAGTGATGAAACAGCGACGACAAATGCTGAAGCTATGACATTCGTATATTCGGTTGTGTTGATAATTATTTCATCGGCGGCATTGTATTTCGCTCAGCGATTAATGCAGCGGCATAAAAAAGCGAAGTAAAAACAGCGGTAACTTTTCGCCGCCGCGCCGGTTTTATCGGCGGGCGTTGACGCGCGCGGGAAGAGGGGCGTATACTGATCTTGCATGACGATCGAAGAAGAAATCTTTGCGCGCTCGATTCCCGATTTTGCAAAACTTGTGAAATTCGGTTTTGTTAAAAAAGGCTCGAAGTATTCGTTTTCCGGAAAATTTTTGAACGGCGATTTTACGGCCGACGTCGTTGTCACAAGCGGCGGAGATGTCAGCGCTTCGGTGTTCGATGTACAGGCGGGCGAACGCTATCTTCCGCTCAGGGCGAAAAGCCGGCAAAGCGCGTTCGTAAACGAAGTGCGTGAAAGTTACCGAGCGTTTTTGCGGGAAATTAAAAACGCGTGCTTTGTGCCGCAGCTGTTTTTGACGGATCAGGCGAACCGGATCGCGCGCGAAGCGGAAAAACTTTTCGGCGATAAAATCGATTTTCCGTTTTCGACCGCTCCCGACTACGGCGTATTCAGAAATCCCGAAAACCGCAAGTGGTACGGAATCATTATGAATATACCGAAAAGCAAAATCGAAAAGCAGGGGCGCGCTGCCTCTCTTTCGGCGGACGATGCGATCGTCGAAGTCATCAACGTAAAAATCGATCCTGAAAAAAGTATCGAGCTGAAAAAGCGGCGCGGTTTTTACGATGCGTATCACATGAGCAAAAAAAATTGGATAACGATTGCGCTCGACGGCAGCGTTTCCGACAGCCTTATCGTCGATTTATTAAAAAAAAGCCGTGCGCTCGTATCGCCCCGCCCTTGTCGTGCGCGCTCATAAATACGTATATTTAAAGCATGGAACGATACGACATCGCAATAATCGGGACGGGGCCGGCAGGCTTGTCAGCTGCGCTCACCGTAAAAATCCGCAATAAAAATTTCGTGCTTTTGGGCAGCAAGCGTTTAAGCGAAAAAATCGAAAAAGCGCATGCGGTGCAAAATTATCTCGGTTTGCCGAATATTACCGGAAGCGATATGCAAAAGGCGTTTTATGCGCACCTCGATGCGATGGGGATCGAGGTCACGGAAGCGCGCGTGCAGGCGGTATATCCGATGGGCACTTATTTCGGCTTACAGACGTCGATCGGCATGCTCGAAGCGGAAGCCCTTGTTTTGGCGACGGGCGTCGTCGCGGCAAAGCCGTATCCGGGAGAGGAGCGCTTTCTCGGCAAAGGCGTAAGCTACTGTGCCACTTGCGACGCGCCGCTGTATAAAAATAAAACAGTTGCCGTCATCGCGTTCGGCGCGAATGAAGAGAGCGAAGCGAATTTCCTCGCGGGTCTTGCGGCGAAAGCGTATTATATTCCGATGTACAAAGGAGATGTGCACGTGTCGGATAAAATCGAAATCGTGCGCGAAGTGCCGAAATCGATCGAAGGCGATACTTCCGTGCAAGCGTTGGTAACCGACGCGGGAAAGATCCGCACGGACGGCGTCTTTATTTTGCGCGAAGCGATTTCTCCGAGCCGGCTCGTATCGGGCATCGAAGTCGACAACAACCACGTGCGCGTAAACCGCCGCATGGAAACGAGCGTCGCCGGCTGCTTTGCGTGCGGCGATCTCGTCGGTCCGCCGTATCAGTACAGCAAGTCGGCGGGCGAGGGGACGATCGCCGCCCTTTCTACGGTAAGCTATCTCGATGCGAAAAAACGGGGCGCGTAAATCGTATGTTGAACGCTGTCTTGTAAAATCGGCCGGCATTCTCTATTGACGAAGCGCGGAGTAAATGGGAAAATCGCGCTATGAGCAAATATATACTCGTGACCAGCGGCGTATGTTCCAGTCTCGGTAAAGGGGTTGCGTCCGCATCTCTCGGAAGTCTTCTCGAATGCAGCGGACTTTCGATTTCGATGATAAAATGCGATCCGTACATCAACCTCGACGCGGGAAACATCAGTCCGTTTCAGCACGGCGAAGTATATGTTACCGAAGACGGCGCGGAAACCGATTTGGATTTGGGCAACTTTGCGCGCTTTACGAGCGTCAATGTCGCCGAACACAACTGCATTACGATCGGAAAAATTTACAACCAAGTGATTCAAAACGAACGCGCCGGCAGATACAACGGACGCACGGTGCAGGTCATCCCGCATATTACCGACGAAATAAAGCGCAATATTCTTGCCGTCGGCGAGCGTTCGAATGCGGACGTCGTTATCGTCGAAATCGGCGGCACCGTCGGAGATATCGAATCGATTCCGTACCTCGAAGCCGCCCGGCAGCTCATCCACGAACTCGGCAAAAATGAAGTGTGCGCGATTCACATAACGCTCGTGCCTGCGATCATCGGCGGCGAATTGAAAACGAAGCCGACGCAGCATTCGGTGAAACAGCTGCAAGAGGCGGGAATCCAGCCGGATATTCTTTTGTGCCGTACTGCAAACGAACTCGATATGCCGATCAGAAAAAAAATCGCGTTGTTCTGCAATGTCGCTCCCGACGCGGTTTTTTCTTCGATCGATGTGCAAAAATCGGTATATGAGCTTCCGGTTATTTTTCATAAAGAAGGTTTCGACGCGCGGGTGCTCAAAAAATTCGCGCTTACCGCCGAGCGCTGCAATATCCGCCCGTGGACGGCATTCCTTGAAAAGCTCAATGCCTGCGGTCCCGCCGTGTGCATCGCGGTCGTCGGCAAAAAAGATTACCTTGACGATTGCTATAAATCAGTGCGCGAATCCCTGTTTCACGCGGCTGTGACGCAGTACGGCGCGGAGCTGAAACTCCGCAAAATCGACGCGGAAACACTCGAAAGCTGCAAAAACGAAAAAGAGGTGCGAGCTGCGTTCAAAGATGTCGACGGCATCGTCGTACCCGCGAATTACGGGCAGCGCGGATTTCTCGGTCTTCTCGTCGCGGTAAAATATGCGCGCGAAAACGATATACCCTACCTGGGTATCGATTTGGGTATGCAGCTCATGGCGATCGAGACGGGACGTTCTCTGTGCGGCTGGGCGGATGCGGACAGCACGGAATTTATACAAAACAGCGCCCATGCGATTATCAGTTTGCCGGAAGAGCAGACGGGGCTTTCCGCCGCCGGTACGATGAAGCTCGGCGCGGGAACCGTCCGCATTATTAAAGATACGAAGCTTGCCGGTATCTACAAAAAGCTCACGATAACCGAACGGCATCGCAATAAATATACTTTCGATAAAAAATACACCGCCGATATGACCGAACACGGTCTCATCACGTCGGCCGTCTCCGAACCGGATAATTGCACGGAAGCCTTCGAGTGGAAGGATCACGCGTGGGGTATCGGCGTGCAGTATCATCCCGAATTCGTTTCGCGTCCGATGAAACCGCATCCCCTTTTCGTCTCGTTTATCGGAGCGGCGCTCGGTAAAAAACGATGAAGTCGATTTTTTTCGCCGCGGCGGTTTTATGTTCTTTGCCGTTTATCGCGGCCGGGTGCTCTTTGAAATATTCCGAGGGTCAAAAAAACGTCGATGCGGAAGTTCCGGAATTCGTTTTTGAAAATACCGATTTTTCGCGCTGGGAAAAAAATCAAAAGATGCTTTCGATGCGCGCACAAACGCTCGAACAATATAAAAGCGGCGGTACTTATGCGGATTCGGTTTCGTTTACCGCTTACGCGGACGACGGCAGCGCGGAAACCGAAGGCTCATGCGCTCTTATCGCATTCGATCCGAAACAAAAGATGTATTCGCTTTATGACGGAATCGAGCTTACGAATGCGCCGAGAAACGTAACGATCGCTGCGGACGAACTGCGCTGGGACGGAAATACCGAACAGCTTACGAGCCGCCGCACCGATACGATTACGATGAAAAAAAACGGCACGATTATCCGAGGTTCGGGATTTTCGGCAAGCGGAGTAAGCAACCGTTTCGTATTTACCGGCGCCGTATCGGGAACGGTTGAAACCGATGAAAACGCGGAGGAAGGCGGCAATGCGCAAAATCGTCCGTAACGGACAGATAATCTTTTTATTAATTTTATACGGTATCGCTTCGATGCTTCCGGTATGGGCCGAACGCATTACGTTTTCCGCGAACAGTATGACCGGTACCGCAGGCAATACGTCCGATACGACAACGCTTTCCGGGAGCGCATACGTTCTTACATCGTCTATGGAAATAGCCGCCGACTCGATTACGATGAGCGGAAAAAATTTCCGCTATATCGAAGCGGAAGGAAACATCACCGGAAAAAATATCGAAACGAAAATGGAGTTTACGTGCGCGAGTCTTTCGTATGACCGCCGGACAAAAATCGCAACGCTGAAAGACAATGTGCACCTTGCCGATACGGAAAACGGCGTATCGGTCGAAGCTCAGCTTATCGAGTATAATCAAAATACCGACATTGCACGAATTCAAATCGGTATAACGATCAAACAAAAAGACAATGTCTGTTCGTGCGCGTACGCCGTGTACCGCAAAAAAAATAAAATGCTCGAAATGAGCGGCAATGCCCGGATCACTCAAGGCGAAGATACTTTCCGTGCCCAACAGATTACGCTGAATCTTGATACGCAGGAGATAACCCTCGACGGCCGCGTCAAAGGTTCGGTCGTCGACGATAAAAGCGCCGAGCAGGATAAAGATACGAAAAAAGATTCCGCTGCCGGCATCGATACGTCGGACAAAGACGATGCCCCTTCGAGTGACGGGATGCCTTCCGGAAAAGAAGGCGGCGCGGATCGGAGCGGAGATGCGGAAAGCGGTGCAAACGCTTCGCCCGGCAAACGGAGGACGGATGGCTGACGAAATGCGGCACGTACTGCAAGTTTCAAGTCTGTATAAATCCTTCGGCAAAAAACGCGTCGTGCAAGGCATCGATTTTTCAATGCGCACGGGCGAAGTGCTCGGTCTTCTCGGCCCGAACGGTTCGGGCAAGACGACGACCTTTTATATGATCGTCGGCTTTTATCGTCCGACTTCGGGCGATGTGTTTTTGGACCAAGAGCGGATTACGGCGCTTCCCATGTATAAGCGCGCGAAGCTCGGCATCTCGTATTTGCCGCAGGAGCCGTCCGTGTTTAAAAAGCTGACGGTCGAAGAAAATATTTGGGCGATCCTTGAAACGAGACGCGACCTTTCATTCGATGAAAAAAAGATGAGACTCGAACAGCTCATAAGCGAATTCGATATCGGAAAGATCAGAGCACAGCAGGCGATCACGCTTTCAGGCGGAGAGCGGCGGCGTACCGAAATCGCCCGATCGCTTGCAATCGAACCGAAGTTTTTGCTTCTCGACGAACCTTTTGCCGGTATCGACCCGATTGCGGTCGCCGATATCAAAGGTATGATCAAACTGCTTTCGGAGCGCGGCATCGGTATCCTCATTACCGACCACAATGTGCGCGATACGCTCGAAATCACACACCGCGCGATCATCATCAGTACCGGACAAATCATGATGCAGGGCACGAAACAGGAAATCCTTAATTCATCCGTCGCCCGCGAAATCTATCTCGGTAAAGATTTTTCGATGTAGGCGCGTGCGTAGATTTATTGTGAAAATAACTGTAAACTATCGCAGTTTCGTTTGTTTAATAATAGGTCGGGTGTCGAGTTTTGTTGAAACGCGGCATTGGATTTATTAATAAAAGTATCGTAAGCGGTTTACGGGAGTTTATTGCAGTAGCAAGGAGTGTACGATGAAAAGAATTATGATGACGGCAGGGGCTCTGTGTTTCGCCTCTGTGATGTTTGCCTATAATCCGCCGATCAGCGGAGAAAGTCTCGACAGGCTTGTAAGCCCGACGCAGCTTACGTATGCGTCTTCGAGCGCAGGCGGGGGAATTTTTACCGCCGGTTCCGATGCGATCGTTTTCAATCCTGCGCTTATCGCATCCGAACAGCGCATCACGCTCGATGCCTCATACACCGCGATTTTTTCTTCAAACGGCGGAGCGAATGTTTTCGGTTCGGCTTTTCAGACCGGCATTCTTATTCCGTGGAAATACTTTGCCGTGAGCGGCCTCGTCAAAGGCGTATTTCTTCCGCTCGATAAAATCGATGTCGGCAATACGCTCAGTACGAATATCGGCATTGCAAAAGAAGTGAGCGAGCGTCTGTCCGTCGGACTGGGAATCGCGGGCGGTTTGTATTGGGGATACGGAAGCGATTGGTCTTTGAGTGGAAATATCGGAGCGATGTATCGCATACCGCATGTGGGTTTTATGAAAGATTTCAGAATCGGCGTGTCCGTACTCAATCTCGGCAAAAATTATACGTCGACAAATGTCATCGGCATCGACGGCAAAAATACGTCGGATATCTTTCCGATGCTCGGCACGATGCACATCGGAGCTGCGGCTCTTTTATTTGCGAACGATTATATAAAAGGCGGGGCTTCGGTCGAATTGATTACGCCGGGATTTCAAAATCTCATCGTTGCGGCGGGATTTCACTTTGCCGTAAACGACGCGCTCTATTTGCGCATAGCGGAAGAAATCAATATCCGCGAAGCCGTCGTGCTTGCAGACCGCGGTGCCTACGGCAATTTTATGCCGGCGATCAGTCTCGGCTATCGTTTTACATTTAAAACGAAAAACAACGAATATATGAAACGCAACGGCTGGGGCGAAAGCGATATCACGGTGAATGCCGGATGGCAGCAGCTTTACGAAACGGTACACGCCGTTTCGGGCAACGTCAAATTCAATTTGGGACTGGCGGATACCGATCCGCCGGAAATCGAACTGTGGGCGGGGGAGGATAAATAATGAAACGGATATCTGTGCTTATCGCGGCGGTACTCTTTTTGTTTTCCGCCGCTTCGGTCTTTGCCCAGCGGCAGCCGAAATATATTTCGCCGAATAACGACGGCGTTCAGGATTCGCTTGACGTTCCGCTGCGAATTTCCGACAGGCGGTATGTCGTTTCGTGGAGCTTTGTCGTCGAAAACGAAAGCGGCAGCGTCGTGCGCACGATCGGAAACAAACTCGCGTTTACGGAAAAGCTGACGTTCAAATCGTTTTGGAAACAGCTCTTTTCTGCAAAAAAAACGATCGATATCCCCTCCGTCGTTTCTTGGAACGGTGTTATGGATAACGGCGAAACGGCTCCGGACGGAACGTATAATTATTATTTTACGGCGACGGACGATAACGGTAATGTCGGCAAAACCGGCAAATATACGGTCATCGTCGATACGACGCCGCCTTCCATCGCGCTTACTCAGCCGACCGATAAGATTTTCGGCGAAGGCGCTAAATCCGTATTTTCCGTGCGGCAGTCCGGTTCGAAAGAAGACGAATGGAAAGGCGTTTTCGCCGGAGCCGACGGAAGCGCAGTCAAAACCTATTCGTGGAAAGATACCGAGCCGCCCGCGTTCAATTGGAACGGAACGGGAGACTCGGGAAAGCCGGTTGCCGACGGCATCTATTCGTATACGATTAGTGCGACGGACAGAGCGGGAAACACTTCTCCCGCCGCTTCCATATCGAATATCATCTTTTCTGCGGAAAAACCCGCGACGAATATTGCGATTTCAGGCTCTCCTTATTTTTCTCCGAACACCGAAAGTAAACAAAAAGCGGTTACATTCAACGTAACGATCCCCGTTCCCGACGCGAGCACCGGAAACAAGCTTACCGAATGGGCGGTAAGCATAGTCGATGCAAACGGCAAAGTCTACCGTACATTCGATCAGTCTTCGTCGGCCTTACCGCCTGAAACGATCGTATTCGACGGAACGGGAGCCGACGGCAAAACGCTCCCCGACGGACGCTATCAGGCGCGCGTTACGGCAAAATATCTCAACGGTTACGAGCCTGCTCCGATTACTTCGCCGGTCTGCGTCATCGATACGAAAAAACCGCAGGCTCAGCTGCGCGTATCCGATAAAGTATTCGGCGCGGGTTCGAAGAGCACGATTACAATAAATGAAACGATTGTGCCGAAAACGCTTGCGGCGGTTCCCGCATGGACGGGGCGCATCTACGCTTCGGGCAATATGACAAAAGCCGTGCGTGAGTATTCGCTCGGCGAATTCCCGCCGGAAACGGTTTCGTGGGACGGTCTCGATGATGCCGGAAAAATTGTACCCGACGGTTCATACGTGTACGAGCTTTCGGCAACCGACTTGGCGGGCAATACCGTAGCCGTCCGTTCCGATGCGTTCAATTTCGACACGACGAAGGCGACGCTGCTTCTTGCAATGCAGGACAGCGCGTTTTCACCGAACGGCGATAAAGTCAAAGATACGATTTCCTTTACGCCCGTCACGCATGCGGGAAGCGGCGGTATCGTAAAGTATGCGTTTAAAATTATGAAGGCGGGTTCGAGTACCGCGCTTAAAACGCTGAGCGAAAACAAAGACGTTCCCGCATCGTTTGTGTGGGACGGAAGAGACGACAAAGGCGCTCTCTGTTCCGACGGACAGTATATCGCTTCTCTTGAAATAACGTCCGCAAACGCTTCGACGGCATCGGCTTCGACGCAGGCTTTTGCCCTCGACACGAAAGCACCGTATCTTGCCGCGGAAATTCCGTGGATGTCTTTTTCGCCGTCAGGCGATTCGAGTCAAAGCACTTTGCCGGTCGATGTCCGCGACTGCACGACGGAAAAACTGTGGACTGCCGAAGTGCGCAATGCGCGCGGTACCCTTGTCCGGAAATACACGTGGGCGGGCACCGTGCAGACTGCAGGCAAAGCGGGATTCGCATGGAACGGTGCCGACGAATCGGGCAATACGGTTCCCGACGGCACGTATACGCTTTCCATCGCTTCGACGGATGAAGCGGGCAATGCGTTCGGCACATCGATTCGAGGTATCTCTGTCGATACCCGCGACGTAAAAGCGTACGTGACGACGGCTTACGACGGTATCTCTCCGAACGGCGACGGTATACTTGATTCTCAACGTTTTGATATCCGCACATCGGTCAGCGACGCGATTTCGTCGTGGAATTTCGACGTATGCAGAGAAGACGGAAAAGCGGTGCGCAGCTGGTCGTCGAAAGACGGTGCGAGCCTTCCCGCATCGATTATGTGGGACGGTTTGGACAGCGCGGGAAAAGCCGGTGAAGGTACTTTTATCGGAAAACTCGGCATCGTATATCGAAACGGGCGGAGCGTTTCCGCCTCATCGTCTCCGTTTGTATGTTCGGCCGTTCCTCCCGAACTCAGCGTCCGCACGACGCCTTCATACTTCAGCCCGGACAATGACGGCGTTGACGACGATTTGTTTATCAGATTGAACGGTTCGACAAAAGGTAAAATTACCGCATGGTCGTTTACAATCAACGATCCGAACGGACGCCGCTTTTGGCAGACGGGCGGAACGTCGGCGATTACGGAACGCATCGTGTGGGACGGTTTGAGCAATACGCAAAAGACCGCGTCGGGCATGGCGGAACGCGTTCAGTCGGCGGTCGATTATCCGTGGGTGTTTACCGTTAAAGACAATCTCGGCATGACGTCGACGGTGCGGGGGATCATCCCCGTCGACGTGCTCGTCATCCGCGAAGGCAATGTGCTTAAAATGGCCGTTCCGTCGATCATCTTCCGTCCCGACAACGCCGACTTTAAAGTCGAAAGCGCGCCCGGAAAACGCGACGGCGTTACGGCGGAACAGGCGGCAAACAACGAACGCATCCTCAAGCGCATTGCGGAAATCCTGAATAAATTCAAGGAGTATAAAGTTGCGGTCGTCGGACACGCGAACCGTACGACGGAAAACGAAGCTGAAGAAACGCAGGACAATCCGCGTCAGTGGGGACCTGCGCTGATTCCGCTTTCGCAAAAACGCGCGGAATTCGTAAAATTCTATCTCGTCGATAAAGGCATAAGCGCTTCCCGTCTTTCTACCCAAGGAAAGGGCGGTACGGAGCTTGTCGCCGATTGGCGCGATAAAGATCAGAACTGGAAAAACCGCCGCGTCGAATTTATTCTGCAAAAGTAAGCGTAAAATACGCGAAACGTAAAACGGGGCTGCCGTAAGGCGGTTCCGTTTTTTTTATTTGTGCGGAGGGTTTAATACCCCGATACCGCGTGAAGCTTCGCTGCGAGGCTGCGTCGGGGTTGTTGATTGCGAACGGCGATGTGATTGCCTTATTAATTTTTTTATATTGATTTTAATTTTATTCCATTATATGATATACCGTAAATGTTGTTAAAAACGACGACAACAGAAAATCGCGTTTTTTGGAGGAACTATGAAAAAAATCGTTGTTTTTGCCGCCGCACTGATTATTGCAAGTACGGCATTTGCTATCGGAACGGCGGACTCGAGTGGAAAACCTCTTGAATTGATTGTCGCTCATAATCAAACTTCGCTTGAAAATCCTTATGCTTATGCGATTATTAAATTTAAAGAAGTTGCGGAAGCGGAGTCCGGCGGCAAAATCAAAGTTATCTGCCACCACGGTACGATGGGTGAAAATGAAAATGAATTGGTGGAAAAACTTGATATGGGCGCTCTTCAACTTTGTGTCGCTTCTCCCGGATTTATGGCTGCAATCGGCGTTCCTGAAGTAAATATCTTTGCGCTTCCGTATTTGTTTAACAGCTTTGCGCATTGGGAAAAGTGTCTCGACGGAGAATTCGGTACGGCTTTAAAAGACGTGGTTTTGAAAAAGACAAATAACCGTTACCGCATTATGGGATATTGGACGGCTTCGGTTCGCGATTATTACGGTAAAAAGCCGATTAAAAAACCGGCCGATCTCAAAGGTATGACAATCCGTACGCAGAATTCGCCGGTTCAGCTCGATTTTTGGAAAGGCTGCGGCGCCATTCCGACGAGCGTAGCATGGGGCGAATTATATCAGGCGCTTCAGCAAGGCGTTGTCGATTCTGCGGAAAACGATTACACCAATTTTATGCTTAAAGAGCATCATAAAACTCCCAACGGAAAATACGTTTGTGAAACGCATCATGATTTTACGACGCGTTTATTTCTTATGAACGGAAACTTCTATGATAAACTCACGGAAGAGCAAAAAGGATGGATCAATAAAGCCGCAGCAGCAGCAACGGCCGAAGACCGAAAAGTCACCTACGCTATGTTTAATTCTTCAAAAGCGAAGGTCATCGCCGACGGTGCGGTTGTAACCGATTTTAAAGATATGGATATCGCCGCTTTCAAAGCGATCGCCGTTCCCATTCAGGATAAATTTGCAAAAAACAACGATATGACAAAATACATCAATATGGTACGCAGCGCAAAATAGTTTCGGGTTGCGGGCATCCTTCCGGTAACGCATACGCGATATCGGAAGGTTTAAATTGAACGTCTGAAATTGCGCCGTTCAATTTAACTTCGAGTTTCGGACGAAGCCGAAACATCGCTTATTAACTGTGCGCTCTCGCGCACTAATTATACAGCTCCTAAATCTGAAGATTTACTCGCTGTATAATTTTAAGGAAGGTTTAAAAGCACCGCTCAAATGGCGCGGCGCTTTTAACTTCGAGTTTCCTCTCGAAAACTCGCGGATATACGTGTGCGCTTACGCGCACGAATTGTCCGGCTCCTAAATCCGAAGATTTACTCGCCGTACAATTTTAAGGAAGTTTTTTATATCACAATTTATAGAATGTTCGGGAAATTATATGCGAAAAATTATTGCAGGTATGCAAAAAATTCAAATCCTTATAGGCGGTCTTTTCCTTTTGCTTTTTCTTATCACCGTTGTAATACAGATGTTTACACGATATACGGGAATCATTGCTACGTGGACGGAAGATGTCGAAATGTATTCTTTTATTTGGGCCGTATTTATGGGAGCCGGTGCCATGGTGTATGAGAAAAAGCATTTTGCTTTTACGGCTCTAAGCGATTCTTTAAAAAAAGCGGAGTCGGTAAAAAAATTGTCCATTATTATTTCCGTTATCATGATGATATTTTGCATGCTAATGACATATTACGGCATTCGGTTGACAAAGCAGTTTTGGAATTATACGTGGGTGAATATTCCGAAATTCAAGCGCGGGATTACGTGGATTTGCGTTCCCATTGCGGGAATTACGTCTTCAATCTATTTGTTGGACAGTATCGTTGCGGATTGTATTTCATTGGCAAATTGTAAAAACGGAGTAAAATAATGGCAGCGTTGTTGGTTGTATTATTTATCGTCCTCATAGCGATAGGCGTTCCGATTTCGTTTTCGTTGGGTGTGGTTTCATTTGCGGGAATTTTTGCTCTCCCTCAAATTCCCAACGCCGTTGTGTTCAGCAAAATGTTCAACGGTCTCAACAGCTTTACATTGCTTGCGGTTCCGCTTTTTATCCTTGCCGCAAACCTTATGAATGAGGGTGCGATTACGGATAAACTCATAGATTGTTGTACCGCTCTTGTCGGCCGTTTCCGCGGAGGACTTGCCTATGCGAATATCCTCGTTTCGATGATCTTTGCGGGGATTTCCGGATCTTCGCAGGCGGATACAGCCGGCGTCGGAAAAGTATTTATTCCTGCGATGGATAAACAGGGATACGATATGGAAACCTCCGTGGGTGTTACCGCGACGTCGTCGACGCTCGGTTCGATTATTCCTCCGAGTATCATCATGGTCGTGTATGCCGGCGTCGCAAATGTAAGCACGGGCGCTTTGTTTATGACGGGAATCGTTCCGGGAATTTTACTCGGACTCGCAATGATGCTGGTTGTAAGGTTTTATTCAAAAAAAAAGAATTTCCCTATCGGCGAAAAAGTTCCCCTGACGGCCGCGCTTAAACAAACTGCGATTTCTTTACCGGCGCTTTTTACGCCCATTCTTTTGATCGGAGGGATCGTATGCGGCTGGTTTACGCCGACGGAGTCAGCCGCATTTGCTTGTATGTACGCTCTCGTCATCGGCATTTTCTTTTATAAGTCGATAAAACTTTCTCGGCTTCCTCATATTCTCATCGAAACGATGAAACTTTCTTCGCTTTCGCTTTTTGCGCTTGCATCCGCAAATGCGCTCGGTGAATTGTTAAGCTATTACCAGTTGAATATGATTATCCGCAATTTTTTCGTTGCGCTTCCCGGCGGAAAAATATTCTTTCTTTTTATTGTAATCGTTTTCTTTATGTTTGTCGGAACGTTTATGGACGCAGTCCCTGCCGAAATTTTATTTGTCCCGATTATTCTTCCCGCTGCGGTCAGTCTGGGGATCAGTCCGATAATGCTCGGCTTGATTACGGTTTGTACGCTTTCACTCGGACTGGTAACGCCTCCGTACGGTTTGTGTTTGCTTTTAGCTTCTTCGATCGGAAATCTCAGCATCGAAAGATCTTTTAAAGGCTGTCTGCCGTATTTTATTTCATCGCTTGTAATTCTCGTATTGCTCGCGCTGTTTCCGGATTTTTGGCTGATGATTCCCGCGTCATTATTTCCCAATTTGTTTTGAAATGCTCGCAAGGAATATCGCCGACGTACCGCTTACAACGTACCGTTTACAGTTTGACCATTCCGAAAGAATATCATACAATAGCGGCTATGCGTATGTTTACATTTAAAGGCGGAGTCTATCCGCCGGAGCGGAAGACACACACTCGCGACGGGACCGTCGAGGATGCGTTTCCTTCCTCTAAGCGAGTGACGATCCCCGTCACGATGGGCGGTTCTCCGAACGAATGTACCGTAAACGTCGGCGACCGCGTTGTCAAAGGGCAGGTTATCGCTGCCTCCGACAAATACATGTCCGTTCCCGTACATGCGTCGATCGCGGGGACGATAGCACAGATCGCGCCGCACACTGTGGCAGGCGGCGCGCAAGTTCCCTGTGTTACGATCGAATCGGACGGAAGCGATGAGACGTCGTATATGAGTCCGCTCGATCCGTTTGCGTGCGATACGAAAGATGCGCTCGATCGCATCAGGAACGCGGGCATCGTCGGTATGGGAGGCGCGTCGTTTCCGACCTATGTGAAACTTTCGCCGCCCGACGGTACGAAGATCGAATACGTTATCGCGAATGCGGCGGAGTGCGAACCCTATCTCACGGTAGATTATCATACCGTAAAGGAATCGTGCAAAAAGATGATCGACGGGCTTGCGATCGAAATGCATATCTTGGGGGCACGAGGTATCGTCGCGCTCGAAAACAATAAACTCGATCTGATAAACGTCATCAACGAAGCGATCGCCGAAGCGAATCATACGAACGATATAGAAATCAAAATCGTTAAGACGAAGTATCCGCAGGGCGGTGAAAAAAATCTTATTACCGCTATTTTAAAGCGTGAAGTACCCGCAGGCGGTCTTCCCGCTCACGTCGGCTGCATCGTTTCAAACGTCTGTACGGTCTGCGCAATTTCGGATGCGTTTCGGCTCGGTAAGCCGCTCATCGAGCGCGCGTTTACCGTAAGCGGAGGTGCGTGTGAAAATCCTGCGAATCTGCGGGTTCCGGTCGGTACCCTTGTTGAAGATTTGATCGGAGACGTCATCCGCATAAAAGACGACGAACTCGTGCAGATCCTTTCCGGCGGCCCGATGATGGGTGTCGCTTCGGCTGACGCTTCTTTCCCCGTTGTAAAAGGTACGAGCGGCGTTTTATTTTTAACAAAAAAAGAAATTCATATCGGCGAAGAAGGGCTTTGTCTCGGCTGCGGCAGATGTATTCCGCCTTGTCCGATGCGGCTCTCGCCGGTTATGATGGCGCGTTCGCTGAAAGCGAACGACTACGATGCCGCCGTACGATTCGGACTTATGGATTGTATCGAGTGCGGAAGCTGCGCATACGTTTGTCCCGCGCGCGTCCGTTTGGTGTACCGATTTAAACTCGGCAAAGGCGTCGTCAAAGCGCGCGCTGCAAAGAAAAACGCTGCGGGTAAAGCAGCTGGAGGAAAATAATGAGCGAACCGGTGAAAAAAGAAATGTACGTGTCTCCCGCCCCGCATTTTGTCGAAGGGGTGTCGACGCGCTTCCTTATGTGCATGCTGATTACGGCGCTGCTGCCCGAAACGGTATACGGTGTTATGCTGTTCGGTTTCCGCGCGCTGTTTGTCGTGCTCGTTTCCGTTGCGGGAAGCGTCGTCTTCGAAGCGGCGTTTCAAAAACTGACAAAACAGAATGTCACGGTAAACGATTGTTCGGCCGTCGTCACGGGATTGCTGCTTGCGCTCGTACTGCCGCCGACGGTTCCGCTGTGGCAAGTGCTGCTCGGCGATCTCTTCGCGGTCGTCGTCGCCAAGGGATTTTTCGGCGGACTTGGGGCGAACGTGTGGAACCCCGCGCTTACGGCGCGTGCGTTTTTGTTCGTCAGCTTTTCCGCCGCGATCGGTGCGTCCTGGCTTACTCCGGGAACGGATGCGGTAAGCGCTGCGACTGTCCTTTCCAAGCTCAAAGAGGGAGCCGTCGCCGCAAATGCGGATATGTATCTTGAAAGCTTTTTGGGCAACACGGCCGGCTGTATCGGCGAAACGAATGAATTGCTCATTTTGATTTCATTCGCATTTCTTGCTCTCACGCAGGTGATCGACTGGCGTGCGCCTGTTGCGATGGTCGCGACGGTTGCGCTTTTGACCTTCGTTTCCGGAGGGGACGTCGTTATGGCGCTCACATCGGGAGGTCTCCTCTTCGGCGCTACCTTTATGGCGACGGATTACGCGACGACGCCGGTTACGAAAATCGGACGCGCGGTGTTCGGCGCGGGCTGCGGACTTCTTACCTTTTTAATAAGAAAATTCGGCGGTTATCCCGAAGGCGTTATGTTTTCGATTTTATTTATGAATTCGCTTTCGACATTCCTTAATAAATTGACGCCGAGAAAATACGGCTGGGGCAAAGCGGCGAAAAAGGAGGCAGCACAATGAAACATATTTTAAAACTCGGGCTTACGCTTGCGATCTTCGCATCCGTTTCGTGCTTTTGTCTTGCGCTCGTCAACCACATCACGGCTCCCGTCATCGAACAGCGTCAGGCGGATAAAGCGAGTTCCGGTATGAAAACGGTATTTGCCGACGCGGATTCGTTTGAAGAAGTGACGGATTTTAAAGCGAGCGCGGTGCCGGCGATCAGTATCGACAAAATGTATCTTGCAAAAAAAGGCGGCAGCGTTATAGGCGCCGTCGCGCAAGTGACGGGTCCGACTTACGACCGATCGACGATCATTTTCGGTATAAAAAAAGACGGCGTACTCACGGGTATGCAGTTTCTCGCATCGAGCGATACGGCGGGCTTCGGCTTAAAAGCGAGCGATCCGAACTATACGGTTTCGAGCGGCAAAACGTTTTACGGGCAGTTCGAAGGTAAAAATGCGAACGACGGTTTCGTTCCCGGTCAGACCTTCGAAGCGGTATCGGGTGCGACGATCACGAGTAAAGGCGTTGCCGAACTTTTGACGCAGGGAACGCAGAGCGCGCTCGCCTGTCTTGCTGCGAAATAGGAGTGAAAACGAAATGCAAAAAAAACAAAGCAGATTATCGATTTTTACAAACGGACTCGTAAAAGAAAATCCGCTGCTCGTCCTTTCTATCGGCTTGTGTTCTTCGCTTGCCGTTACGACGAACGTGTTCAACGGCATCGGTATGGGATTTTCGATGATGTTCGTTCTCGTTATGAGCGAATTAATAATCGCGATTTTTCGTAATGTCATTCCGGAAGACATACGCTTGCCGATTTTCATCATAGTCATCGCCGCGTTTACGACGATCGTGCAACTTTTGCTTGAAGCGTATATCCCGTCGCTGTCCGCGTCGCTCGGCGTATTTTTGCCGCTCATCGTCGTCAACTGCATCATCATGGGGCGCGTCGAATCGTTCGCGTCGAAAGAGAGTCCGCTTGATGCGGTGACCGATGCGTTCGGCATGGGCTTCGGATATACGTGGGTGCTCTGCGTTATTTCGATCGTGCGCGAGCTTTTGGGAAGCGGTTCGCTGTTCGGCAAAGTCGTTATCCCCGAAGCGTATACCGTAAAATTTTTATCGGATGCGCCGGGAGGATTTTTCGTGTTCGGTTTGCTTTCCGCGATAACGCTCGCGGCGGAACGTGCGGCGAAGATCAGAAAAGCGAAAGCAAAGACAAAGGGAGGTGCGGCATGAACAATTTACTCGGTATTTTTATTAAATCGATGCTTATAGACAACGTCGTCTTTATTCAATATCTTGCGATCTGTCCGTTTATCGGTATGACTGCGGAGACGGATAAAGCGACCGGCATGGGGATCGCGACAACATTCGTCATCGTGCTCGCAACGGCCGTCACCTATCCGCTCTACTACGGAATCATGGTGCCGTTGAAGCTGCAGTATTTGCAGACGCTCATGTTCATTCTCGTCATCGCCGCTCTCGTACAGCTTGTCGAATTTTATTTGAAAAAATCGATTCCGGGATTGTACAGCGCGATGGGCGTGTATCTTGCGCTCATCACGACGAACTGTGCGGTGCTCGCCGTTACGATTACGTGTATCAATAAAAATTATAACTACATCGAATCGCTTGTATACGCGCTCGGTGCGGCGCTCGGATTTTTAATCGCACTTGTGATCATGTCCGGCGTGCGCGAACGGATCAAAAGTGCTCCCGTTCCGCTTTTTGTTAAAGGAAAGCCGATCCTGTTCATCACTGCGGGTTTGCTTTCGCTGTCGTTTTTAGGCTTCAAAGGTTTGATCTGAAAAGGAAGGGGTGCATTATGATTGCTATACTTACGGCCGTTGCAGTTTCGTTTGTGCTTGCGTTTGTCATCGGTGTGCTGCTCGGCATTTTTAAAAAAATATTTTATATTCCGGTCGATGAAAAAGCGGCTGCGATCCGCGCCGTATTGCCCGGCATAAACTGCGGAGCCTGCGGATATCCCGGCTGCGACGGATTTGCAGCGGCGGTTTCAAAAGGTGAGGCGCCTTCCAACGGCTGCCGCGCCGGCGGTCCGAAAGTTGCGGCTGCCGTCCTGCAGGCGCTCGGCGGCGCTCAGTAAAAATATCTGCGCGCGTCCGGCGAGGCGTTCGGCTTCGTGACGGGAGCGGGGAAGTATACATGCTGTGAAAAAGGGGCTGTCTCCGAAGTTATTCAAAACTTCATAAAAGACAGCCTTTTTTTATCGAAACGGCTTCAACCGGTTTAACAATGAATACGAAAAACGCGAAAAAAGGTTTGTCAAAGTTCGACGTTCTCAATCTCGTAATCGGTTCGATCATCGGTTGGGGTTCGTTTATTTTGCCGGGCACTTTTTTTCTGCCGAAAGCGGGCGTTTTGAGTACGGTAATCGGCCTCGGACTCGGCGGATTTTTTATCGCGATCATTCAAAAAGCATATCAAGTGATGCTCGCCCGCCACGTCGGTGAAGGCGGCGAATTTTCGTATGCGCTTTCGAATCTCGGAAAGATTCACGGTTTTATCGTCGGCTGGTCGCTGAGCCTGTGTTATTTGAGCATGATACCGCTCAATGCGACCGCATACGTTTTGATTTTGCGCAAAATTTTCGGAAGCGCGGTGTTGTGGAAACACCTGTATACGATCGGCGGAACGGACGTGTACGCTTCGGATATCGTTATCGCGTCGGTGCCCATTATCGTTTTTACGCTTGTCAATTTGCGCGGTCTGTCGCTGAGCGCCCGCATTCAAAACATCATGAGCACGTCTCTCGTCGTCATCGTCGTTTCTCTCTTTTTTATCATCCTCGGTAAAAGCGATTTGGAAAATTTTTCACACAATTATTTCGGCGCATCGCAGATTTCGCCCGCAAAAATCGCTTCGGTCGTCGCGATCGTTCCGTTTTTGTTCGTCGGTTTCGACGTGATACCGCAAGTGTCGAACGACCTCCGTTTTTCGCCTGCAAAAGCTCATGCGACGGCGATCGTCGGGATCGCGTTCGGCGTCGTCATCTATGCGCTTTTGAATATGATCGCAGGCTTGAGCTACGGCCCCGAAGAAGCGGAGAGGCTCGAATGGGCGGTTGCATCTTCGGTGACGGAAAAGACGGATACGGTCGGTTTCGTGTTTATGCTTGCCGCACTTTTTTCGGCGGTCACCGGCGGCATCAACGGCTTTATGATCGGCAGCAGCAAACTGCTCGGCGCCGTTGCAAGAGAAAAATTGAGTCCCGCGTTTTTGGGAGAAAAAAACGAAAAAGGCTTGTACCCGAAAGCGATTTTATTTATCGCAGGCATCAGTTTAATCGGCCCGTGGATCGGCAGGGAAGTGATCATCCTCATTGTCGATATGGCGTCCGTGCTTGCGGCTTTAGCGTACGGATACGTAGGCTTCATCGGCATAAAAAAAAGCGTTTCCGTTTTCGAAAAAGCGGTGTGCGCTCTCGCGTGCGGTATCGCGCTGCTTTTCATCGCGCTGCTCTTGTGGCCGACTTCTCCCGCACGGCTGAAAGGCGGGTCGATCGTTTTTTTAATCGTGTGGACTGTATTGGGGATATTGTTTTACCGCTTCGGTACGCAGCGGAGATCGGAGGCATAGCGCAAAAATATCGGCAGGGTATTGTGTCTTTCGACCGATTTTTTGCGTGTGCGCGGTTACGGTTGACGAATTTTGTTTTCGATAAGCGGGCTTTTTTCCTCGACATTTAATCGAATATTTTGTACAATATACTCGCAAAAGTTTTATGGAGATTTATGGAGATCTATGGAGGTTGTATGAAAAAGCTATCGGTATGGGCTCTTGCGCTCTGTGCCGCCGTGCTGTGTTTTTCGGCGTGCGGTAAAAAAAGCGCTTCAGGTGCCGAGTTTACTATCAGCAACGGTGCCGAACCGCAGTCGATCGATCCGACGCAGATTGAAGGCGTGCCCGAGCACCGCATTTTTTTGGCGCTGTTCGAAGGACTTGTCGGCTACGACGTTAAAACATGCGAAGCCGTTCCGGGCGTTGCGGAAAGCTGGGAGCGCAGTGCGGACAATACGGTTGTAACGTTTCATCTGCGCAAAACGACGTGGAGCGACGGTACGCCGATTACGGCGAAAACCTTTGTCGATTCGTGGCTCTATTATATGTCGCCGAAAACGGCTGCCGTCTACGGCTATATGCCGGCATTGGTTATCAAGGGTGCAAAAGAATACAACGAAGGAAAAGCGCCCGAGAGTTCCGTAGGTATCCGCGCCGTCGACGATTATACGTTTGAAGTGACGCTCGTAGGTCCCGTTCCCTATGCGGTCGATATGATGGCGCACTATGCATTCTCGCCGCTTCCGATGCACGCTATAGAAAAATACGGTTCCGAATGGATTAAAAAAGAAAACTTCGTCGGCAACGGTCCCTTCGTACTCGAATCGTGGGTGCCGCAGGATAAGCTCACTGTCGTTCCGAACGATAAGTATTGGAACAAAGAAAATATATTCCTGTCGCGCATTACGTTTTTGCCGATCGAAGACAGCGTTACCTCTTACAATAAATATAAAAACGGTGAAATTGATTGGAACTCTTCGAGCGCTCATATTCCGCCGGATTTAATCGACGAAGTTGCGCTCCGCGACGATTATCAGTGCGCGCCGTACCTCGGTTCGTATTACGCGTTTTTCAACGTAAACAATAAAACGCTCAAAGACGTCCGCGTGCGTAAAGCGCTCATCCTCGCTCTCGATACGAAAGAGCTCGTCGAAAAAGTGACGAAGGGCGGAGAAATGGCTACCGGCACTTTCGTTCCCGAAATGGCGGGCTATACGCCGCCGAAGGGTTTTTCATTCAACCCCGACGAAGCGAAAAAGCTGCTTGCCGAAGCGGGCTATCCCGACGGTAAGGGCTTCCCCGTGCTTACGTATATTTTCAATACGAACGAAAAGCACAAAAAAACCGCCGAATGGGTGCAGCAGCAGTGGAAGAAAAATCTCGGCATCAATGTCGAACTGCAGAACATGGAATGGAATTCGTTCCTGACAAAGCGGCAGGCGAACGACTTCGAAATCGCGCGCGCGGGCTGGATCGGCGATTACAAAGATCCGTCGAACTTTCTCGAACTTTTGACTACGGGCAGCGGAAACAATGACGGACGCTACAGCGTTCCCGAATTCGATAAGCTCGTCAGCGACGCCGCCCGCATGCCGGCGGGACCTGAACGCATGAAAGTGCTTGAAAAAGCCGAATCGATTGCGATCGCACGCGATGCGGCGGTTATTCCGATGTACATCTACGTTTCGCAGTGCCTTATCGATTTGAATAAATGGGACGGCTGGTATTCGAACGTCCTCGATATCCATGCGTATACGGGCATAAAACCCAAAAAATAAATTGCAGAAAATGTAATTTTCTGGTACAATGAACGGAACGGCCTGAAACGGCTGTTCCGTTTTTTTTATGCCGGAGTAATTATATGGGAAAATTTATTATAAAACGTTTGCTGGGTCTCATTCCGACGCTTTTCGTTATCGTAACTCTGAGTTTTTTTATCACTCGGCTTGCACCGGGCGGTCCGTTCGCAAGTGAAAAAAAAGTACCTCCGGAAATCCTCGCCAATCTCGAAAAGCAATATCACATGGATGAACCGCTGTTTAAACAGTATTTGCGTTATGTCGGCAATGTCCTCCACGGCGATTTGGGGCCGTCGTTCAAAAACAAAGATTTTACGGTCAATCAGCTCATCGGTTCGAGTATGCCGAACTCTCTTTTGCTCGGAGTCATTTCGCTTGCTTTTGCGATGCTCTTCGGCATTACGTTCGGACTCATCTCCGCGGTAAAACAAAATACGTGGATTGATTACTCGACGATGTCCTTTGCGAGCGTAGGGCTTTCGGTGCCGCTTTTCGTCGTAGGGCCGGTCGCGGTTTTTGTTTTTGCGCTTACGCTCAAATGGCTTCCGACGTCCGGCTGGATTACGGGGCGCTACGGCTGGAAAACGCTTATCATGCCGGCTTTTACGCTTGCCCTTCCGCGCTTTGCGTCGATCGCACGCTTGACGCGCGCGAGCGTGCTTGAAACGCTCCGTTCCGATTACGTACGTACCGCGCGTGCAAAGGGTTTGAAAAATTCGGTCGTCATGGTAAAGCACGTGCTCAAAGGCGCACTGCTTCCGGTCGTGAGTTATCTCGGCCCCGCGTTTGCAGGCATCGTTACCGGTTCGGTCGTCGTCGAACAGGTGTTTCTCGTGCCGGGTATCGGAAACTTTTTCGTCAAATCGGCGCTCAACCGCGATTATACGCTCATCATCGGTACGGTTATCGTGTATTCGGGCATTCTTATCGTTATGAATCTCATCGTCGATATTTTGTACGGATTCCTCGATCCTCGAATTTCTTATAAATAACGGGAATATTAAAACGCTATGGTTAAAAAAGAAAAAAAGGCGACGAACGAATTTAATCAGGAAATGAAATCGGTGTCGCTGACGGCGGATGCATGGAACCGTCTGCGAAAAAATAAAATGGCATACGCGAGTTTTTGGATTGTCGTCGTTTATGCCCTCGTCGCGCTCTTTGCGCCGGTGCTGCCTTTTTATCCCTATGCACAGCAAAATCTCAACCATACGAATCTTCCGCCGTCGTTTCAAAAAGCGGGAGACATGGAACTTGTAACGCGCAAAGCGTATTTTGCAAAAGTGATGGCAAAAGAAAAGCGCAGTGAATACAATGCCGAAGAGCAGGCGGCGATCGCTTCCATCGAAGAACGCAATAAAACCGATCCCGAACAGAATCGGAGATATTTGTTGGGTACCGATTCTCTCGGCCGCGACATGCTGTCGCGCACGGTGTACGGCGGACGCATTTCCATGATGGTCGGTCTCATCGGTACGGTAACCGCGCTTCTCATCGGTATCGTCATCGGTTCGATTGCCGGTTACGCGGGCGGCAGAATCGATTCGTTTCTCATGCGCTTTGTCGATGTCATGTACGGACTGCCGTATATGCTCGTCGTCATCATTATGATGGCGATCGTCGGACGCAACGTCGCCATCCTCTTTATAGCGATCGCGCTCGTGTCGTGGCTTACGATCGGACGCGTCGTGCGCGGACAGGTGATGAGTTTGAAAAATATGGAATTCGTCCTTGCCGCCCGTTCGATGGGAGCCGGTCCGTGGTATATCATCATGCATCACCTCATTCCGAATACGGTCGGCATCATCATCGTGTATACTGCGCTGTCGCTTCCGTCTTTTATCATGAGCGAAAGCTTTTTGTCGTTTTTGGGACTCGGTATTTCGGCGCCGCTTGCGTCGTGGGGTTCTCTTATCTCCGACGGCGTGCAGGGCATGGCGCTCTATCCGTGGTGTCTGCTCGTTCCGGCAATCGTCATGACGGTGTTTTTGTTTGCAATGAATTTTTTAGGCGACGGCGTGCGCGACGCATTCGATCCGCAGTCGAAAAACAGGGTGTGAGGCATATATGACGGATGAAGTGATTTTACAGGTAAAAGACCTCCGTACCTATTTTTATACCGATGCGGGCGTTGTAAAAGCCGTCGACGGTTTGACTTTCGACCTGCACAAAGGCGAAACGCTCGGACTCGTCGGCGAGTCGGGTTCGGGAAAGAGCGTTACAAATCTCTCCGTTATCAAGTTAATTCAAACGCCGCCGGGAAAAATCGAAGGCGGGGAAGTGCTGTTTAACGGCGAAGATTTATTAAAAATGAGCGATGCGCGCCTGAGAGAAATACGAGGCGACAGGATCGCGATGATCTTTCAGGATCCGATGTCTTCTCTTAATCCGTACCTCCGGATTTCGACGCAGATGATCGAAACGATATGTCTGCATCAGGGCCTTAACAAAAAAGCCGCAAAAGAAAAAGCGATCGAAATGCTGAAGCTTACCGGCATTCCCGCGGCGGAAAAACGCATCGACGGATACCCCCATCAGTTTTCAGGCGGTATGCGCCAGCGCGTCATGATCGCAATGGGCCTGTCGTGCAATCCCGACATACTCATTGCGGACGAACCGACGAGCGCGCTCGACGTGACGATTCAGGCGCAGATACTCGATTTGATGCAGGATTTGACACACCGTCTCGGAACGGCCGTCATTTTGATAACGCATTCGCTCGGCGTCGTCGCCGGCGTGTGCGACACGATCGTCGTCATGTATGCCGGCCGCATCGTCGAACGCGGTACGACCGAAGATATTTTTTACGATACGAAACATCCCTATACGCAGGGGCTTATCAAATCGGTGCCTCGCCTCGACCGCGACGATGAGGACAGACTCTTTTCAATTGAAGGACAGCCGCCGAACGTCGTCGATTTGCCGGACTGCTGTCCGTTTTATCCGCGCTGTCATAAGGCATTGCCCGTGTGCAAAAACCGCTATCCGCCGGTCGTGCGGTTTTCCGATACGCACTGTGCGGCGTGCTGGCTCTATGCACAAAAAGACGGCGGAACGTTTACCGCAGAGGACACGACAAAATGAGCGACAATATCCTTGAAGTACGCGATTTGAAAATGCATTTTTCCGACGGGAGCGAAGGCCTTTTCGGCGGCAAAAAAAAGTATATCTACGCGATCGACGGCATCAGCTTCGACATAGCGAAGGGCGAAACGCTGGGACTCGTCGGCGAATCGGGCTGCGGAAAATCGACCGTTGTGCGGGCGGTTTCGCACTTGTACAAACCGACGGCGGGAAAAGTGCTGCTCGACGGAAAAGATTTGACGAAGATGAAAAGGGCGGAAATGATCGCAGTCCGGCGCGATATGCAGCTCGTATTTCAGGATCCCTATTCGTCGCTCGATCCGCGCATGACGACGTCGGAAATCATCGCCGAACCCATGCGTATCTACAAAAAATACGGACTGCTCGACATAGCCGAAGCCGACATCACCTCTCGCGTCGAACACCTCATGGAACTCGTCGGTCTTTCGAAATTTTTCAAAAACAGATTTCCGCACGAATTTTCAGGCGGTCAGCGGCAGAGGATCGGTATCGCACGCGCGCTTGCGCTGAAGCCGCGCCTCATACTCGCCGACGAACCCGTTTCCGCCCTCGACGTTTCGATCCAAGCGCAAGTGCTGAATCTTTTTAAAGACATTCAAAAAGAAATGGAGCTGTCGTACCTGTTTATCGCGCACGATTTGGCCGTCATCAAATACATTTCCGACAGGATCGCCGTCATGTATCTCGGAAAAATCGTCGAAACGGGCGGCTATAAAGACCTCTATGCAAATCCGCTCCATCCCTATACGAAAGCGCTGCTTTCCGCCGTTCCGATTCCCGATCCGAAAGTCGAGCGGCAGCGCCAGCGTATCATATTGAAAGGCGACGTGCCTTCTCCCGACACGCAGCGTCCGGGCTGTTATTTTTACGATCGCTGTCCGAACCGCATGGAAAAATGCAAACAGTGCCAGCCGAAGTTCGTAAAACCCGCAGGGGCGGCGGCCGATCACAGCGTTGCGTGCTTTTTGTACGAGTGAGGAAAGGCGGGAATACCCGCTTTTTGTGCGGCGGCTGTTCCGGTTTTGCCGGAAGCGATGTCCGTCCGCATGTTAAAAGCGGGAGGAAAACGCTGCCGTTTTTTTACGACGATGTGCATCGGTATGCTTTGCGACACGATTGATAGTTTTTAATAATTAATAATTTTACGGAGGACTGCAATGAGTGTAGCGATTACGGTGCAGAATGCGCTGAAAAAGTTTGAAGACGGCAGCGTCGTTATCCCCGACCTTTCGATCAAGGTTCGCAACGGAGAATTGTTTACGCTGCTCGGTCCGTCCGGCTGCGGTAAAACGACGCTTTTGCGGATGATCGCCGGTTTCAACAGCATTGAAGGCGGTAAAATTTATTTTGACGACCGGGAGATAAACGATGTCGATCCCGGCAAGCGCAATATCGGTATGGTGTTTCAAAACTATGCGATTTTTCCGAACATGACGGTGCGTAAAAACGTCGCTTTCGGATTGCGCACGCGGAAGCTTCCGCCCGACCGAATCAAAAAAGAAACCGACACGTTTTTAAAACTCGTACACGTCGATCAATACGCCGATCGCATGCCCGACAGATTGTCGGGCGGGCAACAGCAGCGTGTCGCACTTGCCCGCGCTCTTGTCATACAACCGGATGTTCTGCTTATGGATGAACCCTTGTCGAATCTCGATGCGAAGCTGCGGGTTGAAATGCGTTCCGTCATAAAAGAAATACAAAAAAATGTCGGTATAACGACGGTCTATGTAACGCACGATCAGGAAGAAGCGATGGCGATTTCCGACAGAATCGCCGTTATGAAAAGCGGTGTCATACATCAGTGCGGCCGTCCGCAGGATATCTATATGCGTCCGGCAGATACCTTCGTCGCGGGTTTTATCGGAAAGTCGAATATGATGGAAGCTTCGTTGAGTTGGAACGGAGAAGACGCGCGGTTGGAATTTGCCGGCGGTTACGCCGTTTCCGTTAAAACGATCGATCCCGCAAAAAAGCTGACGGGCAAAGTGCTCGTTTCCTGCCGCCCCGAAGAGCTGATCATCAATCAAAATAAAGACGACAGCGGCATACCGGCGGAAATCGTCGACAGCGTATTTCTCGGATTGAATACGCATTATTTCGTGCAGTTTGCGACGGGAGAGCGTACCGAAATCATCCGCGAATCCGATGTCAATAAAATGATTCCGGTCGGAACGAAAATATCGCTGAAAATCAATACCGAAAAAATCAATATTTTCAATGCGGATTCCAAAGAAAGCATTATGCAAGGCGTAAAACGAATAGACGAAGGAGAATGATCAAAAGTGACGGCGATATTTCAGACGGCACTTTTGATTTCGAGTTTGCGGGGATGTTTGCGGAAGATATGTACACGTATCGTTTCGATGAAAATCAAATGAATACGATATAGTATGATTTCGCAAACTCGATTTATTGAACGTGTGCGCCTATGCGCACGGCTAAAAACTTTTTCGGATGTCGAGACATCCTGCAAAAGTTTTTATGGGAGATATGCATGCATAGACGGAAAGTGTTCGAATTTTGGAATATTATTGCGATCGTCATATTTTTCCTTTTTGTTTTATTTCTTATCTATCCGATCGGCGGATTGCTTCGTGAAGCGGCGTACGTAGACGGCAGCCTTTCGTTCGATGCGTTTGCCCGTTTTTTTGCAAAAAATTATTATTATTCGACGATATTCAACAGCTGTAAAATTGCTGCGGTAGTCATGCTGTGCTGTCTTTTGCTCGGCATACCCTTTGCGTATTTTTATACGTTTTTCAATTTGCGCGGCAGGAAATTCCTCTTTGTGATGAGCCTGCTCTGTACGATGTCCGCGCCCTTTATCGGCGCATACGCATGGATTTTGCTTATGGGCAATAACGGACTTGTAACGCGCGTATTGCAATCCTTCGGTATTCCGCACGTCACGATTTACGGTTTCGGCGGTATCGTGTTCGTACAGACTTTGAAGCTTTTTCCGCTCGTGATGATTTATATGAACGGCGCTTTCCGCGATATAGATCGCTCGCTTATGGAAGCTGCGGAGAGCATGGGCTGTAAAGGAGTCGATCGTTTTTTCCACGTACTCATGACGCTGACCATGCCGACTATTTTGGCGGCGGCGCTCATCGTGTTTATGCGCTCGTTCGCGGACTTCGGCACTCCGCTCCTTATCGGGCGCGGTTATACGACGTGCCCCGTTTTGATTTACAACGCATACCTCGGCGAAAACGGTGCGGACAATCACTTTGCTGCGGCGATCAGCGTGCTCGTCGTGCTTATAACCGCACTTATTTTTCTCATTCAAAAACTTGCAACGAATAAATTTAAATTTACGATCAGCGCGATGCACCCGATCGAAGTGAAAAATTGCCGCGGCGTTAAAGGGGTGCTGATGCATATCTATTGTTATGTGCTCGTTGCGATCGCCATGCTTCCTCAGTTTTACATCATCTACATATCGTTCAGAAATTATAACAACAGCATTCAGCTGCCGGGTTATTCGCTTATTAATTATCAAAAGGCATTTCAAAAAAATTTGTTTCGCGCTACCGGCAACACGCTGGTAGTCGGTTTTTTTACGCTCGCGATCATAATACTGATTGCGGTGTTGATTGCGTATCTTGTGGTGAGACGCAGCAGTATCATGAGCCACACGCTTGATACGATTTCGATGCTGCCGTATATCATGCCGGGTTCCGTAATCGGTATTGCGCTTGTCATTGTGTTTTCCAAGCCGCCGTTTGCTATTGCCGGTACGCTCGGTATTATGATTGCGGCTTTGGCTATACGGAGGCTGCCGTTTACGAGCCGATCCGCCGCTGCCGCCATGATGAAAATAACGCCGAGTATCGAAGAGGCGGCGCTGAGTCTCGGAGCGAGTAAAGTAAAGACATTTGCGGGAATTACCGTGCCTATGATGTCGAGCGGCATCATCTCCGGTGCGGTTTTAAGCTGGGTATCGATTATTACCGAAATGTCGAGCGGTGTCATTTTGTATAACAACAGAACGATGACGCTTACGATCGGAACCTATGTACAAATCAATAACGGCGTTTACGGAGTTGCCGCCGTGTTCGCATCCGTTACTACGATTTTAACAATTATTTGTTTGGCGGTATATTTGCGTTTTACGAAACTCGAAGATGTGCAAGTGTAACGACCGCTATTTGTTTTTTGTTAATCGATCGGAAGTCTTTTCGATTTATTATGGTAAACGGCATAAGCCGTAATTATGAAGGAGGTGATACAAAGCGCCGTCTGGAATATCGCCGTCGCTTTGCATTTCGAGTTTGCGCGGATGTTTGCAGAAGGTTTGTATACATATCGTTTCGATAGAATCGTATGCGTATGATACAGTGTGTTTTGCAAACTCGTCTATTAAACGAGTGCGCTCTCGCGCACGGCTAAAAACTTTTTCGGAAATTGATATTTCCTGCAAAAGTTTTTATAGGAGGTTTTATGAAAAAAACATTGTTCGCTTTTATGCTGCTTGCAGCGGGAATGTGTGTGTATGCACTGGGGTCGAACGATTCGAAGGCGGCGGAAAACGCAGGTCCTCGTCCCGCATGGGCAAAGAGCGCCGACGAAGTTACCGGTGTCGTAACAATCTATACGACCTTTGAAGAAACGCAGCAGCAGATTATTCTCGATCTCTGGAACAGACTCTATCCGAAATGCAAAGTCGAAATCGTAGCCGATTCCGTCGGTACGCTTGTAACGAAGATACGCGCGGATGCGTCGAGCAAGGCGGACTGCATCGTCGGCGGTATGTTCGCCGCGGACGGTACGAAGTATCACGATGTGCTTCAGCCCTATACATCGACCGTCGAAAACGAACAGCTCTTTCACGACAAGTCCGGCTACTATACGTATTGGGATGTTCAGCTCATGTGTCTCGTCGTGAATCCGAAGATCTTAAAAAATTTGGGTGTTACGGTAAAAGGTTATCAGGATTGTCTCAATCCGAAGCTCAAGGGTAAAATCATCCTTGCAGACCCCGCGGCGGCTTCATCCGGCTGGCGGCAGCTTCAGACCATGCTCGCGTGCATGGGAGATACTTTTGACGATGCGAAAGGCTGGGCCTATGTCGAAAAAATTATGGGGCAAAGCTTTAAAACCAATTCTTCGAAGGACGTGTTCAATCTTGTAAACGAAGGCGAATATGCGGTAGGGCTTTCTTACGAATCGACTCCGGCGGGTATCATTTCGCTCGGCGGCGCGGTTATGGAAATCGTCTATCCCGTCGAAGGAAATACGGCGATGGCGTCCGGCGGTGCGTTATGCAAAAACTCGCCGAACGTTACGGCCGGAAAAGCGATGCTCGATCTGTGCGCATCGAAAGAATTCCAGGATGAACGCGCAAAAATTTTCGGCCGTCCGACCAACAGCAGGTGCAAGCCGACGAATATGCCCCCGACGGACAGCTTTAAGCTTATCGAACTCGATCACGATTACTTGAGTAAAAACAAAGATAAGATGATTGAGCACTGGAACGATTTGTGGGCAAAGGTAAAAGGCCGTTAATTACATACTGCCGTCTCCGATAGTCCGATCGGTTTTCGGAGACGGTATGCCGATCAAGGAAACCGAGTTTTCTTTTGAAAACTCGCATATCAACGGGTGCGCCGATCGAAACTGCGCGCTGACGCACTTGTCACGAGATATGCGTACAACTAAAAACTCTTTCGGAAGTCACAGTTTGCTTGAAGCTTAGCTGCAAGCATCCGTAAAAGTTCTTTATGGAGGAAAATATGAAGCGATTATGGATTGCGCCGGCACTCGTACTGCTGTGCGCGCTGTTTATTACGGGCTGTCCGCAGTCTGCAGAACCGAGCGGTCCCGGCCCGAATTTGAAGATCGAAAACGGCGTACTTAAAGGCGGGCAAACGCCCTCGGGCACTCTCGTCATACCGGCGGACGTTACGGAAATAGCGAGGGAAGCTTTTAAAAACCGCACGGATTTGCAGGCGGTGGATTTTTCTTCGTGTACCCGCCTTACAAAAATCGGCGCCGAGGCGTTTTTCGGCTGTACGGGCTTACAGAGCTTGAGGTTACCTGCAAGTCTTAAAACGTTGGAATACTGTGTTTTTTTCGGATGTACGGAAATAAACGGCACGGTAGTTTTGCCGGCAAATCTTGAGACAATCGGCGATGGTGCTTTTTACCTGTGCAGCAATGTTGACGGCTTTGATTTTTCAAAGTGTACCAAGCTTAGCTCAATCGGCAGTATTACGTTTGCAAAATGTACGAAAATAACGGAGATGAACTTACCCGCAAGCCTTAAAACGATTAAAGGCGACGCCTTTGATGACTGTCCGGAACTTACAAAGCTTACGGTGCATTCCGATAACAAGTCTCTTAAGTCTGAAAATAATATTATCTACACTTACGATGAAAGGCAGGCGTTGTGTTGTGCTCGGACGATACCGTCGGTTGACTTCCCTCCGAGCCTTACGCAAATAGCCGACGGGGCTTTTAAGTATTGTAAAAGATTAAAAGAGTTAAAGTTACCCGATAATGTTGAAACGCTGGGTTTTCAGGCATTTTACGGATGTGACGGAATAATGGGAACGGTGCATCTGCCTAAAAATCTTAAGACAATCGGTATCGGTGCTTTTGATGGGTGCAACAACGTTGCCGGTTTTGATTTGTCAAAATGTAGGGAGCTTACCTCGATCGGCAGTCGTGCGTTTGCAAACTGTATGAAAATAAAGGAAGTACACTTACCCGAAAAACTTGAAGAAATCGTCGGCAATGCCTTTTCGGGCTGTACGGAACTCGCAACGATTACAGTGGATTCTGCAAATGCATCCTTTACGGTTAAAGATAATACCGTTTACGATAAAGGCGGGAAAAAACTATTGTGCAGTGCGCGGGCGATAACATCGTTTAACTTTCCGGCGGATATTACGGAAATAGGGAGAGGAGCCTTTTCGGGTTGTGAGAAGTTAACGGCGGCAAATCTTTCTTCCTGTACCGCTCTCTTAAAACAATCGCTGCCGATGCGTTTTTCTACTGTACGAGCTTAAAGCAGTTGATTTTACCTGCAAGCCTTGAAACGTTGGAAGAGGAGGTTTTTTTCGCCTGTAGGGAAATGAGCGGAACGGTGGTTTTGCCGGCAGATCTTAAGGAAATCGGCGAGAACGCTTTTTTCCAGTGCGGTAAGGTTAAGAACTTTGATTTTTCAAAGTGTACGGATCTTATTTCAATCGCTGGAGGTGCGTTTACTGAATGTAACGCGGCTGCGTTTACGGTAAAAAAGGGCAGCGCAATAAAATCAATGCTTATAGCATGCGGCGTTGCCGAAAGTCAAATATCCGAAGTTGATTGAGCGGTAAAAATGCGCGCATAGTATATTAAGGAAACTGTCCAAAAACTGAAGTTTTTGGACAGCCCCCTAGCGAAAGATTTTAATATACCTAAGCAAAGCGCGTGTTCCGTGCGCTTGTTTACACCACTTGTCAGCGCACCGTAATGATAAAGTCTTTATTCGCTTTTTTAAAATCGTATGCGTATGTTTTTCCGCTGCGCGAAACGACGGCGAAATAAGCGTACGACGGAAGCGAATCTTCGAGCGGAGAATCGACCGTGTCCGTATCGCCGAAGCCTTTTAAAACGGCGACGCCTGCTTTTTGCCACGTACCGTTTTTATCGTTGAACGCGTACAGTGTGAACGAAATATTTTCATCGCGCGTTTCGCTCACGAATTTGACGTTGTCTTTGAAAACGCCGGGAACGCTCCGTATGTCGGCTATCACCGCGTCTTTTTTATAGCTTTCGTCGGTCGATCCGTCAGGCGAATAGACTTTGATGCGCAAGTCGTTGTGCTTTTTTTCGGCTTCGTATCTGTATACACCGCTTCCGTCGGGAACGACGGCGACGTATTCTACTTTGCGTATTTTGCCTTCAAAATCCGAATCGATAGTATCGCCGTCGTAAAATTCTTTAAGCAGCGCTTTGCCGTATAAATTCCACGACGCTTTTTTTGAATCGTAGATGTACACGCAAAACGAAATATTTTCGTCGTCCGACAGATTGATAAGTTTGATGTTGTCTTTCATTTTGCCCGGAACTGCGGCGGACGAAACGTCGATGACGGATGCTTTCGAGTCGTCGAAGGTCGGCGCATTTCGCTGTGCGAACGCTCCGCATGCGATCGCCGCTGCAAGCCCTGCGATTATTAATTTTTTCATAAAACCTCCTTACGGTAATTTATAGCGCGTGACAGGGCACCTGAATCATGCCGTATCTATAAAATGCTTTATGTGCTATACTGGTTACAGCAATATTATTATGAAACGTATTGAACTTGAACCGGCGCGCATTGCGGATGTGCTGAAAGAAAATCTCAAACATAAAGATACGATTTTTGTCTTTTCGACCGATGTCGCCCTCGTTTCGTGGGCGGAATGGTGCGTAAAAAATCCTCAAGCGTCGGGCGTAAAGGCGGTCGCACTCGAGCGCTTTATCGCGTGGGATACTTTTAAAGAAAAATACGCCGTCGCAAAAGAGAGCGGCCGTCATGCCGTACCTGCCGTGCTCCGAAAAGTGTTCGTCCGGAATCTTATCGAAGAAAATGCAGCCGGTGTCCGAAGCGGCAAACCGATTCTTAAAAGCATCGTGAACCCGCAGTTTGCAGACGACGCCGATTCGTTTGCCGATTGGATCGCAAAAAATCTTCCGCTTTTGAAAACGTGGTATGAAAAATTTTCCCGCTATGCAAGCGATCATCCCGAAGCGGCAGACGATGAAGATGAAGACTACCTCACGCTCTACCGGCGCTATGTCGATTTTTTGGGAGAGTCGATGTTCGAGCCTGCATGGCTCATGCCTGATTTTACGGAAGAGCGTAAAAAATTTATTATTTTTTATCCGGAACAGCTTGAAGATTTCGATGAATACAAAGCGGTCTTTGCCGCAGTTGAAAACATAACTTCTTACGTGCTTCCCGAAAAAGAAGTGCATACGGGCGAAGTGTTCGTCTATCCCGATGCGAGGACGGAGCTTCGAAGAACGGCGCTCTGCATTCGGGACATCATCGGAAAAAGCGGCGGAGAGCTTTCGTATGAAGATATCGCGCTGCACGTTCCCGAACTCGAAACTTACCGGCCGTATATCGAACGGGAACTTGCGAACTACCGCATTCCCTTTGTCGTGCGAAGCGGCGAGCGCTTTACGGTCGGCAGCGCCGGAAGCATTTTTGAAGATATCGACGAATGCCGCAAAAATAATTATTCGTACGACAGCGTGCGCCGCCTCGTGCTCGACGGGCGCGTGCCGTGGAAAAACAAAGCGCTCAACGAAAGCCTCGTGCGCGAAGGAAACCGGCTGCACTGCATCTGCAATTACGGTGAAAAAGACGTGTGGCTCGAAGCGCTCGGTAAATCGGGGAAAAGCGAGCGCGAGCTTGAATTGTACAAGCGCTTGAAAAAATCGATCGAAGCCGTTACGGGGGCGAAGTCCTTCGAAGGCTTGCGGACGGCGTGGCTTATATTTAAAAACGAATTCCTTTCCGACGACGAGTTCAGCATCGAAGCGAACAATATCCTCGGTCGCTGCATTGCCGAACTCGAAACGCTTGTCGCTATCGAAAAAGATTATATCGAACCGCTCGGTTTAAAACTGCGCTCGCCGTTTTCTTTTTTTATCAACGAGCTGCGAAGTAAAACCTATCGTCCGCAGGATGCGCTTTCGGGCGTTTCCGTCTTCGATTATAAAGTCGCGGCCTGCGCCGCCTATCCTGTCAACATCGTCATCAACTGTACGCAGGACGCTCTCACCGTCGTCCGTAAGCCGCTCGGTTTTCTCAATACGCAAAAACGCCGTGCGCTCGGCATACGGGATTCCGATGCGGCGTCTACCGCCTTTATCAGACTGTACGGAAAATTTAATAATGCGGGCGGCGCGCGGAGTATCTTTTCGTGCAGCGAACAAACTTTCTCAGGTTTTGCGATCCCGCATACGTATTTCAATATCGCTCCCGTCGAAAAAAATCACACGCCCTTCGACGAACTCGATGCAGACGATTTTATCCTTAACGAAAGAAAATGGTTTTTATCGGAATCGGATGCTCCCCGTGCTTTGAGCGATCTGCAAAAAGCGCAGTATGAAAACTGGAAAGCGTCTTCCGATTTTTCCCTAAACACTCCCTGCGCGCAATCCGTAGATACCGGCGTCAAAAAAATAATCGATTATGTTTTAAAAGAGCGCCGCACATTGAACGGCTCTTCAAGTGAAGATGCTTCGGTAGTAAAGATCACCCAAAGCGATATGCGCGATTTTTTTCCGTGTCCCCGGAAATGGCTGTTCAAATCGGTCGTCAAACTCCGTGAAGATTCCCTCGACGCGTCCTTGTTCGAAAAATACGATCAGGGAAATATCAATCATAAAATCCTCGAACTGCTTTTTAAAAGCTTTGATACGCTGCCGGTTACGAGTGAAGACGGAACGTTCGGAGAGCGTGAAAACGACATACGAAAATTAATAAAAGAAAAAACAGGAGAAGCGATCTGCGACAAGTCGTTCGATTTTTATCAAAGCCCGATCGCGCTCCGCGTACTCGAAGCGCAAAGCGGTAAATTCGAAAAAATCATCATCGATTTTTTGCACGAGTTTTGCAAACAGGGGAAAGGATTCGGCGGCTGCCGCGTCGTTTCGACGGAAGCGTCATGTGAAGCGTGGGAGAGCGGAAAGCGCTATAAGTATTTCGGAAAAATCGACTGCGTTCTTTCCGATGACGCGGGCAGGATTATCATCGTCGATTATAAAAATACCGTTCCCCCGTCGATCGTTTCGTGCCGCGCGGATGAAACGACGGGTACGCTTAAAAATTTTCAATGCGCGATGTATGTAACCTTGTGGAATCTTACCGATCCCGTTAAAGTCGATAAAATGGTCTTCTGTTCGATAAAAAATGCGGGCGACAATACCGTCGTCATCGACTACGGCGACGATAAAAAACTGCCGGAGTCCTATGCGCCGACGCTTTCGGTATTCGACCGCTATGCTTCCCTCTTTTACGAAACCGTCGAAAACGGAAATCCGGAACCGCTTCGAGGAGTGCGGCACGGAGACGACGCGCTTATCGTACCCGACGTGTATTCGGACTGTATGGCATGCGATTTTAAAACGATCTGCCGCACGGCCTATACGGTCGCATCTCACAAACTGTAACTCGGGAGCCTGCGATGAAAAATGATTATGCATACCTTGATCTTTTGGAACATCCGCTCGACGATCAGCAAAAAAAAGTGTGCTGCTCCGTAAAAAACGCCGTCGTCGCTGCGGGAGCGGGTTCGGGTAAAACGCAAGTGCTCGCGACGCGCTTTGCGTGGCTCGTTATGGAATTCGACGATATCAGAGCGCCGGCTGTTTTGACACTGACGTTTACGAAAAAAGCCGCCGCCGAAATGTATGCGCGCATTTACAAAACGCTCGTCTTTTTTTCAAAAAACGAACGGGTACCCGAACGCCAAAGAAAAAACGCCGCACGGGCGGTAAACGAATTTGCCGACGCCCGCATCCAAACGCTCGATTCGTACTGCGGCGCCGTCGTGCGTCAAGCTGCGAACCGTTACGGCATCCGTCCGGATTTTACAACGGGAAGCGCGGACAGCGAACAAAATATTAAAAAAATTGCGCTGCCCTTTGTGTTGAAAAATCTTTCGCGCCCGTGCATCCGCCATTTTGCCGAAGCGGGCAAAGTGCAGGAGTTTTCCGATTCCCTTGTCGCAAAGATTATCGGCGACTACACTTCTCTTGCAACCGAAAGCGGACGGTTTACGCGCTCTCTCGAAACGCAAAAATCGATAATTTCCGATGCGTGGAAAAAAATCGTAAACGATAAAGGGGAGGGCTCCCTCATCGATATCGCTTCAAGCGCGCTTGCGCTGTGCAATGAGGCAAAAAGCGATGCGTCATGCAAGTGGCAAAAAAACGCCGCCGCCGTAAAACTTTTTTCCTTTTTCGAAACAGAGCCGCTTCCCGATTTCGCTTCGACGGTGTTTTCACCCGAAGACGTGGAGGCGAGCGAAGCGTTGTACGAAAAAATTTTTCCCCTTGCGAATTGGGTCGCAGTTTTATCCGCCTTTAAGCCCGGAAACGCATCTGCCCCGCTCAAAGCGATACGAGCGTGTACCGGCGGCTTGCAGCAGTATGCCGACGAACTTGCGTCGCTTGCCGTGTATGTCAAAGAGTTTCCGTATATCAAAGATATGTGCAGTCTCTTCGATGAACTGCTCGAACTTGTAAACCGGCAAAAGCGGACGTCGGGCGCGCTGACGTTTAAAGACGTGAGCGATATGGCGTTGAAAATATTGATCGAACAAAAAGATATCCGCAATCAGGAAAAGGCCGCATTCAATAAAATCATGATCGACGAATTTCAGGACAACAACGGTCGAAATCGCGATCTTCTCTTTCTCCTCGCCGAACGCCTCGACGAATATACTGAAGTCTCCACAGATGATCCGGCTGCGATTCGAAAAGCGCTCGTGCCGAATATTGCCGGCGATACATTATTTTTTGTCGGCGATGAAAAACAGTCGATCTATAAATTCCGCGGAGCCGATGTGTCGGTATTCAATGAATTGAAGCGCGACCTTGCCCGCGGCGAAGACGAAGCGGAACTCCGCATGGTGTACAATTACCGATCGTTTCCGGAACTGCTTACGAGCTTTAATCAAATCTTCGGCGGTTTCTATAAATCAGGCGATGACTATGTTCGTAAAGACGGTGTGCCCTCTCTTTTTCCGCAAATCTTCGGCGCTCCTTATGAAGCGCTGTACACGGAAGATACCGTCGCCCGCCATGTCGATAAAAGCACTCACGAACGCAAAGCTCCGATTGCGCTCGATAAATCGAATATCCGATCTCACTTCGCGCTTTTGCCGTACAATAAAAACGATTACGCTCTCGAAAAGGAATCGGGTCTCGTGCCCGACGTGCAGGAACAGCTCGCGTATTACATCGCGGAAAAAATTGCTAAAATGCATGAAGCGGGGGAGCCCTATGCGTCGTTTGTCGTACTCGACAGGTCGCGCACGCACAGAAATTATTTGAAGCGCCGGCTCGAACGGTTTCACATTCCGTACGTGATTGACCGCCAAATCGACCTCTTTGCCGATGCTCCCGCAAACGATATATACGCATTCCTCAGGCTCTGCGTTTATCCGTCGGACATGAATGCTTTTGCGGCATTTTTGTGTTCGCCCTTCGTAGGCCTTACCGAAAACGATGTGAAAATCATCTTGGCAAACTCGACGGATTATCGCAGTAAAGATTTTATATTCGCCCCGTTTTCGGACGATAAAAAAATTATCGATATATTTGCCGAGGGGTCGATCGAAAGAGAGCGCTATATCCGCGCAGCGGATTTTTTTAAAACGCATAAGGAGCGCGTGCTCGCCGAACCGCTCACGAAAACGCTCAATACGCTGTGGTACGATATGGGCTATCGCTATGAAACGATGCTGAACCGCGCGGTGAGCCTCTTTGCCGAACAGTACGATCTGCTGTTCGAAGCGGCGCGGCAGGCGGATGCGGACGGAAAAGATGCGGCGTATTTTGTCGATATGCTCGCATCTCAAAAAGAAGCGGATAGAGGCTTCGGCAACGACGATACGGGAGTAAGCGACATATCCTATCCGCTCGAAAAAATCGACGCCGTGCAGATAATGACCGTTCACAAAAGCAAGGGCTTGCAGTTCGATCACGTGTTCGTTCTCGGCGCTTTCGACAACGTAAAAAACGACAGCGAAGAAAAATATTTTTTCAGCGAAGAAGCGGGCGTTTCGCTGAAACCCGCCGAAGGGGAGCGAAATTATTTTTTTATCAAACAGCGCGACGAAAACCGTGCGAAAGACATCGCCGAATTCCGCCGCCTGATCTACGTCGCTGCAACCCGCGCGATCAAAGATTATTATTTTGTCGGAACGTATTCGTACGACAAAGATCACAAACACCGCGTAAGCGATGCGTCCGTTTTCGATCCTGTCATCGCATATTATTATCCCGATTTTCTCGACTCGGACGCTGCGGTGCAATATTCAAGCGGCGCGCCCTTCGACCTTGAGCGCATCGAAAAAAAATCGAAGCGGGAAATATACGCGGGATCCCGCATGAGCGAACCGATCGATGCGGTACGGCATCGTAAAATACGGGATGCCGACGCGGTCTTTTCGTCTCCCGATATCGATTTTATTAAAATGCCGGAAGTGCTTTCGAAACGCATTACGCCGAGTTCGTTGGAAAATCTTTATGACGCAGAGACCGGCCGCACGGGAGAACCTGCGCGACCCGAGCTCTATCCCGAAATCGACGAACTGCTTGGAAAACTTACAAAAGAAAACGTGCGCTTCGGTTTCGACGAATTCGGCACGCTCGTTCACGCCTGCCTTGAAAACGCTATGAACGGTTTCGATCCCGCCGAGATAAAACTCTCTTCCGAAAAATATATGCGAAAATTGTCCGAAGCGCAGCGAAACAAACTGAGCGCCGTGTGTGAAAAAATCTGTGCGCGCTTTGCAGCGTCCGAATACGGTGCGCGTGCCCTAAAAGCGCGGGAAGAAGGCGCGTGGTTAAAAACCGAATACGCCTTTAAGATGTGCATCGACGGTTACATCGTCACGGGTTCGATCGATTTGGTTTTCGACAACGGAGAGGGCACGTATACGATCATCGATTACAAAACCGATCACGAAATCGATCCTGCGCGGTATTACCGTCAGCAAGCGTGCTACAGAAAGGCGGTCGCAACTCTCCTCAATGTGCCGGAAAAAAACGTACGCTGCGTGCTCTACTACGTCAGACATGACGAGTTTTCGGAAATTCCGCACGGAGATTTTTCACTCGAAGACATCGCAACCGGCCTGTGAATTGTGCGGGCGCTCGAATCGGCCGGCGGAACTCTCTCAAATTATATTAATAATTTTTCCGAATCGGAAAGCCGCAGTAGTCGTGGCCGGGATATACGAGCGTTTCAGGCGGAATCGTTTTTTTGATCGACACGAGGCTTGCAATCATCGCGCGCTCATCTCCTCCCGGTAAATCGGTACGGCCCGAGCTTCGGTAAAATACCGTATCGCCCGAGATGAGTTCGTTCCGCGCGGCGCTGTAGAGGCAAATCGAACCGGGCGTATGTCCCGGCGTATGCACTGTCTTCCACTGTGAAAGAGAAGCGCGCACGTCCTCTTTTTCGCAGGGTATGACTTCTCCGAGCGTCTCTCCTCCCGAAAACGTCAGATCCGGAGGCGGCATATCGCGAAGGGCAGCGGCTACGGCTTCAAGCCCCATGAGGCGAAGCGATTCGATTTGAACCGAAGCGCCTCCGAGCAGGCACGCATCGTCTTTGTGAACGGCGATCGGACAGGCGGGGTAGGCACGCTTTAAAATCGGAAGCCCTAAAATATGATCGAAGTGCCCGTGTGTCAAAACGATAGCGCGCGGCTCTTTTTTGTGTTCGGCGAGCCATCCGGTAATTTCCGTTTCATCGCCGGAAAGGGCGCAGGCGGCGGGATCGACGATGCATACCGCATTTCCTGCAAGCGGCACGATGTACGTGTTTACACCGAGCGGTCCCGTCCGTAAAATCGTTAATGCTTCCATATGAAGACGATTTTTACGAATGCGATGCAATCAAACGAGGTAGCCGTCGCCTTCCGCATTTTCGTCTTCACTCTTGTATGAAGGAGCGGTAAAAGGCTCTTTGTCCTGAGCGGCCTTTTCCGCAGCGGCGTAGGCTTTCGCGTCTTCGGTCGTTTGCATCGTATCGTGCACGTCATCGGAGGGATATACGTTTCCGCCGTTTTCAGATGCGTCGTCTCTTTGGCGGGAAAAACTTACCGCGAGTTTCCGTCCGCGGTAATCGTAGCCGTTGAGCGCGGCGATCGCTTTTTCCGTGTCGTCTTTGAACAGCTGCACGAACGAATAATTTGCAAGTACGCGGATATCGCCGATTCTGTCCCGATCGAGGCCGGCGACGCTTACGAGGAGGCCTACGAGATCGCGCGGATACACGCGTCTGTTCCGCCCGATGCTGATGAATATCGTCGCGGCAAGCGATTCGTCGATCTGCACGCGCGGGTGCGGGGTATGCGCTTCGGCGCGGAGTTCATCGGAAAGAGATTCTCCGTTTCCCCTCCGGTCGTTGTATGAGGGTCTGCCGTAGGATGCATCTTTAAAATTTCTTCCGCCGCGCACGCCGTGCATGAAAATGTCGTTTCGTCTCGCGTTCGGAGCGCCGTGAAATCTTCCCTGCATCTCTTTTGTCAGATATGCGGCGACGTACATGCGTTTCGAAAACGGAATCGTCCGTTTGAATATTTTCTTCAAATCGTTGAGCAGATCCGGATTTTCTTCGGTCATCACTTTGTTCAGCGCGTTTTTCAAAAAAGACGTTACGCGCTCTTTGTCGATTTCAATCTCTCGTTGGAATGCCATATCATTACCTCTTCAAATCAAAATAAAATTACTGAATCTTCGCTGCAAAACCCGAGCCTGTTTTTTGAAAACCGTTGCGCTCGAACAGAGCGACGAGGCTGTCGGGTATAATCGTGTTTGCAGTCACTACATAACGCTTGCCACGCTTTTGAAGGCCGGCGAGGCACAGTGAAAAAAGTTCGCTTCCGATGCCCAAGCCTCGATAGCTTTCGGGCACGAAAAAACTTGTTAAAACGGCCGTCGTTTTCGTTCGGGACGAAACGTCCGCCGCCGTAATACATCCGGCAAAATCGCCGTCCGGCGTGCGGCAAACGAATCCGATTTGATGTGCGGATTCTCCGAATGCGAAAAGCTGCCGCCATAATTCGTCTGCCGCTTTTTCGATTTCATCGCAATCCGTATCGTCCGGCAAAGCGGAATAAAAACCGCGCACGCATACCGAATGAAGGATGCAATCCGCGTCCCGTGCGGAATCGTATGCCTGAAATGTGAAGTCGTTTCGAAGCAAATCGTCGTATTCTTCAACGATATGATCGAGCTTTTCCAAACCCCATATTTCACGCAAATCGTTGTACCATCCGCCGATGTATTCACGGAGCTTTTTGTTTTTGAATCGATGCCACCGTTTTTCGACTTCAGGAAATTTTTTTAAGACAGTCTTGAAATTTCTGAATACCCCCCTTCCCGAATGCAAAGCATCCTGCAGCTCGGCACGAACAAGCGGCGCATATACGGAAGCGGCGAAAGCTTCCCGCAATGTAAAACCTGCCGCGGAATCCCATTCGGGCAATGCATAGTAGCGTACTTCATCCGCTTCGACCGAAGCCGCATCCGAAAGCTCTTGTTTTTCAGCGTCCACGACGAAACGCCGTTCTTGATTTTCGAGCGCGGATACGATTGCGTCCGCAAGCTCTTCGGTCAAAAGGAATGTCATATCGATTTATTTCGCGCCGGAATCACCTTTGACAATTTCCGCCCGCGTTTTAACGACACGGCTGATAAGACCGTATTGCTTCGCTTCGTCGGCGTCGAGCCAGTGATCGCGGTCGGTATCCTTTGCGACCTGCTCTTCGCTCGTACCCGTTTCTTCGGCGATGATGCGGTTGAGTTTCGCGTGCGTTTTTGCGAGCTCTTTCGCGTGGATTTCGATGTCCGTCGCGACGCCTTTCATGCCGCTCATCGGCTGGTGGATGAGATAGTGGCTGTTCGGAAGCCCCGCGCGCCTGTCTTTCGGAACGGCGAGCAGCACGAGGGCGGCCGCGCTTGCAACCAGTCCCATGCCGATGAGGACTACCGGCGCTTTGATAAAGCGGATCATATCGAAGATCGCAAAACCCGCATCGACATCTCCGCCGGGCGAATCGATATACATATAGATAGTTTTTTTATCGTCTGCCGCTTCGAGCACGAGCAGCTGGCGCACGACTTTATCCGCCAAATCTTTATTGATTTCGCCCGACAGGATAATCTGCCGCGTCTTTAAGAATTTTTCCGTAAGCGGATCGGGCATCTCCGGCATCTTTTTCTTTTCATCATCGTCTTCATCGTCGCATCGAGGCGACATCGTCACATACTTATACACGATTGCTCCTAATAATTCCAACTTTCCGTCAGCGCATCAGCTGAAGGTCGAGTTTTGAAAATAAATAAAATCGTGCGGAGGCGAGGTTCCGGCACACAGGCGAGTTTGCAGAGCAAACTCGGTAGTGAGGCGAAGCCGAACGAAGTTCTCGCCGTAAGCACAGCTTTATCGGTTAACATTTTCCAAACTCGCCATTCAATCTAATAATATACTGAAATAATGCATTGTGAGCAAGGCGGGATTTTCGTCGGGTTCGTACGCCCTGATACTGCAATAGGGGAAAAGGAAAACTTGCGTTATAATCGATATATCCCGATGTAAAGCGAAGGTGAAATATGGCATACGAAACGCTTTTTGAGCAGATAAAGGCGGTACCGCAGGAACACCTTGCGGATATCGAAAATTATGTCGAATATATTTTGTACCGTTACAAAAAGAATACCGAACAAATACGGGGACATGATTTATCGCAATATTTCGGCAGTGTAAACATACGGCGCGACGGTCTTGCAATGCAAAAGGAAATGCGGCATGAATGGGATTGATTGTCTGGCGGACACCAATGCGCTTATTGAACCGACGCTTTCATACGCATACTTCAAAACGACGATGAACCCTCCGCTCTCGGCCTTTTGAAAAAAAACGATTTATAGTGTATAATGCAAAATCCTTTTTACGATGCAGTATGCCGGAAAGGATTCGAACGATACGGAGACGGAGCGCATAATGCCGGAAGAAAAAACGGAAGCATCGCTTGCTTTTTTACGTACCCGCGCCGATCACGCGGCGGAAACACTCGAAGATTACACCGAAGTTATCGCAAAAATAATTAAAGAGGCCGGCGAATGCCGCGTCATGGATCTCGCGCGGTATTTCGGCGTGAGTCACGTATCCGTTATCCAAGTTTTGCAGCGGTTAAAGGCCAACGGTTTTATAGAAACCGAAGCGCGCAAACCGATAGTCCTCACAGCTGACGGCTATGCGCTTGCACGAAAATGTACCAAGCGGCATGGTATTGTCCGAAATTTTTTACTGAAAATCGGTGTGAGCGAAAAAACCGCCGTCATCGATTCCGAGGGTTTGGAACATCACATCAGCGCCGAGACGCTCGAGTGTATGAAAAATTTTATAGCCGAGCATTAAATTCCATATCAATTTTTTATATAATTTTTAAGGTTTACCTCTTGACAAAGTGAGGTAGTATGTACTACATTTATGGCGGGCAGTATGTAGTACATACTACATTATCGGAATACCCCGGCTGCTACGAGTGTCGACAGAGGAGAAGTCCGGCGTTATTATGTAGTATGTACTACGTATATTGCCGGGGGTATGATAAAAAACGGCGCCTGAAATAGCGCTTGTTATAGGAGTTGATATGAAAAAAAACATAGGGTTCACCGCCGCTTCGATTGCCGCGGCGGCAGTGTTGTGCGCCGTCTGTATTACCGGATGCGCAAAAAAAAGTGCGGATGCGGCGAGCGCTCAGGATTCGGCACGTCCCAAGCGTGTCGTAACGACTTTTACGATCTTGCAGGATATGGCGCAAAATATTGCGGGCGATAAGATTCTCGTCGAATCGATTACAAAGCCCGGTGCGGAAATTCACGAATACGAACCGACGCCGCTCGACGTCGTAAAGGCGCAGTCTGCGGATTTGGTTTTGCGTAACGGCTTCGGCCTTGAGCGCTGGTTCGAAAAATTTATGGGAAGCGTTAAAAACGTCCCGAGCGCAACGCTGAGCGAGGGCATAGAGCCGCTGGGTATCGGCGAAGGTCCGTACAACGGCATGCCCAATCCTCACTCGTGGATGTCGCCGAAAAACGCCCTCGTCTATGTCGAAAATATCCGAAAGGCCTTTGTCGCTTTGGATCCTGCCAATGCCGAAACGTTTAACGCAAACGCGGCATCCTACAGCGAAAGCATTAAAAAAATCGACGGCTTTTTGGCGGACAAGCTTTCCGAAATCCCCGAAGAGCAGCGTTGGCTCGTAACCTGCGAAGGCGCTTTTTCATATCTTATCCGCGACTGCAATATGAAGGAATTGTACCTGTGGCCGGTAAACGCCGATGAAGAAGGCACACCGCAGCAAATTCAAAAAGTTGTGGACACGATACGGAAAAATCACATTCCCGTCGCATTTTCCGAAAGTACGATCAGCAATAAGCCGCAGCTGCAAGTGTGCAAAGAAACCGGCGCTTATTACGGCGGTGTTTTGTACGTCGATTCTTTAACCTACGAAGACGGGGATGCGCCGACCTATTTGAAAATGCTCGAATACAATGCGGATACGATTGTAAGGGGATTTCAAGACAGTTTATCAAAATAATGCGAGGCAAAATATGAATACCGATAGGGAGGTTCCCGTTGAACTTGCGGTACAAAACGTAAGCGTCGCGTACAATAACGGCCACGTTGCGCTCTACGATGCGTCGTTCCGCTTGCAAAAAGGAACGATTACGGCGCTCGTCGGCGTAAACGGCAGCGGCAAGTCCACGCTTTTTAAAACGATAATGGGTTTTATTAAACCGATGAGCGGTTCCGTAACAATCTGCAGCGAGCCGGTGAGGGTGGCGCAAAAACATCACTTGCTTGCCTACGTGCCGCAGTCGGAAGAAGTGGACTGGTCGTTTCCGGTAAGCGTATGGGACGTCGTTATGATGGGGCGCTACGGTTATATGAATTTTTTGCGCATACCGAATAGGGAAGACAAAGAAATTGCCGAACGCAGTCTTGAGCGCGTGCAAATGCTCGAGTTTAAAGACCGCCAAATCGGAGAACTTTCCGGCGGGCAAAAAAAGCGGGTCTTTCTTGCGCGCGCTTTGGCGCAGCGGGGAAAAATCATCCTGCTTGACGAGCCCTTTACCGGAGTCGACGTTAAAACCGAAACGGCGATAATCGATCTTTTGCGTGAGCTTAAAAACGACGGACACTTGATTTTCGTGTCGACGCACGATTTGGGTTCTGTTCCCGAATTCTGCGATCACGTCGTGATTATCAACAAAACGGTGCTTGCCGCAGGCCCGACGGAAACGACTTTTACGGCCGACAATCTTATAAAAGCGTTCGGCGGCGCGCTGCGCAGCATTAAACTCGATCACACCGACAATCCCGAAGACAGTACGCACGAGTTCAGAGTGTTTACCGACGATGAAGGCGCCCTGATTACAAAGCGGGAAGGTAAGCCCTATCGGCGCGGCGTCAGAAATATTGAAGCCGCTTTGCCGAAATAATCGGCATAAGGGAATTGCGGAGGAATATGAATGCTTTCGAATTTATTGATTCCGTTTCAATATGAATACATGGTAAAGGCGATCCTCGTCAGCGGCTTTATCGGCGGTGTGTGCGCGCTGCTTTCGTGCTTTGTCGTACTCAAAGGCTGGTCGCTGCTCGGCGATGCCTTGTCGCATGCGGTGGTTCCGGGGGTTGCCCTTGCGTACATAATCGGCATACCGTTTTCGGTCGGCGCGTTTATAAGCGGTATGCTCGCCGCCCTTGCGATGGGCTTTATAAAAAAGCGCACGAGGATCCGAGAAGACGCCGTTATCGGAATCGTGTATACGACTTTTTTTGCCTTGGGCGTTTTGCTTATTTCGCTGTTTCCGAGCAACATAACGCTTTCGACGATCGTTATGGGAAACATTCTCGGCATCGCCGACCGCGACATCGTTCAAACGCTGATCATCGCCGGAAGCAGCCTTGCGATTATTTTGCTCAAGTGGAAGGACTTGCGCCTTTTTTCGTTCGACCCGGCGCAGGCGCGCGCGATAGGACTCAACACGAATGTCTTGTACCTCTTGCTGCTTACGCTGCTTGCCGTTACGGCGATCGCCGCGCTGCAAACGGTCGGCAGTATTTTGGTCGTCGCAATGCTTGTAACGCCGGGAGCAGCCGCCTATTTGCTTACGGATACATTTCCTTCGATGATGCGCCTCGCGTCGATTATCGGCGTGCTTACGTCTTCCGCCGGCGCGTATATCAGTTATTTTTTGAACGGGTCGGCAGGCGGCTGCATCGTTGCGCTGCAGTTTTTGTTTTTTTTAGCCGTCCTCTTTTTTGCGCCGCGTCACGGAATACTTGCCGCAAGGATGAACGCGGCAAAGGCTGTAAGGGATTTTTTTGCGAAAAGGACGATCGAAGGCTGAAGGTACTTTTTGCGGCAGGGATTGGAGCACCGCCGGAGGCGTTCGCCGGATTGCAAAGCTGTGAACCGGCGAATGAAGCGAAAGCGGAAGTGCGGAAAGCCCGGCGGTTTTCGCTGGCGCGAAAACCGCGCCGCCCGAAAAAAAGTAATAAGCGGAAGTCTGTTGGGAGAAAGGTATGTTGTGGACAAAACTTATCGAACCGTTTATGTACGGCTTTATGGTAAAGGCGCTCGTGATTGCGGCTTTGGTCGGCTGCGTGTGCGCAGCCGTTTCGTGCTACCTTATTTTAAAGGGATGGTCGCTCATGGGAGATGCGATTTCACACGCCGTACTGCCGGGAATCGTCGTCGCTTACCTCGGTCATATTCCGCTGGGAGTGGGCGCCTTTGCGGCGGGCTTGCTTAACGCGGCCGCCACCGGTTGGATAAAAGAGCGGAGCCGCATCCGTGAAGATTCGGTTATGGGCGCGGTCTTTACCGGCATGATGGCGCTGGGTTTGATTCTCGTTACGAAGGTGAGTTCGAACATCCATTTTATGCACATTTTGTTCGGGAGCCTTTTGGGAATTGAAAAGCGCGATATGATACAGGCGGTTGTCTGTTCGCTTATAACGCTTGTGCTGGTCGTCGCCAAGCGCAAGGATATTCTTTTGTATTTGTTCGATCAAAATCATGCGAGAGCGATCGGGCTCAACGTAGCGTTTATACATTATCTTTTTCTTGCGCTTACGGCGCTGACGATCGTCGCTTCGCTGCAAGCAGTCGGGATTTTGCTTACGGTTGCAATGCTGATTATACCGGGCTGCATCGCCTATCTTTTAACGGACAGACTTGACCGCATGCTTTGTCTTGCCGCGCTGTCGGCTGCATCGAGTGCGCTCGTCGGCACTTACGCAAGCTATTTTTTGAACGGAGCGACCGGCGCGTGCATTATTTTAACCGAAGCGCTGTTTTTCGTTTTTACGATGATTTTTGCGCCGAAGTACGGCATGATTGTACGCCGAAAATTGCGGAAGCGTTCTTCCCTCTCTCTCGGCATGGGAAAAGCGCCGAACGCCCGATTGTTTTAATCGTTCGGACGAAGGAAAAATCGGCCGAGAATTTGCTTCGAGTGGAGGATATTGATAAAGGCGAGCGTATCGACTTCTTTTATTTTCCGCGCAACTTTTTGCACTTCGTCGGCGGCGACGACCGAATATACCAAATCGCGCTCGGCTCCCAGATAGCACCCCTTGCCTTTGAAGACCGTCGCATCGTGGTTCGTAATTTCGTGAATCGTTCGATACACGTCGTCAGGGCGGTTCGTAATGACAAAGAGTGTCGTCTTTTGATAACGCTTGTATATGGAATTGAGCAGCTGCGTCGCTGAAAATTGGAAAAAGATCGAATAGAGCGCGCGCTCCCAGCCGAAGATAGCGCCGGCGACCAAAAGGATCGCAGCGTTAAAGACGAGCATATAATTCCACGCATCTCTGCCGTATTTTTCGGAAATGAAAATGGCGATGAGTTCCGTGCCTCCGCCCGACGCTCCGGCTCTGAGACACAGATACCCGCAAAACGCCACAATGATACCGCCGAAAACGGCACACAGCAGCACGTCGTCGATAATCGCAAAATCGGGAAAGAGGTCGACGAGTACGGAAGAGGTGACAACCATGAGACAAGTGTACAGCGTAAAGCGTCGGCCGACATATTTAAATCCGATGACGATAGGGATGACGTTCATGACGAGCATGACGGGACTGTACGGAAGATCAAGCGAAAAATACGTGTGCGCAACGTGCCGGATGAGCAGCGTCAAGCCGGTAAAACCGCCGGGAAAGAGATCGCCCGCACGGATAAAGGTTTTCATATTGAGTGCGGAAATGACCGCCGCAATGAGAATGAGCGTTATCCGCCGAAGGTTCGCACCGACGCCTTCGATGCGCTTTTTAACAATTTTATGTACCGCCTGTCGCATAGGCGCAAGCATATAGTATTTTTGCATTCGTGGCAAATGAAAATGAAAAAAGGGGCTGCCCAAAAACTTCAGTTTTTGGGCAGCCCCTCCTCATGTAAAGCGCTTTTCGCAGCGTTTTCCTTATTTATGATTCGACGTGTAAATCGAGTTCCACCGTTCAAGCACCGCTTTTTTATTCGCGATAAGCCAATCGATATCGCGGCTCACCCATTTCACGTCTTTACTTGCGGGCAGATACTTCGACGTATACGTCGCTTTCGTATTCGTCAAGCGCAGCGTCTGCAGCGCGTTGCCGAGTTCCGTTTCGCCTTCCGGGCTCATCAAAAATTCTATGAGTATTTTTGCGCCTTCGGGATTTTTGCAGCCTTTAATCATCGCGCAGCCGAACGCCGATGCGGACGTCCCTTCTGCCGGATACACCATTCTGATGTTCGTTGCACCGGATTTCAGCAGCGTCGAAGCGCCGTCTTCATACGTCAATCCGACGACATATTCGCCCGTCTGTACGCTTTTGAAACACACGGAAGACGACGTCGAAACGACGAGGCCGTTTTTAATAAGTTTTTCGATGTAATCCCATGCCTTCGGGCTGTCGTTTCCGTACACGGACATGATATTGCACACATTGTTCCACGCGGCGGACGACGAATTGGGATCCGAAAAAACGATTTTGCCTTTTAATTTCGGATCGAGCAAATCGGGATAACCTTTGATGTTCAAACCGAGCTGCTTTTCCAAATCGGTGTTGACGCAGAACACGACGGTCGAAAGGTGATCGAGATTGTAAAAACCGTTGTTCGATCGGTAGTCGGCCATGATCTCCGGTTCGTACTTCGTCAAAAACGGTTCGAAGAGATCGGCATTGATTTTACCGTCACTGTTCGAAAGACCGCCCCACATGACGTCGCCCTGCGGATTGTTTTTTTCCGCGCGGATCCGCGCGGTCAATTCGCCGGCAGAACCGTTGACGACTTCGATCGTCATTCCCGGATTTTTCGCTTCGAATAATTTCGTTAAATTGCCGATATCGTTTTCAGTCATCGAAGAATACAAAACGATCCTGTTGTTCTTTTTGTCGGATTCTCCGAGAGAAAAAACCGGAAGACACAGACTCGCCAACAACGCGGCAAAAATTATCGATTTCGTTTTCATAAATACCTCCATATTTTGTAAATTTGAAAACTAATTTGAGAACCTCAAAAGTACAATGTTTTTTATACCTGTATATCCTCTGCGCCGCTCACTTTCAGGTAGACGAGCAGCGATACGAAAGTCAAAACCGTCAAGATGGACGAAAATGCACACGCCATCCCGTAATTTCCCATCGCGATAGAAACGTATGCGGACATCGTCAGCGTGATCGTGCTGTTGTTGTACAGGATGATGGAACTCGACAGTTCCGTTACGAGCGAAACCCAGCTCAAAATCGCACCCGACAAAATGCCGTTCGTCATCATCGGTACGGTGACGGCGCGGAAGGTTTTCAGCTTTGACGTGCCGAGACTGATGGACGCTTCTTCGATGCTCATCGGGATTTGCATAAGGTTTGCCGTCGCCGAACGTATCGTATACGGCATACGTCGTATGACAAACGAAATGATCATGATGAGCATCGTCCCCGTCAGCGCCAGAGGTTTATTGCTGAACGCGATGACGAGCGCAATGCCGATAACCGAACCGGGGATAATATACGGGATCATCGAAATGGAATCGATCAAATTGTTCCAGAGATTGGAACGGCGCACGACGAGGTACGCGATAAAGATCGAAAGCAAAATAATGACGAGCAGTGCAAGACCGCTGATAAGCAGAGAATTGGAAAACGAACGGAACAAGAGCCGTCTGGCCGCAGCACGGTAGCTGTCGAACGAAAAGCCAGGTTTGAACACAGCCATATCGCATTTTTTAAACGACAGATAGATGACATAGAGCTGCGGCAAAAACGAAAACGCAATGATGAGGTAGCAATATGCGTTCATCAAAATACCGCCGAACAATCCGGGATTTTTCTTTTGTACGGGGTGCAGCGCGTTGATCGAAAATTTGAATTTATTCGTGCCCCACTTCTGCAATGCAAACACGAGCGCCGTGATGACAATTGCGATGACGCTGATCGTCGCCGCAAAATGAAAATCGGTTCCGTTTTCGCCGAGGTACTGATTGTATATCTCCACCGGGAACGTCCGGAATCCTTCGCCGAGCAAAAGCGGCGTTCCGAAATCCGCGAACGATCGCATAAACACGAGCAGCGATGCTGCGAGAATCGTCGGCATACAGAGCCGCAGAATGATTTTGAGCAGACGGTTTACGCCGACACAGCCGAGGTTTGCGGATGCTTCGAGCAGACTGTTATCGATGTTTTTAAACGCGCCGTTCATATAGATAAACACGAGCGGAAACAGTTTAAGCGTTTCAACGAGGACGATACCGCCCATACCGTAGATGCTGCCGAACATTTTTATGTGCAGCGTGTTTTCCAAAAAAACGGTGAGCACGCCCGACCTGCCGAGCAGCAGAATCCACGCGTACGCGCCGATAAAGGGAGCCGACATACAGCACAAAATACTCAAAATGAAAATCGTCTTCGCGCCTTTTAATACGTAAAACGAATAAAAGTACGAAAACGGAATACCGATGAGGAGTGAGCACAGCGTAATTAAAACGGCGAGCTCGAAACTGTTTAATATCGTACGACTGTAGTACGGCTTCGAAAAAAACGTCGCAAAGTTCTGCAGCGTAAAGCGTCCGCTTTCGTCGAGCACCGCCAGCCTGAAGATCTTTATCATCGGATAGAGCAGCGTCAATATAAACGCCGCCATGATGACGAGAGACACAAATGTCCAAACATCAACTTTTCGTTTATTGTGCAGCATGTACGCTCTCCGTGTCCGCATTGTCGTCTTTTACGCCGGACAAAATATTGTGTTCTCCGTCGGCGGTAAAAATATTGATCTTATCGATATCGAGACCGAGCTTTATATCGCTGTCTTTTTTTAATAAATCGTCGAGCGCCGAAATTTGAATCGTTTCGATTTCCATGCCGTCGGGCAGCGTGATGACAAAGTGCGTGCTCAAACCGAGGAAAATGCAGTCGAAGATCTTTGCGGATATCCCGTCTTCGCCATGCTTCCGCATAAGGAATTCTTCCGGCCGTATGGAGACGACGACATCCTGATCGTGCTTATACCGATCCTGCACGTTTTTCACTTCGACTTCGTAATCGAATACCGACAAAAAGCACGAGCCGCCGCGGACGGTGAGTTTACCGTTTATTAAATTGCTTCTGCCGATAAACGAAGCGACGAACATATTGACGGGGCGCTGATAGATCGCTTTCGGCGTTCCGATATGCTGGATAACGCCGCCGTTCAAAACGGCGATCCTGTCGGAAACCGCCATCGCTTCTTCCTGATCGTGTGTAACGTAGATCGTCGTAATGCCGATTTTTTTCTGCATTTCGCGGATAACCGAACGCATTTCAACGCGGAGCTTCGCGTCGAGATTGGAAAGCGGTTCGTCCATCAGCAAGACGCTCGGTTCGATGCAGAGTGCACGCGCGATCGCGACGCGCTGCTGCTGACCGCCGGAAAGCTGGCTCGGCATCCGTTCCGCGAACTGATCGATCTGCATCAATTTTAAAAACTTTTCCGCTTGATTATGTATTTCCGTCCTTGTCAATTTTTTATTTTGCAAACCGAATTCGACGTTTTTTCTGACCGTCAAATGCGGAAAGATCGCATAATTTTGGAACACCATACCGATATTCCGCTTCGAAGGATCCAAATCGTTTATGCGCTTATCGTTAAAATAGAAATCGCCGCCTTCGATGGAATTAAAACCGGCGATCATGCGCAACAGCGTCGTTTTGCCGCAGCCCGACGGGCCGAGCAGCGTAAAAAATTCTCCCGCACGGACACCGACATTCAATTTGTCGATTATCGTTTTACCGTCAAAAATTTTTACCGCATCCTTAATGGTAATACTTACACTCATATAATAACTCCACTTATGGTATATTTTTCCATTATATTTCAAAAAGAGCGTTTGTCAAGTTTTTTTAAGATTTAGTAAGATTTAGTAAGCTTTCTTTGCGGATTTGATCGTATTTTATATGAACGGTATTCGCCGCACGTACATTCGCGAGTTACAACATCATATTTTCAAAGTTACCTCTAAAAACTGCAGTTTTTAGAGGTTCCCTTCAATTAAACGGCGCCGTTTCAGCCGCTCAATTCAAACTTCCGTTCAGCCGGCTTTTACCGTTTTCAGATAATCGGAAAAATCTTTTTCGGCTTTGTCGAGATTCGCGCGGGCACCTTCCGTCTTCGTTTTAAGCGAATCGAGTTCGCTTTCGAGGCGCATCAGTTTGTCGAGGAATTGTTTGCCCTGCGCAGTCGAAGAACCCGTCGCTTCGAGGTTTTCGCGCGCGCGTCTTTGCTCGTCGTCGGTATTTTTGCAGTCGGCGGAAAGCTTTTCGTAGGCGCTCTTCGCTTCGTCGAGCTTTGCCTTTTTTGCCGCGATGTTTTCAAACGCTTTCCGCACCTCTTTCGGCATATCGGCATCGCTTGAGCAGGCGATAAAATCGTTTGCGTTCATCTTTATGAGAGCGGCGGTAGTTTCGACGATTTCGCTTTCGCTTACCGTGAGCGTTCCGGTTGCATTTTTATCGACCGAAAGTGTAAAGCGGTAGAGGGCGGGCGTTTTTTCAAGCAGCGCTTTTGTCGCAACGAGGGCGGCATTGCCCGTGATCGGGTGTTCGATGAGGACTTTCCGCGATTTTGCGGCGGAGTTTTTTACCGTATACGTCGAATCGTAAACGCGTTTTTTCGTAGTGCGCAAAAGTCCGCCTGCGATCTTTACCGTATCGATCGATGCCGAAGATTTTTTCGTTAAGCTGCCGTTTACTTCCATATCGTCGCCGTAGCCGATAATGCGCGTATCTCCCGCAGGCAAAAATTCGAGCACGGCGTCTCCCGCATACGCGCCTTCTGACGAAACGGAAACGGGACCTGCCGGGAATTTCATACCGGACGTATTTTCGATGCGGACGCAGAATTTCGGATGCGTGTTTTCTCTGAGGCGCATATTCGAAAAAACGGAAAACTTTTCGGCGGGCAGTTTTACCGCGGCGATAGGAATCATAACGCTTTCCTGTCGGCCGATCGTAACGGGTTTTACCGGCGTAAACGTAAACATTTCGGCGGATGTATCGGATGCCGCGACGTTCCGGTTTACGGTGTCCCGAAACGAACCGTCGTAATCATCGTAACTTGAACCCATTTTCGCTTCGGCGGCGACTTTGTTCATGGACATCATCATGCGCGGAGACGAAGCTTCCGCGTACGTTTCATCGGCTTCTCCGTACGCGGAAGTGTAAGTTTCCGCAGCGGCCGCCGCACCTGCCATGAGAGGCAGCGTCGGACGGTACGTAAAATACGGCGGATAGAGATTCTGTTTAAATCCGACGGGACGTCCGGTTGTCAGCGTCAAGCGCACCGCGTTCCAGTCGATGTCGGTCGAATTGTCGACGATTGCCCACGCTTGAAATTCGGCAGTGCCGGAACCCGCGTCGATGCGGTATGTCGGCTTCCACACGGGGGATTCCATAACGTATGCGAGGCGGACGTCGCGCTTTCCCGCAGCATCGATGAGAATCGAAAGATTTTTTTTCGAAGCGGATGAAGAACGAAGTAAAACGGAAAGTGCGGTATTTAAATCTTCCCCGCGCTTCGGATCGGTAAAGCGAAACGATTTTATTTCTTTGAACGGAATGATGTGAACGCCGTCGGAAGCAAGGAGCGAAAGCGTATCGCCGCCTGATTCGCGCTCGCATCTGTCGACCGTCAGAATTTTTCCGACGATCTTTTCGGCTGCCTTTTCTCCGGTGGCAACTTCGATCTCCGCACCGCGCTGGGCGTACAATATATCGGCCAAATCCGAAACTTCGCTCAGGTTGACGCTCAAGCTTTCAAGGATTTTCCGAAGCGCGTCTTCCGACTGATAGGCGACCGAAATATTTTTTGCCGCCGAATCGGAAACGATAAGCGATTTTAAAACGTCGTTGATCTGTTCCGGCGTAAACGATAAGCCGATGCGGGAAGCGCCCGATGCTTCTCCTTCGTGTTCGTAATAGGCGACGCCCGACGAATACAGCGTCACGTTTTTCAGCGGAACCGTCGTGTCCTTATACATAGCCGCTCCTTGTGCAAAAACAGCTGCAGATGCAATCGATAAAAAAATTAATAAAATATGTTTCACGGCATCCTCCGTAGAAAAACAGATGCGCGCGTATGCAGTTACAAAAAGAGGCCTACGTTTCGGTACCGCAGTTTTCGGCAGCGCCGAACGTAAAACGGAAAATTATGTTCCGGAGATGAGGGCGTACAGTCTGTCCAAATCGGCGCGGCTGAAATAATCGATTTCGATCGAACCCTTTTCAAGCGTCCCGTTGATTTTGCACTTTGTACCGAGCTTTTCGATAAATCTTTGTTCGATTGCGGCGATATCGGTATTTTTTACTCCGCGCTTTTTTTGCTTTTTTTTCGCGTCCGCAGCTCTGCCCCCGCCGTTGAACGATGCGGCACTTTCTTCGGCTTGACGCACGGAAAGACCGTCCGCGATAATTTTATTAAAAAGCACGCGCTGGTCTGCGGGGTTTACGACCGAAAGCAGCGCACGCGCATGACCTGCCGTGAGCTTTCCTTCGATGAGAGAAGCCTGCATATCGTCGGGGAGCTTTAAAAGCCGAAGCGCATTCGCAACGGTTGAACGTTTTTTGCCTACGCGCTGCGCCGCTTCGTCCTGGCTCAACTCTCCCATCTGCATGAGATTGTAATACGCCGCAGCTTCTTCGATAGGATTCAAATCGGTACGCTGTATATTTTCGATGAGCGCGATTTCGAGCTTTTTTTGATCGTTGTAGCGCCGTATCTGCACGGGAACTTTTTGAAGCCCCGCAAGCTTTGCCGCGCGCGTACGCCGCTCACCGGCGATGATAAAAAAGTTTTTTTCACCTGCGGGTTCGACGATGATCGGCTGTACGATGCCGTGCTCTTTGATTGAAGAAGCGAGTTCTTCGAGCGATGCCTGATCGAATTCTTTGCGGGGCTGGCGGGGATTCGGCTGTAAAAGCGCGACGTCCGCCCACAGCGCGCCGTCCGCATCCGATTCTATACCTTCGGGCAATTTTGCACCGGCGGCGATATCCGATACGGATACGATATCCGCGCCGCCGGAAGCGTTTTCTCCGCCCGTTTTCATGAGCGCGTCGAGTCCCCGTCCCAATCCGAGTCCGCCTTTTTTAGCCACGGCGCATCACCTCTTCCGCAAGTTTTTTATAGCTGACCGCTCCGACGCACGACGGATCGTATTCGCAGATGGGCTGACCTCTGGACGGCGCTTCGGAAAGCCGCACGTTGCGCGGGATGATCGTAGAAAAAACGAGATCTTTAAAATACGACTTTACCTGCGTTACGACATCCTGTGCGAGACGCGTGCGCGAATCGTACATCGTAAAAAATATACCGCCGATCACAAGATTTTTGTTGATGCCCTGCTGCACTTTTTTTACCGTCTGGAGCAGGAGCGTAATGCCTTCGAGTGCAAAGTATTCGCACTGCATCGGAACGAGCACCGCGTCCGCGGCGGCAAGACCGTTCAGCGTCAAAATGCCGAGAGACGGCGGACAATCGATGAGAATGTAATCGTATTCGTTCTTTAAGTTTTCGAGCGCTTTTTTGAGGTAAAATTCGCGGTCGCTTTGATCGACGAGTTCTATGGCGGCTCCCGACAAATCGATGGAAGCGCTGACGGCGTCGAGATTTTTTACCGACGCGTGTTTGATGACGTCGGCGGGAGATGCGAGGTCTGCGATGAGTTCGTAAACGGTCGGCTTGTCTTTCGATACTCCGACGCCGCTGGACATATTGCCCTGCGGATCGAAATCGACGAGGAGTGTTTTTTTGCCGGCGAGCGCCATGTATGCGCCGATGTTGATAACCGACGTCGTTTTGCCGACGCCGCCTTTTTGATTTACGAATACGAGACATTTACCCATACGCTTTACTATATCATTTTTTCGGAAAATAGTATACTCGATAGTATGATACTTTCGGCAACGTTTTCAAAACCGGTAAAAAACGTCGAAACGATTTTAGGCAGACCGTACACCCGCATAAAAATAAAGCGGCACGCAGCTTCTTCGGGCAAAGCGTATTTTGCGGAAAAATTTACCGCGACGCAGGCCTTTCAGGAGTATTACACGGAAGAAGAATTCGGCGATTTTTTGAAAGCGCACGCGGGTACGACGTTTAAAAACTGCGTCGAGCGCACGGAAACCGAAATCATCACGATACTCGGAAATAAAAACGGAAAAACGACGGCGCTCCGAAAGTCGATCGAAAACGGAACTCGCCGGCAATTCGGTTCGAAATGCGGTGATACGGAATGCGGCGGCGCGGGGTGCGGAAATTCCTGCGCCGCACAATCGCGTGCGAGAGGACACAACCGTACAAAAAATTACCTCATCCCCGAAGGAAAGCCCGCGCCGTTTTTCGTGCTTCTCGGAGTGATGACGGCCGAAGGAAAAGTCATTGCATCAAAATACGATAAGTTCAGGCAAATAAACCGTTTTCTCGAATTCATCGACGATATCATTCCCTCGGTTATGCGCGCGGCAGGCACTTCGCGCCCGCTGCGCATCATCGACTTCGGTTCGGGAAAATCGTACCTCACCTTTGCGCTTCACTATTATCTCAAAGAGATAAAAAAAATCGACGCGCTCATTACAGGACTCGATTTGAAAAAAGATGTCGTCGCTTATTGCAATAAAACGGCGGCGGCGCTCGGAGCGGAAGGGCTCGACTTTGCCGCAGGCGATATCGCCTCTTATGCGGACGGAGATAAAGCCGACATCGTCATCACGCTGCACGCATGCGATACGGCAACCGATTACGCGCTCGCCTATGCCGTGAACTGCGGCTGCAAAGCGATTTTAAGCGTACCCTGCTGTCAGCACGAACTGAACGCCGCGCTCGATAAAAATACCGCGGACGCCGCGTTCGCTCCGCTTTTAAAATACGGCATCATCAAAGAGCGTTTTGCCGCCCTTGCAACCGATGCGCTCCGCGCAGAATACCTCGAAAAAGCGGGATACGACGTCAAGCTCCTCGAATTCATCGCGCTCGAACACACGCCGAAAAATATTTTGATCCGCGCCGTCAAACGGGAAGCGGGCGGCGGTACAAAAGGAAGTGCGCCGGCAAAAAGAGCAAGCGAAAAAGCGAAAGCTGCCGCCGCTCAAGCGAAATCCCGCGCAAGCGAAGAAGCGAAAACACCGGCAGCCCGCGCAAGTGAAGAAGCGAAAGCGCTCACCGATGCACTGCACGCCGAGCCGATACTGCGGAAGTTACTGCAGGAATCGGGCGCTGCCGAACAGGGAACAAAACACTGAATCCGCTTCGATGCTGCAAAGTGCGGGCGTCACCGATTAGCGCTGCAAGCGGTTACGGCGTCCGCTTGCGGCGGACAGCGTTCAAGTTTATAACCGGCGGCCGCCGAAATGCCGAAGATGATCCGATGAAAAGACGATGTACGCGCTTCAGGGGATTTGGATTATCTTTCCGCTGCCTGAAATATGTGGTGTCAAATTCGGGCTGCCTTTGTAATAGATTGTACCCGAACCGCTTACGACTGCGTTTAATGTATTCTTTGCCCAAACTTCCGCAGAACCCGATCCCGAAATATCGACCGAGGCATCGTTTGCTTCCAATCCGGCGGCTTCCATTTTGCCGGAGCCGGAGATAAAAGCGTTTATGCTCCCCGCTTTGCCCGACACCGAAACGGTTCCCGAACCCGATATTTTCAGCTCTGTTTTTTCTACGGTAAGATTTTCGACTTTGATTTTCCCCGAGCCGGAAACGCTCAGCGCCAAGTTCATTCCTCGCGTATTGCATTTCGGTATAAACGCTTTGGCGGAACCCGAAACGTGCAATCCCTCCAAGTCCGGCAGAGTAACGGAAACTTCTTGTTTGGTACTTTTCAAGTTGTATGTGCTTTTTACTTTGATATGCAGTATTCCGAGTGAAACATATATGTCAAAAAACGGAAATAAATTTTCATCCGATGTAACTTTTACCGCAAAGGTGTCGCCCTGTTCGACGTTTACCGTCCAGCTGCCCGAACAGGAAATTGCAGTAAAATTTTTCAGATCAAAACTTTTCGTTGCAATATTCCCGTTTCCGTCGACGATATGTAAAAGTTCACAACCCGTACAGCTGAGCAAAAAGAACACTGCCGCCGCAAAAATCACAGTACCTATTGATTTCGTTTTCATGGTTAATCTCCCGTTTTCGATTTTTTTTATGTTATACGTTATTCTACCTGTTTGCAATAACCGCTGAATACCCACCCTGTAGTTTCATTTTTATTAATGCCGTAAATTTCTATACCCTCGGTGTTTATTCTTTTTAATTTATTTTCCGGAACTTTTATTGGAATCCAATATCCATGAATACCGTCAATTATATCATCATAACAGCTTTCTGTTTTACCCGTTTGAATTAATTCAGTTTTATTAACAACCCAACCGATTTTTATTCCATAAGGTCTTGAACGGATGTTCAATCCTTCCGGAGTATTTACAATCCACTTAATTTCTTTAAAAGGTTCATATTTATTATTACTTTTATCTTCATAAACTGTATAATTAAAATCCAGTATATGATTATAATCAATTATAGCATTTTCTTCCGAATAAAAATCAATATGAAAGGTCATCTGATTTTCTATAGAGAAAACAAATCGATTCATATTGTTTATTGAAGTCAGAACTTTATAATTTGCAAAAGGGATATTTTGTACATAGGAGCCGTCATATACATAAGTTTGGTTTGAAAAAATTACCGAATCATTTGTATTGCCGGTTTCACGATTTATTTTGGAGAAATATAAAACAAATTTTTCGTTTGTATTTATTGTGCTTCTCGAATAAGCAAACGGATTCATTCTGTTTGCTTTCTTATCTTCTTCTTCGGAGAAAATAACAATTCTATTTGACGGGGCAATTGTGAAGAGTCGTTCTAACAGGCATATATCTTTTTCTTTTGAAACTAATTTTACAGAATAATTAAGAACGGCTTCTTCGTAATAAGAATTACAAAATAAAACATTATATTTACTTCCAAACTGTTTATTCTGTTCATAAAAATCTCTTTCATCATATAATTCTTTTGAAAACTCTTTTTTGAGGACCGAAACTTTTACTATAAATGGACCGTATTGAATAAAATCTTCTGGAGTTACTTGTATTTTCAAGCAATCGTCTTCATAAAATATATCCGTTCGTTCTATCGGTTTTCCCGGTTGGAAATCAGTATCATAATCGTCGTAACACGTATTTATAATACTATGAATTTCTATATTAGACGGAAGTGGTATTTCTTGAGCCGTATTATAAGTTTTTATGCCATGCTTTTCCGTAATCTTAAGTTTTTCAGTTTTCTCTATATTTTCCGTATCGGTTGTCTCCCTTGCCGATTCTACCGGAAGTTTTTTCCCGACAGAATATTCTTTGTTTACCTTTTTATTTTTTATGGAAGAATATGTTCTTTCACTGATTTTATATATGTTTATAAATAAGACAGCGCAAAGAGCCGTCACAATTAAAGCAATTATATTTCTTGCAGGTATTTTCTTTTCACTTATGATTTCTTCTTTCTGATTTATACTATCTGATATATTTGTTTCTATTTTTGATAGTAAATCAAACGCAAAATCGACGCTTTTTTCAGGAACCGAAATTGAATATTTATAAGAATCAAAATCATCTGTACTGTCTTTTTTATTTACAGAGAAATCAATTTTTGAAGTTCTTAAAATTGAAATAATTTCATTTAATTCTTCTTCCGAATTACAGAAATAAATTTCCTTAAAGATATCTATCATTTATATCATCCCTATTAATTTTTTAATTCAAGCGGACTCAGTGATTCGTGTACCTAACATTATTTTAAATCGCACAAAAAATCCTGCGCCGTTTTTTTGCCGAACCGCTACAGTACGAATGCTTCGAGAAAGTCCGCGATGCCGTCTTCGTCGTTCGTTTTCCGCGTTACGTACGCGGCGGCATCCCGAATCGCAGCCAAGCCGTTCAACATGGCGACACCGTGTCCGGACATGCGTATCATGGATTCGTCGTTCATGCTGTCACCGAACGCCATCGTTTCGCTCCGATCTATGCCGAGCATATCCGAAAGAAAAGCGATCGCTTCGCCTTTGCCGCAGCCGGGAGGCATCACTTCGAGAAAAAAAGGTTTGCTGATAAAAAAGTCCGCGGCGCCGGAAAACTTTTCGCGCAGTACGGGGAGAAAGGAATCGACGTCTTTCGGATCCGCCGAAAGGATCATCTTCGCATAACCGTTTTTGACGAGCGACGGAAAATCTCGGACGACTTTGAGCGTCAGTCCGGAAAGATCCGCGTCGATACGCGACCACTTAGTTTCTTCCGAAACGCAGATAATCGATCCGTCGTATATTTCCGCGCACAGTCCGCGATCGTGCGCTTCGGAAAAAATCCGCTCGAGTACATCGCCTGAAACTTTTTTAGAAAAAATCGTCCGCCGCTCATGCAGGTCGAAGATAACCGCTCCGTTGAGGGCGAGGATGTAGCGCCCCGCTTCCAAGCCTGCAATGTCGAGCGCTCTGACAAAGGGCAGAATGGCGCTTTCGGGGCGGCCGGAAGCGATGACGACGAAGATGCCTAGCGCGGCGGCCCGTCTCAGAGCGGAAACCGTGCGAGGAGAGATCTTCAGCTCCGTATTTAAAAGCGTGTCGTCCAAGTCCAGGGCGATGAGTTTGACGGCAAGTTTTCCGTGCGGCAATTTTTCGTGCATCATGAGCAAATGGTATCGTTCAAGTGCGCCCGTGTCAATGTTGCGCTTTTGCGTGTGTTTTGTATGGAAAAACTTTGCGTGTGCCGGTATATTTTCTTCGCACATTGTAAGCCCCGTTCAAATATGCTATAGTTATTTAATACTTTTGAGGAGCCGTGGTATGGATATTGCCGAAGAGATTCTCGATTTGCTGCGGGAAAACGCGCGTCTTTCCGTTGAAGATATTTCCGCGATGACGCGAAAGACGGAAGACGAAGTACGCGCCGTTATTAAAAAACTCGAAGACGGCGGCGTTATCATGAAATATGCGGCTATCGTCAATCCCGAAAAAGACGGCGAATTGAAAGACCGTGTGCACGCCGAAATCGAAATACAGGTAACGCCCGAGCGCGACAGGGGCTTCGATGCGATCGCCGACAGGATATGGCGCTTTCCGCAGGTAAAATCGCTCTATCTCATGAGCGGCGGTTACGATCTCAAAGTGATCATCGAAGGCGATACGCTGAAAGAAGTTGCGCTCTTCGTCGCGAGCAAACTTTCGACGATCGAAGGCGTGCGCTCGACGAAAACGCATTTTATTTTAAAGACATACAAAGAAAACGATATCGTCTACGTCGAGCAGGATCGCGACAGTCGGGAAGGAGTGACCGCCTGATGAACACGCGCGACGACCGCTTTTCAAAAAAAATTCTCGCAACTCCTCCGTCGGGTATTCGCAAATTTTTCGATTTGATAATCGGCAGGAACGATATCATTTCTCTCGGTGTCGGCGAGCCCGATTTTCCGACGCCGTGGCAGCTCCGCGAAGAAGCGTTTTATCATCTCGAAAAGGGGCAGACGTCCTATACGTCGAATTGGGGACTGCTCGAATTACGCGAAGAGATCGCGCGCTATCTTGCGCGTTACGGCATGTACTACAATCCGAAAAACGAAATCATCGCGACGATCGGCGGTTCGGAAGCGGTGGACGCGGTGCTCCGTTCCGTTTTGAATCCCGGCGATGAAATCATCGTGTGCGAACCGTGCTACGTTTCGTATCAGCCGCTTTCCGAACAGTGCGATGCAAGCCTCGTTCACTTGGACACGAGCGAAACGGATTTTATTCCGACGGCGGAAAAAATCGAAGCTGCGGTTACCGAACACACGAAAGCGCTCATGCTGTGCTCTCCGTCGAATCCGACGGGACGCATGATTCCGAGCGACGAACTTGCAAAAATTGCGGAAGTCGTCAAAGCGCACAAGCTCTGGTGTATCAGCGATGAAATTTACGGAGAGCTCGTATACGACGGACGCAAGCACGTTTCGATCGGCAGTTTTCCGGGCATGAAAGATTACGCGGTCATTATCAACGGATTTTCAAAATCCTTTGCGATGACGGGATGGCGTATCGGCTACCTCGCCGCAAATGCTGAATTGACAAAACAAGTGTGCAAGCTGCACCAATACTCTACGATCTGCGCTCCGATCATGAGTCAATACGCGGCGATCGAAGGCTTGAAAAACGGATGGAACGAAGTCGAGAGGATGCGCCGGAGCTATGAGCAGCGGCGGAACCTCATGTATAAAGCGTTTTGCGATATGGGACTCCCGTGCACGGAAGGCGAGGGGGCCTTTTATCTTTTTCCCGATATCCGTTCGACGGGTTTGTCGAGCGAAGAATTTGCGACGCAGCTTATCGAAAATTATCAAGTGGCGGTCGTGCCGGGTACTTGTTTCGGAAAGGGCGGCGAAGGATTTATCAGATGCTGCTATGCGACCGATATTAATAAAATAAAGATTGCCGTTTCGCGAATCGCGGAACTGGTGGCCGAGCTTCGAAAAAAGCGGGAGGCAAATCGTTAACACATGGATGCAGCCATACCGATTTTAGCAGCAATCGTTTTTGCGGCCGTCGTCGTTTCTCTCGTTTCGGTGCTTCGCTCGGCAGCGGCACGGGGTGTCGGCGCGCGCGGCAAACAAAAAGCGAGACGCTTCATTATCCGCGAATGCTCGAAAAAACTCGCGCACGATCCGCGCAACGTGCAGGCGCTTACGACGCTCGGAGATCTGTATTACGACGAGCAGAATTGGGATAAAGCGTTTCCGCTCTACAATCTCCTTTTCGATTTGATACCGACGCACGTCGAAATCGATGCGGGAAAGACCGCGGCGCGGCAGGGCATTTCCGCTTTCCATATAGAAAGATTCGAAGACGCCGAGCGAGGACTTTTAGCCGCATGCAAATTCGAACCCGACAATTTCGATGCAAACTTTTATCTCGGTCGGCTCATGTATCAAAAAAACGAATACGAAAAAGCCGTTCTGTGTCTCAGAAAAGCGAGATCTATCAATCCCGATGCGGCGGAAACGGACGAGCCGCTCGGGCTTTCGTATTTTAAATCGCAGCACTACCGTGAAAGCATTCCGTTTTTGCGCCGCGTGCTCGATGAAAACCCTGCCGACAAAGACGCGCTTTTTGCGATCGCGACGGCGATGGATAAAACGGGTTACGGCGATAAAGCGCTCAAAGTGTTTATGCATTTGCGCCCCGATCCGCAGTACGGCGCCCAATCCTGCCTTTCGGCGGGTTTGATTCACGAGCACGCAAATCAATATCAGCTTGCCGAGCAGGATTACGAAATCGGCTTAAAGCTCGAAAACGTTCCCCTCGACCTGGTGACGATGCTGCGCTACCGGCTCGCAAACGCGCATCTCGCGCAAAAGAATATCGGCAAAGCGCTCACGTATCTCAAAGAGATACAGGATACGGTGCCGGGCTATAAAGACGTGCCCGCCCTGATCCAGCGTTATCAGGAACTCAATACGAACGCAAATCTGCAAACCTATATCATGTCGCCGACGGCCGATTTCGTCGCGCTCTGCCGCCGCTTTGTCACTTCGTATTATTCCGATGCGACGGTAAAGATCGAAGACGCTACGGTGACGCAGGAGTTCGTCGAAATCCTCTGCACCGTCGATACGCCCCGCTGGGAAGATTCCGAGCTGTTCCGTTTTTACCGCAGTACCGGAGCGATCGGCGAATTGTACGTGCGTGAATTTCATTCAAAGCTCCGCGACATAAAATGCGACAAGGGCTTTTGCATAACGGCGGGCGCCTTTACCGAAGGTGCGCATAAATTTTCCGAAGGCCGCCCCATCGACTTGATCGAAAAAGACCGCCTCGTTTCGATGCTGAAAAAACTCATGTGATCGAACAGGGCGGGTGCAAAAAACCGAAGGCGATCGTCGTATTCCGTGTATCTTTATCGCACCGTCATTGTATATATTGTAGGGTATCGTATTCGAATGCGGGGCTTGTGCGAAAAATGCGCGCGGCTGTCGGTCGAAGGCTATGCTGTTGAAAGCATATACGATATGATACAATAGCTTTATGATGTTCCGACAATCGATTCGCTCTTCCGTTTTTATTTTTCTCTTTGCGTTCTGCATTTTTTCCGCTGCAGGCGCCGACGGATTTTCTCCGTCGAACTTTGCCGAATATACGCTTGAAAACGGTATGCGCGTCTTTGTCCTCGAAGATTTTTCGGCGGCTCCGATAAGAATCGAATACGCGGTACGTGCGGGCACAAACGCTCAAACTCCCGAAACGGCCGGTTTTTTCCCTCTGTATGCGCGCCTCTTCACCCGTGCGGGGCAAGCGTCCGATCCGACACGGAGCGGCAGCGATATGCTTTCGGCTGCAAAAGTTTCCTGTACGGTCGATGCCGTCCGCTGTACTCTGACGGCGGCTCCTTCGGATCTTGAAAAAACGCTCGAAGCGCTTGCACATTGCGCGTTCGATCCTTCGTTCGACGACGAACTCATCCGCACGCACTTTACCGCGATGAAAAACGAATCGATGAATTATTCGCTCAGCGCGGCGGGTTTTATCAATTCGAGTATGGATGCGCGTATATACGCCGGCGAACCGTGGAAGCAAAACAGCGGCGTATATCCCGCACTCTTTATGAAAATGCCGCTTGCCGGTGTCCGTTCCGTTCTTATGAATATTGCCCGGTCATATTACGTACCGAACAACAGTGCGCTTTTTATAAGCGGCGGTATGCAAAAGACCGCGATGCTTAAAGCTGCGGAAAAAACGTTCGGTTTACGGCCGTCGCTTACTGCGGAGTACATATCACGCGGGAAAAAGAGTGCGGCGGAATCCGGCGGTAATAAAGCGCGGCAAAAAAAGTTTGTCATAAGCGATCCGCTTTTTTCTTCGGACTTGACGCAGATCGTCGTACAATATACGGAGCTTTCCGCATCGGAAGCCGATATTGCAGGCGCGGCATTTAACGAGCGCGCATCGTCTTTTAAATCGGCGGTGCTGTCTCATAAAGAGCTCGGTATCCGCTCTCCCGACTACATCGATGCGGCTGCCGTTCATAGCGGCGGAAAGGCGCGCCTCGTTTTTCAAGCGCTTTTTGAAAAATCGAAAACATCTCCCGTAAAACAGAGCGCGGCATTTCTTTCATGTATAGAAAACGCCGCGAAAGCGCTTTCAAGCGACGAACTCATATATGCGAAAGAAAATCTTATCGCATCGTATCGGGAGCTCTTCGGAAATCCCGGAGCGCTTATGACGGCTCTTTCCGAACTGTGGGCGGCGGACCTATGCCGTTCCGAGGAAGAAAAAGCGATGCCGCTTATCGAACGGCTTTTTTCACGAACCGATACTATTATTAATTTTGACGTCCGGGCGTTTGAAGATGCGTATTCCGAAGAATCGCCCTTTGTGTTTGTACTCGTCAACAGCGGCATCTACAAGCGTTATGCAAAAGCGTTCGCCGCTGCGGGCTACGAATCGATAACGCAAAAAAACGGATCGTGGTATACGCAGGAATTGTATAAAAACATTCAAAAAAACAATATCGCCGAAGAAACGGCGGATAAAAATGAAAATGAGATTTCCGGTGCGGCATTTTACCGCGCACAAAACCGCGCCGCGTTTTCATCGTTTACGCTTGCAAACGGCATTCCCGTCGTATGCAAACAAAACGATTTTTCATCGACCGCTCTTCTCATGCTTTCCGTAAGCGGCGGCGAGCTCGGTTCCGCGGCGAATCCCGGATTTTTTTCCATACTCATCTATGCGCTTGCGGACAATATTCAAAAAGAAATCGATATGCAAAAAAAACTCGGTACGATCGACGGTACTCCTTCCGTTCGTGCGGAAATCGATTTGACGAGCGGAACGATTTCGGTCGAAAGTTTTGCGGACGATATGAGCGTTATTATTCCGTGCATATCGCACGCGCTCATCTACGGCGATATTCAGCCGTCTCAAGCGGACGGACTTGTGTACAATGCGCGATCGCAAAAAAGACTGCGTGACGGAAACACCGCAAATCAATTGTACAGCCGCGCCGTCGCCGCTCTCTTTCCGGATACTCCGTACACCGCGGTATTCGACAGTAATCGGGATATTCTCGAAGGAACGCAATATGCGGCAGTCCTCGCAGCTTATCCGTCGCTTCTCGATGCCGGGCGTTATACGCTTATCGTTACCGGCAAATTCGACGTTCCCCTTATACGCGACGCTCTCGCTTCGTCGCTCGGTATGCTTGCCGAACAAAAACCGAGAAACGAAAGAACGTCTTTGACAGCGGTTCCGGTTTTTCCGGATAATAAAAAAATTTTCGTCGCGCTCCGCCATCTTTTTTTTACCGATGTCGCGGCAAAAGATGCGGGCCCCCGTCCCGAAACGCTTGTTCCGACGACCGATTTTTCGGATCCCGTACAGTATTGGCTTCCTTCTCCTCCTGCGGGCACGGACGATTGTACCGTATTCAATGCGTTCCTGTATGCGCTGTGCGCCCGTCTCCAAAAAGATGCGCGCCGCATATCAGCCGATACCGCCGTACACGCGGACGGTTCGACGTATGCGATGCAGGCTGCCGTCATAACTTTTTCTCACGCGCGCCGTACTTCCTCAACCGATAAAATGTATGCAAGTGCGGTTGCCGCGTTCGGCAAAGAATTGGAAAACGAAACATCGTTTCCGCAAATCAAAGAAGAGCTGCTGAGAAATTGGGTGATCGAAAAACTTTCGGGGACGCAGACAAACAGGGGAACGGCGCTTCTTATACACGAAGGGCTTGAAGCGGGAGCGAAGGGCGATACGCTCGCCGATGCGCGCTCGTACCTTGACGCATACGAAATTATCGACGAGCTTACGCGGGAAAAAGCGTTGAGCGTGTATAAAGCATATTTTTCCGAAACGGCGCCGCTCGGCCTTTATTCGAAAGATTCGAAGCGGTAACAGCCGATGTTTACGGGTACCGAGGTTTAAACGAGCCGCTGAAATGGCGCGTCTCGTTTAACTTCGAGTTTTCTTTCGAAAACTCGCGGATGTACGTGTGCGCTTGCGCGCACGAATTGCACGGCTCCTAAATCCGAAGATTTACTCGCTGTGCAATTTTAAGGAAGGTTTAAACGAGATGCTGAAATGGCGCGTCTCGTTTAACTTCGAGTTTTTTTTGAAAACTCGCGGATATACGTGTGCGCGCTCGCGCACGAATTGCACGGCTCCTAAATCCGAAGATTTACTCGCTGTGCAATTTTAAGGAAGGTTTAAAAGCGCTGCGCCGCAGACTCTGACATTCCGTATAAGGTTTTTATGAGGAGGTGCGATAAAAAGCGCCGTCTGAAATATCGCCGTCGCTAAAGTCCGGAGACAAAAAATGCCGAAGCGTTTTTTATTTATAGGAGACACTCGCGATTTCTGTGCACTGCTCGAAATCGCAGCGTTCTTATCTCGAGTTTGCGCGGATGTTTGCAGAAGATGTGTATACGTAGCGTTTCGATAAAAATCGTATGAATACGATACGCTTTATTTTGCAAACTCGACCATTGAACGTGTGCGCGGTGTGCGCACGGCTAAAAACTTTTTCGAAAGTTGATTCGAAGTCCGCGAAAGCGGACACGTAGAATCAGTTCTTTGCAGAACGAGCCGAAGGCTCTTACTTTCTGCAAAAGTTTTTATGGGAGGTAATATGAAGAAATCGATCATTGTCGCAGCGCTCATCGCTGCACTTGCCGGAGCCGCGGCTTTTGCCGACGGTGTTGAAAACAAAACGAATATGAACCCCGGATACTTACGAAATCCGAGCCGCAATGCGGAAGCGAAACGCCCCGAAGCGGTCTTTTACAATATCGCGGGTACGGGCTTTTTGGAAGACGGTTTGTACTTCGATGCGGGCAATCAATTCGTATTTAAAAAATACACGAACTCGTTTCCAAAGGGTGCAATTCCGCTCTATCCGAACGGAAAAGATTTCAGCGATAAGACGGCCGTATGGCTCTACCCGAACGCCGATATCGTATACAAACACGGACCCTTTGCCGTATTCGGAAATTTCGGTATCTACGCCGGCGGCGGAAAACTTTCGTACAAAGACGGTACGACCGCAACTGCTGCCGCATTAGCAACACATTTTCCCTCATCCGCACGAAATCATTCGGTAGAGCTTTCGTCCATGACTTACGGAGAGCAGGTCGGATTTACGTACTGCCTGAAAAATTTCATCTCGTTTTCCGGCGCGCTCCGCCTGCTCCAGGCGACGCAATCGATGGAGTTAAAGAGCGATGATGCAACTTTTGTCGGCGTTAATCAGGGAAATAAAATCAGCTACGATGCGAGCGCTTTCGGCATCGGCGGCGTGTTCGGCATCAACGTGCGCCCCTTTCCCGCCCTTACGCTCTCGACGCAGTTCCAACTCCATTCCGATATGAAATACGAAGTGAAAAACGCCAAAGGAATGCTCGGCAGCAACCTCGGAATCGTTGACGGTGAAACGTTCCATACCGATTTGCCCGCGGCGTTGAACATGGGAGCGGGCTATCAAGTGCTGAAGCCGCTGTACGTATCCGCAAGCTTTAACTACTACTTCAACTCGTTCGCTCAGCTCAATTCGGTGTTCGGCAAATCCGACTACAGCGATTCATGGGAATTGGCGGCCGGAGCGGACTACGACATCAACGATAAAGTGACGGCGAGTTTGGGATTGTCCTACGGCAACCGGGGGACAAAGGACACGGTAAACAGCGCTTTTAGCCCCGTGTTGGACAGCCTCGCGATCGGTACCGGTGTCGAATACCGGCCGATCGACAATCTTACGCTCACGCTCGGTCTTATGTACATACAGTATTTTAAGCAGGATTATTATATCGGAGGCGGAGCCGTAGAAACTAAACTCAACAAGCAGGTCTTTATAACGAGCATCGGCGCAGCTTACCGGCTCCCCATATAAGCGATATCAATCGATAAAACCGTTGAAAAAGGGGCTGTCCCGGAAGTGATTGAAAACTTCACAAAGGACAGCCCCTTCCCGTCACCTGTTTTTTGCAAGGACGACCGTACACAGAGGAGGAATCGTAAGGTTTCCCTTGTCGTCGAACACAGTGCCGGGATATGTCGAAAATACGACAGGCATAAGGTATTCGCGCGGAAGGGGAACGGCGGCCGTTTCCGGTGAAAGATTGTGCAGCACGAACGCCGTTTCCGTTTCGCTTTTCATAGCCCACGAAGAAACGAATTCGTTTCCCGTGTTGACGGCGGTAAAGCGGCCGGCGAATAAAGCCGGATGCGCCGTCTTTACCCTGATAATGCGTTTGTAAAATTCAAGCAGCGAATCGGGATCTTTTTTCTGTTCCGCAACGCTGAGCGTATTTTTATTGTAACGCGACGTTTCCCACGTCGTCTGCAGCTTGTCTTTGCCCGCCTTATTCCACAGCATCGGCGTTCGGATCTGTTCGTCGGGCTTTGCGCCCATCATACCGATCTCTTCTCCGTAGTATATAAACGGTATGCCTTCCGCAAATATATACATCGCCGCGGCGAGCTTCAGCTGCGCCGTGTTTCCGCGCAGATATCCTGCAATGCGATTTTGATCGTGATTTGTTAAAAACGGCGCATCGATATAATTCGGATTCGATTCGGCATACCGTTCGTATTCGCTCTGCAGCGCATTTGCGAAATTATTATTCGCAGCGCTCCCGCTTCTCACTTCATCGATAATCTTCGTTCCCATATCGAAATGAAACGTCGATCCCAAACCCGCCATATATTCGGCGCGCGTCGAAGTCGCCTCCCATACTTCGCCCACTATGTACGCGTCGGGCTTTACGCTCTTGTCGTAACCGACGATTTCTTTCCACCACGCGACGCCTTTTGCAACCGAATTCGTACCCGGAAGCGTCTTTGCGCTGTTATACACATGACTTGCGGCATCGTAACGGAAACCGTCAACGCCCTTGTCGAGCCAAAACTTCATCACTTTTTTAAATTCCGCTCGAAGGGCGCCGTCGTCGAGATTGTAATCCGGCATATTCGGAGAAAAAATCCCCGAATAATAATAGCCGTCTGAATAATTCCATACGTTGTGTCCCCAAATCTGCTGACGCATATTATAGCGGGTGTCGTCGGGTGAAATCCATCGATACCACGTGCGGTGACTGTCTGCGGGATTGCGCGAATCGATAAACCACTGATTGTAAACGGACGAATGATTGCACGTCATATCGAGTATCACCGAAATACCGCGCTTTTTGCATTCGGCGAGCAGTTTCTCAAAATCCCCCATCGTGCCGTAATCGGGGTTGACGTTATAATAATCGTCGACGTCGTAACCGTGATACGACTGCGACGGATAGATCGGCAAAAGCCAAATACCCGTGATACCGAGGTCGTCCGTCGTTGCGTCGTCACCGTCGTTCAAATAATCGAGTTTTTTGATAATGCCGGCAAAGTCGCCGATTCCGTCGCCGTTCGAATCGGCAAAGGAGCGCACGAAAAGACTGTAGTACACGCCTTCCGACGGCTTATCCGCCAAGCGTACGATAGGTGAGGATTTTTCGGAAGCGTGCCGCGAGCGGGAAGCGCTTTTCGGAGAAGAGCTGCACGAAAAAAACGGCAGCATACCGCAGAGCGCAAGCGGCAACAGTAATACGCGTTTCATGTGATTATTCCTTCCCGCCCGTTCCGGCGAGGGATTGAATGAGCGCTTTTTGTCCGAGCATAAATAAAACGGTAAACGGCACTGCGACGAGAAGCGCTCCTGCTGCGAACATCGTAAAGTTATCGGCAGCGCGGCCGCTTATCATTTCGTAGAGACCGACCGCAAGCGTTTTTTTGTCGTCGCTTCTGAGCACGAGGCGCGGAAAGATAAAGTCCATCCACGGCCCGGTAAAACTCGTAAGCGTAAGGAATACGAGCTGCGGTTTTGCGGCCGGCAAAACGACACGGGCAAAAGCCGTAAACGGAGAAGCGCCGTCTATATACGCCGCTTCCGCGAGTTCTTTCGGAACCGTATCGAAGTAGCCCTTCATAAGCCACGAATTGAACGGCAGGCTTCCCGCGGCATAGACGAGCACGAGTCCCCACAAGGTATTGAGGCCGTTGATTTTCCACAGGATGACATAGGTCGCGATCATTCCGATAAAGCTCGGAAACATTTGGAGAATGATCATCGACGCCATAACCGTTTTGCGGAACGGAAACGTAAAGCGTGAAAAAATATACCCGACCGTACTGCACAGGAGAACCGTAAGCACGGTATTCATACATGCGATTTGCAGCGTATTCAGATACCAGTGCACGTAATTGGTACCGAGCACGTCCGTCGTACCTTTAACGAATTGATTGGCGGGCGTCAGCAGGCGCCGGAACTGGAACAGCGACGGATTGCGGGGGAAGGGTACGATCGATGTCGCCGCAAGTGAATTCGATTTTGTAAAGGCCGCGCTGATCGTAAACGCAATGGGATACAGCACGACGATGAGCTGAATTACCAATATGATTGTTAAAAAAACGGTTACCGGAGAACGGCTGTTTGTTCTGTCTTGTTTCATATTTCGCTTTCCTTGAACGATTTCGTCCGCATAAAATTGTACAGTGCAAACGGCACGAGTACGATAAAGACCAAAATGGAGAGCACCGATGCGATGTTGTACATATTCGGCGTATTCATCGTCAATTTAAATATCCACGATATGAGGATATCCGTAGATCCCGCCTGCGTCGAAATCGTGTCGGGCAGATTCGGCCCTCCGGCGGTCAGGAAAAACACCGCACCGAAGTTGTTGATGTTTCCTGCGAACTGCATGATGAGAATCGGTTTCAGCTGGTACATCACGAGCGGGAAGGTAATGCTTCTGAACTGTTCCCACTTATTCGCGCCGTCGATAACGGCCGCTTCGTACATCGAATTTGAAATAGCAGTCATACTGCTGGTGATGAGGATCATGCTGTACGGAAATCCGATCCAAATATTGACGAGTATAAGCGTCAACTTTGCCATCATCGGATCGGAGAGCCAGGGTATGCCTTGTGAAATGATTTTGAAAAAGATAAGCGTGCGGTTTATCGGCCCGAAAGTTCCGTTCAGTAAATTCGCCCAGATAAAAAGCGAAAGCATTTGAGGGATCGCATACGGAAGGATAAACACCGTGCGGTACAGTTCCGGAATCTTTATGCGCTTGTCCTGCAGGATGACGGCAAAAAAGAATCCCGTAAAAAAGCAGGTAGTCGTCGAAAGAACCGCCCAAACGAGCGTCCACAGCGCAACGCGGGAAAAAGTGTTCGCCCACTGCCCGCCGCTGCTTCCGTGAGAACTGAACATCGTTACGAAATTTCTGAAACCGACCCAATCGACGAGGCTGTTCGGAGGAATGTGATCCGGCGAAGAATAATTCGTAAACGCGACGAGCGCCGAAAACAAAAGCGGTATGACCGTAAAAAACGCTATGAGGATGATGCACGGCGTAATTCCGATCACCGCAAACGAACGCTGCGAAATATCGTTGCGCGTTTCGCGAAGCGTCGGAAATTTATTGAATTTTATTATTTTTTCGGCATCTTCTTTTGCCGATTTTATATTGTATGCATAGGTGATGAAAAAAATCGCAAGGACGATGAGGCAAAGCAAACCGTTTATCATCATAAAGATCGAATGGTCGGCGTATTTCGCTACCGTCGTCGCCTGCGGAGAACCGAGCGTAATCAAGCCTGCTATTGCGGTAACGATGGGGCCTCGGAAAAATGCGCGATGTCCCTGCGTTCTGCGTCCGGCTGCGGCCGCATGTTTGCAAACGGCGCATCCGTCGTAATTTTCGTCGAACAATTTCATTTCGCCGTTTGCGAGCGCCGTTTTTGCCGTCGCTTTGGAAAGTTTGCGATCGTATTTTGCGGCCGCCGCGGCGTAACGGTCTATGAATTTTTCTCCGGCACGGTCGATTTCATCGGCATAGGCATCGTCCGCTTTATCCGCAAGCTGAGATTGAAAATCATCGACTGCGGTATTGACTTCATCGACAAAACTGAAAACCGCATCTTCGACGGCATAGGGATCATCCCAATCGACCGAAGCGAAAAAGCCGGGAATAAAATCGTCGAAATGATTTTGCACCGCAGCGCCGAGTGCGGCATCTTTCTTTTTGTAATAGCGTACAATGGAACGACTCCACGATTGCACGCTGTTTTGCACATAGGTGCGGATTTTTTCTTTGCGCGCAAGCACGATCTCTGCAAGGTTCGGCCAGTCGTTCGCTTCGAGATAATCGATCATCTCGACGGTATCGGGAGCGCTCTGCATATATTCGTAGGCGCTCTGATCTTTCGGTATGATTTTTTTTGTACCGAAGATAACGCAGCAAAGTATGACAACTTCAAAGAGCGCAAGGATGATACCGCGCAGGTATTGTTTTAAGTACAGGATTTGCCCGAGCCCCATAAAAAAACACGAAGCGACGGGAGCTCTCCTCACTTTGTCAGGGTTTACCCTATTGTTCATTTTTTATATCCCCTTTTGAAACCGAGAACGTACATTCGGAATCGTATCGCAAAATCGTACTGTAAAAAATTGCGGTTTAATAATACGAGGAGCACACCGGTGAAAAATATGCCGTGAAGTCTAAAGCGGAAAAACAAAGCTGCGCAGAAACGGCGAAACGAATGCAAAGCAGCGTACGGACAAGCGTACTTTGCATTCGCCGGACTGCCGGTGCGCTCCCTTTTTATCGATAACCGATCAGCGAGCGGCGTCCATTGCGGCGGCCGCAGCGTTGAGGTCTTTTTCAACGTTATCGCCGTCCCAAATGCCGGCATAGGCCGCATTCATCGCCGACCAATACGTACCCATTTGAGGAATCGTCGGCATGGGAATGGCATACTTTGTCTGCGCCAAAATTCCGTTCGAAACCGGATCGTTCGTCGTGATGTCCATTCGCGGCGGAATCTGTTTGGTGATTTCGAAACGTTTCATAAGCGCTTCTTTGCTCGTAATAAACGCGGCGAATGCGGCCGCTTCTTCCGCATTTTCGGAATACGAGCTGACGAACGCGAGACGTACGCCGGAAAACGAAGTTGCCGGTTTATTTTGTCCCGGAAATTCCGGAAGCGTCGTGATGCCGAAGTCGACACCGGATTTCGTAAAGTCCGAGATCTTCCACGGTCCGGTGATGATCATAGCCGCCTTTCCTTCGATAAACGAAGAATTGCAAAAATCTCCCGTCATATCGGCGGACGGAACGTCGAGGATCTTTTTACGCAGATTTTGCAGATAAGTCAAGCCTTTTATCGCAGCAGGGCTGTTGATATTGTGCTGCCGTCTGTCGCTGCCGTTCGGTCCGAAAAGCTGCGCGCCGAATGCGCTCATAAACATATATTCGTAATAGCCGTCGCCGACCGGCCACACGAGCGCATATTTGTTTTGCGCTTTGTTGTTATACGTCTTTGCAAAGGCGACGATGTCTTCCCACGTTTTGGGAGGCGTTTTGATAATTTTTTTATTATAAAAAAGACCGTAGGTTTCAATGCCGAGCGGATATCCGTAGACTTTGCCTTTATACGTCGCGGCCGTTTTCGCCGCCGAAATAAACGGATCGAGGTAGCCTGCCGTCGTATTCGCAACGACGTGTCCGCCGTTTACAAGAGCCCCGATATGATCGTGGGGAGCGACGAAAACGTCGGCACCCACGCCCGCCGGTCCGTCCAATTCGATCTTTGCACGCGTGTCCGTCGATCCGACGGGTTCGTACGTGATCGTTGTTCGGTTATGCGTTTTTCTGAATTCTTTTATAGCCCAAACGATGAACTCCTGTTCCGGGCCGGCCGATTCCCATACTTTAAGCGAAATACGCTTTGCGGGCGCCGCAGATGCCGCAGCCGTGCACAAAGCCGCCGCTGCGAGCGCACATAAAAATCCTCTATGTTTCATACTGTTTCCTCATTTTTTATAAATGCATAGTAAATTCGGGAAACTGTCCGAAAACTTCGGTTTTCGGACAGTCCGTATACGAAGCCTTTTATTCGAATTTGACTTTTATAATCAGCCCGCTGGCGGTAATCGTGATCTTATACTTCGTGCCGACCGTCAATCCGTCAAGCACGATATTATTGGCGCCTCCGACATCCGTAACGAGCTCCGTGCCCGCTGTGAGCGGCGTAGTGCTGTTCGTCGCCCACGCCGTAGCTCCCGCTTCGTCGAGCAAAAGCTTAAACGATGTTTTACCGGGACCGTTGCCCCATGCGGTCTCTTTTTCCGCCGAATGTGTAAACTCGTATGTCGCTTTTCCCGCGGCAAACGTAATCGGCACGCGCATTGTGCTCCACTGCTCCGTGCCCGCCGCATCTCCTGCCGTCGCGCCCCCGATGATATATGCGGGCTTGACCGATACCGGTAAGTCGGGATCGCCCGTCGTGCATCCCGTAAAAACGAGCGCCGCTATCGCTGCGGCGATAAGTGCCGCTATTGTCATTTTTTTCATCATTTTCCTCCCGATTAGAGATCCCACACGAGACCTATGCGAATTGCCGTTTCACCGTCATAGTCCTTTCGGTCGTCCGTGTTGCGATACCACGTGTAGCTGTCGGTATTGTATCGATAGGCCGTCGGTCCGTCGTTGAATTCTTTGAACGGATCCATACCCGCCAATACGTAGCAATACGCGGTCGGCTTGTAAATGGCCGCAACGTTGAGCTTTTTCCGAGCACCGATAAAGAATGCAAACGGATTCAAAATATCGTCAAAGGTTTTCGTTCCTTCCGTGCGGACTCCGATACCGCAGCTTGCCACGATGTCGCGCAAAAGCGAAACATCCGCCGAAAGCGTATTGAATACGTATTCGCCTCCGAGATTGTCGAACGCGTAGGTCGCAGTCAAACCTTTTACGACTGCCGTATCGAAGGTTTGGTTATAACGCACACCCGCTTCCGCAACGATAAAGGCGCTCTTGTCTTTGCGCACAAATTCGTCGTCGCTTTTCGTAACCGCGTCGAATCTGATATAGCCGTCGAGCTTTGCGGGGAAATCGAAGTACGGATTGAAGTCGTACGCTGCGCGCGGTTTTATTTTAATGAGAGCCGTATCTTTGTTGTTGAATTTCTTTGCTTCATCATAGTAATAATCGTTGTCTTTGTTGAACACCATCGTAAGCTGCGCGTCCAAGCCGACGGTAAGCGCGTTATCGAGCAGCATGACATCGGCGCCGCCGAAGATCACTTGCGTATTGCGGAAACCGAGCTGATCGGTGATATTGCTATGATCGTCCGCTCCTTGTTCGACATACATCATATTCGCCTGAATACCGCGGTACCGATAGCCGACCGTCGCTTTGACCGTATCCGAGCTGTATGAAACGTTTACGTTGGAAGCGGAATTATCGCCGAAGTTTTTATTTTCGTCGTGAACCAAACCGACATCGGATGTCGCCGGTGCGTACAGGGTTTTCGTTCCGTCGCCGTTGTCGTACGAACCGTAGCGGTTCCAAAGAGCGTTCGCTTTTACGGTAACGGGTCCGTAAATACCCTGATAACCGAAGATGATGTCGTGTTCCATCACTTCTTTGAAAATCGTATCATAGGTTTTGCCGTATGCGCCGTTATATTGGAGATCGATATACTGCGGGAAATCGGCGATGTTAAAGCGCGACCAACCGTAGGCGTACATACCGTACTGCGAACCCGCGCGGTCTGCAGAGCGGTTCGGAGCGACGACGACATCCGCTTCAACGCCGGTATCTGCGAGCAGTTTTGCAAACAGCGGTGCAAAATCGAATTGGTTGAAACCGCCGACTTCATTGTAGCCCGCTTCCCATTCTTTATCGACCGTGTTCCAGTTTACGTTTTGATGAGGCGAAAGCTTCGCGTATTTATAGCCGGTCGTCCAGTTTACAATCGGCGTATTCAATCCCATTTTGAGGTGCCCGAGATAGGTTTTCGCCTTATCCTGTCCTCCGTAATAATAAATCGGATCGAAAATCGTGTCGACCAAAAGATTTTTCCAGCCTTCGTCCCAATTTCTGACATTGCGTTTATACAGATTGTCGAAACCTTTTTGTTCGGCAAGCGCCACTTCGATGTAAATAGGCAGCCGCGGAAGCGCTTCGCCGCTTATTTTAAGATACGAAGTGAGATTCAAACCGGCACTGTCGAGGTCGTTTTTGGTGTCTTTCTTACCGTCGCCCCATTTCATCTGATAGCCGAGCATACCCCATGTTGAAAATTTCAGATTACCGGCGCGTTTCGCACTTGCACCTGCAGCGGCATTTTCCGACTTGCTTTGCGCCGCAACCAAAACGTCGACATCGACAAGACCGTTATGTCCGCCGAAACCGTCATCCACTTTGTCCGGCTCGCGTAAGTCTTCCGTCCAGTTTCCGTCTGAAATAAATTTATATTTCATAACGGTTCCCGGCGGAACGATACGGACATAGGTCCATCCCTTTTCACCTTTTGTCATCGGCAGGGCGCCGTTTTGCCAATCGGTAAAGTCTCCTGCGAGGACAACCTCTTGTGCGCGCGGATTTCCATAGAAGAACGTCACTTCTATGTTTCCGTCTCCGAGTTTTTTTACCGATACGTCCGCCGATGCGTGAACGGCGAGTATCAGTAAGACAGAGATGAGAGCACAAAACTTTTTCATTAAAGCCTCCTTCTAAAGCCTTTTTAGTTATAGTAATTATCTTTCGTTATTTTTAATCTGTCAATAAAAATTTTCTTACAAAGCGGAAAAAAATCGGCTTTACGGGCTTTTCAGTACGATATAAGCGGAAAACAAGTGAAAAATAAGCGAAAAATTATGCAATCGTTACGATGAATCCGTCCCTATGCAGTATACCCGATTCGTACGCGCCGCTCATTACCGGTTTTCCGCCTGTATCGGCGATACTGACGTCTTCACATCCGAAATTAAACACGATATCCGCCGTTTCCCCATCGGCAAATTTGCGTATATGCACAAGGCGGGAATCGGCTTTTGCCGCTCCTTCATATATAAAGCGCAGGTCGGCGCTTCGAAGTGCGCGGTGCGTGCGGCGGAGCGCGATCAACTTTTTCGTAAAATCGATTTGCTCGTCGTATTTGCCGCTTTCGATTTCTTTCCACGGCATACACCGTCTGTTGTCGGGATCGTGGGCTCCTTCGAGAAGCACTTCGGTGCCGTAATACATGCATACGCTGCCGGGCATCGCGAACAAAAACACAAGCTGCTGCAACGTTTTGTCGCGGTTTTTCGTCTTTGTAACGAGCCTTACCGTATCGTGGCTGTCCAATAAATTGAACTGTACGCGAGTCGTCTGGCTGTAATACATCGTAAGGCAATAATTGATATTCCTCTCAAGCGTCCGCGTATCCGTTTCAGGCGAAGAGGCGAAATCGAAAACGGCATTCGAAAGCGGATAATTCATAACCGCATCGAATTCGTCGCCGCGCAGCCACGGCATCGAATTATGCCATATTTCCCCGACGATATAAAAATCGCTTTTCAGTTTACGCATACGCTCATGCAGTTCGCGGCAGAAAACGTGCGACAGTTCGTTTGCAACATCCATACGAAGCGCATCGATATCGTATTCTTTCACCCACGTTTCGCACACGTTCAGCAAATATTCCCGTACTTCGGGATTGTTCGTATTGAGCTTGGGCATGCCGTCCGCAAATGCAAACGTATAATAATCGCCGTGCCGCGCTTTACCGCTGCCGGCGAAATTGAAATTATTGACGATATACCACGATGCGTATTTCGATTTGTCGCGGTTTTTAAGCACGTCTTGCCATGCAAAAAAATCCGTGCCCGTATGATTGAAAACACCGTCGAGCATAACGCGGATGCCGCGCCTGTGCGCTTCCGATACGAGGCGCTTCATATCGTCATTCGTACCGAACGATTCGTCTATCCGCAGGTAATCGGTCGTATCGTATTTATGCTGCGACGGAGAGCGGTTGACGGGATTGAGATACAAACCGGTTATGCCGAGCCGCGCAAGGTAATCGAGCTTGTCGGTAATACCCTGCAGATTACCGCCGTATCGCTCTTCATTCGTTACCGTTTTGTCGGGAGGCGCCCATTTGCGATACGCATTTGTATCGGCTTTGCCGCCCCTGCAAAAACGCGACGGAAAAATTTGGTACCACACCGTATTTTCCGGCCATTCGGGCGGCGTACAGATATCGGCTTCGTTCATCCACGGAAATATAAATATGAAAGGAAAAGTTTGCTTTTTCAAATCCGCTTGCGTAAAAAAACCGTTTTCGACATAGCACAGCGTTTGCCCGCCGTCGTCGAGTTCAAAATAATATTGACATCGTTTGAATTCGGGCTTTACCGTGAGAGACCACCACAGGTGATCGGGCAGCTCACGTACGTCCGTCATTTCCGTGCGTTTTCCGATCCAATTCCACGCACCTCCCATGAGGCCGCGGTCAAACGGATCGCCCCAAACAAGCGTTACGCGCCGAATATCTTTTCCGGTGCGTATGTGTATCGAAAGCGTATCTTTATCAAGCGGATAACAGTAATTGTCAAACGAACGGTGTTCAATTGCGGCAAAGTTCATGATTGCTCCTGTAAAAATTGCGTGCCGTTCAGGCGCCGAACAAAAATGCGAGCGTCTGCGCGTCGGAAACGATATTGTCGAGGATGCAGTATTCATCGGGTTGATGAGCCATGTCGTCTAGCGTGCTCCATACGGCGGCGTTGTAGCCGAGCTCCCGAAGCGGAGCTGCGACGGTGCCGCCTCCGATACCGATCGTGCGTGCGGTTTTTCCGTGCACCGCTTTCAGCGCTTCGGAAAGCTTTTGCACGACGGGAGCGTCGACGGGAGTCGCGGGCGATTCGCCTGCCTGCGGCATCGTATATTCGATTTTTACGCCGTATTTTTTTTCTATCGCTTTGCAGCGCGTATCGACTTCAGCGTACACTTCTTTGAGCGTGTAGCACGGGATGATCCTGCAGTCCATGCAGAACACGTCTTCTCCCGGAATGATATTGATGCTGCCGACGTTTTGCATCCGCATCGTCGGCTCGAAGGTCGAACAGTCGGGCGTAAAAAGCGGATCGCGTTTGTTGAACACGTCTTTCATATCGTGGAGCGAAAGCGCAAGGGCATCGGAGGCAAGACAGGCGTTGCATCCGGTGTCTGGACGCGAGCCGTGCGTCTGTTTGCCCGTTACGCGGAAGCGGAGCCATAAAATATTTTTTTCGGCGACTTCGATCGTTTCTCCCTTTGCGTCTCCGCCGTCGGGAATGACGATGATGTCTTCTTTGCGGAAAAGCTTGTGCGCTTTTAATAAATATTTTATGCCGTATTCGCTGCCCACTTCTTCGTCGGCCATAAATAAAAGTTTGACCGTGTGTTCGGGGACGATGCCGCACTTCATATACGCGAGGGCTGCAAAGACGCCGGACGTGAGCCCCTGCTGATTGTCTTCGACGCCGCGCCCGTAGAGCTTGCCGTCTTTTTCGACGACTTTCCACGGATCGGAATGCCACAGCGATTTTTCACCGACGGGTACGACATCCAAGTGCGCCATAACCCACACCGAAAAATCGTCCGATTTGCCGGGAAGGGTCGCGACCGCGTTCGGGCGGATGCCGCTTGCAACGCGCGGATCGGGCGCGTCGTATCGTTCGATATTCGTAAAACCCTGTTCGCGGAGCCACGCGATAAGCGCTTCGCATTTTTCGATTTCGCCCTGTCCGCCGTTTTCCGGAGCGAGGGAGGGATGGCTCGTCAAAAGCGTTTCGAGCGCAACGATATCGCGTTTCGAAGATGCAATATAATCGAAGAGTTTTTGTTTCGTATCGTTATTCATTTTTTTGCCTCATAAGTGTTGCCTAAAAATCGGTTAGTTTTTAACAAGCCCGTTGTATTTTTGATATGCGTTCCACGTCGTTCGGACGAGCGTATCCGTATCGGAATACTGCGCTTTCCAGCCGAGCTTTTCGTACGCATATTTGCTCGTCGCAACGAGAGATGCGGGATCTCCTGCACGGCGCGCGACATAGTCGGCGGGAATCGGGCGGCCTGTGATGCGCCGCGCGGCTTCGACCATTTCCGTCACCGTCATACCTTTTTCGCTTCCGAGATTTACCGAAATGCTTTCGTCGTGTTCTGCGATGTATTCGAGCGCTTTTACGTGGGCGGCGGCCAAATCGCTTACGTGCACGTAGTCGCGGATACAGGTTCCGTCGCGCGTATCGTAGTCGCTGCCGAATATTTTGAGCTTTTCGCGCATACCGCAGGCGACTTCCATGATCACCGGCAAAAGGTTTGCGGGATTTTGTTCGAGGCCGCAGAGTTCTCCGTCGACGTCGTAACCTGCCGCGTTAAAATAGCGGAGCGCTGCAAAGCGCAGGCCTCGCAGTTTTTCGTACCACGCCATAAACTCTTCGATCGAAAGCTTCGTATAGCCGTAATAATTTTCGGGATGTTTCGGATGGCCTTCGTCTATCGGAAGATACTGCGGTTCTCCGAATACGGCTGCGGACGACGAAAACACCATGCGCTTGCAGCCGTGAGAGACGGCTGCATTTAAGATATTGAGCGTGCCGTTGATATTGTTAATAGAATATTTTTCGGGAGCGATCATCGATTCGCCTGCCGCTTTGAAAGCCGCCAAGTGTATAAAGGCGTCAAAGCCTTTTGCAAAGGCCGCGTCCAAATCGCCCGGGATCAAAATCGTTCCGTATATGAATTCGTTTTCTTTAAAAAGATTTTGGCGCAGACCGCTCGAAAGATTGTCGAAAACGGTTACGCGGTGCTTTTGCTTCATCAATTCTTTAACGACGTGGCTGCCGATATATCCGGCGCCGCCGATTACCAATACGTTCATGTATGCCTCCGCTACGGCGGTCAGTATAGCGCATTTTCACCGTCTCTGCCATAGTTGCTACACAAAAAAAACCGCCCCGAAGCCGAAGGTTCTTCCGGCTTGGGGCGGCAGTCTTTGCAAATTGGTAATCGGTACCGTGTAATTACTTCAGTGCTTCCACTTCTTTTTTGCTGAGGCCGGTAACTTGCATTATCTTTTTTACGGAATCGCCGAGTTGTTTTAAAACCCGTGCCGTTTCAAACGCTTTTTGACGGGAACCGTCGGAAAAACCTCGTTCAATTCCTCGTTCAATTCCTTCGGCAAAGGCTATTTCACGTTCTTCAGCTCGTTGTACGGCTATATCAGTTTCATAATCATATTCGGCTAGTAGCATATTAACGACCTCCTTAAAACTTTTTGCAGAAAGTTAGAGCCTCCGGCTCGTTCTGCAAAGAACTGATTCTACGTGTCCGCTTTCGCGGACTTCGAATCAACTTTCGAAAAAAGTTTTAGCCGTGCGCGAGAGCGCACACGTTCAATAGTCGAGTTTGCAACGCAAACTCGAGATAAGAACGCTGCGATTTCGAGCAGCGCGCAGAAATCGCGAGTGTCTCCCATAAATAAAAAACGCTTCGGCGTTTTTTGTCTCAAGACTCCGGCGGAGGCGCTATTTCAGCCGATGCTTTTTATCGTACCTCCCGTGACTTTCTCTGTTCATCGATACACCGTTGAGCGGTGTCCGATTCCGATGACAGTGATAATTAGCTTATCGTCATGGATGCGGCATAAAATGCGGTAATCGCCGATGCGGTACCGCCATAGTCCTGAAAGATTTGAAGTAAGCGCTTTCCCCCGGGAACGCGGATTATCAAGTGAGGCAATTTCACTCATATATTTTTTGATTCGGTTTTGAAGCGGCTTATTGAGCCGTGAAAATTGCTTGCTCGCTGTCGGAGCATATTCGACTTTCATTTTAGTTATAGTCCGAGCTCTTTATACAGAACGTCGGCAGGTATTGCAGCTTCCCCACTTTTTTCAAAGTCAGCCCACGCTTTTTCGGCAAGGTGGGCATCTTCGGCATCTTCTTGCAATTCGGCAAGGTAGCGGCTAAGGGCGTTTTCCAAGACGGTATCTTTTGGCACTCCAGTCATTCGGGCTGCCTGTTCCAATGCTCGATACAGTTTATTTGGCATAGTCATTGTAGGCATATCATACCTCCTGTTTTTTATTATACCACAACTTCCCGGGTTTTATAAGAACGCCCTCAAAAAAAACCGCCCCCGAAGCCGATGGTTCTTCCGGCTTGGGGCGGTTTGACCTTTTCGGTCAGGTATTTTAATCGCTAATCAAATTGGGGCAGCCCCGCTTAGGGGCAGGGTTTTTTCCCTGCCCGCTTTCACTCCTCCCGTACACGGATGTGCAATCCTCATACAATTACCGATTATCCATTGGAATGAACTATAACCCTTACGGCCGCTTTACTACGCGCAAGCCGACATCCTTATCACCATTCCACGACTTGTCTCGGAAGGCACACTTGATCCCGGAGGCGCTGCTGTTATAACTGCCGCCGCGTATAGCGTGCTTGTTTCCCGATTGCGCTCCGGTCGGGTTTATGCCGCCTGCGGGTGTGGTATCGGTGTACCAATCCCAGCACCATTCAGCCACGTTGCCCGACATATCGTATAAACCGGTGTCGGTCGACCGCAGATTTTTCACTTCGCGCGTTTTGGTGCTATTGGTTTGGTGCCACGCGTAAGTGCCGACACTACTTTCGTCGTTCGTGCCCGCCCACGTACGCCGCTTCCCTTGGTCTTGGGCAGCCCATTCCCACTCGGCTTCGGTCGGTAAGCGGAAGCCCCGTTTTTCCATCCTCATTTCAGGCTCTTTTCCATTTTGGAGGGCGTTGAAAGTGTATACTTGCCCTTCACACCAATACACGCACTCGCTTTCCGGCAATCCCGCCTTTTCGGTAAGCTCATTGCAAAAGAGAACTGCCTTGTACCAGGTTACATTTTCTACCGGACGCTTTTCCTGCACGTCGCCTGAAAGAGGATTGTCATTATAGAAGCTCGGGTTATCTCCCATAACCGCCTGATACAACTCCTGCGTTACTTCGGTATCTGCGATGTAATAGGTGCTTAAGCTGATCGTATGCTCATGGTTGTCGTCTACATCGTTTGAGCCGACCGTTCCGTTTTCTACCGGGGCAATACACCTCATCTTGAAGCGTACGCCCGCTGCCGTAAAGAATTTATCCCAGTCGGGTTCGCTAAAGTATACCTTCACGAGCGTTTGCTGCATGTCGGTATGCGCTTCTACGGTACGCGTGTACTCGATGCCCACGCCGGTCTCCGTAAGCTCTGAGCCGTTGAGCTCCCATTTGTCGATCGCACTATGATCGAATGGCCATGCGCTAAAGCGTACTTGCGTGCCGTGAGGTACAGCCGTGCCCGATTGAATTTCGTTTCCGTTTACGTAAGCTTTAACCCGGCCCTTACCGCTTGCTTTACAGAAAACGATCCAAGCATTATTGAGGAGGAAGTGCGCTTTTACATCGACGTCGGAATTTACCGTGTACGTGTACGTCGGCGCAGTTCCGGCGTCGTAGACTTCGTTTCCGTTGCGCGTCCACTTTTTGAGCCGATAGCCTTCGTTCGGCGTTGCGCTAAAGACTACCTGCTTGCCTTCGCGTACTTCGCAAGGCGACGAAATGCTCGTGCCGTCTACCGTTACGCTTACCGTACCGCCGCCTTCCGCGCCGAAGCGCACCGTATAAGTTTTAGCTTTAAACTGTACCCGAATATCCGTATCTTCCGTTGCGTAAAGCTCGTAGCTCCAGCTTGTGCCGTTACAGGTTGCACCGTTGTTTGTCCACTTGTCTACCGTGTAGCCGCTTTCGGGCTTTGCAATAAAGTACACATTACTCCGGAGCGGCACTTGTTCACCCGACAAGATTTCTTCATTTGTGTTCTTTTTATACGCTTTGAGCGTGCCGTGTGCGCCGTCTACGCCGAAGCTTATAACCGGCGGGTCTTGAGGCTTAAAGCTTACTTTTATGTCGGCATCCGCCGTTACCGTATGATTGTACACGACAGCGTTGCTCGCTTCGGCGATAACCGCTCCGTTGTTTGTCCACTCTTTAACCACATAGTCCGATTCGGGATGTGCTTTAAACGTAATGACGGTATCTTTTTCCTGCCGGGTGGAATGTGTCCACTGACTGACGATTTCGCCTGCAACGGTCGCGCTCAGCGAACCGTGCTCATCCGCGGCACCGAACTGTACCGTATACCACGGCTTAAGCGAAGGCGGATTTATAACGCCGTACGCTACGCGGATACCGATATATGAACCTAAATCGGGAGGAAAGCCCGACCGTTTTGCGCATGCGGCATGGTCCGTATCGTATAAAACGCTTCCGCCGCGGCAAATACGATCGCTACCTTCGACAGGGCCTGCATAATCATCCGGCAGCGGATCGGGTAACTCGCCCTTTTTATCCCAGCACCATTCGCCTACGTTACCGCTCATATCAAAAAAGCCTAAAGCGTTTGCGTTTTTCTTTTTTACTTGGTGAGTCAACATGGAACTGGGGTTTACGTAGTACCACGCATAACTTGCAAGAGCGCTTTCGTTGTCGGTACCCGCCCATTTGTGCCGTTCAGAGCCGCCTTGTGCCGCCCATTCCCATTCGGCTTCGGTCGGCAAACGGAAGCCTTTTTTGCTCCACCGCGGCTGGGGTATTTTTTTCGCTCGTGCGTCGTCGGCGTTGTAGATGTGCCCGTCAACCCAATACACGCACGCATCATCGCCGAGCATTGTTTTTTTTGTCAGTTCATTGCAAAAGGCAATCGCATCGTACCAGCTGACTTCTTCTACCGGACGCTGTGCCTGTACTTCGCCGGTAACGGGCGGTTTGCCGCTGCCCTGATAGAAACTCGGGTTGTTCCCCATAACCGCTTCATACAGTTCCTGCGTTACTTCGGTTTCTCCGAGGCAATAGGAGCTCAAATTGACTTGGTGCGGAGGATTTTTGGTAGGGGCAGCGGCTTGGTCGCTGTGCCCGATAGTGCCGTTCGTTACCGCGTCTATCTTTTTCATCGTGAACTTTACGCTGCCGACCTGTCCCGCACCGGTGTCCTTGTTATAACTGCCGGTAAAGGGTTTGCCCTGTTGACGGCACACAAGACGGAAGCCCAGGGTGTTTTCCGCCTTAAAACCTTCAAGACCGCTGCGGAACGCACAGGCGGCATTCGCGGCGTCTTCCTTCCAACTGCCCCCGCGCACCGACCGCTTGGTACCGCCCGCTTCTCCGGTAGGATCCTCTCCGCCGCCGGGCGTAAGATCGCTATACCAATCCCAGCACCACTCTTGTACGTTGCCCGACATATCGGAAAGGCCGAAAGCGTTTGCGCTCTTTTTTCCTGCCGCGTGCGTTTTATCGCCGCCGTTTGCGCGGTACCACGCGCAGCTTGCAAGCGCACTTTCGTCGTTAGCACCCGCCCATTTGCGGCGCGCACTGCCGTCTTGTGCCGCCCATTCCCATTCGGCTTCGGTCGGCAGACGGAAGCCGTTTACACTCCAGTCGGCGGTAACGGCATTCCAGTCTGTATTGTCAGTCGTCGGAATTTGACTTACCGTAAGCGATTCAAAATCGACCGGAGTTCCCCCGACCGTAACCGAATACACCGGAGCGCGGCCGAGCTTTAAGCTGAGCTTGTTGCAAAAGGCAATGGCAGAGTACCAGTTTACCTGCTCCACCGGACGAGCCCCCTGCGTTTCGCCCGAAGCAGGCGGATTTGAGCCGCCCGAAAAAGCGCTCGGATTGCCGCCCATTACCGCTTCCCACAGATCCTGCGTTACTTCGGTTTGCCCGATGTGGTAGGCGGTAAGCGACACCGTCCGCTCGCCGTTGTGCTCCTGATCGGCATGCCCGATCTTCCCGTTCGTTACGGCGGCAATGCCTTTCATCGTAAATTGAATACCCTCCACGTTTTCGGTTTTGTCGGCCAAAGCATCGCCGCCCCCGCCCGCAGCATTCGGGCAGCCGGTCATACCGAATAGCGCAATGAGCGCTAAACCGATAAACAGGATTGTTTTTAATTTGTGTTTCATAAACACCTCCTTACTTTAGGGGGAGAGAGTACCCCGGGTCCCTTACGGGCTTTTTCAAGTCAGAGCAGGGTTCTCTCTCCTTATAACCCCCTCTTTTTCCCGCACTGCCAAAGAGGCCCCCCTTTGGAATCCGGCCTTATTGCTCATGTTCCGACACGGGGCCGGAAACGCTGTATGTAGCGAACTTAAAGCCGGTTATCTGCGAGCAATTAGGGGCGGCAAACCACACGAAAGCCACGACTCGTGCTGGTGTCAAAAGGCTTGTTGCCGTTCCGATAAGCACAAGCGGCCTTATCCTCATTGTCGTACCAGCTGCCGCCGCGGATGATGCGGAAAGTACCGTCTTCTACACCGATCGGGTCAGTCTGTCCACTCGCGGGTGTACTGGCGCTATACCAGTCCCAGCACCATTCTTGGACGTTCCCGCTCATGTTGTATAAGTCGTAGCCGTTCGGTTGCTTCTTCTTTACTTCGTGCGTTTTGCTACCGCTGTTTGCATTATACCACGCATAGTTTTTAAGCTTGCTTTTGGTATCCGTTCCCGCCCATTTGTCGTCCGTGCCGCCTTTGGCTGCCCATTCCCATTCGGCCTCTGTCGGCAGTCGGAAGCCGTTTTTACTTCCGTCAAATGCGGTGTTATTCCAGTCCGCATTATCTATTGCAGGTATAGCGTTGTATGCAAGCGTTGAAAAATCTATCGGATTTCCGCCAACCGTTACCGTATAACACTGCTCAAGTCCCAGCTTCAAGCTCAGCTTATTGCAAAACGCTATACAATCATACCAGCTTACTCTTTCCACCGGTCGTTTTGTCTGTTCCTCGCCGCTTTCAGGATTGTCGTTAAAACTGCTCGGTTTATTGCTCATCACCGCTTGATACAATTCCTGTGTTACTTCCGTCTCTCCTATCAAGTACGCGGAAAGGCTTACCGTATGCGGTGCATTCTTACCGCCGGAAGAAGGATTACTGTAATCGGAGTGCCCCACGTTTCCGTTTGTTACGGCGGCAATACCTTTTATCGTAAAGTTTACGCCGTCAACTGTGTAGGTTTTGTCGGCGGGCGGCAGGGATGGTGTTCCTCCGCCCGCGTTGTTCGGGCAGGCGGTCATGCCGAATAGCGCAATAAGCGCCACCAACGCGGCTGTGATGAGCGCCGCCCCTCTTTTTTTGTGTTCCATAAACACCTCCTTAAAAAATGCTTTATTCTCAAGGGAGAGAGAGGACACCCCGTTCAGGGCAGGGTTTCATCTCTCTCCTTCCCGCACTGCAAAAGGGGACACCTCTTTGAAATCCCCGGCTTTTACGGTTTTAGTCATACATCCTCATATGTGAGCAATTCTTCAGAATTGCGAACTTAAAGTCATATGTCTTGCGAGTTTGCGGAGCAAACTCGGCGCCCAAGCGAGCGGCGCCATTTGAGCCGTGCGCTTGGGTACGGCATGGATGCCGACAGAGTTGTTCGCCCTGCGTCTTTTATGCCCCGTGCAAAAAGCGTACCGACACAGCAAAAAAATATTTGTGCCGAAAGACTTGGCACGAATGTGCGGAAATAGCGTATTGAAATCGGCGGAAGGCGAGGCTCCGGCTGCGAGGCGTTTCCCTCTGCATGTCCCGGCATGTTTGCCGTTGTGCGTTCGTTCGCGTAAAGCGGACACCAAACTGCGTAAAAGCAAGAAAGCGGAGCGGCTGCAGGGTTCCGCTGCGAAAAAAATTCTGCACAAGCGAAGCGCGGAAGCCTTTTTTCGCAGCGGGTTCGTGCGGCCGCGATTGTTTAATTGTTTTACGGATTTTGTGTTTTGGGCATGAGTTACGCGAACGGACGAACGAACGAACGAACGAACGAACGAACGAACGAACGAACGAACGAACGATTATACGGCGCGCGCGGACTTTGTCAAGTACTTGGTCGCTTTTTTGCACATTTTGCGTGAGCGATATACAGGCTGTGCCGGTCTTACCGTACATACGTCCCTCGTCATAAGGATTTGCGGGAAAAACTTGAGATGACTGATATATTTATTATAACCTGTATTCACACAGATTTCAACTTTTAAGAAGGTAAATTGAACGGCACAATGATTTTACTGTTCCCTGATCGGAGAAAATATTCTGAAAATATTGACCGATAGGAAGTGCTGCGGTACGCTCGGCATTTCAGTGAAAAAAATCTCGAATATAGATAAAGGGGTAGGCGAGCAGCTCCGGCAGCGTATAGTCGGTTACGGCGGGCAAAAGGAAATTCCGCACAAATACATGGTACACGATGAGGTAGCCCGAAATCGTTCCGATAAAGATAACGATGCGCGATTTGAGCGCGTTCCACAAGTGTTCGGCCATCGCGCGCTTTCGCGGAATCCATGAGGGCAGTTTACCTTCGTTCCACGTACGGAAAAAAAACGCATACAGCGATTTTTTGTGTTTCGATTCGGCATAGACATCTTCGGCCAGCGCCGTGTAAGCGGCTTCCGCAAAAATATCTTGTACTCGCAGTTTTTTATAGCGCGGATTTGCGAGCGCATTTTGCGCTTCGCGGGTGCGGATTTGCTTGAACGCCGGAAAAAAATTATTAAAAAATTTAATACACGAAATACAAGATAATGAAACGGAGATGATAAACCATACGGCGAGAATTATCAACAGAACGGACGCTGCGATTATACCCGGCGCCCATGAGGGATTCGATACGGAAAGAAGCAGCATCGATACGGTAAAAAGAGAAAGTTTTACAAGCGAATTGAAAAACGTCCGCGTGCAGTACCGTTGGAACTGTTTTCCGATCGACGCGGAAACGGCGTCTTCGGTGATACGCCCTATCTGCTCGGATGCCGCATCTCCGACGCTGCGGATACCGTTTTTTACCTGCGCGGACATTTTCGGAATCGTTTCGGTTATGATGTCTTTGCACTGCGCGTAGATAAAAGCGATGACCGCGGCATCGTCGAGCAAACCGCCCGGCAGTAAAAAATCGGGTACGATATCGAAGGGACTGACGAGGTACGCAAGCGCGCCGATTATCATAACTTTCGTTTCGGTCGGAATATCCGGCGATTTGAAACCCGCCCACAGCGCTTCGACGATGTGCCATAAGTCGGCGACAGGTCCGCGCTTCATTTTTTCAAGGCGGGAGCCGATTTTTTTTACATCGCGTTCTTCGGCCGCCTTTCCGAGTTCGTCCGCTTTTTTTATCGCTTTTTTATTGACGTCGTCCTGCCGCTCTCTGTGCGTTGCAAAACGGTGCCGGACTCCGCAGCGCTCTTGTTCTTTTTTATCGCCGAAACGATTTTGCACCGTGCCGCCGCATCGGCTTTGCGTATGCGATTTCGCATCGTCTACAATGCGGTGCGCATCATTTTGTTTATTAATTTTCCGAAAGAAATTCATTGTACTCCGCGGTTATGTGTTTTCAATCAAATAAAGGACGATACGCCGCAATCAATGCGTCGAGCGGCCAACGGCCGCGGTTCGCGCTGCTCGTCGACGGAAGGCATACCGCGCGTATGCGCGTCGTTTTTTCGCAGAGCTTTGTGTAAAATGTATATGCCGCCCGCCCCGTACAATATATACGCCCGATATGCGACGATGCAAGGATCTTTGAAAAATCGTTCGGCACGGGATTTTTTATGCTCGTGTCGGCGGCTCCCCTTATATCGCATGAAGCAAGTACGTCCCAGAGCGCGATGCCGTGCCGCAGCACAAGCGCTCTCCGTTCATCGACGGCTTTACTTCCTCCGTCGTTCGGATACAGGAACTCTTTTCCGGCAAGAGACGCGATAACCGGCCAAAACCTGTTTTGTCCGTGCATATAGTAAAAGCCCGCCGTTCGGGAGCGCGGAGAAGGCATGGTTCCGAGAACGAGGACGCGGCTTGCGGAATCGTATACCGGTGCAAACGGATGCCGAACCCGTGAAGCGTCGGACGGATTTTCAGTGCGCATGTATATATAGTAATAACAAGCGTTTTGTGCGTCAAGAAAACAAAAATCCGACAGAAAACGAAAATCCGAACGTCCGGCACTTGCATTTTATAGAATAATATTCTATACTGTTTGTAGAATATCGTTCTACAAAACGGGAAGGGCACATGTCCGATAAAAACGAAGACAGAGAGAGCCGGAAAAATCAATTGATCGATGCGGCGACAACGCTGTTCTTTTCAAAAGGCTATACGAACACTTCGGTACGGGATATTTTGGATGCGGCAAACGACCGGACGTCTTCGCCGAGCGTTTTTTATTATTATTTCAAATCGAAGGAAGCGATGTACCGAGCCGTTTTGCGCCGTTATTCCGAGCGCTATGTAAAATCTGTGCAGGATGCAATCGACGCGTACAAAGACGATGCGCAATCTCTTATGACCGAAGTAACGCGCCTGTTTTTAAAAACGGTAAAAGCCGACGCGCACGGAAAAGAAGCCGCCGCTTCGCCCGATAATCTTTTGTACGCATTAAAATTGAAAGAAGAACTGACGCAAAAATTTGTTGAAGTTTGGGAACTGTTTATCCGCTCGCTGGATTGGTACAAAGCGGATGCCGAAACGGTTCACAAAACGGCCGTTTTTATTGCCGGCGGCATCGGAGAGATGGTGTACGATTTCGGCTATGTTCACGAAAAAAAAGAGGGCAGCGCCCGAAAACTCATGGACTGCATGATTGACTTTTGCGCCGGTGTTTTGAACGCTCCGGCTGCGGAAAAAGAAAAATACAGGAGGTATGATAAAAGCGACGTCTGAAATATCGCCGTCGCTGGAGTCTAGAGCCGAAAAACGCTGAAGCGTTTTTCTTTTATCGGAGACACGCGTGATTTCTGCGCATTGCTCGAAATCGCGCGTTCTTATCTCGAGTTTGCGTGGACGTTTGCAGAAGACTTGTATACGTACTATTTCGATAAAAACGGGATAGATACGATACACATTATTTTGCAAACTCGACTGTCTGCCGTGTGCGCTTGCGCGCACGGCTAAAAACTTTTTCGAAAGTTGATTCGAAGTCCGCGAAAGCGGACACGTAGAATCAGTTCTTTGCAGAACGAGCCGGAGGCTCTAACTTTCTGCAAAAGTTTTTATGGAGGATGGTGTATGATAACTTTGCATGAACAGGTTGATATTCCCGCGCCGTTTGAAAAACTGTGCGCATGGGCCGACAATTTCGAAGAGGAATTCGTCAAGTGGAGTCCGTATCATTTGGAGTGCGAACTGTACGACGGAAACGTACATGCGGGCAGTAAAGTCCGCTTTTATGAAATCGTTATGGGACTCGACTACGACGTAACCGGTACCATCGTAACGAGCGAACGCGACGATAATCATTTTCGCTTCGTATTTAAAAGCGACAAGGGAACCGCTTTTATCACCTTTGAAGGAACGCGGACAAAAGACGGCTGCCGCTTTTCGCACACGGAATCCTTCGGCATAACGACGCCCGTCATCGGGCCTATTATGAACTTTTTGCTGTTCAAAATCATTTTCCGTAAAAAATGTAACTGGCAGCTTATCCGCGACGATATGATTTTGGACAATAAGTATTTAACCGAAATTCTTACCGAAGGGAAATATCCCGAGCGCATTCCCGTCGAACGCTTAAAAACCGGAGCAAAATAAAAGTCCGGGGCTGTCCAAAAACTTCAGTTTTTGGACAGCTTCCTTGATTTTATGTGCGACGTTTAAAATTAAGTCATTATAATATAAAGACTTAATTTTAAACTCGACAGGCTGTCGAGAAAGTAACCGACTTTTGAGACAGCCCCTCTGCAGCAAATTCAAAAATCTTGCAATATTGTATAAGGTATTGTATACTATAACAGTACAGCAGGACAAAGAATTTGCCGCACGAAATTGATTTAAATATCGTAAAAAATATCATATCGCTTCTTGAAGTCTGTACCGATTCGTTCGCTTTCGTATACGATATATCTTCCGATCTGTTTTTTATCTCCGAGCGTACTTTGGCTCACTACGATTTGCCCGGCGCGCGGTTTTCCGGCGCGATAGGCAAAATCATTATGTTCATACATGAAGACGAACGCGTTCGCTGTGCCGTCGATATCGAATCGATTATATCAAATAAAAAAGAGAGCATCCGCTCGTCGTACCATATCCGCAACAGATACGGCGAATATGTTCCCGCCGAAGTCAGAATGCGGCGCATGTCCGAGGCGTGGGGAGAAATAGTCGCCGGCTCGATCAATCCTGCGGAAAAGCATGCGTTTTTTGAAGACGACAGCCTTGCCTCCGAACGCGACGCACAGTTCGATTTCGATACGGCACGCATGAACGAAGGTTCGCTGAGCGGTTTTGCCATGCAGATCGAAGTCGATAATTTTATTTCGATAAACGAACATGCGGGTTTTGAAGCGGGCAATGAGATTTTGAGCATCCTTGCGCAGGCGTGTAAAAAGCAATGCGTAAACGGCACAAAAATCTACCTGCTTTCGGACAGAAAGTTTTTACTGATGAATTTTACGGGCGGGAACGCGGACGAAATACGGCGCAGCTACAGCGGCATAAAGCAGAGCATACGTGAAGCCGAATACGAATCGGGCTATAAACGTATGTTTACCGTTTCCGCGGGCGGTATCGCGTTTATCAACGATACGAGTTCGCTTACGGAAATGCTTGCAAAACTCATGTTTACCGTAGAGACGGCGAAAAATAACCGAAAAGATACCTTGTGTCTGTTCAACGCCCGCGAATATGCGCTTTATCTTCGTGCGCTTGAAATCGAAAGCGCCATACGCGATTCCATAAAAAACAAATTTGAAGGATTTTCGCTTTTATTTCAGCCGATCGTAAACGCGAAAAAAGTGCAAAAAAACGCAAGCGGCTCTTTGTCGAAAATCGTCGTCGGTGCGGAATCTCTTTTAAGATGGAAAAACGATCGTTTCGGCACGGTCGGCGCAGGTGAAATCATCCCCATACTTGAACGGAGCGGACTGATTGTTCCGGTCGGGCGATGGATACTCATGAAAGCGTTTGCGCAGTGCGCCGCTTGGAACACGCTCTTTCCCGATCTCTACGTGAGTGTCAATATTTCATTCGTGCAGATTTTGCAGTCGAATCTTGTGAGCGAAGTGCAGATTGCCCTCGAGCGTACCAGAGTCAATCCGAAAAACATCGTGCTTGAAATAACCGAAAGCGGAAATATCGACGATGAAGAAATTCAATCGATGCTTCCCGAGCTGTCGGCGCTCGGCGTCAAAATCGATATCGACGATTTCGGCACGGGCTTTTCCAATCTCCGCTATCTGCAGGATATTCACGCGAATACGCTTAAACTCGATTATACGTTTATCCAAAAAGCGCTCTCGGGCGATATGAAAGATTTGAAGATAATCGAATTTATCGTCGATATGGCGCATGCGCTCGGTATGACGGTATGTATGGAAGGCATCGAATCATACGACAGCGTGGAAAAACTGCTTCCGTTCGCCCCCGATAAATTTCAAGGCTACCTTTTCAGCCGTCCCGTCGATGCGCGTACCTTTGCAAAAGGAAATCTGCATCGGTAAAAATCGGGACTTTTTTGCCGGCGCGCAGCGAGCGCGAAAGGTAAGGCTGCAGCCGATTTGTTTTTAAAGAATACGGTTTCCGGCCGGCTTGGGCTGTACGGTATGAATCGCAGCATTGTCAAAATCCGGTAAATGCGCTATATTTCTTATAAAGTCGGTAAGGAATCATCACCGTTGAATTTTTCGTAAGTATTTTATATTTATAGGAGTTCTTTATGGAAATAAAAGATTTGAAAAACGCTAAAATCAAAGCGTGGGTTGAAGAATGGGTTAAATGGTGCGAACCGGACAGCGTCTATATCTGCGACGGTTCGAAAGAAGAGTACGACAGGCTTATGAAAGAGCTCGTCGATGCGGGGCTCGCGACGGAACTCAAAAAAAAGCCGCACAGCTATCTTTTCCGCTCGCTTCCGTCGGATGTCGCGCGCGTCGAAGCGCGTACCTTTATCGCGTCGAAAAAAGAAGAAGATGCGGGTCCGACGAATCACTGGATAGATCCCGAAGAACTCAAAAAGACGATGAAAGCGCTGTACAAAGGCTGTATGCACGGCCGCACCATGTACGTCATTCCGTTCAGCATGGGGCCGGTCGGTTCGGCGATCGGTAAAAACGGTATCGAAATCACCGACAGCGCATACGTCGTGTGCAATATGGACATTATGACGAGAGTCGGTACGAAAGTCCTTGACAATATCGGATCGGACGGTGCATGGATTCCGTGTATGCATTCGGTCGGAAAGCCGCTCAACAACGGCGAAAAGGATAACGGCATTTGGCCCTGCGCCGACATGGAGCACAAATACATTTCGCAGTTCCCCGAAGAACGCACGATTTGGTCGTACGGTTCGGGTTACGGCGGAAACGCTTTGCTCGGCAAAAAATGCTTTGCGCTTCGCATCGCGACGGTGCTTGCGCGCGATGAAGGCTGGCTTGCCGAGCACATGCTCATCTTGAAATTGACGAACCCGAAAGGCGAAGTAAAATACATCACCGGCGCGTTCCCGTCCGCTTGCGGCAAAACGAATCTCGCGATGCTGCGCCCGACACTGCCCGGCTGGAAAGTCGAAACGGTCGGAGACGATATCGCGTGGATGAAATTCGGCAAAGACGGCCGCTTGTACGCGATCAATCCCGAAAACGGATTCTTCGGTGTCGCGCCGGGAACGTCGGACGAATCAAACTACAATGCGATGCGTGCTGCGTCGAAGAATACGATCTTTACGAACTGCGGCCTGACCGAAGATGGAGACGTTTGGTGGGAAGGCATCGGCTACAAACCGGAAGGCAAAGAGATCGTCGACTGGCACGGAAACAAACGCCCGTGTCCGGAAAACGACAAAACGCCGAAAGACAAAGAACAATGCATCGCGCACCCGAACGCGCGCTTTACCGCGCCCGCACACCAGTGTCCGTGCATCGCGTCGAATTGGGAAGATCCGAACGGCGTACCCATCAGCGCGTTCCTGTTCGGCGGACGCAGACCTTCAACGATTCCTCTCGTGCATCAGGCGAGAAATTGGAACCACGGCGTTTTCCTCGGTTCGATCGTCGGTTCGGAAGTGACGGCCGCCGTCATCTCCGATCAGGTCGGACAAGTGCGCCGCGATCCTTTTGCGATGCTTCCGTTCTGCGGATACAATATGGGCGACTATTTCGCGCACTGGATCGACATCGGTCACAAATCGACCGAAGATAAACTGCCGAAGATTTTCTACGTAAACTGGTTCCGCAAAGACGCCGACGGCAACTTTATGTGGCCGGGCTACGGCGAAAACAGCCGCGTCCTCGCATGGGTATTCGACCGCTGTGACGGCAAAGACAACTACATCGATACCGCGATCGGCTACATGCCGAAAGAAGGCGCAATCGATACGACGGGATTGAGCGACGAGTACAAGAAAAATATGTCCGCGCTTACGTCTGTCGATGTTGACGGCTGGAAAAAGGAAATCAAAGACATCCGCGAAAACCACTATCCCAAATTCGGAAAGCATTTGCCGAAAGAGCTGAGCGAATGTCTCGACGATTTGGAAAAACGGCTGAATAAATAATACGGTTGAATGTCGAGTTTCGAAAGTATCAGCTGATAAAGCCATGCTTTCGGCGAGAACTTCGTTCGTTGCACTCACTACCGAGTTTGCTTTGCAAACTCGCCGTGTATGCCATGGTCGAGCTTTTTAGGTCAGGCTTCCGCAAGCCTAACGCTCGAAACGGCACGCGGCCGGAACCTCGCCTTGAGCATATTTTTATTTCTTTTTGAAACTCGCCGTTCATTTGCCGCGTTAAACATGATTAGGCTCAGCTGTATTTAGAGTGCCAGGGATTACGCATGAAAAATGTATACACAGAAAAGAGACATAATATAAAATAAAAAAAGCGGAACGCGAGGCAGCGGCAATGCCGCCGAGCCGCTCAGACCGATGGCAAGCGAACTTTTTGGTAAAAAAGTTCGCGCAGTCCGATTCCAATCACGGTCTGCCGCGGCGAACGGCAGGGCTGCTGCCGGGAGTGCAGCCGATTTTTTACGGTAATGGTTATTTTTTGAGGAATATAGATTCTCATGCGTAAGCCCTGTTTAGAGTGCGCCGTATCCTTGACAGTGCAGCCGAAATTTTGTTATAGTAAACAAACACGGGGGTGTAGCTCACCTGGCTAGAGCGCTTGCATGGCATGCAAGAGGTAGTCGGTTCAAGTCCGATCATCTCCAAAAAAATAAAGGCTGACCGTTATATGCGGTATATTACGTGCAGCTGTCGATTTGCAAAGAACCGACTACCGAAGTACGCGCCGAGCAGGTGCGAGGGAAAGGCGGCAAGGATGCCGCCGACAGCGTACGGAGGCGCCCTGAGGAAGGCGCAGGAAGCGCCTGAACGAAGGGGTCGGTTCAAGTCCGATCATCTCCAAAAACGCGGAAGCTTGTCCCTTATTCTATCGCATATCAAATTCAACTGTAAATTTGTAAAGAACCGACTACCGAAGTACGCGCCGAGGAAGAGCGAGCAAATCCGAGCAGTGCGCGACTTGCAACGAGCGCGGAGCGCGAAGTTCCCCGCGCAGGATTTGCGAGCGTCTCCTATAAAAGAAAAACGGCTCTGCCGTTTTTCAACTCTCGACTTCAAGAATGATTCCGAGCAGCTGTCGTTCGCGGTACATCCGTGTACCGCTCACTACCGTATTTTTGCTTCGCAAAAATACGCAGCCGTTTTGCCAAGATACGACACGGCATCCGTGCCGTGCAGTACATGAAGCGAAGTTCCCCGCGGAGGATCTATGAAAGAAAAACGTGTCAAGCGTTTTTCGCCTCCAGACTTTTTCAAGGCGGCAGGGATGCCGCTAATGTACTTGCTTAAAAATGGAGATTTTAACTATTTGACACAAAGGCGTCAAATGTGCTAAAATAGAGCGTTGGAGCCTGTATATTAGCAGGCTTATTTTCGGGTGGAACAGGAGCGAGATTGTGGCTCGGACGCAAAAATATAAAAAGCTGGAAAAAAAGGTTGCTTCAAAAACGAGCAGCGCGTTTTTTTCTTTTTTGACTTTCATAAAAGATGCGGTACTCCGCATATTTAAGGTACTCGACGGCAAGCTGACGATAATGATCGTTCCGCATTCGCAGAGTAAAGTTGTTAATTTTCAAACGAACGTTTTCGCGCTCGGTCTCGGCGTCGTGCTTGTCTTCGGTATTGTCGCATCATTTTTTTACTTTGACCGAAAGGCGATCGGTTCACGCGCAGAGATATCGCGCCTGTCATCGCAAAACCGTTTGACGCAGGCGAGTCTCGACGAATTGCGCGACGAAAATATGAATCTCATGCAGGCGGCAAAACGTTTCCAAACGTCCTTGTCGCAGTCGCTTGCGCTGCTCGGCATTACCGACAGTTCGAACATTGCGCGTGCGTCGGTTTCGAACAGCGACCTTTCTTCGCTTTTCGGCACGCAGGAAACGGCAGCGGGTTCCATGCGCGAAACGGAAGATGTCAAGCAGCTTGCATCCTACCTTGAAAATGCGGTACAGCCTGTCGAGCAAATCGGTAAAATGCTCGAAAATCAAAATACGCTTTTTACGGAGATTCCGAGTATCTGGCCGCTGAAAAACGTCAACGCGCATATTTCCATGGCATTCGGTCCGAACGTGCATCCGATTTCGGGGCAGTGGTACATTCATAAGGGTATCGATTTTTCGACCTATCGTTCGGGTGATCCGGTCATCGCGACGGCGAGCGGACAAGTCGTTACGGTAGGTTACGATGCGAGCTACGGCAACTATATTATTATTAAACATAAGCACGGCATCTACACGCGCTACGCGCACCTCATGTCATCTCGCGTGACGAAGGGACAGTTTATTTCTCAGCGCGATGTCATCGGTTATGTCGGCAACACGGGCGTTACGACGGGACCGCATCTGCATTACGAAGTGCACATCGGTTCGGATGTCGTGGATCCCGCAAAATATATCAACGTAAAGCTTTCGAACTGATTTATGGCGCTGCGCTCCGACGACTTTTCGATCAACACGGTTATCGGTGAAGGTTCGGCTGTTTCAGGCGATCTGCGGATAAACGGTTCAGTCCGTTTGGACGGCGACGTGCGCGGCGATCTTTATACCGACGGTAACGTGCAGATCGGCGAGCGTGCTCGGCTGTGCGGCAATCTTACCGCGAAGTCCGCGATTGTCGGCGGCATCGTACTCGGCGATATCATTGCAAAAGAAAGCGTAACGCTGCTTTCCTCGGCCGCCGTCATCGGCGATATCATTTCACAAAAAGTACTGATCGAAGAAAAGGTGATTTTTCACGGTCATTGTATTTCCATCAAAGACGAAGCGAAGTACCTTGCGTCGTCGGAACGCTACCTCGAAGCGAAAGCCATTCGCACAAAGGCGGCGTTTGCATGAATACGGTCGACCCGCTTAATCAATCGCTTTATTTTACCGCAGTGTCTTCGGCTGCGGGAGAGGCGGCGCGGGAAGCGAAAAAAAAAGAAAAATCGGGTGCGCAGCAAAAAGCGGGCATATTTTCCGCAATGCTGAAAAAAAACGAAGAAGCGAATGAACTTGCGTCGGCGGGACTTCCGGCCGAAATTGCGGGTATGTCCGCTGAAGATGCGGTCGTTTTTTTGAAAGACCGTGTGACGACCGCCGGTGACAAGCTTGTCGATTCCATGTCGGAAGATGCCTTTGTCGAATACCGGCGTGCGGTAAGCGCTCTTATGAAATACGTTGTAAAGTACAGCTTTGAGCTTGAAGAATTTCGGATGCCGAATCGGCGGACGAAAAAAGAAAAAGTTGTTGTGCAGCTGCGGATCGTCGATGAAAAACTCAACGATCTTGCGTCGGAAATCCTTGCGAATCAAATCGACAAACTGCTTATTTTGAAGCGGGTTGAAGAGATTCAGGGATTGCTCGTCGATGTATTGGCATCCTGATGTTGCCGTAAAAATTAATAATCAGATTGTTAAAACCGAAAACGTGCGGAAGAGGCTGTCATGAGCGATATTTTTGAAAACGATATAGATGACGAGAGAGAAAATCTTGAAGCGCTTGAAGATGCTGCGGATGAAAGCGAGCAGGGAGAAGCGGATTTTACTCCCGATAAACCGCTGTATCATTTAAAACTCGAATATTCGCGCGAGAGCATCTATGCGACGGCGGAAAACGTGCAGGGCGTAAAAGCGGGTATGCGGGTTATCGTTCCGACGCGGTACGGACGCGATATCGCACTCGTGCTCGGTGAAACGAAAAGACCGCGCGGTGTGCGCCGAAACGATATCGTCGATATAGACCGTATCGTATCGAAAGAGGATGCGAAGCGCGCGGAAGAGCTGCAAACCAAAGAAAAAGAGGCGGTCGCGGTCTTTAAAGAAAAGGTTACGGCACATCATCTCGATATGAAATTGATTCAAGTGCATTTTCTCGTTGCCGAGCAAAAAGCGCTGTTTTTTTTCAGTTCCGACAACCGCGTCGATTTTCGCGAACTTGTCAAAGATTTGGTTTCCGTATTTAAAATGCGCATTGAACTCAGGCAGATAGGCGTACGCGACGAAGCGCGCATCACCGGCGGGCTCGGCGTCTGCGGCCGCCCGTACTGCTGCCATTCCGTTTCCGATAAAATAAGACCGGTGTCCATCCGCATGGCAAAAGATCAAAATCTTTCACTCAATTCGATGAAGATTTCGGGGCAGTGCGGCAGACTTTTGTGCTGTCTTTCGTACGAATTCGATTGGTACAGCGATGCGCGGAGAAATCTGCCGTCCGAAGGTATTCATCTGTTTTATGACGGAACGAATTTTAAAATCACCGAAGTAAATCCGCTTACATCGATTGTAAAAATGCTCGGAGAAGACGGGCGGCTGCTCGAAGTGAACGCAAAACGCTTTACAAAAGATTCGAACAATCGCTGGCGCATCGGCTGACGGCCGCTGTACCGCGCGATCGTTTTTACCGTATGAGACAGACGAGTTCGTTGTCCGCTTCGTTGAATTCGTCCATGCCGTATGAACCGTAAAACGAAAAATCCGTAAAACCCGCTTCCCGCGCGAACAGGATGATTTCGTCTTTTACGAGCGGATACAGTTCTTCGTTTTGCATAACGGGAAGAATTGTGCCGTTTCCGGTTTCGAGCGTTTGATTTAGGAAAAATCTATCGTCTTTTCCTGCCGAAATCGAAGATGAAAGTTTTACTCTGATGCTGCTGCGGTAGGGAAGAGCGGTTGTGCCGCTTTTTAAGACCGTCGAAAAATTATAGAGATGGAGTACGAGCGTACCGCCTTCGGAAAGCAGCGCTTTGCAATCGGAAAAAAATTTTTTCAACAGCATTTTGTCTTTGATAAACGCAATGCGGCTGTTCAAGCACGAGATAACATTGTAAAAATTTTTTCCGAGAAAACGTTTCATGTCGAGCGTTGAAAGCTGAAAAAAACGTATGGGCATAAGCTGCGTTCTTCGGCGCAGAGTCGCTATTTCGATGAGATCTTTTGAAACTTCAATGCCTGTTACATCCGCTCCGTCTTTGACAAGAACGTGTTCCAGTGATCCGGTACCGCAGCCGATTTGTAAAAAACGCACGGGCGCGGGATAGTTTTTTCCGATGCGTGCGTAAAAATCTTTTTGTTCGGCGGTTACGGGGTATAATTCATCGTAGTATTCGGCAACATTTTGTATTGAAGTCATAGCGTTATTATAAACTATCCTGTCGGAAAAGCAAGAAATATTCGGTAAATCGATTTTATGACGAGACGGCAATATACTGTCAACAATATACTTGACTAAGCGATAAAAAATAAGATACAATAAGCTTCCCCGTATTGAAAGACGTCGGCCGCTCACCGCCGTCTTGCGTTCGACGGCGCGATGCATCGTTATCGAACGCGCATACTTTTATTTTGTAGGATTTTATTATGGATACGATTTTTGTAAAAGCGCAGGATATAAAACGCGCATGGTACGTGATCGACGCTGCGGGTAAACCGCTCGGCCGTGTCGCCGCGAAAGCCGCTTCTCTCGCGCGCGGCAAACACAAGGCGGAGTATGCGCCTCACCAAAACACGGGTGATTACGTCGTCATCATCAATGCGGACAAAGTTGCCGTTTCCGGCGGAAAAGAGCAAAAGAAAATGTACTACAACTATACCGGTTTTGTCGGCAACCTCAAGCACTATACGTTTGAAAAATTGCTTGCCCGTCATCCGTCCGAGCCGCTCGAGCGCGCCATCAAAGGCATGCTTCCGCACAACAGACTCGGCCGCGTGCTCTTCGAAAATGTAAAAGTGTATGCAGGCGCGGAACATCCGCATAAAGCGCAGAATCCTCAGCCGCTTGAAGTTTGATCAGGAGTTTCAATATGGTAAAAAATTTGGCAATCGGTACGGGAAGAAGAAAGACTGCGGTCGCGCGTGTTTTCGTGCGCGAAGGTTCGGGTAAAATCGTAGTCAACGGAAAAGAACCGAAAGATTATTTTATCACTGAAGAACAGGTGCAGATCGTCCGCCGGCCGCTGCTCGTCACGTCGAACGACAACAAATACGATATCCTCATCACCGTTGAAGGCGGCGGTATGAACGGTCAGGCTGCGGCTTGCCTCCACGGCATTTCGCGCGCACTCGTTCAAATCGATCAGGATTCCCGCACGGCGCTTAAAGCGAACGGATACCTGACGCGCGATTCCCGTATGCCCGAACGTAAAAAATACGGTCAGCGCGGCGCACGCAGAAGATTCCAATTCAGCAAGCGTTAAGCGGTGGTCGTTTCAAAAACGAAGCAGGTATCCTCCGGTTGTATAAAAATTACGACCGAAGAAGGACCTGCTTTTTTTATCCGCGAAGCGTATTTGACGCGCGTCATCCCTGAAGCGATTTCAGACGGCGGCGTTTTTTCCGGCGAAGATGAAGAAGACATTATCGACGCGGGATTTTGTTATGCGGCGGAATCGAAAGCGCTTTCGTATTTGGCGCGGGCGGAACAGTCGCGCTTTAATTTGACGCGGAAACTCGGTGCAAAAGGTTTCGAAAGGCGCCATATCGAAAAAGTGCTCGATTACCTCGAACGCGAAGGCTTTCTTTCCGATGCGCGCTTTGCGCGCGCGTGGCTCAATGCGCGGAAAATCAATCACTCGGAGGGAAGGGCGAGACTCTCTTCCGAACTTGCTTTTCGCGGCATAGCGCGCGATGTCGCCGATGCGGCGCTCGACGAATTCTTTTCGGAAAATTCGGAAGAGGCGATTTGCAAAAAAGCGCTCGAAAAATGCAAGCGCCGCCGCATGCGGGAAGATAAAATTATCAATTATTTGCGGCAGCACGGCTTTTCGCAAAAAACGATACGGAGCGCTGCGGGTAAAAGCGAGCTTTGACGGGACGCCGCGCGGTGCGTCCCGTATTCGTTTTTAAATGCCGAGTTCTTCGAAGCGGTAGGATTCGCTTTCCGTATTCGCTTTCGTATTCTGGACAAAAATATGCAAAAGACATATAATATCATAAAAATGTGCTCGCGCGTATGTTTTGGCAAGGTTTTATATTAGGAGGCCTTATATGAAAGTATCGGACAATCGCGTTTTATCAAAAATTGCGGTTTTATCTGTGTGCGTTGCAATGATGCTCTCACTTGCTGTGGGCTGCGGCAGCGGCACAAAAGTCAAATGGGACTACCAGGCCGATGTCGTCATCATCGGAGCGGGAGGAGCGGGTTTACCCGCCGGTCTTAAAGCGATCGAAGACGGCGCATCCGTTCTTTTCGTGGAAACGAACTGGGATGTCGGCGGACACGCGGCGGTGAGCGAAGGTCAGCTTCACTCCGGTGGCAGCACGGTTTCACAAAAAGAATGGGGCATCGAAGATTCGGCCGACTTGTACTACTACGATCATACCAGAGGCGAAGCGGTCGATGCGCGCTTTAACGAATTTTCCCAAGTCCGTTCCGTTGCGAACAGTATGGCAAAAGCGTACGACTTTATCTTAAAGAACGGCGTAAAGGTATTGGAAATCGAACCGATGGTCCGCAACTACTACCGCGACGGCGGAACGGATCCGGACAGCGTCGGACGCATGACCTATTCCGACAGCGGCGAATGGAAAAACGAATACACCGGCACGACGGCTGCAGGTGTTGCGGTTACCCGCCCGCTCGAAAAATCGGTTCGCGAAAAGGGTGCGAAATTCCTGCTCAACTATCACATGGACAAAATCTACCGTGAAAACAGTCAGTCGGGAAAAGTGCTCGGCGTGCAGGCTCACTATACGCCCCACGTTCTGCCCGGCGAAAGCAAACCGCTTACAAGCCTTATGTCGGACGGTAATATCGACAGCACAAAAGAAATGCTGAACATCAAAGCCAATAAAGCCGTTATCATCGCAACCGGCGGTTCGACCGGCAACGTGCAGTTCCGCACGATGTTCGATCCGCGCCTCGGTCCCGAATACGACGGCCTCGGCGGTATGCCCTTCTCCGATCAGGATGCGTCCGGTGAAATCGCCGCGATGGAAATCGGCGCGGCTCTTTTGTCGGCGTCGTCCTACCAGATGTCCGAAGGCGGCGCGCAGATGAAAGCGCCGAGCCGCATCGGATGCCAGTACGGCTACGGCCGCGGCTTTATGAAAGACAGCAAACTCTGGGCGCTTTCGAGAGCGACCGGTATCGAAATGGATCTCAACAGCATGATCGTCGTCAATATGCTCGGTCAGCGCTTTGCCAATGAAGACGATTACCGCGGAGTATTCCCCGGTTCCGAATATCAGAACTTCTTTAATAAAGCCGCATCGAGCGTATTTATCGATGCGGACGGCGACGGAAACGCCGAATGCTACGGCGGCCCGGTATGGGCGATCGTCGACGATGCGGCAGCGAAACGCAACGACTGGGTTATGGAACAGGGCGTTCTCGACTTCGACGGCGGCTATGCGTTCAAAGCCGATACGATCGAAGAACTCGCACAAAAAGTCGTCAACAAATACTACGAAAACATCAAGATGGATCCCAAAATCCTCGCCGACACGGTCAACCGCTACAATTCCTTTGTCGCGGCCGGAAAAGACAGCGACTGGGGAAAGAAGACGCTCCAGAACCAAATCAAAACCGGTCCCTTTTACGCGCTGTGGGCGGTGTCGAACATTCACGACACGCTTGCAGGTTTGCGCGTCGATGACAAAATGCAGGTTGTCGACATGCACGGAAAACTTATTCCGAACCTTTTCTGCGCGGGCGAATCCGCCGGCGGTATGAGAGTGCACGGACTCGGCCGCGTCATCACGGCGGGCTACATCGCAGGCCGCTCGGCCGCGTCCGTCGATAAAGACGGATTTGCGACGGCGAGCACGGCGCTCGATCCCGCATTTGCCGGAGACGAAACGAACTACAAAACGAAGACCGACAAAGCTTCGTACTTCAGCGACCGCGGTTCTACGCGTGCGACGAAAACTCAGTCCGAAAAAGAAGCCGAATTGGCGGCAATCGCATCCGGTCAAAAAACCGCCCCTGCCTCCGGTTCCATCTTCAACTATACGACCGCCGTACAGGTCGTCGCAAACAACACCTTTACGGGCGCATCCGACAAGGGTATGGGCGGAACGGTTCGCGTTCAGATCACCGTTAAAGACGGCAAGATGACGGACATCAAAGTGATCAAACACGCCGAAACGCCCGGCATCGGCCCCGAAGCGATCGCAAAGCTGACCGAGCAGGCGCTGCAAAAACAAAGCGCGGATCTCGACACGATTTCCGGTGCGACGATGACGTCAACCGCGTTCAAAGAAGCGCTCGCGACGGCAATGAAAAAAGCCGGTTTAACAAAATAAATTTAATAATTCTCTACGTTCGCTTTGCTCCGCTTTCTGCGGTGTAAAGCGATGTGCGGCGGCTTCGATTCGTTCGGCCGCCGTATTTTTTTTGCATACGAAAAAACCCCGATGCCCGTATAAGGGTATCGGGGTCGTTTTTCCCAAGCGTTTTTGCTATATAAAACGCGATAAAAGTCCCGGCGCTTTCGATCCGGCTTTTATCCAAGAAAGCGACTGTTTTGCACTGCGCCTGCTTTTGGCGCCGTCGAAGACGGCGAGGTAATCGGCGAGCCACGATGCGAGAGCGCCGTCTTTTTCGGCTGCTTCATTTTGGACGTCGCATGAGACGAGTACGACCGAAACGTTTTGCTTGTCTCCGGCATACGCTGCGATATTTTCGGCAAAGGCGATAAACGCGGCTTCGGCACTGCTGACAAAGGGGCCTGCAGCGTTTGCGGTGCTGCTCCGAAGCGCTGAAGAGCGAATGACGTCGGCCATGTTCGGATGATGACGCACGATATATATGAGTTTGCCGTTTGCTTTGCGCTGTTCGATGCGGTTTAAGATTTCCATCGTTACATAGCAATAACCCGCAATCATCGTGTCGATCGCGCGCGTGCATTCTTCGGGCGAAAGCGCCGTAAACTGCTGCGCGTATACGGCTGCATCGAAATAGAGCACCGTTTCATCGATGACCGTAAATGTGTTTTCCGCCTGCAGCACGAGGGAACGGGCGGACACGGACGAAGGTCTGTTCCACGATGCGATGACGATATCGCCTGCCGTAACGGAAGCGCTGTCGCTTTCGGGGTTGCCCGTCACGACAACATTGTATCCCGCAAGCGCCATGCCGTCGGCAAAGTCTCCGCCGTAAGGCAAATCTTTTCCCGCAATTAAAATTGTCTTTTCCATAGATGCGACAGTATACCACACTCTTGTGCAAATAAAAAGCCGTCGTTCGCATGTATCCGCTTGATGTCGTTCCAACCGATAGTTCGGACGGCGCCGTTTTGCCATCCCGCCTTCCGTACTTCGGTAACCCTCATTCCCGCCGCCGCTCCCGCTCGCGGCGGGAACGCTTCGCGGTACTCCACGCGGGCGTAGGCCGGAACGACAACGTACGGTGAACGGAAGGGCTGCTGCCGGGAGTGCCGCCGATTTTTTATATCGCTCTTGTTTTCGTATATATACCGTTTCCGCTACACCTGCCCCGTACGGCGTGCATGCGATTGTACGAAAGGCGGGCGCTGTGCTATACTGGCCGTATGAAACTTTGGCTCAAATATTTGATCGGAGCGCTGCTCGGTATCGCGCTTTCGTTTGCCGTGCCGTCGACTTCGGAAGCGGCGTCTTCCGCGCTCGCTTTTATTACGGAAGTGATCGTCAGATTCGGCAGGTATATCGTCGTGCCGCTTATTTTTTTTACCGCGATGACGGCGGTCAACAAACTGCGCGAATCGAAGATGATTTTAAAAACCGGCATATGGACGGCAGCCGTAACGGTCGTTTCGGCATTGCTTTTGACTTTTATCGGCCTTGTTGCGATTTTGGCGATCCGTCTGCCGCGCATTCCCATCACTGCGGATAAAGCCGCCGAAGCCGCTTCTCTCAACATAAACGATTTGATACGCGCGCTCTTTCCGTCGTCCGCTTTTGAAACGCTCATAAACGGTACGTTTTTGTTTCCCGCATTTTTGTTCGCGTGTTTTTCAGGCGGCGCGTGTACCGGCGATCAGGCGGCGTTTCGTCCGATCGTGACGATTACCGACGCGCTTTCAAAGCTCTGCTACAATATCGTAACGCTCTTTACCGAAGTCCTTTCGATCGGCATGATAGCCGTCATGTGCAGCTGGGCGATTCAGTTCCGCACGGTCGTCACAGGCGGCACTTTCGTTCCGCTCATCCTCCTCCTGTTCGGCATATTCATACTCGTCGCCGGAGGCATCTACCCCGTGCTCTTGCATTATATTTGTCACGATCCGCACCCGTACCGCGTGCTCTATGCGAGCCTCTGTTCGATCATTACCGCGTTTTTCAGCGGCGATACGAACTTCGTGCTGCCGATCAACATGAGAGCGGGTAAAGAAAGCCTCGGCATCAGGCGCAGAATCAACGGCATCGCGTATCCGCTCTTTTCGATTTTTGCGCGGGGAGGAGCGGCGCTCATCGTGACGGTCGGTTTCGTCGTCATCTGGCGGTCATACGCATATCAGAGAATTCCCGTAAGCAATATCCTGTGGATTTACTGCATGTCGATCGGTTTATCGTTTTTGCTCGGCGGACTTCCCTCCGGCGGCCCCTTTATCGCGCTTACGGTGCTGTGCACGCTTTACGGCCGCGGCTTTGAAACGGGCTATCTCCTTTTGCGCCCCGTCGCTCCGATCCTCTGTTCGTTTGCCGCAGCTTTCGACGTTTTAAGCGCGATGTTCGGAAGCTATATCGTCGGTGTGAAAACGAACATGATAGAGCATCATTCGGTACAGCATTTTATTTGACGGAAAAGGGCGGTGTAAAGATACCGAATATTTTACTTGCCGATTTTCGTTCTTTGTCTTATACTAAAGCTATGAGAGAGTACAGACTGCATCTTTCCGCGTATACGCCCGCCCGCCCGTACATAAAGGGCGCACAACATATACACCGCACAATACGCACGAAGGGCATATCGCCCCCGTGTATTTTTTTATATCCCTACGCAAACGGATATCGGAATTGTCCGGTATCAATTAACAAGAAGGAGGTTGTTTTATGAAACACACGATAAGAACGTTTTTTACGTTCGCTTTGGCGCTGGCGCTGTTCGGCATAACCGCATGCAAAGGTCCGAGCGACAACAACAGCGGCGGTACGGACGAAGGCGTAAGGCCATGGACGGCTGAACTTACCCTCAGTTCCGATAAGCTTGGCATTAAAGTTACGGTCACAACCGACGACGGCACTCCCGTTACGGTAGAAGGCTGTACCGAAACGGAACTCAAAAGCGGTATCGAAACCGACCTGAACGCAAACGGCACGACGGTAAAGCTTACGGGGAAAATCACCAAGCTGTCCTGCGGCAGCAATAAGCTTACCGGACTTAACGTGCAAGGCGGTAAAACCGCTTTGAAAGATCTGCGCTGCGATGACAATAAGCTTGCCGCTCTCGACATGCATGGCTGTACCGATTTAACGGGTCTAAGCTGCGATGGAAATGAACAACTTATCTCCCTTAACGTACAAGGTTGTACCGCTTTGACAAATCTGTCCTGCCAAAACAATGGGCTTTCCTCTCTCGACGTGCAAGGTTGTACCGCTTTGACAAGTCTGTCCTGCCAAAACAATGGGCTTTCCTCTCTCGACGTGCATGGCTGCACCGATTTGGGAAGTCTGCGCTGCGATGAAAATAAGCTTACCTCTCTTAACGTGCAGGGCTGTACCGCTTTATTCTGGCTGGGCTGCGCCGGCAGCAAGCTTGAAACTCTTAACGTGGAGGGTTGTACCGCTTTGTCAATGCTGTCCTGTGCGAAAAATAAGCTTACTTCTCTCAACGTACAAGGCTGTACCTCTTTGGGATTTCTGGACTGTTACGGCAACAAGCTTGACGCAGCCGCATTTACAAAGATTTTGAACGCCTTACCTGTACATGCAGGCGGACAATGTACACTGTACACTGAACAAACCGGCGTTACCGAAGGCAATTGTAAAGACTTTACTTCAGCAACTGCCCCGGCGAATCTGAAAGCAGCCTTTACCAAGGCAAAAACCGAAAAGAAGTGGACGATGAAAAAGTATAATGGAAGCGGAGACTCGGTTGAAATTTAATGTAATTAACGGGCACATGTGCGAGGTTCCGGGGACGCGGATGCTTTCAAAATCTCACTATCGGACGGAAGAGAATTCTATCATGATGCCGTCATAACGCAGCAGTTGAATTGCCAAATATGGAGAAAATATTGAGGCGGCATTCGGTGTAAAAGCCGGAGTGCTGCCTCGATTTTTATCTGCCGCATATCACACACAGCCGCAAAAAATCCTATACCGCAATTTCGCAATCTGTGCTATACTGTTATGTATAATCTCTGTACAAACCGGAGGCGTGAATGGACGGCGATAATTACGTAATCGAAATGCTTCACATCAGAAAGGAATTCCCCGGCATCGTTGCAAACGACGATATCACGCTGCAGGTAAAAGACGGTGAAATCCACGCGATACTCGGCGAAAACGGAGCGGGCAAATCGACGCTCATGAGCATTTTGTTCGGGCTCTATCACGCCGACGACGGTACGATAAAAGTACACGGTAAAGAAGAGGCGATCAAAAATCCGAACGATGCGACGAGATTCGGCATCAGCATGGTGCATCAGCATTTTCAGCTTGTGCGCAATTTTACCGTCACCGAAAATATCATCCTCGGAAACGAAGGCGCTTTCGTGCTGCGCCGGAGGGAAGCGTCGAAAAAAATTAAAGCGCTGAGCGAAAAATACGGACTCAACATCGACCCCGATATGAAGATCGAAGACATTTCCGTCGGTATGCAGCAACGCGTCGAAATACTTAAAATGCTCTACCGCGATGCGAAGATATTGATCTTCGACGAACCGACGGCAGTGCTCACGCCGCAGGAGATCGACGATCTCATGCAGATTATGAAAAATCTCGCCAAAGAAGGCAAATCGATTATCCTCATCACGCATAAGCTCAACGAAATAAAGACGGTCGCCGACCGGTGTACGATTATCCGGCGCGGCAAAATGATCGGCGTCGTCGATGTCGCATCGACGAGTATGCAGGACATGGCGGCGAAGATGGTCGGTCGTCCGGTAAATTTTAAAGTCGATAAAGCGCCGTCGCATCCGGGGCGTGCGATCCTTGAGATTAAAAATCTTTCCGTCATGAATGCGAAAAACGTCGCCGGTGTCAAAAACTTTTCGCTTTCGGTACACGAAGGCGAAATCGTCGGGCTTGCCGGCGTCGACGGAAACGGGCAGAGCGAACTCGTCGAAGCGATCACGGGTTTGACGCCGATCGCAGGCGGTTCGATTTTTATCGACGGGGAAGACGCAAGCGCTTTTACAATTCGCGAGCGCAACGAAAGCGGCATCGCGCATATTCCGGAAGACCGGCAAAAGCGCGGTATCATCCCGACCGAATCGATTGCGGAAAATATCGCCGTCAAAGATTTTTACCGCTGGCCTTTCAGCAAGCGGGGCATCCTCGACGACAAATATATCAATTCATACGCCGAAGACGTCGTCAATAATTTTGACGTTCGCTCGGGTGAGGGGATAAAATCGCCTGCGGGAAAACTTTCCGGCGGAAACCAGCAAAAGCTCATCATCGGCCGCGAGCTTTCCGTTAAACCGAAACTGCTCATCGCCGTTCAGCCGACGCGCGGACTCGATGTCGGTGCGATCGAATATATTCACAAACAGATCGTCGCTCAGCGTGACAAGGGAAACGCCGTGCTGCTCGTTTCGCTCGAACTCGACGAAGTGTTCAATTTGTCCGATAAAATCGCCGTTATAAGCGGCGGTGAACTTATCGATATCGTAAAAACACAGGAGACGAACGAACACGCGGTCGGTCTTATGATGGCGGGCGTCAAACACGGAGGAGCGCAGCGATGAAGCACGGGGCAACGCATATCGAAAAACGTGAAAAAGCACAAAAACGGAAGGGTGAAAAAAACGAAGAACGTAAAAGCGGACCGTTTTTAATTGCGCTGAGCGCCGTCGTGCTCGGTCTTGTTGCAGGCGGCATTCTCATGGCGGTTATCGGAGAAAATCCGCTCGAAGCGTATCTCTATATGTTCCGCGGCAGCCTTATGAATTCGGAGCGCGTCGGAAACATGATCGCCGTTTCGACGACGCTGTTTTTTACCGGACTCGCATTTGCGTTCGCGTATAAAACGGGCTTGTTCAATATCGGCTGTTCCGGGCAAATGCTCGCAGGCGGTATAGTCGCGACGATAGCCGCGCATTATCTCTTTTTGCCGCGTCCGCTCTATCTCATTGCATTGATCCTGTGCGCAGTGCTCGGCGGCGCGCTGTGGGCTGCGATCCCCGGTTTTTTTAAAGCGAAATTCAACGTGCATGAAGTCGTATCGACGATTATGATGAATTGGATCGCTTATTGGAGCGTGTATTATTATATTCCCGCATATCTCAAAGGGCCGTCGCTTGAAACGGAAAGTTCCGCAATCGCCGTAACGCAGTCGCTCCGTACTCCGTGGCTTACGAATCTCTTTGCCGGTTCCACGTACATCAATTTAAGCGTTTTTATCGCTATCATCGCCCTCGCCGCCGTGCAGTTTTGCTTGAGTAAAACGACGCTCGGTTTCAGTTTAAAAGCCGTCGGCGCAAATAAAAGCTGCGCGGAATATGCGGGTATCAGCGTCAATTCGAGCATCGTTTTGTCCATGATGATTTCGGGTGCGCTTGCAGGACTGGCCGGTCTTTCCTACTACACGGGCTATTCGCTCAATATGCAAATCGGCGTCATGCCGTCACAAGGCTTCGACGGCATAGCGGTCGCCTTACTCGGCGCTTCGACGCCCGTCGGTGTTTTGCTCGCGTCGATATTTTTCGGCATACTGCAGTCGGGCAAAGGATTTATGAACGCGATGACATCCGTTCCGCCTGAAATCGCCGACACGATCATATCCGTCATCATCTACTTTACCGCGACGAGCATTTTGTTCGAACGGCTGTGGAACGGCGTTTTCCGTGCCATGCGCGGAAAGCGGAAAGCAAATAGTAACAATGCCGATAGCGCGCAGCGTGCGGCGCAGGGAGGCCGCTGATATGTGGGAACTTTTATCGCAGATTTTTCCGTACGTCATCGCATATACGATTCCCATGCTCGTCACGAGCTTGGGCGGGCTCTACAGCGAACGTTCCGGCGTTACGAACTTGGGGCTTGAAGGACTCATGCTTTCAGGTTATTTCGGAAGCGCATTCGTCATCAAACTCACCGAAAACGTATTGCCGCACGGCGCGTATACCGCCCTCGGTTTGGCGGCGGGAGTGCTGTGCGGCATACTCGTCGCGTCGCTTCACGCGTTCGCATCGATCAATCTGAAAGCCGATCAGACGATTTCCGGAACGGCGATCAATATGCTTGCGGCCGCTCTCACCGTGTACGTCGCGCGCCTCGTCACCGGAAGCGGCAATATTCCTATCGTCATGGGCATCGTGCGCGACGACATTCCGTTTCTTTCAAAGATTCCCGTACTCGGCGCGCTGTTTTTTTCGCGCTCGTACTGGTCGACGTGGCTCGTGCTTGCTGTTTGGGGATTTTCGTTTTGGCTTTTATACAGCACGTCCTTCGGTTTGCGTCTGCGCGCCTGCGGCGAACATCCGTCGGCGGTAGAAAGCGCAGGCGTCAACGTGCACAGGATGCGCTGGTTCGGAGTGCTCGCAAGCGGTGCGCTTTCGGGACTCGGCGGCGGCGTTATGCTCGTCACGTACAGCGGCGAGTTCAACGGCAGCGTCGCAGGTCTCGGCTTTTTGTCGATCGCGGCGCTCATCTTCGGGCAGTGGAAGCCGCTCGGTATTTTAGGCGCGACATTCTTTTTCGGATTTTTTACGACGCTTGCAAACGTGTCGCAGGCGATCCCCGCGCTCAACGTCGTGCCGACGGTCATCTTCAAAGTGTTCCCGTACATCGTCACGCTCGTAGCTCTCGTCTTTTCATCGAAGCACATGTCCGCACCTGCAGCCGACGGAATTCCGTATTGATATCTTTGCCGAAAAGGGCGGCGCTTTTTCGGCAAAGCCGCATACGATAAGCTTCCGCGTACAATCGTTTTTTACGTACCGCCGATTCCGTGTACAATTTTTTTTCCGCGTGCCGACGTCTCTGCGTACCGCTGCGTCTCCGCCTATCCCAATATTCCCATTGCCGCCAAAATGATCGAAGCTGCGGTCGTCGTCGCGGTTTCCGTGCGTAAAATCCGCTCGCCCATCGAACAGCGCGTATAACCGCAGTTTTCGAAACGCGCGCGCTCGGCATCCGTCCATCCCCGCTCGCTTCCGATTGCCGCGATAACGGGACACGGAAAAAGTTTTTCACCCTTCTTTTTCGAAAGAAAGGCCGTAAGCGAAAGAAGCGCGTTTACATTATCGAGCGCAATTTTAATCGCACTCTCTTTATCCGCGGCGGCAATACATTCGGCAAGCGTTTTATGCAGCGAGAGGCAAGGCACGTGAGTGCTTCCCGCCTGAGCGCTTCCGTCGAGGAGCATTTTATACGCCGCTCCCCGCTCGACGAGTGACGAGTGCATATAGGATTTTTCACCGAGCTCCGTTCCCGTCAAAAAAATGTGCGAAGCGCCGAGACCCGCGACGTCGCGCAAAAGACGCTTGAGCTGGATAGGGCGCGGAAAGCCGACGATGAGCGTAAGAGGCGAAAGGGGCTTTCCGTCCGTTTCGGGCGTAAACGAAAATCGTATGGCGCCTCCTTCCGTTCCGGAGCTTATATCCGTAATCAAAGCTTTTCCCGCCATTCCGCCGATGACGCCGGCGCTGAATGTGTCGCCCGTTTTTTTGTGAAGGATCTTTACGATATGCCGCGCGCGTTCGTCGCAAAGCGGAAGCGGATTATTGATTTCGTCGGCGGTAAAAAGACAGATATTCATGATTTTAAAAAACGGCGCAAATACACCTCAAAAAAGTTTTTTGGCGTTATTTTAAAAGCCGCCGCGGGAAAATCCTAATTCAATCGGTCGATTTAATCAAGCGCAAAATCGTGCTATAATGACGCCATGCGAAAAAATCGATTCAACGATATGACGTGGCCCCTTATGCTGTCCGCGTTTTCGAAAAATACGGATTTTCCGATCGCATCATATCACCGCATCCTCTCTTCGGATTTTCCCGAATTTATTAATAAGTATGTCGATCTCCCGATTTTGCAGCGGCTTTCGGGCATAGGGCTTTTGTGCGGTACGGATTGGACGCCGCTCTATCGAAATCGATTTTTTTATTCGCGGCTCGATCACAGCGTCGGCGTTGCGCTCATATTGTGGCACTTTACGCACGACCGAGCTGAAACGCTCGCAGGCTTTTTGCACGACGTTTCGACGCCCGTTTTCAGTCACGTTGCGGATTTCAGAAACGGAGACGCGCTTACGCAGGAATCGACGGAAAACGAAAACGAATCGATGATCCGAAACGACGATGCCCTTTACGCTATGCTCAAATCCGACGGTATTTCGATCGATGCAGTCGCCGACTATCACGTCTATCCGCTTGCGGACAACAAGCTCCCGCGTCTTTCGGCTGACAGACTCGAGTACATGTTTCCTTCGGGAGCCGCGCTCGAAGGAAGCTGGACGCTTTCCGAAATCGCAGAAGCCTACGGCGACATCGCGATCTGCATCAACGAAGACGGAGAACGTGAGCTCGGCTTTCGAACGCAAAAAATTGCGGAAACCTACTGTGAAAAAACTTGCCGTACGGGACACATTCTGCAGCTCAACGAAAACAAACTTGCACTCAAGCTGCTTTCGGATATCGTCGACCGCGCGATCGCGATCGGTTTGATCGCCGAAAAAGACTGCTATGAAAAAACCGAGCGCGAAATCGTCGCCCGATTCGATGCTTTCAGTGAAAGCGTGCAAAGCGAAAATGCGGCGAACGATACTGTACACGGCGGAGCTGCGGCAAACGGGGATTTGCACGGCAAAGGTGCGTCCGGATGCAACCGTGATATTGTGTGCGCCGCTTCCCGGAACGTACGTACGCTTTCCGACACGGCAAGTGAAGATTTTCGTGACGCCGCTTCCCGTAACCCGTCGGCTTCCGCTCCGCAAAAAGAATTCGTTAAGCGCTGGCGAACGTTCCGAACGATGACGCGCATCGAACATACGGATGACGCATTGCCCGATCACTTTTGCGTATCGCTCGACGTAAAGATGCGCTATATCGACCCGCTCGTCATCGGCGACGGCGAAAGTGCCGCCGGAGCGCGGCGGCTCACGAGCGTTTCAAAAAAATCGGCTGGTCTCGTCGAAGATTTCCTTTCGTGGCGCGATACGAAATACGGATGCGCCGCGTACGCATTTCCTTTGCGTTTTGCAAAAAAACATTACTAGCTATAAAGCAAAAAATACGGTAAGATAACGTTTATGCCGGATCTATTGAGCGATGCGGAATTTGAAATGTTTCGTAAGGTTATCTACGACGAAAGCGGTATTACATTTTCAGGGACGAATCGTTCCGTTTTGGACAGCCGCATCAGAGAACTTTTACGGCAAAAAAAACTCGATTCCGTAGCAAAATATTATACGCTGATTTTACAGAACAAAGAAGAGATGAAAGAGATGCTCGATTCGGTAACGACGAATCTGACGCATTTTTTTCGGACTCAGCCTCATTTCGATGCGCTTATCAATTATGTCGTACCGCATCTCATCGATTATAAAAAGCAGCACGGATCCGATGTGATACGCGTGTGGAGTGCGGGCTGCTCGACGGGCGAAGAACCGTATACGATCGCCATGATTTTAAAAACGATTTTACCTCCTCCATTCACGTTTAAAATTACCGCGTCCGATATTTCTCTCAAGTCGCTCATGGTGGGACGGCTCGGATTTTATGCGGACAACCGTATGGACGGCGTGCCGGCCGACTACCTTGCAAAGTATTTTACAAAATCGTCGGGCGGATACCAAGTCAATCGAGACATCATGGACACGATCAATTTCGACTATCACAATCTCAGTCACGATTCGGGCAAACGCGATTTCGATATCGTATTCTGCCGTAATGTGCTCATTTATTTCGATGAAGCGGCGCAGGCGGCGGTCATCAAGCGATTTTGGGACGCGATGGCGCCGCATTCGTATCTTTTTATCGGGCATTCGGAATCGCTTTTCGGTATGAAAACGAAGTTTGAATTTTTAAAAACCGACTGGGCGTGCTTGTACCAAAAAATGGAATAACGCTGAACGGGGACATATATAAAACAGGAAGATAAAATGGACGACATCGAAGTACTTATTTGCGATGATTCCGCGTTGATACGCAATTTAGCGACGCGCATCGTTGATGGAATCGAAGGTTTGCACGTTGCGGCGACGGCGATGAACGGACAGTTTGCCGTCGATAAAATTCCGCTCGTAAAACCTGATGTAATTATTCTCGACATAGAAATGCCGGTGATGGACGGCGTCGAATTTTTAAAAGAGCGCAAAAAACGCGGCTGGGATATCCCTGTTGTCATTTTGTCGAGCCTTGCAACGGAGGGAGCGGCCGTCACGATGGAATGCCTCGAACTCGGTGCAAGCGATTTTATCACAAAGCCCGGCGGAACCGTTTCGACGGATTTGACGGCGATTTCCGAACACCTCATAGAACTGATCGCTTCTTACGGCTGCGCATACGCGCGCTCTCACGGAAAAGATACGCACGAGCCCGATTATTTTTTGCATCAGCTGAAGATGCGTGAAGCCGAGCGGTTCGTCGCCGAAAAAAAAGGTATCGACGCTTCGAAAAATCCTGCGATTGCGCCCGCGCTGTGGAATGCGGAAAAAAACAAGGAACCCGCCGTCATTGTGCCGATTCGCGAAGGCGGCCGTATCGAAGTCGTTGCGATCGGGATTTCCACGGGAGGCCCGAATGCGCTCCGCGATATTTTTAAAGACATCGATGTGCACTTTCCGCTGCCGATCCTCGTCGTGCAGCATATGCCGGCGGGCTTTACCGCCGAATTCGCAAACAGTCTCGACCGAATTTGTCCGCTCGACGTTACGGAAGCGAAAGACGGAGATCTTATTTTGCCTGCCCACGTCTACATCGCGCCGGGCAATTATCATATCTATGTCGCACGTCAGGGAACGGACTTTGTTATTAAGCTTTCGCAGGATCCGCTGAGAAACGGGCATCGTCCTTCCGCCGATTACCTTTTCGAATCGGTTGCGAAGGTTTACCAAAATCATGCGCTCGGCGTGATCATGACGGGTATGGGAAGAGACGGAGCTGCGCAGCTTGCCGAAATGCGCAAACAGGGTGCGTGGACGATCGGTCAGGACGAAGCGTCGTCGATCGTATACGGTATGCCGAAAGTCGCATGGGAATTGGGGGCGGTACAGGAACAAGTGCCGCTCGAGCGCATGGCCGAAAAAATAAACGAACTCGTTCGCGCGCATTTGAAGTGAGCGATACGCGCAGAATACGGCAACGTAGGTGTGCCGTCGATAGGGGTGCCGGTGCTATCGATACACGGCGGAGTCCGCGTTATTGATATGCCGGTTCTCGATACATTGTAATCCCTTCGGCTCCGATTCGGAGCACATCGGTATTCGCGTTATCGATACACGGCCGCGATGTCGAGCTTTTCGGGGTTCCGTCTTTTTTTTGCGAAAAGCATGACGGAAAAACCGGCGGCAAAAAGGAAAACGAGTACGCAAAGAGCGCGCAGCTGTTCGGTTGCAGGTATATTGAAAAGGGCCGCGATCGGGGATGCGGCGAAAAACCCCAAAACGGCGGCAAGTACGGGAAGGGCGAGCGACAAAAAGCTCTGCCGAACTTCGTCTTTTGCGGACAGTCCGATACGAACTTTTTGACCGGGCTTTACGTCGAATCGTTTTGTGTTTGCCACAGTGATGTGCAGTGCGCACGATTTGCAGTTTGCGTGACAGGTTGCGCACGCGCTGCCGTTTTCCGCAGGCGTTACGGTAACGGTATTCGAATCCGCTGAGGTGACGATGTATTCCGTGTTCATTTCGGTACTCCGTGTTTTTCGATTTCTTTCATACGTCTTGAGCATTCTTTTGCGCCGTTTTCGTTTCCGAGTTCTTTGTACGTGTCGCGGAGATTGAAAAGCGCGTCGTAATAATAGGGATTGAGCGCGACTGCGTGTTCGAACGCGTCGCAGGCTGCGGTAAGCATTTGCCGGTTAAAGCAGATGACGCCGAGCGTATTCCACAGATGCGGATTTTCCGGATTGTACGCAAGTCCCTCTTCGCAATAATAGAGCGCGGCGGCAAAATCGCCGAGTCCGAAGCACACGAGTGAAAGCGCTTCGACGATTTCTTCGTCGGTATAGTTTTGCGCATAGGCTTTTGTAAGCGCGCCGCGTGCATTTTCCAAATTGCCCGCGTCGCGGTACGTGATGCCGAGGTTGAACCACAAAAGTGAATTGTCGTTTTCTATCGTGAGTGCGCGCACAAAGCATGCGATCGCTTCGGTGTAGTCTCCGTGCGAAGCGAGGATGATCGCCTGATTGTTGAGCTTTTCCGCCGTTTCATTAAGCATGCATTTTCTCCCGTACATAATCCGCTTCCTGTTTTTTTATCATTGAAGCGAATAAATCGATGATCGGCTGCGGCGTTGTATCTTCGCCCGATGCGCCGTAAAGCGAAGCAAGTTCGGCGCTCTTTTCCTTGACAAGCGTTTTCCCTTTTTCAAACGCCTTTTCGACGGCGCCGCTTCGTTCGATGAGCGAAATGCACGCTTCGACCGCAGGCGAATCGATGCCGCCGTCATGCGCTTCGGCAAAAAATCGTGCGATGCGCGCTTTATCTTCGGGGTGCGATTCTATGTGCAGCAGCACCGGCAGACTTTTTTTCCCTTCGACGATGTCGTCGCCTCTTTTTTTACCGGGGTTTCCCGTAGTGAGATTTTGTACGTCGTCGAGTATTTGAAAAGCCTCTCCGATTTCGGCGGCCGTCTTTCCGGCACGTTCGATCTCTTCATCGCTTCCGCCGCCCGCAAATGTGCCCGCTTTTGCCGCGAGAGATGCGAGCGTTCCCGTTTTATTTTGCACCATCGCCGAATACTCTTCGATCGACGGAAAAAGCTCCCGATTTTTGTGCCACAAAATATCGGCTGCCTGTCCGAGATGGAGGCGGCGCACTTCGTTCGCATAAAGCGCGTAGAGTTTCGCCTTTACTTCGGGGGAAGCTGTGAGGCGGTCGATACACACGGGCGCTTCGAAATAGAGCCATGAAGCGGCATTGAGCGCGGCGTCGATACCGTAGGCGATGTGCGCTGCGGGCTTTCCGCGCCGCATATCGGACGAGTCTTCGATATCGTCGTGGATGAGGCTTGCCGTATGCACGAATTCGACGAGCGGCGCAAGCGAATACGTTTCGTCTTCGGTGAGGAGAGAGCGGCTGCCGTAAAAAGCGCGCGCGTGTTCGGCACACAGCACGAGCAAAAGCGGCCGCCAGCGTTTTCCTCCGAGCGCGATGAGGTTTTTGCACGGTTCCGTAAGGCAATCGATGTGTGTGTCCCGAACGCCGCTTGAAAGAGAGCCGAAAGAGGCGAACTTCCATGCCGCATCCGATGCGAGCGCGTTTTCGAGAGAGGTTTCGATCCGTGCAAGGCGTGAAGAAAATACGCTGTCCATACATATAATATACAACATTAACGGGGCGCAAACAACGCCTTCCTTTGGATGCGCGCGGCGGTGCGGCTTCTTAAAAAATGCGCTGTGTTCACGTTACGCCTACGCCCGACCGGAGTAACGCGAAGCGGACGCGAATGCGGCCGGAGCGGAAGCGGAGTTACGGAGGGCGGGATGGCAGATACGCGTCGTCCCTTAGATTGACTTCCCTCATGAAATATCCGTTTTATGCCGAAATTCATATGATATGTCTGCAAAACGATCGAAGGCTTACGCGGAGCCGGATTTTTGGTCGAAAAAAGCGTTTTCCGAAGGATATCCTGCGCGGTCGGTGTACAAGCTGCAGGAGATCGACGAAAAATTCGACTTTATTCGGAATCCGAAAAACTGCACTGCACTCGATTTGGGGGCGGCTCCGGGCAGCTGGACGATGTTTTTACTGCGGAAGTTTAACGGGGAAGGGCATATCGTTTCGTGCGATTTGAACGAGCTTGCAAAAAACGTCAAGGGCGATAATGTAACCTTTATTCAAGGCGATTTGAACGATGCGGCGGTCAGAGAAAAGATACGATCGCTCGGGCCCTACGATATCGTTGTGAGCGATGCCGCCCCGCTTACGACGGGCAACCGCATCGTCGATACGGCTCGCTCGGAACAGCTGGTCGATATGGCGTTGTGGTATGCCGAAACGATGCTGAAAATCGGCGGCAATGCTGCGGTGAAGATTTTTCAAAACGGCAGTCAGCAGGCGCTGCTGCAAAAGATGCGCGGTATGTTCGAATCGGCGAAGGGGTTTAAACCTTCGGCGTGCCGTTCGGAATCGTTCGAAACCTACCTTGTCGGTATCGGGAAAAAGTGACGTGCTGCCGCGGTACTTGCAACGAGTGTGAGGTTTTCCGCGCAAACGGCAGGGTGCTGCCGGAAGTGCGGCGGCGGGCGGATACGCGATTGATATTTGCGGCGATTTGAGGTAAAATCTATGTTCATAGACTGTGTAAAAAAAGCGGCGGACAGTATGATAAAAAAGTTGCGCGATGTATTGTATACGCTCATTCCCTCTCCGCGCGGACGGCTCGTGTTCCGCAGTGTTGCGGCGTTTTGTTTCGGAGCTGCCGTCTGTGCCGCGGGTGCGGCGCTCATCGGCGGAGCTCGAACCGAAAACGGCGTCGGCGGACTTGAAACGCCGGGCGTTCCAAAATTTTCCGAAGATGTCCTCTCTGTTACCGACTCCTCCGCTTCCGACGAAGATATCGCTTCGGCTGCCGCGCTGCTTCCTGAAAGCGAAACGGCGGCAAAGGAACTTACGTATTTTACTTACCGCGTCAAATCCGGCGACATGATCGGTATCATCGCCGATACGTTCGGCGTAACGCAGGATACGATTATCAGCGTAAACGCCATCCGTCAATCGCGTCTTTTGCAGGTTGGGCAATATTTGAAGATCCCGTCGATGCCCGGCATTTTGTATACGGTCAAGAAAACGGGAGAAACGCCCGAAACAATCGCTGCGAAATTCGAAGTGAGCGCGGATAAGTGTGCGCTCGTCAATTCGCTTTCCAAAAATGCGGCGATGGATTCCGGCGTTACGATTTTCGTTCCCGACGCGGAGCTCGATTGGGTTACAAAACAGGAGATCAACGGGGATTTGTTCAGGAGGCCGCTGCACGGACGCTATTGGCTGTCGTCGTATTACGGTTGGCGGAAGAGTCCTTTTACCGGTTCCCGTTCGTTCCATTCGGGTATCGATATGGCCGCTCCTCACGGTACGCCGGTGTATGCATCTCTTCCGGGGCGCGTCGCCGCCGTCGGCTACAACGAAACTTACGGTAATTATGTCATCATCTCTCATCATTCCGGTTATCGAACGCTTTACGGACACATGAGTGCGGTGCTCGTCGTGCGCGGACAAAACGTCGACATGAATACGCGCATCGGCCGCGTCGGCAATACGGGGTTGAGTACGGGACCGCATTTGCACTTTACGGTTTTTAAAGGCGGAAAGACGGTAAATCCGCTCGGCCTGCTGCGATAGGGGCTGTTTCAAAAGTCGATGACGTCTACTCGATAAAAAGATAATCCGAAAAATAGATCGCTTGAATTTTGTTGAGCGAAAGGCGTTCGTTGAGTGCTGCAAGCAGGTCGGCTTTGATTTTTTCTTCACCGCGTGAGAGCAGTTCGTCTTCCGTGTACTTTGAAAAATATTCCGTGATGACGGCTCTCATGATCGTGCTTTTTTGCGAAAGCTCTTCGTAAAAAGCCCTGTCGCCTGCGGGATAGGGAAACCACGGAGTGACGACGAGGGGAGTTCCGCCGGCCGCTTTTTTCGGATCGGGCTTTGTCGCCGCGCGCAGCCTTCCGAGTCCGGTAAAGGCGTCGAGCTTTGTGTTGTCGGGCGCGCTCATCGACGAAACGGCAAGCGGGGACGGGTCGGGAGTGCGGATATTTTTTCCGGGGTGCGCTTTTTTCAGCGCGAACGACACGAGCGTTCCGATGACGATCGCCGCCGCCAAAAGAGAAGCGATGACGGCGAGCACGCGATTTAATATCGATTGCATACGTTACTCTACCAGATACGGCGCGATGAGGGCAAGTGATTTCCCGCGTACATAGGCCGTTACGTGTACGCCGTCTTCGAGCCATTGCTCGCTTAAAATGCGGCCGCTTTTGCGTATGCCGGCAAGGAGCGGGCTTTTGTCCTGAGGCAGTACGCATTCGCAGCGTTTTCCGAACAGTGCGCCCGCAATTTTATCGCCGAGTTCGTCGAAGCCCGTCTTTTCTTTTGCGCTTATGGACAGAGAATCGGGAAATTGCGCGCGCAGTTCGGCAAGTCTTCCGCCGTCTTTTTCGAGCGCGTCGATTTTATTTAATAATACGAGACGCTCGTTTTCGACCGCTCCTATTTCGCCGAGTACGCTGCACACGGTTTCGTATTGATTTTCCGCATTCGCATCCGAAGCGTCTATGACGATGAGCAAAAGATCGGCGCGCACCGCTTCTTCGAGCGTCGATTTGAACGAGTTGACGAGCGTGTGCGGAAGATTGGAGATAAAGCCGACGGTGTCGGTAAGCAAAATCTCGCCCCCGTCTTTTATCCGCATGCGCCGTGTCGTCGGGTCGAGCGTCGCAAACAATTTGTTTTCGACGAATACGTCCGCTCCCGTAAGCGCGTTCAATAAGCTCGATTTTCCGGCGTTCGTGTAGCCGACAAGCGCGCACGACGGAACGGAAACTTTGCTTCTCCGCTTGCGCTGCGTATCGCGCCCTGCGGCGACGCTTTTGAGTTCCCGTTTGACGCGGAAGATTTTTTCGCGCACTTGGCGCTGATCGAGTTCGAGCTGTTTTTCTCCCGAACCTTTCGCGCCGTAATTGCCGCCCCTTTGCCTTGCCAGATCGCCGTACATATGCGCGAGACGCGGCAGCGAATATTCGAGGCGGGCGAGTTCGACTTGCAAAACCGCTTCATGCGTTTGCGCGCGCGAAGCGAAGATGCGCAAAATCACTTCTTCCCTGTCGAAAGAAGGCAAGCCCGAAAGCTTTTCCCAGTTGCGCTGCTTCGTCGGCTCGAGCGTAAAGTCGAAGACGATGCAGTCCGCTTCGCATTCTTTCGCACCCGCTGCGATTTCTTCGGCTTTGCCTTTGCCCATGCCGTATGCCGGCTGTACTTCAAGGCGTGAAAGCGTAATCGCCGAAACGGTTTCCATGCCGAGCGTGTCGATAAGGCTTTTGAGTTCTCGAAGATCGTTGCCCGGCTCTCCGACGAGCACGCAGCGGATTTTTCGTTCCGCTTCTTTTTGCAGTTCTTCCATCGCGCCATTATACGGATAAACGCCGCGTTTTGAAAGTATCGGAGAATACGTAATTACGGCGATGTTTTGCCGTGCGGAACGGACGGGAAATGCCGCTGGATTTTTATCCGTTTTATGCCGATACTGTAAGAGGAGATAGGACGAAGTGACTTCAGGACAAAAAATCGCCGTAAGCATTGTAACGACAGTCGTTATATTTGCATGCTTTGTCGTTGCGGCATTTGCGGGGCTTTTTTCCAAAATCGAAGCGCGGTTTTACGAGCCGGCGAAGATAGCCGATATTCGAAAGCAGCTCGATTCGGTCGCGGAATGCAGCGAAACCTACATCAATACGCTTCTCGAACAATTCGATACGGGAGAAAACGCATATCTATCCGATCGATCGATCGCTTCGTATGCGTTAACCTCTCCGACGGACAGCGACGTGCAGCAGCGTACGCGCAGAACCGCCGCTCTTTTTTCCGAAGTGAGCGGACTCGACGGAATCCGTCTCATCGACGCTAACGGACGCAGCGTTCATTTCAGCACTTATCCGTCGGACATACTCAAGCAAACCGACAGCATGCGCATATATAAAAATTACGATGAACTGCGCACGCCGCTCGGCGACGACGAATTCGCGTTTTTTAAAGTTTCGGTGCCCGATACCGTCGAAGGACAGCGGTATCGTATCGTGTTCGACGGGGAAGACAACCGAATATTGTTCGCGTTTCCGTTTTACGATCCGTACGGTGTATATCGCGGTACGATGATCTTTTACATCAACGCACAGGATTTCAATCGCATGCTTATCGCGCGGAATCTTACGACCGTCGCGAATACGGGCGATCTGATTTCCGACAGCAGCGGAGCGATCGGCGGATTCGTGTTCGGCATGCCCTCCCTCGGACGCGACGACATCGAACGGGAAGCGGTCGCGCGCTGGAGAGACAATTCGACGGGTCCCGATAAGATAGCCGTGATCCCTGCAAGCGGCGGTGAATCGAAAGAATCGTATTGGATTTTGATTTCGAGCAACCGCAGCCGATTTATTAAAACGGCAGGCATTTACCGCGATTCGATATTTATCATGCCGCATACGGTACAGTTTCTTTTACTTACGTGCGTTTTTATTACGCTCTTTCTCACGATCTTTATGCTGTTCAATCTGCGCCGCGACGATATGGTCGTCATCCGCGACAGAGTGAAACGCTTTCAGCTTGCGCTCATCAACGAATATTTTGAAAATAAAGAAAATATAAATTGGGCTGACGTCTCTCAAAAAATCGCATCTCGAAAAAACGACGTTTCCGAAGCTATTAAAGAGAGTCTCGGAAAGCGGGCGAAACGGCATTCCGAAGAAACGAATGCGCTTATCGATAAAAGCTGGGAAGAAATCATCGGTGCGCTGAGCGTCAAAAAGGATGCGTCCGAAACAAGCGCTTTGCAGGATTCGAAAGAGATACGCAGAATGCTCGAAGAGATTTTGCGCAGCGGTGCGGTACGGACTCCGTATAACGCCGCGCCGGAAAAAACGCCCGACGAAAAACCGACGGAAATATCGCTCGGAAGAGAAAGTATCGAAGCGGACGGATTTTTTGAAACGAATACGGAGATAGTAAACGCGGCGACGGAAACGGAAGAAGCGTTCTTTGAAAATGAGAGCGGAGCGCAATCGCGTGAAAAAAACGGATCGGACGAAAAAGCGGCCGCTGAAAACCGAAGCGATGAAGACGTGCACAAAAACTCCGAACGCGAAACTGCGGATACGGCGGATTTTAAAGCATGCGATGAAGAAATCCCCGAAGATGAAAAAATCGATGCGTTCGGTGAAATACGCATGGGTGAAGAAAGTGCGACGAGCGACGATTTATTCGACGGAAATATCGAACCGGTAAACGCTGCGGCGAAAGCAGAAGGCGCCTTTTTTGATAATTTGATCGCCGCGGAATCCGCACCGCTTTCGAAAACCGATACCGTAATGCCCGCAATGGAAGACGTCGATATCGATTTGTTTATGGACGGGGCGGGCGATATTTCCTCACCCGAAGAGGATATATTTGCCGAACCGCTGCAGTTGGGCGAGCCGAAAAAAGCCTGCGTCTCGCAGGAAGAAGCGAAACCGATCGATTTCGATGTCGTTTCCGCGCCGAACTTTTTATTTCTCGATGAAGAACGGAAAGAAGACGAAAGCCGGAACTCTCCGAAAAAAGAAGATGCCGCGTATGCCGGCATTCCCTTTGCCGCGGATGTAAGCGCGGAAAGCCGGATGGCCGCTGACGGCGATGCCGGCGATGCGGAGGATATTCAGCCCTTTGAAAAAGAAAAAGGCGCCGTTCCGTTTTCGTTTACGTCGTTTGCATCGCATGAAGAAAAAATACAAAACCTCTCGCCCGCTTCGGAGAACGTCATCGTCGAAGGAAAAGACGGCGTTTTTTCGATCGCTTCCGGCATAGCCTTCGACGGCGTCGTGCAGGATGAAGCGTTTAAACGCTTGGTCGATTCCGTTATTAAATGATAACGGGGTAACGGATACCGGCCTGATTACCCATTACCAATTACCCATTTTTATGTGTTGTCGCGCGTGCGCTTTTTATTTATACTGTCGGCATGAAATATACGGCACCTCTTGTCGTACGCACTTATGAATGCGATGCGTACGGCCACGTAAACAATGCGGTTTATTTGAACTTCCTCGAATACGGAAGAATGGAATACCTGCATCAAATCGATTTCGATTATAAAAATCTCGTCGCGGACGGCTATTATCTGTATATCACACATATCGATATCTATTATAAAGCGTCGGCTTTTCTCGACGACGAGTTGTTCGTCGATGTCGAACCGGTAAAGCTCGGCGTCATTCAGGGAACCTTTCATCAGGTCGTGCGCAAAAAAGACGGAACCGTCTGCGTCGAAGCCGATGTCACGTGGGCGAGCGTCAAAGACGGCAAGCCTGCGAAGATCCCCGAAAAATATATGGTCGACGGCTTGTATCCGGACGGAGACGCGCGAAAACAAAAGGCGGCGCATTGATGGAAATCCGCTTAAAAAATCTTGTTAAAACCTATGAAGGCGGTGCGCACGGTTCCGAAATAAATGCGGTGCGCGATATAAGCCTTTCGATTCCGTCGAATACGATTTTCGGCATTATCGGAAAAAGCGGTGCGGGAAAATCGACGCTCGTGCGTTTGATAAGCCTGCTCGAAAAACCGGATTCGGGTGAAGTGTTTTACGACGGAAATCGCGTCGACGATCTTTCGCCTTCGGATCTCATTGCCCGGCGCCGGCGGATCGGCATGATATTTCAAAATTTCAATTTATTCAGTTCGCGCACTGCGGGGCAAAACGTCGCGTACCCGCTTGAAATATGCGGTACGCCGAAAGCGGAAATCGCTTCTCGGGTGACGGAAATGCTTTCCATCGTCGATTTGGCCGACCGCCGAAACGCTCCGATCAGCACGCTTTCCGGCGGACAAAAGCAGCGCATTGCGATTGCGCGTGCGCTTGCGGCAAAACCGGATATCCTTTTTTGCGATGAAGCGACGAGCGCGCTCGATCCGCAGACGACGGAATCGATTTTAAATTTAATAAGAAAAATACAAAACCAAATGAATTTCACCGTCGTGATGATTACGCATCAGATGGAAGTCGTGCGCGATGCGTGCAGTTATGTTGCGGTCGTCGATAAGGGGAGCGTCGTCGAAGAGGGCACGGTAAACGATATCTTTTTGCATCCGAAAAGCGATGTGACGAAGGATTTTTTGCTGAACTTGACGCCGACGAAAGAAGCGGGTGCCGACGGCGGCATCGTACGCTGGTCGGAGTGCGGCGGCAAATACGTTTTGCGCTTTACCGACACGCTCACCGACGAGCCCGTGCTGAGCCGCATGGCGCAAAAATTCAACGTCGAATTCAACATACGCGCGGGCGGTATACAAAAACTTTCGGAAAGCCGCGTCGGCACGCTTATAACCGATATCGCAGGCGATGCCGATGAAGTTGCAAAAGCGATCGCGTATTTGAAAAGCGAAGGCGTTTCGGTCGAAGGAGAATGACGGATGAATATCGATAAAATAATAATTCTCGTACGCGATGCTACGGCGCAGACTGCCGTCATGGTCGTTTTTTCGACGCTGTTCAGCCTTTTGCTCGGTTTTCCGCTCGGCATCCTTTTGTGTACGAGCGATCCGCAGTCGGGAATCCGTCCGCGTCCGGCGCTGTATCAGATTTTAACGAGGGTCGTCAATGCGCTCCGCTCGTTTCCGTTTATCATTTTGATGATCGTACTCTTTCCGCTCTCCCGCGTTCTCGTCGGAACGAGCATAGGAACAAAGGCGACGATAGTTCCGCTTTCGATTGCGGCCGCTCCCTTCGTTGCGCGCATTATCGAATCGGCGCTCAAAGAAGTGGATCGAGGCGTCGTACAGGCCGCCCGCGCGATGGGCTCGACGACGATGCAGATCATTTTTAAAGTGCTCATCCCCGAAGCGCTGCCTTCTCTTATCGACGGTGTGACGCTGACGGTCATCAACGTGATCGGTTATTCGGCGATGGCGGGCGCTATCGGCGGCGGCGGGCTCGGAGATTTGGCGATCCGCTACGGCTACCAGCGCTTTCGCTCCGAAATCATGGCGATCGCCGTCATCGTGATTTTGCTGATGGTCGAATTGATTCAAATGCTCGGCACGGCGCTTTCGCATAAAGTGGCTGCGAAGCGGTAAAAGCGCTTTCGTAAAAAGCGATTGCGCACTTGCAGCGTGCGCGAAATTCCCGGCGCCGCTTGCAACAAGTGCGGAACGGCATTTCCGTACCGTTTACGGCGCACTTGCAGCGAGGAGTGAAACGGTCCCTTACTGCGCCGCTCCGCCCATGCAGGTTTGCATGAGCAGTGCAAACACGTAGATTTTTTGATAGACGGCGGCTCCGATCTCATAGGGCGGCTTGTCGGAAACGCGTTCGATTTCTTTCCAGTTCGTGATCACTTCCGGCGATTTTTTCTTTTCGTCTTCGATGAGCCATCTTATCATCTTACCGATAGTGACGAGATTGCGCGTCGCCTTTACGATGTACGCTTTTGCCTGTGCGTTCGATTCGCCGACGAGCCGGTTGATGATCGCCGCCGCATCGGACGCGTGCTGCGTGCGCGGAAGCAGCGTTTTGATTTTCATGCCGACCTTTCCGTCGTCGGCGAGGTCGTCGTCGAAAGCGGAGATCGCTTCGGATGCGGAAAGCAGATCGTTGTATGCGTTCGACATGGGCATCGACACGGGAGTTGATACCCACGCGCCGCGCACGAGGACGAGGTCGCAGTATTCGCGTATGTCTTTTTTAACAAATTCGGTGAGAAAGCCTTTGACGTAATTGAGCGCATCGCAATAGAGATAGCCGGCAAGTTTTTTCTTTTCAAGCGTGGAACTGTTTTCAGCGATATAATTTTTCAAATATGAAACGGATGCCGTATTGAAAAGCTTTACGAGCAGCTCGTTTACTTTGCTGTTTGTCGCAGCCGATTCGAGTTTTTTTAAGGCAGCCGTCGTTTCGAGTTTGAATTTGTTGATAAAGGGTTCGACGATATTCGCCGAAACATCGTTTAAAAGAGGAGTGTAGTCGGGATCCTGCGTGATGAGCCGGACGATCATATCGAATACACCCGTCGCCTGTATGTGCTGCATTTTCGCGGCGATTTTTTTCCATACGCCGATTGGAACGGGTTCGACTCCGCGTATGTCTTTGAGCATTTTTATCATGGGCGCCCAATCGATGTTTCCCGTTATGTTCCACATAAGCGTCGTAAAATCTTTGATATCGTCGGCGATGTATTTGCCGTCGATTTTTTCAAACTGCGGCGGTACGGAAAAATCGCGCTCGATAAGAGACGCGTTGAATTTTTTCAGCGTAAAATAATAATCGTAAGAACAAAAATCTTTAAAGTACATGAGCTCTTTATAACGCCGTTCGATTATCGCGGTGCGTTCGTCGGTAAATCCGTCGATAAACGCTTCGAGCCGCTGCTGCACGTATGCCGTAAATTGAGGAAGCGGCATCGTTTTGCTTTTTTCGGCGATGGCTTCCTGTGTCAGCTCTTCTTCGATTTTGCGCTGAGTGTCGGAAAGAAAGTGTTCGATAACCGCCGTTTTCATGGCGTTCGGGTTTTTTATGTTTTGAAAGAAAACCTGTGCGGGCGATACGGCTTTGTAGATTTCGTAGAGGAGCTTCGGAAACGGCGGAAGCATTTCGCCGCTGTTCGGTTTGTAAAAATGATAGTGCGATTTCGAAAGGCGTTTTGCTATCGCTTTGAGCCGTCGTTTTTTTTCGTATTCGGGATCGTCGGAACCTAAAATGGATGCGAGTATTTTTTGAATGAAATTTCCGCCGGATGATTTTGCTTTTGCCATAGCGTCCGTTTATATCATAACTTGAACGGAGGTTTTTGTAAATGCGCTTGCAGAGCGAGGGTTCCGGAAATGCAGACATTAAAAAATACTATGCAATGTAAAAGAACGGCGGAACTTCCGGCAGCAGCCCTTCCGTTCGCCGCGGCTGACCGTAATCGGAATCGGACTGCGCGAACTTTTTGAAAAAAGTTCGCTTGCCATCGGTCAGAGCGGCTCGGCGTCAGTTCCGCTGCCTCGCGTCCCGCCTCTCTTATTTCATTAAACACTTTTTTCTGCATATACATTTTCGGTTCCCTTGTTCCGAGACGGCTGACACGATAACGGTACAGAAAATCATGCGTTCTGAAAACGGCATGCAATGTAAAGGAACGGTTAAACGAAACGCTGAAACGGCGTGTTTCGTTTAACGGAGGTTTGCCTTTCGGCAAACTCGCATATCGTCATGTGTGCGCTCGCGCACCAATTGCACGGCTCCTAAATCTGAAGATTTACTCGCCATGCAATTTTAAGGAACGGCGGAACTTCCGGCAGCAGCCCTTCCGTCGGGAACGGGGAGCGAGGATGTATGCGGTCACATACGACATACGCCCGGCCGGAGCGGTGCCGAAGGCAGACGCGGAGAGAGCGAAGCGAACGGAGCGGCCGAGCGTGAGCGGGCCGCGCAGGGCGGGATGGCAAAACGGTGCCGTCCGCAACGAAAGCTGACAAAATAATCGCATGGGGTTATGTTCTGTTGATAGACGTGCCGTTGCACTGCGGTTATACTGTGTCAATAATAATTGCAAAGGTGTGAAATGTATGAGAAGGCATTATTTGGACAATATCCGATGGCTGACGGTCGCTTTGGTCGTTCTGTATCACGTGATTTTTATTTACAACGCGGTTATGCCGCCGTATACCCTTATCGGCGCATTTTCCGCAACGCAGGTGCAGGACGCTTTGCTGTATATTTTGTATCCGTGGTTTATGATTTTGCTTTTTATCGTTGCCGGAATAAGTTCGCGCTGCTACCTTGAAACGCATTCGATCTGCGATTTTGTGCGCACGAGGACGAGGAAGCTGCTTGTGCCGTCGACGATAGGCTTGCTCCTTTTCGGCTGGATTCAGGGCCTGCTGAATATGAGCCTTGCCGGCGGATTTGACGGAATTCCCGATACGATGCCGCGCGTCGCCGTATTTGCGATCATGGTCGCATCGGGAACGGGCGTTTTGTGGTTTATACAAATGCTGTGGCTTTTTTCGATGCTGCTTGCGCTTCTAAGAAAATTCGAAAAAGGCGGCCTGTACGAATTGTGCGGTAAAGCGAATGTTTTCGTGCTCCTTCTTTTGGGTGTTCCTCTTTATTTTTCGGGGCTTATTTTAAACACGCCTGTCGTTACGGTGTACCGCTTCGGCATTTACGCTTTTGCCTTTTTCATGGGCTATTTTGTATTTTCGCATGAAAATCTTATCGATCGGCTCGGTAAAATCGACATCGCACTCGGTATTGCGGCGCTGTTGTCGGGAGCGCTGTATCTGTATCTGCATTTCGGTGATAAGTATGCCGTTATGCCGACCGTCAATTCCGTTTCGGCGGTCGCTTACGCGTGGCTTGCTTCGCTTGCGCTTTTAGCTCTGATGAAGCGCCGTTATGACCGCGAGTCCGCCTTTACGCGCTTTATGACAAAACGGAGCTTCGGCTTATATGTGTTTCATTATTTTCCGTTGACGCTTGCGGCGTGGCTCCTTGCGCGGTACGCAAAGATTCCCGCAGTGTCGACATACGCGATTGCGACTTTTGCTTCTTTTTTCGGCGCCTTTGTACTGTACGAAGCGACGGTGCGTATTCCCTTTGTCAGGTGGTGCCTGCTCGGCATAAAAAAGAGGAAATATGCTTAAAGATAATATCGTTCAGCTGCGTAAACTGCGGAACTTTACGCAGGAAGCCCTCGCCGAAAAGGTCGGCGTAACGCGCCAAGCGCTCGCAAAATGGGAAGCAGGCGATACGCTTCCCGATTTGGAAAAAAGCAAACTGCTTGCCGAAGCGCTGGACGTATCGCTCGACGATCTTGCAAACCATGAAGCGAAATCGAATTTCGGGCTTGCCGTTCCGCCGAAAGGAAAGCATCTTTTCGGAACCGTTACCGTCGGCGATAAGGGGCAGATCGTGATTCCTGCAAAAGCGCGCAAAGTGTTCGGCATAAAAGCGGGCGACGCCCTGGTGGTTTTGGGCGATGAAGACAAGGGCCTCGCTCTTTTAAAAGCCGACGATTTTTTGGCGATGGCGGAAATGATCCGCGAGGGAAGAAAAATCGATACGTGATGCAAAAAGAAAAAAGCGTGTCCGCCGGAGTCTATGTGCGCCGTGCCGTTCATATTTAAACTCCTTACTGTTTCGCAAATTGCTATATTCAATTGGATAAACTGAAATGTATCTTTCTCATCTGGCTTTTGCGGGTTTCTTTTCCGGAAGCTCCGTATACATACCATCCAGAAGTTCCAGAACAAGCGCCGTATCTTCAAATCTATCAAATACATGCATCAGTGTCTTTGAGCCTTCATACGGATAACGCAATTCGGAATCCGCAAGCAGCCTGTCCGATGTCGGCGTTCTCTTCAAAAACAGTTCATTATCGCCAATGTCACCTATCAGCTTGCCATTGAGGTATACAAGATATCCGCCCATCATGGATTTTATGACAATATCACCTGCTGCGGAAAAAACCTCACGAACATATTCGTTAAATTCATTCACTATGATTACCTCCTTCAAATTTTAATTTAACGCACCGTAGATTGTCTTCATCTTACACACTATATCTGAAATACCGTTATCCAAAAACATATTCCGGCAATAAGTGAAAGCGGAGTCATAACATATTTTTCTTTCCTACTTTTTGAAATCATGTTCATAATAGTATTCAAAGATAGATAAGCGGCAAAGAAGAAACAAATATATTTAGTAACCTTAAAAGAAAACCACAAGGAGATAAAACCTCCGGCTTGCAAAATAATTATCATTGCAAAAATTTGGATAGCCACCGAAATGACTGCCGCAACTCTCAATTTCTTAGGTAAGATTTTATGTTGTCCGCCCATTGTAAATTCGCCCAAAGGCAAGCCGCATTTTGTTATACGGTGGCCGGCTTTGACACAAACTCCTTACCGAACTTTTTGTTCGAAGAAAAACACTGCCTTCCACCGGCTCCCCAGTCCCGTCAAACTAGGGTATCACTTTTCACTCGTATTTTCTAATCGTAACAACTCCTTTACAAGGGTCATGCCCTTACACAAAATGGCGAACTTATGCCCGGGTTCCGCTGAATCACTTCAGTCCATCACATTACCGCTTGTTCGTTTAGTTTTTATCATGCCTCCTTTCCATTTTTTGAATTTTTGACAACAAAAAAGGAAGTATCGGCAATTTGCTTTTGCTTCCTCTTGGTAATATCCTATTTGATTTTTTACTTCGACAAACCGGGATTTATGAAGCTGAATTTATCCACTGCTTTAGTTCCTCCGATAAGCGCTCATCAACATCAATCCTCGTCTGCTTACACTCTTTCGGATACTGCTTTGCCTCCTTAAAAGCCATGCTGATAAACAGCCCGGAACCCACGGGAAGAATGCCTGTTAACATGGTCTGCGGAAATATAAAATGCGTTCCATGTTCATAGGTCATGAGAACTACACTGTTATCCGCGTCCCTTTCTTTCAGCCTGTTTTCCATTCTACGAATGTATTTGCAGGTATCCCAAAGTACATCATCCTCCGCACCAATCAGCAGAATGCGGCCCTTTATATTCTCCACCTTTATTTTCTCGGCTTCCTGCACGGGATGCCTTTTCTCCGATTCATCGAACAAATCGCGACTGGCAACCATCGCGCCGCGCCGTTTGGATTCCTCAGATATTTTCTGCCAGTATTCCGGATGGCGATACGCATAGGGCAGATAAGGAAGCGGCTTACCGTGATACGAAACAGATGACTCTCCGTCTCCCGGACGTTCGTGAGCCCCGTCTTTCCCATCCTGATAAAAACCTTCCATCACAAAATCAGAAGGAGAAATGGCTATCGTAAGCGTTATTTCCGAAAAGTATGACGCTGCGACAAGCGCAAGCATACCAGTTGTCGAGGCACCCATAATACCGATTTTTTCATTGCCCATCGTCTTCAGAAATGCAAGTGCCTTCTCAAAACGTTCGAGTGGATAGTTATGGTGACCGTAATCTTTTGGGGCCGGTGACATTGTGAGGACGTTCAGACCTTTCTTTTGAAGCCATTTGACGCCACCCTTTGCCATCATGTCTTTTGTATCATCACCAAGCATGGCAATCATGCAATATTTACTGCCGTTCGGATTCGGCCAGTATACGCCGTTATATCCATCTTTCTCTATTGTTTTGATTTCTTTCTTCATGGGAAAGTTTCTCCTCTTCAAATTCAAATTTGTCAATTTCTCGTCCATCCTACTATACCACTTTTCTCATATTTTTCCAATTTGACGCACTGTAGATTATCCTCGTTTTACATATCTATATCTGAAATACCGTTATCCAAAAACATATTCCGGCAATAAGTGAAAGCGGAGTCATAACATATTTTTCTTTCCTACTTTTTGAAATCATGTTCATAATAGTATTCAAAGATAGATAAGCGGCAAAGAAGAAACAAATATATTTAGTAACCTTAAAAGAAAACCACAAGGAGATAAAACCTCCGGCTTGCAAAATAATTATCATTGCAAAAATTTGGATAGCCACCGAAATGACTGCCGCAACTCTCAACTTCTTAGGTAAGATTTTATGTTGCCCGCCCATTGTAAATTCGCCCAAAGGCAAGCCGCAAGCAACAAGAACTGTCATAGTTGCTATAGCTCCAAATAATACTGCACCTAATATTGAAATCATAAATCAATATTCTCCCTTCACAAAACACAAAAAATTTCAGTTACAAATTCTAATTTGTCAGTTTCTTATTCATCCCATTATATCACTTTTCCTATAGGTTTCATCATCTTCTCTTACTTCTGAAGCGTCTATCATATCAAGGAGCGTTGCGAAGTTCTTTTCTTCCTCCTGTTGCTTCATAGACTACTAGGTCGAAACTCACCATTCAGTTGGTGAACGAAACGGATGGAAAAGGGACTGTCTTAAAAGTTACTTGTTTTTTCGACAGTCCTGCGAGTTTTAGAAAACTCGAAATTGGACCTACTACTTTTTCTATATATTCATTTATCATTGGTACTGTAAGTTTTTTAATATCGGTATATTTTTCTATCATTTTTAGAAATTTATCGATGTCAACTTTTTTTCTGCTGATAACTTTCTATTTTTTCTTCAAAATACTGTATTTGTTTTTCTAAGTCTTGTTGCTCCGTATCAATAGATATTGAATAATCTATCAAAGTGTTTTACAGGAATTTTCCCAAGTGCGTGGTCTTCATATAACTTTGTAATGAGGGTGGTTAATTCTTCATTTCTTGATGATGGTTTTTCTAATTTTGGGTTAGATTTTTACGTTATGAACAGCTTTCCCTTCGGTTAGATTTAACGTGAGGCAATGCGGCATATTGACTTTTTTTTACGCTTTCACTACTATTGTTTTTACGTTTGAAAAACGTGCTCCCTTAGCTCAGCTGGTAGAGCAATGGACTGTTAATCCATGTGTCGCAGGTTCAAAACCTGCAGGGGGCGAACAGCTGTCGTAACCCGACAGCTGTTTTTTTTATTTAACAAACAACGGTGTATCGCCGATACGTCAGGTTTTGAACCGGAGCTGCCGCGCGAAGCGGAAAGCGCACAGGATGTGCGAGCCTCAGGGAAAAAGCCTACGCCCGCGTGGAGCGGTGCCGAAGGCAGCCGCCGAAGCGAGAGCAGCGAGTGAGGCGGCCGCGCGTGAGCAAGCCGCGAAAGGCGGGATTCTTCCGACCGTTTCGTCCGTATAAATAATATTTTAAAATTCGATGTGCGAAACGGAGCGAGCGGATTTTTACCGCGAAACGATGTTCGGGAGCGGGCTTGTCTTTCGCTTTTTATACAGATATTTGAACGGGTGAATGTCGAACGCATTCGACGACCAGCCGCCCGTCGTTTCCAAATCGATGACGTTGAGGCTCACCGGATGCGAAACGGGGATCACTTCGCCCGAATCGAGCAAAAGCTGTTCCGCCCGTGCGAGCAGCTTTGTCCGTTCTTCGCCCGTGTAGAGCGCGGCTTCTCCGAGCAGTTTATCGTATTCGGCGTTTTTCCACTGCGCGACGTTGAGCGTCGATGCCGATCGGAAGAGTTCGAGGAATGCGAGCGGGTCGGCAAAATCGCCGATCCACGTATACGAAAAAAGATCTGCGTTCCACGACGGAATGCTTTCGAGGTAGTTCTTTATCGGTGAAGTTTGTATCGACACGTCGACACCGAGCGCCTTCCATGCGTCTGCCAAAATCGCCGCCTGCTTTTTCATATAATCGGTATCCGGAATTCCGATCACGAGCGGGAGTCTCCTGTTTTGCGGAATGCCCGCCTTTTTTTTCGCGTCGGACATAAGGGATGCAGCTTCGTCGGGGTCGGTATAGGTAAAGCCTTCGACCTGCGGGTAACCGTTTATCGGATAGACGAGGGTCGGCGCTTTGACGAACGCTTGCGAACGGAGTTCATCCCACGGTACGGCTTCGAGGAGGGCGGCTCTCAGATCGGGATTGTTCCATACGCTTTTTTTCCGACTTTTGAAAAATAAATATTCCGTTGCGAATTCCGCGTTGATCTGCGCGCAGTCTTTGTCGAGCAGTTTTTGAACGGTGACGTTTCCCGCTATCCAGTCGGCGCTTCCCGTGTTGAATAAAAATGCGTTTTCATCGGCGTCGTCGCTTTGCACGATTGCGATCCGCTCGATGTGCGTGTGTTCGGCGTCCCAATAATTATTATTTTTTATTAAAATCATCTCTCCGTTCGAGTTCCGCTGCATGGAAAATGCGCCGCTTGAAATGCCTGTATCTTTTTTATATACGGAGAACGCACTGTGGCACAGTACGCGCGGCAGATATCCTGCAGGAGAGACGAGCTCGACGACGAGCGTCGTGTCGGAAAGTGCGCGTATGCCGACCGCGCTCCGCTTTCCCTTGCCGTTTCGATATGCGGCCGCTCCTTCTATGATGTCGAGCATGGACGAATAGGGCGCGCGCGGTTCCGCAAGCAAATCGAGCCATGCGTCGCACACGTCCCGGGCCGTGATCGGCGAGCCGTCGCCGAACTTCGCGTTTTTACGGAGCGTAAAAGTCCAGCGCTTTTTATTGCGCGAAATGCGGTATCGGACGGCGAGTGCGTTTTTCGGTTCGAGCGTTGCGGGGTCGTAGGAAAAAAGCCCTTCGTAGAGCGATGAGAGGATTTGCGATTCGGAACTGTAGGAGGCCGTGTGCGGGTTCAAATCGTATTCGTGCACCGGAACGATGATCGTAAAATTGTGCTGCAGTGCGGGATCGATCGTCTCCGTTTCGAAAAAGTCGTCGGAACCGTCGATTCCGGGAATGTCCGTATCGGGGAGGGCATCGTCGTGCGTTTGCGGGAAGAGAGAGGCCGTACAGAGCGCCGCTGCAAAAAGCGCGGTGAGGCATTTTTTTATAAAATAGATTTTATTTCGATAATACTTTCGAAACTCGATATTCGGATTATTGAACTCAACGCGCATCTTCATCGATCCCCAATTTTTCCAGCTGCATTTTTTCTTCGGCGACGGACACGTATTCGGCGCGCTTTTGATTCGCCTTGACGAGCGTATTTTTCATCGTAACGAGTTCCATCTTCATCCCTTTGATTTTGTCTTTATTTGCTGCGGACGCCTGTGATTTGAAATATTCGTCGAGCGCATTGAGCTCCAAAAGAATTTCCCTGTTGTCGGCGAGCTGCCGGTTGATAAAACCGAGCACCGTCTCTTCCTGCGCCGCCGCAATTTTTCGGAACTCGTCGCCCTGCGTATCGGCGAAGGATTGCAAAAACTGCTGTTTCCGCACGAGGAGCGCGAAAAACGTATGGTATTCGATTTTTTTCGTCGTGCGCGCTTCGTTTTTTTGATTTACGATGACCAGTTCGTATTCTTCGGGAGCGGCTTTGAGATTGAACGCTTGCCTGAGCGCGCGTTTTAATTTATCGAAAAAGCCGTTGTGCTCGGAACTCAGGACGGCGTGATTCGATTCGACCTTTGAGACGACCTGCTCGTATTGCGGCGCAAGCGCCGAAAGCGAAAGCACGATATCGAGCAGCATGGCTCTCGTGTCCACTTTTCGCTTTACTTCCCGCACTTTTCTTTCCGCGATGCGCAGACGTGCGAGCGCTTGCTGCCGGAATTGTTCTTTTTCGGGCGCATAATCTTCTTTGACGATTTCCTGAATCAATTCGCTGTAGTATTGCTTTTGGGGAAGCAGTTTCGGAAAGAGGCGTTTGATTTCCGCGAGTTCCGCGCTGAACGAAGTGAGCGTCGTTTTATCGAACGCCGGATTTTCGATTACTTTTTTGCGCACTTCAAACTTATAGGATTCACGTTCGAAATTTACCAAATCGGTCAAGCCCGAATAAATCGCCGAAACGGCCGTACTGCTTTTGTTGAGCGAATCGCTTATGAGACTCAAGACCATCTGCGGTGCATGAATGTGCGCTTCGTTTACGAGCGTCGCGAGTCCCCTCGTGTTTACCTTCGAACTGTTGATAGAAAACGCTCTCCAGTCGATGCAGGTCGCCAAATCGAGCAGGCGTTTTGTCTGCGTCAAATCGAGCCGGTCGGTTGAAAATTTATAATACGTGCACACGAATTCGAGCATACTTTCATAGTCGGAAAAGCGTGTACCCATGACGATGGAACGTTCGTTTTCCATATACGCCGATTCGTCCGGCAGTACGATTTCCGTGATTTTTTTTTCAAGCTTGTACGGATCGGGCTTAATAAGCGCTCTCTGAACGAGCATGGCATACATGTTTTTGACGCAGGTATGGAGCAGTTGAAAATTCGAAAGCACGCCGGGCAGCACTTTTGCATTTAAGTTTTCCGTTTTTTCCGCAATCGCCGTTTCGAGCGCGCCGAAAAAAGTCTGATTATCGCTCATACTTCTATTATCGTAAGTTTTTTATGAAAAATCTACCGGAAATGCGAGTGTTTACCGGGCCGCATCGGAAACGCTTCCGTAGAGGATCGCGTCCAAATCGACGGAGAGAAAACCGCTTTTGCCCGTTTTATAAAAATCGCTTTCTTCCCACGCCGCGTACATCGTCGTGCCGGAAACGGCGAACGCCGTGTATGCGAAGCCCTCGGGAAGTTTCGGCAATCTGAATGCGACGGGTTTTCCGTCGTTTACGATATGCCGTCCGTAGAGCGCGCCGCTTGCGTACGTGGTACCGTCTCGAAACATGAGACACGCGTAAGTGTCGGCGATGAGCGCGTTCGCCGAAAGCGGGGCGGTATCGTCGTTTTGCTTTTGATTCGTGTAGCGCCTCGGCGAGTGTCCGCCTGCCGTTCGGCATTCGACGAAAAACGCCGTATCTTCGTCGACGAGCGATGCGAGTTCCTGCAAACGTTTCGGTGCGAACGTGATATCGACAGGGGTTGCCTGCGAGCGGTATGCGTCGGCGTCCGTTTCGGAGATGAGAAGATCGCTTTTTGCCGAAGCAGGCGAAATCGAAAGAAGCGGAATTTTCGGCTGTACGGAAAGATATGAAAAATCCGTTTTTTCGTCTCCCGATTTTTTTACCGAACACACGAAAACGTTTCCGTCCCACACGAAGTCCGTTATCTCCGATTCTGCGGGAAGGGCGAGAGCCGTGCACGTGATGAGCGGGTAAAAGACGCTCGACGCCGTATCGAAGAGCACGAGGAACTGATGTACGCCGCCTGCAGCATTGTTTGCGAGCGATGCGTTGAAAAAGGTACTTTTATACAGGGAAAAAATAGGCGTGTCGTTTTGGAATACGAGATTGCCGGCCGTTCTGTCTGCGAAGACGGCTGCATCCGTATACAAGCGGAAGGTGCTGCCGGTAAAGACGACCATGCCGAGCCTGTTGACGACGGCGTATGCGCAGGGCATTTCGTTTCCGTCTCCGAGTGCGCTCGATGCCGATGAAATGCGTACGGCTTCCGTCCACGGCTTTTCCGCCTGCATCGGTGCGCGCTTTACGTCGTCGATTTCTTTTATCGCTCCGCCGTCAAAACAATACCACGTGTGAGCTTTTTTCCCCGCCGCGGCGTCCGAAGAAGAGAGCGCGGTTTGCCGATTTTTTCCGCGGCACGAAGCGAGCGAGAGGAGGACGCACAGTACGGCTATGTATCTGCATTTCATTGCTCCCCAGTGTATAGCGGTACGGCCGATATTGCAAGTGCCGGAAAGCCGTCCGCGCTGTACTGTACCGCCGCGATGCTTTGAATCGTGTACAGCCAGCTCGTGACGCCGATTTTTTTGACAAGCGTTTTTCCCGTTTTGCGCTGCGTGCGGTACAGCGGGATATACTGCGGAATAAAAAGCGCATGCGCTGCTCCTTCTTCGGTATGTACTTGGTGCTCGCCGGTTTCCGTACCGCCCGACTGAGCGCCTGCTTCCGCACTGCCGCCCGATTGCCGTTCACCGGTTTCCGTACCGCCCGATTGCTGCGTGCCTAGTTTCTTTGCTTTTTGTTCGAGTTCCGATATTGCAATAAGCGCCGTCTTTTTCATCGAAAGGAGCGACGCGCCGAACGAATGTTCCGCGATCGCAGTGCAGACGGCTTCCGTATCCGCTTTCCACGGATCGTAAGGGCGTTCCGTGTCGGCAGATTTTTCGGCAAGGGCATCGCATAATTTTTTCCAATTGAATGTCGCAAGGTATGCGCCGTTCGCCGCTTCGTTTGACGAGTAGAGCCGCATACACACAAAAGCTGCAAAGCCGCTTTCCCAGCCGAGTTTTCTTTCGTGCGGAAAGATGCAGCCCGCGGGTTTAAAAAATAAGGCGGCCGTTTCGCCGTGACGGCTTACGGGCTGAGCGATTACGGCGAGCGGACGGTCGGCTGCGGCTTCGAGCGTTAGGGTTTTCGCTCCCGCTTCAAGGCGTATGACGCGCCCCGCTTCCGCGCTTCCCGCGTACCGTATTTCCCAATAGGCGAGCGGCGGAAATTCGGTGCACTCGTCCGGCGGCCATGAAGGAAGCGAAAACGAAAAAACTTCCGTTCGGTCGAGCGGATTTTTGCACGACGCTATCCCCGCTCCGAGGAGGATAAGGGCGAATAATATCGATATCTTTTTCACGCACTATAAATCGTCGAAATCTTATCGTTTTACGCGGTTTTTTTATCGATTTTCCGTAAAACCTGTTGCCATATTGAGAAATTTTTTATATCTTTAATTATAAGGTCGAATGTCAAGTTTTGAAAGTATGAGCTGATAAAGTTGTGCTACAGGCGAGAACCCGTCCGCTTAGCCGCAGTCGAGCTTTTTAAGGTAGGCTTCCGTAAGCCTAACGCTCGAAACGGCACGCAGCCGGAACCTCGCCTTTCACACAATTTTATTTACTTGCAAAACTCGTCATTCATTTGGGTGCGAAACGGAAGGAAAATTTCGAGTTTTAGAAAACTCGAAATTGAGCCTATAAGTCAGCATTAATTGTAATTGTGAAAAACGATGCATTAAAGACGATTTAGTAAGGAGTTGCATTAAAATGGCTAAACAGTTGTTATTCAATGAAGATGCCCGCAAAAAATTGCTTGCGGGAGTTGAGCAGATTTCGAAAGCGGTAAAAGTAACGCTCGGACCCTGCGGCCGTATGGTTATGTATGACAAAAAATACGGTTCGCCGGTTATTACGAAAGACGGCGTTACCGTTGCAAAAGAGATCGAACTGCAGGATCCCTATGAAAACATGGGCGCTCAGTTCGTGCGCGAAGTCGCATCCAAGACGAACGACGATGCGGGCGACGGCACGACGACGGCGACCGTTCTCGCTTATGCGATGGTCCGCGAAGGTGTAAAAGCCGTTGCGGCCGGCATGACGCCGATCGAAGTAAAACGCGGTATGGACAAAGCCGTCAAGCTCGTTGTCGACGAAGTCAATAAAAATGCAAAACAGGTAAAAGGCGAGGAAGATATCACGCACGTCGCGACGATTTCCGCAAACAACGACCCCGAAATCGGTAAAATGCTCGCCGACGCGATCGCAAAAGTCGGAAAAGACGGCGTCATCACCGTCGAAGAATCGAAAAACATGGATACGACGGTCGACACCGTAGAAGGCATGGAATTCGACCGCGGTTATATTTCGTCGTATTTCGTCACCGACCGCGAACGCATGGAAGCCTCTTACGACGACGCGTATATTTTGATCCACGACAAAAAAATCTCCACGATGAAAGATTTGCTTCCGATTCTCGAAAAAGTCGCGAATGAAGGAAAGGCACTTATTATCATCGCTGAAGACGTCGACGGAGAGGCGCTCACGACGCTCGTACTCAACACGATCCGCGGCACGATCAAATGCTGCGCGGTAAAAGCGCCCGGTTTCGGCGACAGACGAAAGGATATGCTGCAGGACATCGCGATTTTGACCGGCGGACAGGTTATCACCGAAGAAGTCGGTCTCAAACTCGAAAGCGCCGAACTCAATATGCTCGGCAAAGCGAAAACCGTCAAAATCGACAAAGACAATACGACGATCGTCGGCGGTGCGGGCAAAAAGAGCGCCATCAACGAACGCATCGAAGAGATCAAAATGCAGATCGAAAAGACGACGTCGAGCTACGATAAAGAACAGCTGCAAAAACGCCTCGCAAAACTTTCCGGCGGAGTTGCGGTCATCAACGTCGGCGCGACGACGGAAACGGAAATGAAAGAAAAGAAATTCCGCGTCGAAGACACGATCGCGGCGACCCGCGCGGCTCTCGAAAGCGGCGTCGTTGCAGGCGGCGGTCTTGCGCTGCTCGAAGCGTCGAAAGTGCTCGAAGCGATTCCTTCCGAAATCAGCGAAGATGAAAAAGTAGGCTTTAAGATCGTAAAGCGCTCGTGCGAAGAACCGATCCGCCAAATCGCGGACAACGCGGGCATCGACGGTGCGGTTGTCGCGGAAAAGGCGAAAGCCGAAAAGAAAGGCGTCGGTTACGATGCGGCGAAAGACGAATGGAAGAATCTCGTCGAAGCGGGCATCATCGATCCGGCAAAAGTTACGTGTTCCGCGCTCACGAACGCGGCGTCGATTGCGGGTACGCTTTTGACGACCGAATGCGCAATCACCGATATCCCCGAGCCGAAAGCGCCGCCGGCAGCTCCGTCTCCGGATATGGGCGGCATGTATTGATAAGCGGATGAACCTGTGCGCGCACGCGCACAGGTTGCTTTGTAAACTCGGCAATCCGAAAGGGGCTGTCTCAAAAGTCGGTTACTTTCTCGACAGCCTGTCGAGTTTAAAATTAAGTCTTTATATTATAATGACTTAATTTTAAACGTCGCACATAAAATCAAGGAAGCTGTCCAAAAACTGAAGTTTTTGGACAGCCCCTTTCAAGCTTTGCTTTTTTTCCGAACACTTGCCCCATGCAAGTGTTTTTTTGTATAGTAGCTGTATGGCATCAAAACCCGCTCCGTCCGCCCGACGCGGTGTAAAATCGAAAAACGGAAAACTCAACAAAGCGATCCCCGTGCTTTTTATAATCGCGGCGTTTGTCATCGCTTTTCTCTTCGTCGCACGCATTTTTATCGGGCAGGAGTCAGAGCGTCTTCCGCGCGCGAGAATCGTAACACCCATCGCTCCGGGAGAAGCCGAAAATCAATCGTCGGGCGATGCCGTCTCGTCCGACAACGAAGCGATGACTTCGTTCATACCGCTTTCGCTCAATGAAACGCTTATCAGCACGCTGTCCATCGATTTAAACAACGATATGAAAGAGGATCAAGTCGTCGCCGTTCGCAAAGAGGGCGTTCCTTACCTCGTGCTCATCGTCGGCATCTACGATGCGGAACGGAACGCGTATGTCCGCACGGCCGAAATCACGACGGAGATTTCCCGTACGCGCACCTTTTCCTATACCGGTATCGATATGCTCGGCGAACATCAAAACGCGCTCGTGTATCAAGGCGTCAAAGACGACGGCACGAGCGTTTTGGCAATTTACATGATGCGCAAAGAACGCAGCAAAATCGAACTCGCTCAGATCGGCGATTTCGAATCCGACGGCACGATCTTTATTCAGCAGGACGACCGTTCGATGTCGTACGAACTTTCGCAGTCGCGCGGAGAAAGTTTTCCGGTATGGGTGTACAGTTCCGCAAAGGATTCCGGCAGCGGCGAAAATACGAATTTGAGTCAAATCCAAACCGAATACCGCTGGAACGAAAAGGAGCAAAAGTATGTCGAAACGCGGCAAGTGCGTGTGACGGGAAGCAGGATCGCCGCCCGCGAACTTGCGCGCATTCAAGACGGCACCGTCGAAACCTTTGCCGATTTTCTCGACGGTCTGTGGTATAAGACGTCGTCCGCGCAGTCCGGTATACGCTATCTTTTTTTCGATCATGCGCAAAAAGAAGTGATTTTCCTCTATGACGACACCGAAGAAGTGTACGCATGGGAAGACAGCAATCTGCGAAGAAGCGGTATTTACATTACGACGACGAATAAATCGATTACGAATATGCAGCGTCGCTGCGATATTTCGCTCGCGGGCATCGACGAAGTGCGCATTCACATCATCGACGACGTGCGCATGATTATCAAAGAAAATAATTTATGGGACGGCAGCTACCGCAAGATGACCGCATTCACGTCCTTTACGTCCGACGCGCTGCGTCAAGACGAATACGAAACGGCGTTTGCAAAACGGTCCGAGTGGAAAACCGACAACGGCCTCGTTATCACATTCGGGAAAACGACGTATACCGTTTCGGGCGATAACGCATACGACGAAGGCATCTATGTAATCGGTACCGTCGCGGGAAAGCACGTCGTACAATTCCGATCGTCTTTGAACTCTCAGCTCCTTTCGAGCGCGTATGAAATGCGTTTTAAAACCGTAACGATTCCCGCCTCTTCCCGTCGTCCGGCCGAAGTTCAAACCGACTATCATACGCTCTCTCTCGATCCCGTGCGCATTGCGCCCGACGCGTGTTATCCGGTCGAAGGACGCACGTTTACGCTGACGCGCGAAAAAGATTGATACGCGTGTGTACGCGTGTGTTGCAATTTTTAGCCCGGCGTCATACAATGACGCTTATGGCTATCGTTAAAATACACAATAAAGCAATCCGTTTTGCCGTCTCCGTTATATGTGCATTCATCGTTTCCGCAGCGGCTTCTCAATGTTTTGCCGAATCGCCTGTCGGCGGTGAAGCCGTTTCGAATTTTCAGTACATGAAAAAAATCTCTGCGGTATTCGATTTCGTACAGCAGAATTATGTCGATGAAATCGATCCGAAAGTGCTTTACGAAGGAGCGCTCAAAGGTATGCTCGATGCACTGAAAGATCCCTATACGCAGTACCTCGATCGAAATACGATGCGCCCGCTCTCCGATACGACTGCCGGTAATTTCGGCGGCGTCGGCCTTTCCATCAGTAAACCCCTCGAATCGTCGGTCGACAAACCCGCATACGTCGAAGTCGCTTCTCCGATCGAAGATACGCCCGGTGCAAAGGCGGGCATCCTGTCGGGCGATTATATCACTGCAATCGACGGAGAGGCTACGCCTCCGATGACGATGGAAGAAGTGCTCAACCACTTGCGCGGCAAAGCGGGCACTCCGGTTACCGTTTCGATTTTGCGCGGCAAAGATATCAGATTCGACGTAACGCTCGTCCGCGCGCTCATCGAAGTGCCGACGGTAAAGTACGGCATGATAGGTGCGACGGGTTATCTCCGCATTATCGAATTTACGCCCGATACGCCCAAGCGCGTACAGGAAGCGCTCGACTCGTTCGGAAAAGCGAAATATAAAAATTTAATAATCGATCTGCGCGACAACCCCGGCGGACTCATCACGAGCGTTGCCGATGTCGCGGATAAATTCATCGATTCGGGAACGCTCGTTTCGACGAAGAGCCGTCTCGCATTTGAAAACAAAGTCTTTACCGCGAGCGCGAAAAAAACGACGGTTCCCGCAGGTCTTCCGATAGTAGTTCTTATAAACCGCGGATCGGCGTCGGCATCGGAAATTTTGGCGGGGGCGCTCAAAGACAATCACCTCGCATACCTCGTCGGTCAGCGTACCTACGGCAAGGGATCGGTACAGCAGGTCATCCCGCTCAGCAATGCGGACGGTTTTAAAATTACGATGGCGCGCTATTATACTCCGAGCGATACGAATATCGATAAAGTCGGTATTCCTCCCGACAGAGAAGTGCTCTATCCCGAATTGAGCGAAGCGGAAGAAAAAGCGTATGCGGAACTTATTAAATCGAATGCGATCGCATCCTACGTCGATTCTCACAGCGGCATGACCGAACGCGATATCGCCTCTTATGCGCTCGTTTTGCAAAAAAAATATCCGCTCAACGCGGCTTTGCTTCGCCGCCTCATCCGCGTTCGCGTAAATCGCTTAAAGCCCGCGATGCTTTACGATTCGGATTACGACATTCAATTGAACGCTGCACTTGAAATTTTGAAATCGAACGATTTTAAAAAGCTCGTCCGATCGGCGAAGACCTTGAAAGAACTGCAGGATGAAGCCGAAGCGAAAAAGAAAACGGAGACTTAAAACGTGCGGCAATTTATCGCCGATACCGCACCCGATGACAGGGGACTTCTTTCCGTTTCCGGAAAAGATTTTACGCATTTGTGCCGCGTCCTCCGCGCAAAGCCTGGCGATATGCTCGATGTGCGGATTCCGGGCGGATTTCTTTTTCCCATGACCCTCTGCCGTATCGACGACGTCCGGGGCATTGCCGTATTGCAAAAGTGTGGAAGCGAAGGCGTTTCCGTTTCCCGCGGAGTCGGAGCCTCTGCCGTCGATAAAAATCGCCGTGCCGTCGAATATGCGCTTTTTCAATTTGTCGCAAAGCCTCAAAAAATGGAAATAATTGTGCGGCAGGCTTGCGAGTGCGGAGTGAAGACGATCGTTCCCGTCGCAGGCGAGTATTCGCAAAAGGGCAGCATCGCTTCTCTCGCGGGCAAAACCGAACGATTTACAAGGATCATCAAAGAAGCTCGCGAGCAGAGCGGTTCACCTGTGGAAACCGCCGTCGCCGAAACCGTCGATGTGAAGGGAGCCTGCGAAACGTGGAGACGGGTGAGCGAAAAAGTGCGAAACGCGTCGGCCGCCGTCGTCCTCTCGGAGCGGAACGATTTTTGCGTACCGCTTTCGGATGCGGTTTTTACAGGCGTCACATGCGCGGCGATCGCCGTCGGGAGCGAAGGCGGCATAAGCCCTGACGAAATGACGGCGCTTCGAAACGCGGGATTTACGCCCGTTCACTTTGCGGGAAATATTTTGCGATGTGAAACCGCAGCCCTGTACGGCATCGCTGCTCTTCAAACCGCGCTCGCCGAATTTGCAAAATAATCTCGATACGGCTGCTGTGGATAAGCGATCGAAAAAGGTCTTCCATGATAGGTTGGATTTCGCTTTGCCGATGCGTTCGGCAAATAAGTCGATTGAATATTACTGTATTTTTTGCTATAGTTTTTATACGCAACCGACTTTTACGGCAGTAATAAAAAAGGACGGCGAACGGATTGCAGCGTGATGTAAGGGCGGTTCTTTTGAAGACCGCAACGGAGGAATTCCTTAAAAAGGGATATAAAGGCGCGTCTGTACGGACGATCTGTTCCGGAGCCGGAGTAACTACCGGTGCTTTGTATTTCTTTTTTCAAAACAAAAAAGATCTTTTTGAAAATATTGTAAAAGACACATACAGGCGCCTGTTGGAGATGCTGCGTCAAAGCAGTGAAAGCGAACTGGCGGATATGACTTCCGGGGAGCAAAGAGAACTTGAGATTATAGAATACCTGGTATCGCATCGAAAAGAAGTCAGACTGCTTTTGGAGTGCTCCGAAAAAACGGCCTACGGCAATTTCCAAACGCTGTTGGAAAATAAATTGCGGAAAAGCTTTCGAACGTTCTTTGAAAAATTCAGCCGACAGAAAACGGATCCGGCGTTGATACGGGTTTTGGTGAAAATGAGAATGGCCGGATATCGGGAGCTGGTATACGGGGCGTACTCTTTGACCGAGGCAAAAAAATTGGTACAAAAGATGAGGATATATGCGGATGCGGGATTTTTCGCGGTGCTGAAAAAAAACTGAAGACTGCGAAAATCTCCAATCGATTCGAATGAGAAATGCACGCTGTGTATTTCTCATATTTTTACAACAGAACATAACACTTGTTATGTAAGAAGGAGTAATAAAATGAAAACGTAAATTGTAGTGCAATGCCGTATTAGTGCGCACGCACGTTCGGAGAGATTTTTTAAACTGTCAAAAAAATAATAACGGAGAATAACGCTATGAAAGAAACAATGGAAAAAACAATGCCGGCGATTGCGGACGAGGAAAGAGAAAATCGGCACTATCGATTAGGACTGCTTATCGGTTTGGCGGCAGCCTTGGTCACGCTTGCAGGGGATTTGCTTTTGGGAGCCGTCAGCTTAAACGACGGGGATGCTTCCCGGTATCGGCTGATGGAGTATGCGATACGAATTTCTGAAACCCGAATCATAGTCGGAGGGTTTTTGGGCGTCATAGGCATTGCGGCGGAATGCATCGGATTTTATCAAATCTATCTGCTGATGCGGAAAAACAGCCCGATACTGTCAAGATTGTTTCAGGCGGGAATGTATGCGTATCTGGCATGGGCATGCTGCGGCGTCCATTTGAACTGCAGCGTGCTGATGTTTATCTTTAAGCGGGTATATGTGCTCGATGCCGCCGCCGCTCTTGCCATTGCAAAGGATTTTCAGTATCGTTTTTTATTACCGGTATATGTCATCTTTATGATCGGTTTTATGACGATGAATCTTTCCCAGTTCATTGCATTTTTTTCTAAAAAAACGCCCTATCCCCGCTATGCCGCTTTTTTTAATATTTACGTGGGGATCCTATGTACGTCTCCGATAACCCTTCTGCCGGGGAGTTCCGCCTTTGAAAACGGCATGCTTACCGCAGAGATCAGCATCGGAAATATTTGGATGTTTTTGATGCTCTTGCTTTGCCGGCCGAAGCGCATACGATAGTTCGTATGATAGTAAATTGTTTCCGCCCGATTATTTTAATGTTTTTCCACTGAAATGTTGATGCAACTGTCTTATCTTAAATTTTAAGTTTTACGGCGAAAGCGAAAATAAAAAAACCGGCTTTCGCCGGCTTTACGATGAACGCAGCTTGTAATTATTTGTCTTCGATGACTGCGATGATATCGCTCATTTTGAGGATGAGGTGGTCTTCGTTGTTGATCTTTATCTGCGTGCCGGCGTATTTGTCGTACATGATGCGTTCGCCGACTTTTACGGTGATTTTGTCTTCTTCGGTACCCGGTCCGACTGCGACGACTTTTGCCGTCTGCGTTTTTTCCTGCGCCGCTTCGGGGATGATGATGCCCGATGCCGTTTTCGATTCCGCTTTTTCGTTTTTGACGAGAACCCTGTCCGCTAAAGGTTTGATTTTCATGCTATGCTCCTATGATAAAAGCTGCCGTCAGCTGCGCGCCGAAAAGCGCAAACCGCAGTTTCCGCAACGCAAAAACCGCAGTCGATAAAAAGCATCCGCTTTTTAGACGGCTTTCGTTTGTGTAAGCAGTATATAAAGCCTTACAATCTTTATATATTTATAATATACTTATTTTATGTCCGCATCGTCAACAGGGAGCGGGCGCTTGCTTGCGAAAAGAGGATTTTCCGGCGGATTATGGAACAATCGGACGAAACGGAACTTACGGGAAAAAAACGCATTGTGCGGCAGGCGATGCGGCAGGCGATTTTTGAATTTACCGCCGAAAAAAATCGCGCGGAAGCGGCGTCGAAAAAAATCGAACGCATTTTACTCGGCTCCGAACTCTACGCGGCTTCACATACCCTTTTTATATTCGTATCCGATCCGAGCGAAGTCGAAACGAGGGGCATCATCGCATCCGCGTTGAAAGATAAAAAGCGGGTTGCGCTCCCGCGCTGTATCGATGCGGCAGGTACGATGGAATTTTATTATCTCGATGCAGCTCTTCCGTTTGAAGCGCAGACGGAAATCGGTGCTTACGGCATTACGGAACCGAAAACCGTTCTCGAAAAAGTCGATACGAAGGACTTTCCGCACGCCTCGCTTTTTCTCGTACCCGCTCTCGCTTTTTCTCGCGACGGCAGGCGGCTCGGAAAGGGAAAGGGATTTTACGACCGCTATATCGCGCGGATTTCCTATGCGTTTCCGGTTTTGGCAGGTCTCTGTTTTTCCTGCCAGATCATAAGCGATGTCCCCTCCGGCGTCCGCGACGCGCGAGTTTCGCATATCGTGTGCGAGGACGGTATCTTTCCGTGCGTGCCGCCGCATGACGCGGATTGACATCGTATCGATTGCGCTTTGTACGCCGGTACGAATATTGATAAAAAAAACGATATATGCTACTTTCCGAAGAGATGACAAAATATATCCTTTTGATCGTTTTATCGGCTTTTTTTTCGAGTGCGTGCAAATCGATTCCGGTAAAATTGCATACCGCCGCGGCCGAACCGTCCGTATCGGTCGGACATCTCCGGCGTGCATCCGCACAAAGCGGTAAAAACGCCGATCCCTATCCCGAAACCGTTTTGACCGAGCGGGAAGGGTGTGTGGAAACTTCGTACGAAATCCTTGCAGAAGGAAGTTACGGTGCGGAATTCGTCACTGCGGTAATCGAAAATCAAGCCGATTTGGATAAGCTCTATTCGCTTTTGCACGGCCGCGCGGACGACTCTCCGAAAATCGATTTTAAGCGGAAAAAGGTAATCGCCGTATGTGCAGGCCGTTTTAATACCGGCGGTTACGGCATACGATTGCATTCCGCGGTATACACGAAAGACGGTTTGGAAACGGTGTTCGCGATAAGCGCTCCCTCTCCGTCGCAAATGGTAACGCAAGCTTTTACAACGCCTTACCTCATAATCGGCATAGATACACATCCTTCGGAGCGGGTTTCGGTTGCGGTACGCCGACTCGAAGGGGTTAAACTTGGAGGATCATCGTATGAAACGGAAATTACGGATCGCGCTCGTAGCGCACGATAACCGCAAAGCCGACATTGTCGACTGGGCGTTGAACAATTCCGAAATGCTTTCGGCGCACAAACTTTTTTGTACGGGAACGACGGGCACGCTCGTGCGGGAATCGTTTATAAGGCACGGCATCGCAAGCGATATAACGTGTATGCATTCGGGACCGATGGGCGGGGATGCGGAAATCGCGGCGCTCGTCGTTCGAAAGGAAATCGATTTTGCGGTTTTTTTTATAGACGATTTGAATCCGCAGCCGCATGAAGCCGACATTCAAATGCTTTTGCGCCAGTGCAGGATTCACAATATACCGATCGCGTGCAACCGCTACAGCGCCGATCTGATGATTACGAGTTCGCTGTGGGACGATGCGAGCTATGTGCCGAAGGATCCCATCTACGCGCCCTTCGACAGAAAGGCGTTCGAAGAAAATCTCAAAGCAGGCAAGTGACGTGCAAAGCGGCCGCGGGAAAAGGGATGTCTGCCGCGCCGCCGGTCCGATTTTAAAAGACGGCGTTCCGTATCGATGTTTTTCAATATAGAATTAATAATTATTAATTTTATGGACTGCGTCCGTGCGGCATATCCTGTCCGTGCGGGTAAAAACGGCGGATCGTTTCAGCGCCGGATGCTTCCCGTCGTTTCACCTTTGACGAGAGATTCCAATTCTCCTTTTCGGAAAATCGCGATGTCGCCGGGGATCGTGTGCTTAAAGCTTGCGGCCGCCGTCGCGAAGTCGAGGGTGTACTGCGTGTCTTCGAAGTGATGAAAACCGTGTATGAGTCCCGCCGCAAACGCATCTCCCCCTCCGACGCGATCGACGATATTTTCGATGTGATATTTTTTTGATACGAAAAACGTTCCGTTTTTGTCGTGCAGGAGCGCCGAAAAATCGTTGACGTCCGAAGTGTACGTTCTGCGCCTGGTCAGGGCGACGGTGTGAATATTGGGGTATTCGCGTTTTACGGCGAGCGAAATCTTTTCAAAATATTCGTCGGGCAGTCCTTCTTTCGACGTATCGTAGCCGGGAACCGTGATGCCGAGACAAAAGCGTATGTGCCCTTCATTCGTGATGAGAACGTCAGCCGATTTGACGATTTCTTTTACAGCATCTTCCGCCCGCCGTCCGTAGCGCCACAGTTTTGCGCGGTAGTTGATGTCGAATGAAACGGTGATATTCCGTTTTTTCGCTTGGGCGATCGCTTCGATCGTCGTGCGGTATGCGTTTTCGGAAACGGCAGGAGTGATGCCGCTTATGTGAAACCATGACGCGTCCGCAAAAACAGCTTCCCAATCGAAATCGGACGGAAGCGCCTCGGCGATGCAGCTGTTTTCCCTGTCATAGACGACATTCGACAGACGCCGGTATGCGCCCGTTTCGAGAAAATAGATGCCGATTCTGCCGTCCTTTCGGATCACCGTGGAAAGATCGACGTCGTATTTGCGTACTTCCGAAAGAGCGGCTTCTCCGATTGCGTTGTCGGGGACGGCGGTTACGTAAGAAGCTCTGTTTCCGAGCTGCGCGAGTTCGCATGCGATATTCGCTTCACTCCCGCTGAATGTCGCTTCAAAATTCGGCGACTGGAAAAAGCGTTCGTGCCCCGGCGCGCTGAGCCTGAGCAGCAATTCTCCGAGCGTAACGATTTTTTTCATAACCGCCGTCCTCCGTTGTACGTGATGTCAGCGGCTTACTCTGCCGGACGCATCTCCGCCCATAAGCTTTTCCGCTTCTCCTACGGAAATGTGATTGAAATCGCCTTCGATCGTCTGTTTTAAGCAGCTCGCGGCGACGGCGAAATCGACCGTCTTTTGCGGATCGAAACCTTTTACGTTTCCGTAGATGAGTCCTGCGCCGAAACTGTCGCCGCCTCCGACGCGGTCTACGATGCGGATGAGATATTCTTTGCTGTAATAATAATTTTTACCGTCATAGAGAAGGGCTGCCCATTTGTTGTCCGATGCGCTCAGCGACGTGCGGAGCGTGATCGCAACCTGCCGCAAGTGAAATCGGTCGGCCAACTGTTTTGCGACGTCTTCATAGCCTTTTTTATCGAGCTTACCGCCGGTAACGTCCGTGTTTTTCGCCGAAATGCCGAAAACCTTTTCCGCGTCCTCTTCGTTTGCAATGCACACGTCGATATATTCCATAAGTTCCGCCATGACTTTGCCCGCTTTTTCCGAAGTCCACAATTTTTTGCGGAAATTCAAATCGCAGCTCACCGTGATGTTTTTGGCTTTCGCTTTTTTGCACGCTTCGAGACAGATTGCCGCGACATTGTCTCCGAGCGCGGGCGTTATGCCGGTAAAGTGAAACCACGTTGCGCCGTCGAATATCGCCTCCCAATCGAAGTCCTCAGGCGATGCCGTTTGAAAAGAAGAACCCGCTCTGTCGTAGATGACAAAAGAGCCGCGCTGGCTTGCGCCTTTTTCCGCGTAATAAATGCCGAGCCGCTCTCCGCCGCGCGCAATCAATTTCGTATCGACGCCGAATTTTCGCAGTTCGTTGAGCGCCGCGTCTCCCATCTCGTGTGCAGGAAGCTTTGTGACGAACGAAACCGGCACATCGAAATTTGCCAAAGAAACGGCGACGTTCGATTCCGCGCCCCCGTATACGACGTCGAATTTATCCGCCTGTACGAAACGCTTGTAGCCTTCCGGCGCGAGGCGCAGCATGATTTCTCCGAACGTGATTACCTTAGACATACGATCCTCCAAAAATTGATACGGAACTTCCGTGTGTCAGTAAGTATAAACGTATGCATCGTTTTTTGCAACGCGATTGATTGACGGCGGATAACCCGCTCGATATAATTTTCATCGGAGGAAGATAAAAAGCGATACTGCAAAAGTTTTTATGGAGGTACGATAAAAAGCGCCGTCTGAAATATCGCCGTCGCTTTTTTATCTCGAGTTTGCTTGGATGTTTGCAGAAGACGTGTATACATGGCGTTTTGATAAAAATCGCATGAATACGATACGCTTTATTTTGCAAACTCGACTATTGAACATGTGCGCGCACGCGCACGGCTAAAAACTTTTTCGGAAATTGATATTTCCTGCAAAAGTTTTTATGGAGGTACGATAAAAAGCGCCGTCTGAAATATCGCCGTTGCTGGAGTCTAAAGCCGAAAAACGCTGAAGCGTTTTTCTTTTATCGGAGACACTCGCGATTTCTGTGCATTGCTCGAAATCGCAGCGTTCTTATCTCGAGTTTGCGCGGATGTTTGCAGAAGACGTGTATACATGGCGTTTTGATAAAAATCGCATGAATACGATACGCTTTATTTTGCAAACTCGACTATTGAACATGTGCGCGCACGCGCACGGCTAAAAACTTTTTCGGAAATTGATATTTCCTGCAAAAGTTTTTATGGGAGGAAGATATGGATGCATCATCGATATTGACGACATTGTTGGGTTCATCGAGCGTTTCGAACATCGGTAAACTCTGTGACACCGACAGCGGTACGGTGAGTACGGTTCTCGCCCAAGCGCTTCCGGCGCTTTTAAAAGGTGCCGACAAACAGGCTTCTGATAAAGAATCCGCAAAAGGTTTCGCTTCCGCGCTCGCAGAACATGCCGGCGTGAGTACGGCGAATCTCGGTGCTTTTATGAAAAACGTCGATTTGGACGACGGTGCGAAGATCATCAAGCACTTGCTCGGATCGAGTGCCGCTTCGACGACGAAATCGATTGCAAAAACGGCGGATACCGATACCGGTACCGTATCGGCGATCCTTGCCGCCGCAGCTCCGCTTTTGATGAGCCTTCTCGGAAAAACCGCCGGAAACAATACTTCCGGAGATGCGCTTTCGGCTTTGATAGGCGGCGTTATGAAAAACGTAAATGTCGGCGACGTGCTCGGAGGACTTTTAGGCGTATCGGGTGCGAAAACGCGGGGAAGCACAAAAAAATCCGGCACATCCGGCACTGCGAAGCTCGCAGGCAATTTACTCAAGGGATTGTTAAAATAAATAATTTGAGGAGTGTATATGGCGGTAAAACATAGAATCGTATCGGCGTCGACCGGAAAAACGGTAAAGACGGCGTCGAACACAAAGGGAGAGCGGGGGAGCGCGCTGCCGCTTCGAATAGGTGCTGCGGCGTTGTGGATTTTCGCGATCGTTCTTGAAGTGCTTGCATTGTGCGCGATGACGGAAAAGATCGTCATTCCGTTTTTAGTAAAGCTTTCTCCGCTCGTACAGGGAATCGTCCTTCTCGTCATCGATTTTATTGCGGTTGTTGCGGGTGCGCAGCTTTGGAAAAAAGCGAACCGCATCGCACCGGCATCGGAAGCGAATGCGCTGAAGTTTTGGCTGTGGAACAATATGGGCGTCATTGCGTGTGCGGCGGCCTTCGTTCCGTTTATCGTCCTTTTGCTTTTGAATAAAGATACCGATAAACGCACGAAAGCGGTTGGCATTGCCGCGGCGGCGATCCTGCTCATCATCGGGGGGCTTGCAAGCTACGATTTCGATCCCGTGTCGGCGGAATCCTACGCGCAGGCGGCGGGTACGCAGCAAGTGTATTGGACGCCGCACGGCAAACGCTTTCACACGCACGAAGACTGTCCGGCTTTGAGTCGAACCGAAGAACTTACTGCGGGAAGCGTGCAGGAAGCGATCGATGCGGGCAGAGAAACGATGTGTAAAATCTGTGAAAAGCGCGACGGCGCCTTGATGGAAAAAGTAAAACAGGCGGCAAAAGAAAAAGACGCCGCATAGCGATCGGCGGGCGCTTTTGAAATTTATTCGGTATTTTCGGAAGCGCCCATCTATGCGAATCTCTCGATAATGTGCTATACTATGCGAATAAGAATTACGGAATATTTCATAATGTTATCGAGGTATTTATGTATAAAACGCGCAAGCGGCTGATTTTTCTTTCGGTCAATGCCGCCATTTTAATCCTCTTTATCGGTATTTCGACGATGCTCCTGCCCTCTCGGATAAAAGAGTATTCGTTTTTTTTGCTTATATCCATTCCCTCGGTTATCTTCGTTCTTTTGCTGATCGGCGGAGAGTTCGTGCGTTCCGTGCTCGACGCAAGACTCCATCGCAAGATTTTCGAAAAGGGCGAAACGCGCTATTTGACACGCTTTATCAACAGGCTGCGTTTTTGTTATTCGCTCGACGATCTCTATAAGGTTTTTGCCGATATTCTGGAAAGAGAAGCGGGTTGTTCCGTACTCTTTATCGACAGAGAAAAAAATTATATTTTGTACAACAGCCCCGACCGTTTGACATCTTCTCAATCGGTGCGCGATACGCTCGAACGCAATTTTCCGCTTTCGTGGCCGGAAGGTTTCTACCTTATCGACGATTCGTTCGGTATCATATCGCATTCCAAAGATGCGCGCGGTTTTTTCTTCGTATGCGGCAAACAGCATCTTTTTATTTTTTGCCGGTACACGAAACTCTTCGACGCGGACGCTTTCCGGCAGTTTTATGAAGAGTTTTCGCGCTTTCAGTCGCGTTCCCGTACGATTGCAAGCCTTACCGAAATTTCCGATCTGACAAAGGAATGGCAGCTGCTTGCGGATACGCAGCGTTCGTTCCTTCCTCAAAAAATGCCTTCGATCCGAAAGCTCAAACTCGCCGCGTATTACAAACCGCTCATAAACGTGTCGGGCGATTATTATTCCGTTTTGCAAATCGATAAAAACAAAACGCTCCTTCTCCTCGGCGACGTTTCCGGAAAAGGTCTTGCCGCGGCGCTCATCATGGGACTCGTCGTCAATACGCTGAAAATTATCGACGATAAAGAAAACCTTGAAGCCGTTATCCGCGAAATTGACCGCGCTATAAAAAATATGAAGCTCCAGGATAAATACACGGTATTGTTTATCGGCATCATCGATACCGATAAAATGACGCTGCGCTATATCAACGCATCCATGTCCGACCCGCTCGTTCTTTCGCGTGCGCCCGACGGCTATAAAATAAAATCGCTCGCATCGAATGCGAGTCTCGTCGGCATCATCGATTTGGGCGATATCACCGTCGAAGAGCGAAGGCTTTACCGCGGCGATATGCTCCTTATCGCTTCCGACGGTTTGTCGGAGATCATGGATTCGAACGGTATTCAGCTCGGAAGCAGCGATATTTTTCAAGACACGCTTCGCACAAGCGCCGACAAAATGCCTGAGGAATTTATCGACGATATCGTGCGCCTTATCCCCGAATACAACGGCGGTGCGCGTCTCCATGACGACGTCACGATGATGGCTGCGAAGGTAGGCTGATATGGCGTTTATCATTCTCGATTTCGGATTTGCCGCATTTTTTATCTGGCTTGCCGTCTATACGAATTATCTGCACCGTACAAAGGGTATACACGGTGAACGGTTTATTGACAACGTTTTATTGGGAGCATGCGTTTCGGTGCTGCTCGCCGTCACATTGACGTTTCCGTTCAGCGAAGGCCTGTTCGGCATGATTTCAAAACTGCTTTTCGTTATGGAAGCCTTTTTTTTGACGAATGTTTCGTTTTATTTTATTTTGCGGAAAGTAAAACGTACGCTGCCGTTCGTCGTCGTTTTGAAGATATTTTTCTTCGTACTTGCGTTATATATCGTATTTGCAAAATTTCAAATGATCGTCATTTCTCCCGATGTCGGCGTAAGGATAATTGCCCGATATATTTTCCCCAATGAGCTTCGGGGAATTTTTACATGGGATTGGCTTGCGGTTTTTATCGTCCTGTATCGATTTGTGCTGCCGGGCTTCTGTACGCTCGTTATGCTGCTGCTTAACGAATACCGCTCAACGCGTCTTGAAAGGTATCGGGGATATATCGAATTTTTTGCAGTCGTCGTCATGTGGGCGAGTTTTGTGTTTTTGAATTTCCTGTCGCGCAATATTCCCGGTTTTGCGCTTCTGTACCCGATTGCGTATTCGTCTCTTTTGCTTCTTTTGCTGCGTTCGGAAATGATCGAAGCGCTGCCGTCGGCAAACGACGTCCTCGTTTTTATTTTGAGGCTTTTGTTCGCGTACATCATTCCGAGCGTATTTGTCGTGTGTGTGTTTATTCTGCTCTATCCGTTTTTCGGCGGTTTGACATTGCCGTTCGATATTATTTTGATCGTCGGTACCGCCTTATCGCTCGTGTTTATTTGGGCTGTGTCCACGTATCTTACGACTACGCGCCGCCTTCGTCCCGCCGACTACGAAAGCGCATTCGAGAGCGATTTGGCATCGATCGACTACAGCGGCGAAATGGACGAAATTCTCATGAGCGTGCATAACATATTTACGAGAAATCTGCAGTGTTCGTCCATGTCCGTATTCGTCAACAACGGCGAAGCATATCTTGAAAATGCGTTTTCATCCGCTGTCGGCCTCGCGTCCGTCCGTGCGGATAACCCCGCATTCGATGTACTGCTCAATGCCGGCCGCAACGTCATTTCGGTTTCGGACATAGATGCGCGAAGCGATGTCGCCGAAGCACGGGATGCCCTTGCCGCTCTTTTTGCGGACACGCAGTCGGATGCGCTCATCCTTTTGAGCGAAGGACGGAACCTCCTCGGCTGCATTACGCTCGGTTTGAAGACGAGCGGCGATCATTATACCGATTACGATATTTCCATTCTTACTCACTTATATTCGTACTTTTTCGTATTCGGCTATTATATGCGCAATATTTCGAACAGAGAGATCATCGGTACGGTCAATCGCGAAATCCGTATGTCGTCTCAAGTCATCGCTTCCATTCAGGAAGACGTTAATGCGGTGGAAAACCCGAAAGCCGATGTCGGTTATATCATGAAATCGGCGCACAATATCGGCGGCGAGTTTATCGATCTGATCAGGATCAACGATCATACGCATCTTTTCGTTATCGGGAGTTTGAGCGGTCAGGGAATTGCGGCGAGTATGAATATGGTCATTTTAAAATCGATTATACGAACCTTTCTTTCGGAAACCCGCGATTTTAAATTGCTCGTCAAAAAAGTCAATGCATTTATCCGCGAAAACCTTCCGAAAGGTACCATCTTCAACGGCACTTTTGCGCTCATCGATTTTTCAAACGACGTGATGTACTACATCAACTGCGGCATTCCCGCGATTTTTGTATATACGCAATCGTACAACAACGTTATAGAAATTCAGGGACGCGGTCACGTGCTCGGCTTTGTGCGCGATATCGCTCCGTATATTTCGGTACGGCAGATAAAGCTTGCCAAAGGCGACGTCGTCCTTTCGTGTACGAACGGCGTCCTTACGTCGCGTTCGCTCCGCGGGGAAACGTTCGGTAAAGAGCGCGTACAGCAGATTATGCTGTCGAATTTGACGTACCCGGCTTCGCGTATAGCGCAGTTCATCTATGACAATCTCGTTAAATTCATGTCGAAAGAAATCGAAGCGGACGTAAGCGCCCTCGTTATCAAATACGTGTAATATTCGGAGATACTTATGGAGCAACTGACGATTACGGAAAAGAGCGGCGCGAATTACGTGTTGTACGAACTCAAAGGCGCGATCATCGCATATACGATCGGTGAATTTCAGCAAAAGCTGTACGATGAGATCGGACGCGGTAACGTCGTACTCGATCTGTCGCAAGTTTCGGAAATCGATTATTCGGGCATGGGAACGATTATGGCAGCGTTCAACGACGGAGAAGATAAGGGACATACGCTCTATTTGCTCTCTCCTTCGCCGGAAAGCCGCGATGCTATCGAAGCGACCGGATTTTCAAATGTGCTGCATATTATCAGCTCGGTAACCGAAGTGCTTTAGCGCGCATCCTGCGGCATACACGGTGAATTTGCGAAACGAACTCGGTAGTGAGGCGGAGCCGAGCGAAGTTCGCGTCGCAAGCATATCTTTATTTAAAAATATTTTCAAAATTCGGCATTTACGGCTTATAAAAACTCCGTTTTTGAAAAAATTTCCCGATTTATTATACGACGACAAAAGCCGCGTTTTCGGTTCGCATGAGGATCGAAGGGGCGGCTCCGTCGTCGGGAGGTCGAAATGAAACGGAAATCTTTCCGAGTGTGGATATGGCTTTTGCAGACGGCTCTTTTATCCGCCTGCATTCTGTTTTCGCTTTGCCCCGTGTCGTGCAAAGTGACGGACGAAGGTTTACAGCTGCTTCGAGGCGATTATGAAGCTCCCGTCCTTGAATCTTACACAGCCAAAAGCGAACGGCATGTGACGCTTTCGTTTTCCGAGCGGGTTACGATTACGGGGGCGGTCATTACCCGCGCCGCATCTTTTTCGGCCGGTGAAGCGTTTTCGGAGCAGGACAAAATATCGCCGATTCTGAAAGCCGCGTCGGGAGAAACGGGAGGAATTCCCGTGAGCGTGTCGTACGATGACGGGAGCAAAAGCGTGATAGTCGAAGCTTCCGAAGCGCTTGAAGCGGGTGCACATTATGCGCTGTACGGCGAAGCCCGAGATGAAAACGGCAATTCGCTCACGTTTTATGTTCCGTTCGTCGGTTTTAACGGACGTATTCCGAAAATCGTTATAAGCGGCATTCATCCTCAGTTTGCATCGGCGTCGAGCGGAGGAAAGGATGCAAAGTGCGAGTTTGTCGAACTCTATGCGCTTACGGGCGGAAACGCTGCGGGGCTTACTCTTCAAAGCGCGTCCGACGGAAACGACCGGGCGTTTACGCTTCCTTCTGCGGAAGTAAAAGCCGGCGAAACCGTAATCGTTCATTTGCGGACGAAGGGGGAAGGTTGTGTGAGTGAAACGGGCAGCGATCTCGCACTTTCTTCCGGATGGTATACGTCTCCCGTGATGCGCGATATTTGGTCTCCGAATGAAAAAGCGTGTTTGGGTGATAAAGAGGATGTACTCATGCTTGTCAATTCTTTTACCGGTGATGTACTCGATGCCGTATTGTATGCGCCTGCAGGGAGCACGGCGTGGAGTAATGAAAATATAAAAGGGGCGGCACAGGCGATGTCGGCAAAAGGATTTTGGAAAAGCGATCTGCCTTCGGATGCTGCGAGTACCGCCGATTTGACCGCTTCGAAAATGCTCAAGCGGTCGGGCTGTATCGCGCTCCGTCGTAAAGCCGAAAACGGCACGCTCGGCGATATTGTTTTGCATACGAAAGAAAATTGGCGAGTTGAAAAAATCGTAAAGGGTGCGGTAAACCCAGCGGAATAACGCACGGAAGCTCCCTGTCGGAAAATATCGAAACGTGCCTTTATAACACCGAGCGCGGAGTTTCCCGCTCAAGCGACAGGGGGCTGCCGGAAGTGCAGTCGATTTTTTACGTTGCACACTGCTTTTCGGAAAATACGGTTTTCGGTGCCGTTGCCCTGTTGTATCGATTTGCAGGATTGACGAGAGCCGTATTGACGCCGGAGATGTGATGATTTAAAATAATAACTATGAATACGCTTTCGTTTCGTGAAATATCGACAGACGATCTTTCGTTTAATCCCTTTTCGAAAGTTTTAAAACAATGGATGCTTATCTCCGCCGGAACCGAAAAAGACTGCAATACGATGACTGCGAGCTGGGGTATGTTCGGCGGCTTGTGGCAAAAAAACGTGGTTGAAGTTTTTATCCGGCCGCAGCGCTTTACAAAAACTTTTATCGATTCGTACGATTCGGTAACGCTCTCTTTTTTGCCCGACGGGTATCGTGACGCGCTGAAAATCTGCGGTACGATTTCGGGACGCGATACGGATAAGTGGAAAAAGGCGGGCATCAGTCCCTATCCGATAAGCGGTACCGTCGCCGTAGCGGAAGCCGAGCTCGTCATTGTCGGGAAAAAATTGTATTCGCAGTATATCGATCCGAAACTTTTTGTCGATAAAAATATCGATGCAAGCGTTTATCCCGACAAAGATTACCATGAAGCGTACATATACGAAGTGTGCCGCGTTTTTGAAAAAGCGCGGTAGCGCACGGAAGCGTTCTGATAAGTCGAGAGTCGAAAAACGGCCAAGCCGTTTTTCTTTTATAGGAGACGCTCGCGATTTCTCCGCACTGCTCGAAATCGCTCGCTCTTGAATACCCCATTCCCTTTGTATATAATGTGCCTACATTTGAGCCGTTTTGAATACGGCTCTGTCATCACATTGTACCGAGGTTGCTTGAAGTGAAAGGGAGCCGGGTTACCATTGAGCATGTCTCGAAGAGATTCGATAACGGTTTTATCGCTCTCGACGATATCAATATTACAATCGAGCCGGGAGAATTTTTTTCCCTCCTCGGTCCTTCAGGCTGCGGTAAGACGACGCTTTTGCGTATCATCGCGGGTTTCGAATACCCCGACGAAGGCGCGGTACTGTTCGACGGAACGAACGTCGTCTCTCTTCCGCCGGACAAGCGCCATTCGAATACGGTTTTTCAAACCTATGCGCTTTTTCCGCATCTTTCGGTATACGAAAACGTCGCGTTTCCGCTGCGCTTGAGAAAAGTGCCGAAAGAAACGATCGACGAAAAAGTGAAGCATTACATTCACCTCGTTCAGCTCGATCAGCACATCCATAAAAAACCGAATCAGCTTTCGGGCGGACAAAAGCAGCGGGTTGCGATTGCGCGCGCGCTGATAAACGAGCCGAAAGTGCTTTTACTCGACGAACCGCTTTCCGCGCTCGACGCAAAGCTTCGCGCAAATCTCCTCATCGATCTCGACAATCTGCACGATAAAATCGGCATAACGTTCATCTACGTGACGCACGATCAAAGCGAAGCGCTTTCCGTGTCGGATCACATCGCCGTTATGAATGCGGGGCACGTGCTGCAAGTCGGAACGCCGTTCGAAATTTACGAAAGCCCTGCGACGCAATTCGTCGCGCAGTTTATCGGCGAAACGAACCTCTTCGAAGCGCAGGTCGTCGATTGCGTACCGCATCAAACGCCGGGAAAAGATCCGGACTACATGGTTACCTGTTCCGTTCCCGCGCTCGGCCATCAGGCGCCGCTTGCGAGCGATACCGAAGCGACGGCAAGCCTCGACCGCTATATGCAGGTAACCGACTACGGCCCGACGCAAAAGGGGCAAAAGGTCGCTTTTACGATCCGCCCGGAAAAAATCCGCATTACGAAAGAGCCGCCTGAAACGCACGGACGCACCGATATCAACGTGTTCAAAGGCATCGTCGAAGAACCGGTGTATTCCGGATTCCAATCGAAATTTTACGTTCGGCTCGAAAACGGCGCGCTCGTCAAAGTGTTCAAACAGCATACGATTTATTTCGACGACGGACCGGCCATCCAATGGAAAGACGACGTCTATATTTCGTGGGCGGCGGAAGACGGCTATATCGTCGAGGATATACAAAAATGAAAACGACGGATACGAAACCTCCCGCGGTAAAAGACGGAGCGGCCAATCAGGGCACGGCATACGCGTGGCCGATGGGCGTTTGGCTCTTTGTATTTTTTATCGCACCGCTTCTCATCATCTTCGTGTACAGTTTTTTAAAAAAAGGATTATACGGCGGTGTCGAAGGACAGTTTTCGCTTGCAGCCTACCGCCGAATGTTCAATCCCAATTACGGCATACTCGTGCTTCGAACGCTCAAGATCACGATCATTTCGACTGTGCTCACCGTGCTCATTGCCATTCCGTGCGGATACGCGATAGCGAGAAGCCGCCGTCAAACGCTTTTGCTTTTTTTAATAATCATTCCGTTTTGGACGAATTCGCTCATCCGCGTTTTTGCGTGGATGTCGATCCTCAACAACGACGGCATCTTAAATCAAATTCTCATATCGCTCGGCATCACAAAAGATTACATACAATTTTTGTACAATCAAAACGCGGTCATCCTCGTTTCGGTGTATATGTATTTACCGTTTGCCATATTGCCGATCTTCACCGCAGTCGACCGCTTCGATTTTTCGCTGCTCGAAGCGGCGCGCGATTTGGGCGCGAACAAAATACAGGCTATGATCAAAGTGCTCATTCCCGGTATCAGAAGCGGCATCGTAACGGCCGTCATCTTTACGTTCATCCCGATTTTCGGCGCTTACGCCGTGCCTCTTTTAGTCGGCGGCAAAGATTCGTATATGCTCGGAAACGTCATTGTCGATCAAGTACAAAAGGCGCGCAACTGGCCGCTGTCCGCCGCTTTTTCCATGATCATAACGTTCATCAGCATTGCAGGTATTTTGTGGATGAGCCGCGCGAATAAACGCGACGCCAAACTCAAATCTTCGAATGTAAAAGATGAGGTCTATTCGGTAAACGGAAATGCACACGGTTTTACGAGAGGGATGATAAAATGACGAATATATTTTTCTTTTTATTTCCTGCGGTAAAAAAACGGCGGCAGTCCGAGCCCGCGCGGCACGCGAAAAAATCGTGGAAGCAGCGCGCTGCAATATTTTCATTTGCAAATGTAATGCTCGCGCTCACGCTCGTTTTTTTGTTTCTGCCGCTCGTCGTTATCATCGCGTATTCGTTCAACGACAGCAGAGGCGCCGAATTTACGCGTCTTTCGCTTACGTGGTATAAAGCGCTTATCTTCGACTCCCGCCCTTTGTGGGAAGCGCTTTTAAACAGCCTCATCGTCGCTTTTACATCGGCCGCCGTTTCGACGCTGCTCGCTTCTCTTGCGGCGATCGGCTGCAGTTGGTATACGTTTCGCGGGCGGAAAATCATCGAAGGCGTTACCTATCTGCCGATGATTTTGCCCGAAGTCATCGTCGGTATCTCAACGCTGATATTTTTCAGCCGCGTGCACATACCGCTCGGACTCTTTACGATATTTGCGGCGCACACGACGTTTTGTCTGCCCTTCGTCTATCTCATGGTAAAGGCGCGCCTTGACGAATTCGATTTTTCGATCGTTGAAGCGGCGCACGATTTGGGTGCGACGGAATTGCAGACGCTCGTCAAAGTCGTCGTTCCTTCTCTTTTGCCGGGTATCCTGTCGGGCTTTCTCATCGCGATCACGATGTCGCTCGAAGACTTCGTCATCACCTTTTTCGTGTCGGGACCGGGCTCGACGACGCTGCCGCTGTACGTCTATTCGATGATACGCTTCGGCGTCTCTCCCGTCATCAATTCGCTTTCGTGCGTGATGATCCTTGCAACCTGCCTTATCGCCTTCGCGCTTCGAAAGGGACTCAAAACGGTAGCGGCTTCTCATTAAATATTCTCTTTGCTGCAGCCGGTATTTCGTATCATAATGACAAACGGTCCGGTGCATGATGCAAAGACGGCGCACCTTTCGCGGCGCTATTTTATTATTTTGAGGAAACTATGAAAAAAATCATCGACGGCATTTTGATTGCAGCGCTTGTATGCTGTGTTTTCGGTTTTGCATCCTGCTCGAAAGAAAGCGGCGGACGCAAACGATCGAACGTGCTCTATCTTTTTACATGGACATACTACGTGCCCGAAGCCGCACTCCGCCGATTCGAAAGCGAATACGGCTGCCGGGTAAAAGTCGATACCTACGACTCGAACGAAGTGATGTATGCAAAGTTCATGGCCGGTGCGTCCGGCTACGACATCGCCTTTCCGTCGCAGGACTACGCGTCGATCATGCTCAAACAGGGAATGCTGAAAGAGATCGATTTGAATCGATTTGAAAATAAAAAATACATCAACCCGCTCGTTCTCAAAAAAGCCGTATACGACCCGACGATGAAGTTCTGCGTTCCGTACTATATGGGAGCGGCGGGCATCGCCGTAAACAAACTGCACTTTTCAAATTACGAGCGGAGCTGGAGCATCTTTTCCGACGCGCGCATACGGGGGCATGCTTCCATGATGGATGATATGCGCGAAGTTATCGGAGATGCGCTCGCGTATCGGGGGTATTCGGTCAATTCGACGAGCGATGCCGAACTTAAAAGCGCCGCGAATTTAATAATAAACGATTGGAAGCCGAATCTTGTTAAATTCGATGCGGAAGGATTCGGAAAATCTTTTGCCGCAGGAGATTTTTGGGTGTGTCAGGGATACGCCGAAGTCGTATACGGCGAAGTTCCCGCCGATAAACAAGCCGACACGATCGACTTTTTTATACCGAAAGAAGGCGGCCCCATGTATATCGATTCGATGGTCATCTTAAAAGGCGCAAAGCATTACGACCTCGCGATGCGGTTTATCGATTTTATGCATCGGCCGGAAATATATGCACAATTCCTCGACCGGTTCCGTTTTCCTCCCTCGGTCAACACGGAAGCTGCGAAATATATGACGACGACGCCGATGTACACGACCGAAGAGATGGCGCACTGCGAGCTGAAACTCGATATCGGCGAAAACCTCGAAAAGTACGACGAGCTGTGGCAGAAAATTCGCTTTTCGGCGAAATGATTGCGGACTTGAACGGCCCCTGCGCGGGAATTTTAAAAGCGCATCGATAGCTGCGGAATTTTTTGCCCGTGCTGCGGTGCGTTTCCGAGGGGCATTTCAATTAAGTCTTTTTTTGGTGATGCACTCTCTAAAAATATGTCCCCTTTTCGCCGATAATGATAGCAACGTATTCTGCCGGATGCGTAAAAGTTTTTATCGGAGTTGCCATGTCCTTTTTTTCGATCGATAAAAAGATCCGCTGTATTGTCTGGTACGTTTTTGTGTCGGGCGCGCTGCTCTTTCCGCAGGCGGCGGGAAGCGGAACCGTCGGAAGCGCTCAAAACGAAACGCTTATCACGCAGGGCGTGCCGCCCGTTATCTTATCGTTTAAATACAAAAAAGGCGATTCGTACCGCACGCTTTCGAAAGTCCACGAAGACGTTTTCGTCAACAGCAAAAAAAATCACCACGCGGAAATCGTAACGCGCATTTCCGCAAAGATCGTCGACGTACACACGGACGGGGGCGGCGTGTGCGAAGCGACGTTTATGTCGTCCGAAGATTCGACGAGCAGTGCAAACGGCGCACATTTTTCGTGGGGCGACGAATACAAAAGCGTATTTACGCGGAGCGCGCGCGGCATATACGCGATAGCCGATATATATTTTATGCCGGTCGTCCGCGACTGCCCCATTTTCCCCGAAACGCCCGTCAAACCCGGCGACACGTGGAGCGCCGAAGGACATGAAGCGCACGACCTCAGGCGTACTTTCGCGCTGCAAAAGCCGTTTACAGTGCCGTTTACCGCTTCGTACGGCTACAAAGGAATTGTTAAAAATTCCGACGGCAGAATTTTCAACGTTATCGACGTGCAGTACAATCTGTATTTCGAAAGTCCGAAAATCAATGTACGGCAGGGAGATGTTTCCGCACGGACTGCGGAACTGCTCAATCGCCCGAAGATTACGATGGGGCATTCGCATCAAACGCTCTACTGGGACAACGAGCGCGGCGAAATCGATCACTATCATGAAAATTTCAAAATTGTCATCGAAACCTATTACGGCGACACATTCACGTTTCAGGGAACGGCGGAAGCCGAAGTGACCGAATTCGAACGTGTCAACGACGACAGCACGGTGCAGAAAATTCAGGACAGTGTCGCAGAACTCGGGCTCGAAGACGTATCGGTAAAAAAAGGCAAAAAAGGATTGACGATCAGCCTCGAAAAAATTCAATTTCTTCCCGATTCGGCCGTCCTCCGCGAGAGTGAAAAACGCAAACTTGAAAAGATAGCCGACATCTTAAAAGCGTATAAAAACGATTTGCTCGTCACGGGACACACGGCGCTAAGGGGAACCGAAAAAGCGCGGCAAATACTTTCCGAAGAACGTGCCCAGTCCGTCGCCGATTATCTCGTCGCACTCGGCGTGCGCGATTCGTATCACGTGTTTACGCAAGGGAAGGGAGCGGCGGAGCCGATTGCGACAAATCAAACCGAAGAAGGCCGGTCGCGAAACCGCCGCGTCGAAATCACCATCATGGACGAGTAGCCGAGCACATCCCGTTCGCACAGTAGGCGGAACGTTTACGCGGTGCGATATTTCAGCTTACAAGCGTCTTTTCGTCGGCGAGCGCGTCGAGGATCGATGCAAAAACGGTAAAGCTTTCGGGGGTCAGCGTCCGCTCGGTATCGTTTTTCGTATTTATCAGCCGCCACGTTTGAGGCACCAGCGATTGCAATTTTAATAATTTTTCTTTCGCTTCGGCGTCGCTTTTCGCATCGACGGTGTGATTGACGATATAGTTTTCGAGCGATTTTTCTTTTATGAGCGATGCGAGATATGCATCCGCTTCGTCCTCCGGCAGCATCGTTACGGCGACGGCGGGAATACCGCACGCGATAAAACCCGCATTGTCGCTGTATGCGAACGGAAGCGTAAGCCATCTCCGCGAAGTCCGACGCAACAGCGATTCCGCGCGGTCTTCGAGCGCCGCAAAGCGCGTTCGAAGCTCGTACGGTACGGCGAGCGGTAAAATCGTTTTTCGGAGAATCGGAATCGTGCCGCGCCCCATGCAGTCGAACACGTACACATCGTCGTTTGTGATGCCGAGTCGTTTAAAAAGGGAAGCGAGCGAAAACGCACCTTGAGAAGCGACACCGCCGGATGCGAACTCTTCGCCGTCAGAAAAGAGCAGACGGACATTGTGAAAATCGACGCGGCTCTGCAAACGCGACGCCCAATCCATAAGACAAAAATTCGCCGCACTGTTGTCGTTCGCTCCGGGACTTCCGAGAGAGCGGTCGTAGTGCGCGATCACCGTTTTGATTCGGAACTGAGGATTGTACTGCGACGTCGGAAATTTAACGTATACGTGATTTTTTCCGGCAACGGGCATCACGACGCTTTCAACGCCGTGCCCTGCGAGGTAGGAGCCGATAAAGGCGCACCTGTCGCAGTCGTCCGCGATATAGTCGGAAAATCCTGCAGGAAGGAAATGCATAAGAAGAGTATAGCATAAAAAAAGCCGGCGTGCATCACTGCAGCCGGCTTTCCGATTTTCGATGTAAAACGAAGCGAGCGACTATTGACGGTCTCCGCCGTTGTCGAATCTCGGGCGGCGCGGCGGGCGCTCTTCGGCGACGTTGACGCGCACGCGGCGACCGTCGATCTCTTTGCCGTTCATATCGGCGATCGCTTTATCCGCGGCACCTTCATCCGTCATTTCGATAAAGCCGAAGCCTTTCGACTGATCCGTAAAACGGTCTTTAATAATTACTGCTGAAGCGACTTCACCGAAAGGAGCGAAGCTGTTTTTCAGAGTATCCTCCGTTGTGGCATAGTTAAGGTTGCCGACGTAAATTTTTTTGGACATATACGATGTTCCTCTTGCCGAATACGGCGTTTTTTATTTGCTGATGCCAGCTGCAATCTGCGTTTTCTGAATACCGTAATCTGAAGAAACATACATTCATACGAAATAAAGCTTTATCAGAACTGTCTTTAGAGAACCAGAATCATATTAAAATTAGTCGAAAAAATAAACCGTGTCAAGTATGCGATCCGATTTTTGCAATTCGATTTCACGGCACCCGTACCGGGAACCGTATTCGCGCAAAAATAATCGTAACCATAAAAAACGGCGGCACTTTCTGCAGCGATTGAAAATACCCGTTTTGCAGATTGCTTTTTTCCGCCGATTCGATTATGATTCGCGTGTTAAATTTGAGGAGAACGATAAAAAGTGACATCTAAAATATTGCCGTCACTTTTTATGGGAGAATTTATGGCAAGTCCTTTGGAAAATTACCTTACATCGTGCAACGGAAAACCGAACGCCGCGATGGCCTCTTACGTCGCAAATTTGCAGCAGACGGCGGCGGTCGCACCCGAAATCGCATCGAGCGTCGTCAAAGAGCTCGAAACGCAGAGAGCGCACTTAAAACTCGTCGCAAGCGAAAATTACTGTTCGCTCGCCGTGCAATCTGCGATGGGAAATCTCCTCACCGATAAGTATGCCGAAGGCTATCCCGAACACCGTTATTACGGCGGCTGCGAAAATATCGATGCGGTCGAGTCCTGCGCGGCGAGGGAAGCCGAAAAACTTTTCGGCGCGGATTACGCGTATGTGCAGCCGCACTCGGGCTGCGATGCGAACCTCGTCGCCTATTGGGCGATTCTCAATCATACAATCGAAATGCCGACGCTTGAATCGCTCGGCGTAAAAAGCGTGTCGGATTTGACGGAAGCGCAGTGGGAAGAACTGCGCAAACGATTCGGCTCGCAGCGTCTCATGGGACTCGATTATTATTCGGGCGGGCATCTCACGCACGGATACCGCATGAACGTTTCGGCAAAGATGTTCGAAAGCGTTCCGTACACGGTCGACAAAGAAACGGGGCTCCTCGACTACGACGCGATTGAAAAGCAGGCGATGGAAGTAAAACCGCTCATTTTGCTCGCAGGCTTTTCCGCTTACCCGCGCAAAATCGATTTCAAACGGTTTCGCGAAATCGCGGACAAGTGCGGCGCCGTACTCATGGTCGACATGGCACACTTCGCGGGTCTCGTTGCAGGCAAAGTGTTTACCGGGGATTACGATCCGGTAGCCTTTGCGGATATCGTCACATCGACGACGCACAAAACGCTGCGCGGCCCGCGGGGAGCGCTCGTGCTTTGCAAAAGAGAATTCATCGACGACGTAAACAAGGGCTGTCCGATGGTTTTAGGCGGCCCGCTCGGAAATATCATCGCGGCAAAAGCGGTCTCGTTCAAAGAAGCGCTTACGAGCGAATACCGCGAATACGCGCACAATATCGTCAAAAATGCGTGCGCTCTCGCAAAAGAATGCGCTGCACTCGGCATGAAACTGCAGACGGGCGGTACGGATAATCACCTCATGCTCATAGATGTGACCACTTACGGACTGACCGGACGGCAGGCGGAAGCGGCGATGTTTCAGTGCGGCGTTACGCTCAATGCAAACTCGCTTCCTTTCGACAAAAACGGCCCGTGGTGGACGAGCGGTATACGGGTGGGTACTCCGGGCATCACGACGCTCGGCATGACGGAAGCCGATATGAAAGAAGTCGCTTCGATCATCGATTCGGTGCTGAAAGGAACGAAGCCCGGCATGACAAAAGACGGAAAACCCGCAAAAGGAAAAATCGTCCTCGATCCCGCCGTGCAGGAAAAAGCGAAAGGGCGAGTGCAAGCGCTCCTCGCAAAGCATGTGCTTTATCCCGAACTCGATCTCGCGTTTTTGAAAAAAGAATTCGTCGGATAAATTATCAGCCGTCAAAACCGCGGCGGAAACCGCGGGCGGTGCCGGTCAATGGAATCGAGAGTACGCGGCGAGGTAACGCTGCGGTGCGAGAGCCGCTCACTTCGCATATACGCCGTAGGGATCTTCCCAAACGCCGCCGTCATCGTATTCGATTTTGCTCACGTATAAAAAATCGATTTGATACGCTTCGTCGGGTACTTCGGAAATATAATCGTCGAGGCCGAACTCCGCTCGCACTGCAGTGCGCGGCGCGATGTTTTCATCGTATTCGAGCGTAACGCAGTTCCCTTCCGTAAAGGGAGACTCTCCGTCGCTTCCGCTTAAAAAAACGACGGCAAAAAATTTTCGAATCGTTCGTTTGCTTGCGTTGTAAAATGTCAGCGCGATATATCCGTATTCGTAAAGCTCTGCATCTGCGCCGACGGATACTTCGCCTTGTATGCGGTACGGAGTATGCGCATAGAACGGAAATACAAAGCAAATAATATACATTGCAGCGAACGCGAATTTCAATTTTGCAGAAGCGTGAAGTCCGCCGGTTTTCTTTGCGCTGCATCCGTTTGTCGATCCGGTTTTTTCGTCCGCCGCACCGCGTTCGATCCCGATTATCGATTTGTTTTTCATCACATCGTCTCCGTTGCAAATTTTCTTCCGCGTAAAAGAACTCCTTCGCCCGATACGGCAGGTTTCGCCGTACGGGGCAGGCGAGAATGCCGTTTCAGCGATTTCAGTATTTCAGCGGCGACATTCGTACAATGCGTAAACGACTCGTCTCTATCGGGAGCGGGTGAGCCGCCGTCGCTCGGTATTTCGAACGGACACGCCGGGAAGGCGATGTCGAAAAGCAAATGAATGTCCCTCCCGTCGTATAAAAGCTCGTGTGCGATAATACAGCGCACAAGCGACGCGATATCGCCGGACGCCGCGCGATATTTTTTAAGCGCGGCAACTGCGGACGCGACGTCGGATGCGGCAAGGAGTGCAAAGACAAGGGTATCCGCACGCGCCGTTTCGATCGCCGTATGCACGCTCTCTTCGTCGTGCAAGTACAGTATGCACGGAGGCTTTGTGCGCGACGCTTTTCCCGTCCGCCGCATATCGGAAAAGATCGATATCGCAGCCGTCGAAATACGACGCTCATCCGGCGAACAGAAAATCACGAGACCGTTTCGCTGTGCACTCAATTTTCGAAGCGCTTCTATCTGAGCACCGCACAAGCCGAGCCCTTCAGGCGGCGGCAGAGCGCGCGGACAGCCGCGTATGCGAAGCGCAATACCGCCCTGTACGGCAGCGGCATATAGCAAAACGGGATGCGCACCGAAATGAACGAATTTTCCGTAAAGCCGTATGCGTCCGTCAATTTGCGAAAGCGATGCTATGCGGCGCATGAGCGCTCTCGTATATTCCGGCGCGAGCGTCATTTTTTCATAAAACGTCCGATGCGTTCTGAAAACGACGGTCGTTTTTCCGATAACGATTTCACGAGCGGAAAGGGAGCGCGCCTGCTTTACAATCGCTTCGAGCATGTCGTCCGCGTGTAAATCGACGTACGCGGTAAGATCCGCCGCATGTATACTGGTATCCGTTTTCATCACAGTATAAATCGTCGCAGAGTGTCAAAAAACGGAAGTTTTTTTGTGCGGATTTTTTATATTTTTATGTCGCGTCTAAACTGCACCGTCGCGGAAAAGGGGAATAGGTTAAAAAAACGTCCGCGTTTTACTGAAAGAATTTTATAATCTAAGTAATTGACTAGGTAATTAGTTTTTGCTACTCTCTGTTAACGTAGATAAACTTTATGAACTTTGTATTTATAAATCCCGTTTCTAAAAATATGTATGATGAGAAGGAATTAAACAGATTTATTTCGGCTGAGGGTTTTGAAATCGTTGAGTGTAAAACCGACTGGATAAAAAAAGTTATCGACAAATACAAACAAAGGGTTTCGTCTGCAAATAAAACCGTAATGGATATGCGCTGCCCTTTTGCCGTTCAATTAGTAAAAAATTCTTTTCCGAACTTGGATGTCATATATCCTCCGATAGAGCCGATTTTGATTCACTGTGCCGAAGAAATATCACGGAACTATGGAGATAAAGGAAAGATATTTATAACCACGCCGTGTAAATCTTTAGCGGAATACGGAAACGCCTTAAAATTACAAAACACGGTTTTTGTTACGTGGAATGATTTTGCTCAAAAACTTGACTGTAGTTTGCAAAAAACGATTCTCCGCAAAAGTCCGATCCCTCCGGGCTTTTTTTCTCCTCTTAAAGTAAAGACAAAAAGCATAACCGGGAGCGCGAAAATACGGAATTTTTTTAAATCGAAAGATGTGTCCGGCTATACATTAATTGAAATGCTCTATTGCAAAAACGGCTGCAATAACGGGGACGGCGTTTTATGAAAAAAAGAAAAATCGGCTCGTTGAAATTTATTCCTGCGATACTCACTGTTTTTTCAGTTGTGCTTGTTTGGTCTGTCGTATGCAGATTGGGAATAATAAGCTCTTATATACTGCCGTCGCCCGAAAGATGTTTTAACAGCCTTATCGCAATGATAAAATCCGGAGATATTTTTGTTGACATCGGGATAAGCCTTTCGCGAGTGGCAAGGGGATTTTTGCTGGCGTTTATCATCGCCTTTGTTTTAGGAATGATAAGTTCGGTAATTCCGTTTTCAAAAAATTTTTTTGAATATTTAATTCAATTTTTTAAAAACGTTCCTCCGATCAGCATGATTCCTCTTCTTATTTTGTGGTGCGGAATCGGAGAAACCACCAAGACAATAATAATAATTCTCGCTTCGTTTTTTCCTATGTATATGAATATCGTTAAAGGCTTTACCGGTTGCGACAAAAAATTGATAGAAGTCGGAAAATCTTTCGGATATTCACGCTTGGAATGTTTTTCAAAAATTATTCTTCCGAATGCAATTTCCGACATTTTAGTGGGAATGAGAGTCGGGCTCGGCTACGCATGGAGGGCGATAATCGCCGCGGAAATGGTTGCGGCCTCTACAGGGCTCGGCCACATGATTTTATTTTCACAGACAATGTCCAGAACGGACAGAGTGATAGTAGGGATCGTCGTAATAGGGTTGGTAGGCTATCTTACCGACAAGATTTTCGGACTTGTCTTAAACAAAGTTCTGAAAGGAAAGGCGGAAAATGGCTGGAATTAATCTAAAGCACATAAAAAAATCATTTACTGTCGATTCAAAAAAAATTGATGTACTCAACGATATAAATTTGGAAATTCCGGAAAATAAAATAACCGTATTGCTCGGAAAAAGCGGCTGCGGTAAAACAACGCTCTTAAGGCTTGTCGGCCGGCTCGAAACGGCGGATTCCGGTGAAATTGAGTTTACGAAGGATTTTAAGACGACCTTTGTTTTTCAGGAACCGAGATTAATGCCGTGGCTCAACGTACTCGGGAATACAAAGTTCGGTCTGAAAAAAGCGGAATACAATAAAGAAGAAGTGTTCAGGCTTATAGAAATGGTAGGACTCAAGGATTTTATAAAAGCGTATCCGTTTCAGCTTTCAGGGGGAATGCAGCAGAGGGTTGCGATAGCAAGGGCGCTTGCCTATAAGGCCGATTTTATAATGCTCGACGAACCGTTTGCCGCTTTGGATTATTTTACGCGCGCGCAGATGCAAAGAGAGCTGATTTCAATAGAAAAAACGGAAAACAAAAGCCTTTTGTTTGTGACCCACAGTATAGACGAAGCGATAACTTTGGCTGATAAGATTGCCGTAATAGAAAAGGGCAGGGTAAAACACGAATTCGATATTGATTTTGAAAAAGAAAATAGAAATCTCATGGACGAGTATTTTTTAAATCTTAAGCGGCAGATTATGGCGCAATTGGATTTTAATTAATAAATAAATTTTTTATAGGGGGTTATATGAAAAAATTTATCATTGTGTTGTCGGCAGTATTGATGGCAACATCGTCAGTCGTTTTTGCTAAGGCAAAAGAATTAAAGAAGCTTACGTTCACTTATGTAACTTCTCCGCTCAATATTCCTTCAATCATTGAAAAAGATCAGAAGATTTTTGCAAATGAATTTAAGGGAACTCCTGTGGAATACGCGGAAATCACTTCCGGTGCGGAACAGACTCAAGCCCTTGCTTCCGGCGACGTGCAGATTTTGTACGCTGTAGGCGGTTCTTCCGTAATACTTTCTGCGGCAAACGGCGCGGACATCAAAGTTCTTAACATGTACAGCCGCGCGCCCAAAGCGTTCTGTTTGTATTCAAAGGACGCTTCGCTCAATTCCCCCGAATCGCTTAGAGGGAAAAAAATTGCAGGTCCCGCAGGAACGAACCTTCACGAACTTTTAACTGCGTATCTGGCTTCTGCCGGAATGAAAATCACGGATGTCAGTTATGTGAGCATGGGGATCCCCGCAGCAAAAGCCGCTTTGGACGGCGGCAGCATCGATGTAGCGCTTCTTGCCGGCGCTGCAGCATATAATGCAGGAGCTCAGGGCTACCATAAGGTTACGGACGGCGACGGATATATCGCCGCAATCATTGCAGTTGCAACAACGGAAAAGTTTTACAAGCAAAATCCCGATGTGATAAAAAAACTGGCTTCGGCACAGAAAAAAATTGCAAACTACATAGCAAAAAATAAAGACCAAGCGTTTGCAACAACGGCAAAATATCTCGGTCTTACGGAACAGGCCGTAAAAGATATGTCCGCAGCTTACGATTTTTCAACGGAACTTACTCAGGCGGATATGGAAGGCTGGCAGAAAACCGCCGACTTTATGTACGCTTCCGGAATGATCGACAATAAGTTTGACGTAAAAAAACTTTTTATAAAATAAAATACGAAGCTTCAAACGGCATCATCGGAATTTACGACGGCAATGAACTTCTTCCTTTCAATTGTGCCGACTTAATAGGGTATCATTGCCCTGAATTTTCCGACGGTGTCCGTTTTTATTTAAACCGTGCCGTTTACACGCTTTTTTACAGGGTCGGAAAAAACGAATACTGTCATATCTTTAAATGTTTCCATTTACAAAAAGCAATTGATACATAATAAATAACGTCATCATTGTCATCAATTATTTTAGGGAAATCTTTGAAGCCTGATTGCTTTGAAAACGGTATTATGCCATTATTTAATAATCCTTTTTATGAATAAAATTATTCTTAATGTCTTTTTGAATTTATCATATTAGATGTTATAACATTCTAACAAAGGTTTGTACCGCAAATCGGCTTGCCCCGTTGTCGGCTGCGAACCTCATGTTATGCGACTTCATTTCATAGCATCGGCTTTTTTCTGATGTTCTGCCATTATTGGATTCCAATATTTATGATAATTTTTCTCGTAAGAAGTTCCATCTGCTGATATTCCCCAGCTTATAGCTTCCATAATTATTTCTTCGATCGATCTAACATTATAAGGACTCCAATCTTTAATTCCGGCATAATAAGTTATGTAATTTCCTTTACTTGTAACAGAATATAGCGACCAATTTTTTTTGCTAAATCTCGGGTAACAATAATTGATACTTTTTCCGGAAGAATAATTAAATGAACCATCTTTTTCAAACTTAAAAACCAGTTCCCAAGAACTGTCTTCCTCATATTCCATAACATAACTTGTATGAAAGTAAACTTTATTTTTTGAAAGAGTCTTCCAATTACCACCTTCGCCTATGCCAGAACCTTCACCACCGTGCCAGAAGCTTCCATTTAGAAGGTTAAAACTAAATACATAATAGTTTGTTTTATTGTTTTCATATTCATCCCAATATTCCACAGATGATAAATACTGTTGTAATTCAGCTGCATTTTTTGGAGGGACAAAATCAGGCTGTTTTGATGACAGATAACCGCCAAAAGCCCACCCGTATTCGGCTTTATCACTTTTCCATTCATAGCAAGGAATCAGAATTTCTACCCATGGAGCTGTAATTCCATCAATTGTTTCTTCTTTTCCGATTGCGACAACTTTTACAGGAAGACGATGTATTAATCCGCAAAGTCTGTTGGATTTTAAAGATGGATAATCACGAACCTTTAATCCATCCTCAGAATCAACATACATTGTATCAATTACTTTTCCATTTTCATAAAAACGATTTTTATCTGCAAAAATTGAACTTGCTATAGCTGAGAATAAAAATAATATACAAAATATTTTTTTCATTGTTTACTTTCCTTGCACCGCTGTGCGGGCGCCCGTCTAACTAACGCTTAATCTGCAACCGGGCACCGTCCCATTTGTCGACTGCAAAGCATTGTCAGGTTTTATTTTTTGTTATTAAGCCCCTCTATATATTGCTGAGGAGTCTGCACAATCAATTTTGGATTCTTATAGTCGCGAACATTTCTTGTGATTATAAATTCTATCTTGCCGTCCAATGCCGTAAAATATTGCAACGCGTCTTCAAAATCTGAAAGCTCTGAATTTAAAGCCAAATCGACTTCCTTTGCATTCACGGAAATCACGTCTACAATAATCCTGAGTTTCCTTAGATTTTCTTTTGCCTTTTCAATCCCTAAATGCTTACGAAGCAAGTAATAAATATTCGCAAACGCTAAAGAAGTTGTAACAAGCTTTACCTTCTTCTCATCACCCAAAGAAAGAATTTGAGCGGAATATTCATAAAATCGCTCACGCTTTTCAAGCACATCTAAAATGACATCGGAATCGACAAAAAGCACTTTACTCATACTTTGCTTCCAAGTAGTTTATATAATCGGCTTTGTCATTTTTTTCAACAGGTATTATTCCGCTTAATTCTTGAACCAGCGGAGATATTTTTTTATTCTTCGATTGAGAAGAAAGCAAATTTCTGAAAAATGATTCAACAATCTTTGATATGCTGGAATTATTTTCGGAAGCATATCCCTTCATTGAAGAAATAACGGAACTGTCCATGCTTAAAGTTAATTTTGCATCCATATGAGCCTCATTACGTATAGAATAACGCAATTTATACGTACTGTCAAATAAATTTGAATAAAGCATTAAAAATCCGAGAAAAAATATTTTCTTTGGGTTTTTCGTCCATTGTTTTTTTACTCATAATTGAAATACCGAGTATTTCTTGAGAATTTGAAATTATATAAGGAGCGGAAAGTATTTGAAAAGCCTTTAAATATGTATCTTTCCCTTCTCGAGAAGAAAGGGATTTCAGTTTATTTTTAATATAGTCTTTTACAACTATACATGCCTCATCGTAATCATCGATCAGAATATATAACTTTATTTTAAAAACAGTTGTTATAAAAGTTGCAGTACCTCCGTAAATTTTATTCATATTTTCACCTTCAACATAGGTTGGAATTTTCATTGAAGCTAAAATACTTCGAATAAACATACAATCCAATTGAGAACTTAGGTTTAGAAAATGCTGATATTTTTTCCCTTTTCTGACATTTTCGAAAAAAGATTCTTCAAACTTACCGTAATCGATATTTTTTTCATTTACATTTGTTTCATCAATATTGTTATCCATTTTTAGTTCCCACGCGATTCGGTAAGCCGTCACATTCGCTTAACCTGCATTACAATGTCAGCGTTGAAGCGGGTGTTGGATGAAATTTTTTATGTAGTTTTATTCTTTTTCCACGTTATATAATCTTTTTTTGCCTTCATATCTTTTAACTTATTCCATGCTTTCAAAGCATCTTCTCTTGTTACATTTTTTTCATTCGCCAGATAATTACTTATAAAGTTATTAAATTTACAGGATGGAATTTGCGGAAGCCTTCCTTCAGTTTGGTTTAACCGAATATATTCACAAATAACATCATCATAAGTTATTTTCTCACCATGAGAAAGTTTATTTTCAATCCAGCGATTAAGCCAATATTTTGCACCCGATTTCGGTTTTAATCCCCGAACTCGTTTATCCATTTCACTGTGTATGAATGCCCATGTTTCTTTTTTGTTGCTGAAATTTTCAACATAAGTATGATTATTCAATATGTCTCTATTCCGGCTTTTACTCCGATAGCTATTTTTTTTATTCGCCGTTCCGGTTTTCAAAAATTGAATAATCAACGCCTCAAGTTGATCTTTTCGTATTTTTGAATCAACAGGTATTTTAAGCGATTTCGCCAATGCTTTGAGTTCACTCATGTACCAATATGTATTCTCAAATTCTTTTATTGTCATCATATTACTATATCACAGCATCACCCGAAAAGACAACATTTTATATTGCTGCATTTTCGTTCATTGCGCTTTGCGCTTTTTTCTGCTAAGATTTCACCCGCGATGATTTCTTATTGGCAGCAAAAAAACGGACAATTCATCCGCGTCCCCGGAAAACGATTGAACACCGAAAACCGCACATGGGTCGATGCCCGCAACGTTTCGAGCATCGACGCTTCACTTCTCGAAAAGAGCTGCGGCATAGACTACGATCACATCGTCGATGTTCTCGACCCCGACGAACTTTCGCGCATCGAAGAGGGAGACTCGTACGTACTCATCATCATACGCATGCCTATGTACGATCCTGCCGCCGAAGTGCCTTTTTATACGATTCCTCTCGGCATCGTCATCGAAGGAAATACGATCATTACGATCTGCTCTTCAAGCTGCGACATGCTCGGCGGTATCGCGTCGGGACAAGTAAAGGGAATCTCGCTCGACGATTTTCCGGCTTTTATCATCAAACTGATGAGCCGCGCCGACACGACGTTTTTGCGCTATCTCAAAGAGATAAACCGTCAGACGACCGCCATGCAGCGCGAACTGCAGGGACCGATCGAAAACAAAGAAATCGTAAAGCTTCTCAATTTGCAAAAGTCTCTCGAATATTTTACGACGTCTCTTACAAGCAATCAGCTTTTGCTGCAAAAACTGCGCCGAACGAAATTATTAAATCTCGACGAAGACGATTACGATTGGCTCGACGATGTCGACATCGACAACAAGCAGGCGATCGGTATGGCCGAAACCTACAACAATATCCTCGCGGGTCTTATGGATACGTTTACGTCGGTCATCTCAAACAATTTGAATGTCAGTATGAAACGCCTCACCGTTATCAACCTCGTGCTCATGGTGCCGACGTTTATCACGAGCTTTTTCGGCATGAACGTACCGCTGCCGTTTTCAAGCAGCGGATGGATCGGCATGTTCGTCATTTCAGGCGGCTGCATCATCACAACGATCATTACCGCGCTCATGCTCCGCGACCGCACGTCGATAAAAAAATAATCGGCACCGCATCCGCGCTCGGCCTGCAGGTTCATTCGGTGATTCGTGCTTGATCGAGCCGTGATCGTATATGTTGTCTCCGCACTTGCCGGCAGACGCATACGGCCGCAGCGATTTCGCGTTGAAACCTTTCGTAATTTTTTATATTTTAATAACGAGAAGATATGATAAAAAAACGCCGTCCGAAATATCGTCGTCGCTGAGGTGGGATGCAAAAATCGCTTGAGCGTTTTCTTTTGGAGAACTTATGAAAAAATATGCTATCGTACTGATTTCAGTAATTTTTTGTACCGCGTTTCCGCTCTGCGCGAAAGGTGGAAGCGATACATTCGGCGGCATCGATATGACGCGGCCGGCCGACGGAAACGCCGCCCGTACTTTCATCATCGGAGAAAACAGTCAAACCTATACGGCCGCCCGTACCGTTTTGCCGTTTAAAATCAATAAATTCGAAACGACATACGCGCTTTGGTACGCCGTGCGTATAGACGCGGAAGGGCGAGGCTATGTTTTCGCAAACCCCGGACAGGGCGGCTCGGAAGGCAGACGCGGCGGCGAGCCGACGGACGAAGATAAATATTTTCCGGTTACGGCGATAAATTGGTACGATGCGATCGTGTGGTGCAATGCGCTCAGCGAAATCGAAAATAAAACGCCGTGCTATTCGTATAAAGGGAAAGTGCTGCGCGATTCGACCGATACCGCTTCGTGCGACCTGTCCGAATGCGACTGGAATGCCGACGGTTATAGGCTGCCGACGGAAGCCGAATGGGAGTACGCCGCCCGCATAACGAAAAGCGGCATACAGCGAGGCGATAAGGCGAGCGGCGAAACGGGGGGTGAAGGGAGAGATGACGCGTCGCTTGTCGCATGGGACTCCGGCAATGCGGATGCTACTCGGATCGTCGGAACGGCAGGCACGGTATTTACGCCGGAAGCGCCGCCTGCTCCCGGTTCGGGAAATGCAAACGGAGCGGGCATATACGATATGAGCGGCAACGTACTCGAATTCTGTTGGGATTGGTTTGCCGATTACACGGAGCAAAAAAAGGGAGCCCCCTATGCCGGCCCCGCATACGGTTCAAAGCGCGTAAGCCGCGGCGGAAGCGTTTCGGAATACACGCCCTTTATCAACGCGGGCGACCGCTACGCATTCGATCCGAACGAAGCGTATAATTACATGGGATTCCGCATCGCCGGAAGCGAATAAAGGTTTTTAAAACGACGCTTTCGGTTCGGCCTGCAAGTGTAAAAAATCGGCGTTTTTCGCAGATGTTTTTGCAATTTTATGTAACTTTTCCGTCTCCCTTGAGGTTTTTCGCTTTCACTTTTTTGTTCTTGACAATATCCGTTTTCGGGGCATATACTTATGCTAATGTTCGGCGTGAAAACTGTCCGCCGGATAAATTCATAAGTTTTGCAGCGAAAGCGCAAAAAGGAGTAAAGATGAAATTGCTGAAAAAGATTCTTATCGGTGCCGTTTTCATGACGGCGGGATTTGCATTTGCTCAAACGTCCATGATGAAGATCAGCACGGCGAACCTTTTCGGAAACGACGTCGACGATTTTATGAGCGTAAACGACTGGCAAAACGTCCAGCCGAAAAATATGTTCGGCTATCTCGGATACGGACAGACGGGAAAAAGCAATATAGAATTGGGGCTTTCGCGCATGTTCGATCCGTTTTATATGGGTGCATGGTTCGGCGGCAGCGTGGGCTGGACTTCTAAGACAGATTCCGGCGGAAATATTAATAATAACACAAAAGATCCGACTGCTGATAATGATCGTGAAGCTCACGGAAAAGTGATTTTCGGTATAAACAATTTGGGTTTCCTCGCCGACGTCAGATTCAAACCGAACGCCGGCAACAAATATGAAAAAAGCGGTGCAATAGAAACGACCGCCAATAAATTTGAATTGGATACGACGATCAGAGCCGGTATGAACATCCCCGCAGGGGAAAAACTCTTTAAAACGTCGGCGGCGCTCGGTCTGCGTTCCAAGGCGGATAAAGACGAAACAAAAAATGACGGCAAGATCACGACTCTTACCGATAAGGGTTATACCATACTCGACATAGACGCGGGCGTATCGTTCGACTTTTACAAAAAAGGAGCCGTAACGCAAAACGCCGCCCTCGCCCTCGACACCGATTGGACATTCTTTCCCATAGATACCGCAGCTCTGGGCGTCAATACGAAAACTTTCGGACAGGCGAATAATAAGATTGCGCTCGAACCCCGCTGGGAGCTCACGTTCGAACCCGATGCGAGATTCGCCTTTAAAATGGGTTCCGGTGTGAATATGGCGCTGAGATTTGAGTCGGACTCTAACTACAGTGAATCGTCAGGTACGAAGACATATAACACTAACAGAAATCACAAGACGACGCTCTTTTTTATGCCCGATCTTGAATTGGGTATGTCGTATTTTATCGTGCCTGCGAAATTCCGCTTTAATGCGGGTGCGAGTTTTATAATGGCAGACTACGATTCGGCGACTAAGGAATACTCACCTTCAATCGGTTGGACATTCACTAGAAATGAAACGCGCAATTCGTCGAACGGTTCGGTTACTTCTTCTTCGGGAGCCACAGAATGGAAATTCGATAATCAAACCGGCAAGGTAAAACTTTCTTCAGGCTTTACGTGGTATTTTTCCAAAAACGTAACGGCTGATGTGTATTGGAACCTGCTCGGAAATGTATTCGATGCTTTCGGCTCGAAGTTACTTGAAGGCAACGGTATATCGATTTTGAATACGATGAACCAACTTCTCATTCACAACTTCGGCGTTTTGATAGCCGTCAAGTTCTAAAAAACGACGTACTCCGTTTCAAAGGGGCTGTCCGTTCGGACAGCCTTTTTTATTGTACGGAAGTTTTAATAATCGGCGCTTCGGAGCGGAGTTGTTGATTGCACCGCGCGGGCGGCTTTCGAAAGAACGGCAACTGCACCGAACAAGCCGAGCGACTGTCTGTCTCGCTCTTTTTCCGTCGATCGTCTTTTGCCGGTGTTTTAATCGAGTACCGTTTTGCTTTCAGTCGAGCGTTCGAAGCTCCGCAAAAACGATGCGCATCGCTCCGTCTTTTTCGGCCGTTTCCATAACGGCGTATTTTCCGTCGAGAAGCGCTCCGGGATTGATTATCGTCGTAGATCCGATCGTATCGATTGCAGCACCTTCGTGGATGTGCCCGGTAACGACTGCGAGCGGCGAAAGGCGTTCTATAAGCTCGCGGAACTTTTGCGAACCCGCGTGCAAAGCGGGATTTACCGCATCGCATTTCGTGTCTTTCGGCGGATTGTGCGAGATGAGGATGAGATTGCTCCAAGCGCCTTTTTTGTCGGTACCGCCGGAAGCGTGTTCGACGACGGAAAAATCCGAGAGGAGCTCTTCTTCCGTCCGCTCGTTCGGCGTCGTGCCGGTAAATTTGCTTCCGCCGCCGCTTCCCGCAATGCAGACGCCGCCCAAGTACGCGAGCGTGTTTTCGACGCTGACGTCCCGTTTTTCGAGTTCTTTCAAAAATTCCGGTTCGTCGCAATTTCCGATGACGGAAAAAATAACATCGTGCTTTTTGCACAGCGCTTCAAGGGCGGGCAGACCCGTTTCCGTGTGATTGAATGCGGCAAAGTCTCCTCCGAACAAAACCGCGTCCGCCGCCTTAAACTCTCCGTCGAGCTTTTCAAGTGCGGAAATATTCCCGTGCAGATCGGATATAATTAAAAATTTCATACGATTCCCCCGTTTCCCTCAGTATACACCGTTTCGCCGAAAAAAAACACCCGATAATGAGTGCCGCTTGAGCAAGGTTTACGCATGAAAAATGTATACACAGAAAAGAGAGATAGTATACAATAAAAAAGGCGGAACGCGAGGCAGCGGCAATGCCGCCGAGCCGTTCTGACCGCCGGCAAGCGAACTTTTTTGCAAAAAAAGTTCGCGCAGTCCGATTCCCATTACGGTCAGCCGCGGCGAGTGGCAGGGCTGCTGCCGGGAGTGCAGCCGGTTTTTTATAGTACATGCGATTTTTTGGAGAATATAGTTTTTCGTGCGTAAGCCCTGAATGCCGAGATTAACTGATAGACTAAATAGGAAAAATGGCTTATACTTATTTACTAAGGTTAAATACCGAAATTGAACTTGACAATGTAAAAGGGTGTTTGCTTTTAAAAGGGGTTCCGAAGAATGAACAAAGAGAGTACCGACACTTTTCTTTTAACAAATCGGGGGCGCGCGCATGAGTGATACGGCAGAAACAAAACGCTTTTCAATCCGCAGAAAATTAACAATTATTTTCGGGCTGTTGCTTTCCGCCGTTTTGATCGGGGAAATCATCTTTGCGATCAGTACAATGCGTAAAACCGTAACCGGTCGGATTCAAACGCATTTGACGGATAAAGCCGCCGACGTTGAGGAGATCATAGACGGAAGAATCAGAGCATGGTTTCAGCTGATCGAGGGTATGGCACGGATACCCGACTTGATAGACTCCTCTGTTTCTCTGTCTGAAAAGCTGAGGATCCTGGAACGGGAGGCTATGCATAATCCGAAAATAATGGAGATGAGCATAACGGATATGAACGGTTACCGCCGTACGTTTTCGGGCAAAACCGCTTTCGTAGGAGATCGGGAATGGTTTTTGCAGGCGCAAAGCGGTAAGCCTTTTATTTCAGACCCCCTTATCTCCCGTGCGTCCAATAAGTTTGTTATCGCCATCGCCGTTCCGCTGCGCAACGAACGGAATGTTATCGTCGGCGTACTCGGATGTACGGTTCTGGGCACCTCGCTTTCGGATATTATCGATGATATCGTCGTCGGAAAAACGGGAAACTGCTATATTTTGGGAGCGACCGGCAATAGGATCGCGGATTCCGATCGGGAATATGTGCAGTGGCAGTTCAACGCCGTCGAAGCATCGGAAACGGATCCGAGTTATAAATCGTTAGCGGCGCTTGAAAAAATTGCAATGGAATCGGAAATCCCGGGAGTCGGTTACTATACGTATGAAAACACGCTGCATATAGCCGCATACGCAAAAAGCAAATTATCCGGCTGGACGGTGATCATCAAAGCTCCGTACGAAGAATTCATGGACTCTGTCAATAGGTTGAGCATCGTCATGGATATTATGGCGCTTGTCGTTTTGATTTCCGCATTGATAATTCTCTATTTCATTGCACGTAAAATGGTGCAGCCTATTCAGGGCGTCGGCCGCGCTTTAAAAAATATTGCGGAAGGGGACGGCGATTTGACCGTCCGATTGAAAATCACCGGCAACGACGAAGTAACCGAACTTTCGGCATACTTCAATCAAACGATAGAAAAAATCGGTAACGCCATAAAATCGATCGGTGAAAATACCGGTATAATGCAAGCATCCGGAAACGAGCTTGCATCGAATATGAGCGAAACCGCAAGCACTATTCACCAAATAAACAGCAATATCGACGGTATCAAACAGCAGGTGCTCACTCAGGCTGCGAGCGTTACCGAAACGGCCGCTACGATCGAAGAGATTATCAGAACGATCAAACAACTGAACAACAGCATTGAAATTCAGGCTGCGAGCGTAGCGCAATCTTCGTCCGCCGTAGAAGAGATGGTTGCAAATATCGGTTCCATCGGTCAGACGCTTGACAGAACAGACAGCGTCGTTGGAGATCTTTCTTCGGCAACGGGAGAAGGAAAAGACACGCTTGTCAATTCAAGCGGTATTACGCAGCGTATCACCGAAGAATCGGGAACGCTTATGGAAGCGTCGAGCGTTATCCAGCATATCGCAAGCCAGACGAACCTGCTTGCGATGAACGCCGCAATCGAAGCGGCTCACGCAGGGGAAGCCGGACAGGGCTTTGCCGTCGTCGCCGGTGAAATCAGAAAGCTTGCGGAAGATTCTTCGATGCAAGGCAAAAGGATAACGGCGACGCTGAAGTCGCTCGGCAACGAAATCGGTATGCTTGCCGCTTCTTCCAAAATCGTCGAAGAAAAATTCAATATCATTTTTACGCTGGCGGAAGAAGTAAAATCCATGAGCAGCCGTCTCACCGAAGCCATGCGCGAACAGGAGACGGGCAGTAAAGAAGTGCTCGCCGCAATCAAAGACATCAATTCGGTAACGACGGAAGTGCAGACGGGATCGGAAGAGATGTTGAAAGGCGGCGAACAGGTTGCCGGCGAAATGCATAAGCTCGACGAATTGACGCGTCTCATCACGGACAGCATGAACGAAATGGCTTCCGGTGTGATGCAGATCAATAACGCCATACAGGATGTCAATTCGCTCACCCAAAAAAATAAAGCGAGTATCGAAAGTCTTGCCTCTGAAGTCGGAAAGTTTAAAGTCTGATACGGGACGGGAGACGTCGGATCTTACAGCGTTTCGATCGTTTCCCGGAGCGTGCGCATTTGGTCGGGAGTGCCGATCGTGATACGGAGATAGTCTTCGATTCCCTTTGTCGCAAAGCGGCGGACGAGAATACCGCGCTCTTTTATGCGGCGGTACGCATCTTCTCCGGAAAGTCCGTCTTTTCGAGCAAAGACGAAATTCGTTAAAGACGGAATGCAGTCCCAGCCGTGAGCGGCGAGGAAAGCCGAAAATTTTTCACGTTCGGCGGCAATTTTTTTTGCACAGTCGGCGTAGTATGCATCGTTTTCGCACGCGGCGATACCGGCGATTTGAGAGATTGCGTCGATCGGAAAATGATTGAGCGAATTTTTTACCGTTGTAACCGTCTGCACGAGTTCGGGAGATGCGACGATGTAGCCGAGCCGCATACCCGCTCCGCAAAAACTTTTGCTGAACGTACGCACGACGACCAAATTGGGAAAGTCCGCGAGAAGAGGGATGCAGCTTTCGCCGCCGAAATCGACGTAGGCTTCATCGACGACGAATACCCGTTCACGGTTTGTTTTTTCGAGCATGGCGCGTACTTCGTTCCGCGAAAGCGAACGTCCGGTCGGTGCGTTCGGATTTGCAAATATGATGCCGGAATCGTTGCTTTTTTCCCGTTCGACCATGGTTTTCGTGTCGAGCGTCCAGTCGCTTTTGAGTTTGACGAAATCGAGAGGAATATCGTAAAAGCCGCCGTATACCGGATAAAAGCTGTAGGAAAATTCCGGCGTAACAAGTTTCGTATCTGAATCGAAAAAAGCATAAAACACGAACGAAAGCACTTCGTCGCTTCCGTTACCCGCATAGATCATATCGGGCGTTACGGTAAACGGAATCCTGTCCACGGCGGCAGGCCGGCATTTTTCATTTTCGGGGACGGCGCGTACAAGGACGCCGCCCGTTCTGTTCAGCATATCAGCGATCGCTTTTCGAAGATTGCCGGCGTCGGGATCGGGATAAAGCGCAAGTTTTTCGGGATGCTTTTTAATAAAATCGGTAACGGCTGAAATTACGTTCGGACTCGGCGGATAGGGGTTTTCGTTTGCGTTGAGTTTGATGTATGTTCTGTCGACAGGCTGTTCGCCGGGTACGTAGGGATGCAGCTGCGCCATTCGCTTTGATTTCATAGTCTTTATTATAATTGATATTTGTCACGCTGACAACGAGTTCGAGAGTCGGCTTTTCGGGCATCGTTATAAAGGCGCGCAGGGAAGGGTACGGGGCGTTGCGGGGTGTCCCCGCAGAGGGGGCAGCGAACGGCCGTATGAACGGAGCGGGCTGAAACGGGAGTCTCCGCCCGTGCAGTGAAAAGGCCGGGAGCGAGGGGGAGACTTCCCCCTTTGGATATATTTGACTTTTTAACATCAGTGAAAAACTTCAATGAAATTTCAATAAATCGTGTTGTCGAAAAACGACTTCTCTGGTATACTAAAAGTTATGTCGGTGATAACAAATTTCGGCACGCTTCTCCGTTCGTATGCGAACAAACAAAAATCCGCTTTTGTTAATTTGCGCGATTTTTGCGATTACATAAAAAAATATGCGCAGCACTATATCGAAGAAGAGCCCGGCTTGGATGTGTATCTCGGCAATACGGAAGATACGGTTATCGCCGAATTGCAAAAGCTTGAGAGCAAGCACCTCGTTTCCGTTCTCGAACGCGACGGTGAAAAACAAATTATTATTGTCATCATGTATTATACGGTGAGGTTTGCGCAGCGTTATAAAGAGCTTGCGTTCAATCCTGCCGTCCCCTTTCCGACGATGGCGGATTTGCCGAAGCAGCTTTCATCGGACGCACTTGAAAAACGTCCGGCATCCGATTTGCTTGCGTCGCTGTTTGCAAAACAGGATTTGAAATCTCCGAGACTCTATGTCGTACAGCTGCCGCGCAATGTGCCTTCCATTCTGTTTCCCGAATGTGTACCCGTACAGATGCTCACCGATGCGGCGCTGTCGAAGATCCGTGCGATGCTCAAAAAAGAAGAGTACCACGATTATTTTTTGAAAAAATTGCGCAATGCAAATCCGGGAAAAGAGATTTCGATAAAAACTTTTTTTGAGCAGTTCGTTTCGCGGCAGGACAGTCCGTCACAGCTCTTGGAGTCTTCGCCGAGCTCCTTTTATTCGTGGAGTCAGTTGTGTTATTTTATCAGGCAGGATTTTGAAAAAGTAAAAGATACGACACTTGAAGATACGAATCTTTTGCAGGCGGTGTCGATTGCGGAATTGCATCTTGTAATGCTCAAAAATAAAGTGCAGGAACGGCAGCAAAAAAACGAAGCGCTGGAATTGCTGGAAGCTTCTCTCGACAAGCCGCCGTATTTTTATCCGATGAGCGCGATCGTCAAAATGACCGATTCCAAAGGTATGCCGCTCAGCAATCGTTACAGCGATGCCGATTTGAAAAAATTTCTCGATCGGCTTACGACGGAAAGCGAAGACGGAGATTTGCCGCGCCTTCTTGTTTTTAAGGTCGATTCGGGTACGCGCTACTTCGTTTATAAGACAAAAGTGTTTCCGCTTATCATACGGCTGTGCAACGAAGCGCACAGCGCCATAAAGCAGAATCTCACAAACAAATGGTATAAGGCGCTTAAAAATTTTGAAAAGCTTCCCGAAATGCACGACAAGCAGCGTTTCGAATCGGTTCTTAAAACTCAGGTCGAAAAAACGTCGCCCGTTTTGTATGCGCTGCTCAACGCCAACTTTTTGACGCTGCTTGACGTCGAATTGCAAAACAGTACAAACGGCGGAAATTTCCGGCTCTTTTCAAACGGGCGGCTTTTGCCGTATACCGAACTGCTCATGATAAGCAACGCTGCGGTGCTTTCAAACGCGAAAATCCTCCTGCCGTTTTGGTATTCGATTCCGATCGTTTCGCAGATTATCGGTTTTTTTATGCGCGGTCCGAAAAAGAAAAAAAACAATGAAGAGACGGAAGAAGTTCGAGATACGCATTCGACGAATAAAAATATACGCCCTGCGACAAAGCGTGAAGCGATCATGCAGGCTGCAAAGACGGTTGAAAACGATCTCGTGCCGGAAGGTTCGACGGTTGATCGCGAGCTCGATTCGTACTGCAAACAGTGGAATAAATTGATATCGCCGGATGCGCACCGCCAGCTTACCGAAGACGTCAATTCCCTGATTCGCGGTTATATGCGCAGGGTTATCCATACGATTTCGGCTCAGACGTTTACGATCGAACGCGTGAGGAGTCTTGCGGAATCCCTTATTAAAACGCCGAATATGCAAAAGATAAGCGAACAGGAATCGCTGTTTATGTATGTGCAGCTGTACATACTGCGCCTTATCAGTAACGGCTAGTCGATGGGGATCGTACTCCAAGCGCAAAAAATACCTGCAGAAAAACTTCCGGTAATGGCTTAAATTGCGAGCGGCGCGGGGAACTTTGCGCAGTGCATTCGTGTAGCGGCGGGCGTACTGCAGCCGAAGAAGATACGGTGTTCTTGTTTAATAATGTGTAAAACGCTTTCGGATTTTCAATGCTTTTCACTTCAACGCGGCAGGTGAGATTCTCATCCGTAAAAAAAACAGCCCCGGCCGCTTTGAGCAGACCGGAGCCGGTATGCATTTAGTTCGCAGGCGCTATTTTTATCGAGTAATTTTTACTATTCAAAATGTTACCATTGTGTATGACCAATGTATAAGTTCCCGCTTGTAACTTCAATGTGTAAGTCTCAGCTGTTAGTTTCGTTTTATCTGAAATCCTCGTGGCTTTGCTGTCATAAAGCCAAAAATCGAGACCGCTTGAGCCGCTTGCAGTGGCAGTGAAAACCAAGCTTTCTTTGTTTAAAAGCTTAAATGTGAAGCTGTGCTGAGAACTTGAGTAAACTGTGCCTTCCTTATCTAAAATTGTACCGTTCAGTTTCCATACGGCATAGAAAGTTTGGTCACTTCTAAGTTTTATAGCCGCTCCCGCCCTTTTGCTTCCGTAAACAACTGAGTGCCACTCTGTAAGGCTGTAGTAAGTCAATGCGGGTGTAGGAACGCCTTCTAAAACATAATCAATAGTTTCGCCGTATTTTACTGCGGTGTTCGGTACGGTTTTTACAATGTCCGTGCCGTTGCCGCCGAGATTGTATGTTACCGTATACGTTTTCGGATTCCAGACGGCATAGAGTGTAAAGCCTTCGGTATTCGGCAACTGTGAAGGCGAAAGGGAAACTGTCAATCCCGCACTCATTATTTCTCCTATCTGGTAAGAACTTGGTTTTTTGTCAGTGCTCCAACCGGTGAAATTTCCGTTTGAATTCGTAAACGTGTTTGCAGGTAACGTTCCCTCGTATTTCAGCGTGGTCGCGTTCAGCGAAAGATTTTCGGTAAACGGAGTTCCGCTTCCGCCGTTTTCGGTATTCGGGTCAAATCTTACCGGAACGGATTCTTTTGCCCATATTGCATACAAAGTTTTACTTTCTGAAGCGGATGCCGATTCTCCTGCCTTGTACGACGCATCTTTGGAACTTGCGGAATTTCCCCATCCGATAAAGACGTACCCGGTCTTTGCAAACGTGCTTTCCGGGACGGTAAATTTGTACGAAGAACTTGCCGTATCGTATGCTATCTTTTTTGTAAAATCGCTGCCGATTCCTCCGTTCGCGTTGAACGTCAAAACAATATCGTCTTTCCAAACCGCATAAAGCCTCGTATCTGCATAAATAGATATGCTTGCTTTATCGGTGTATTGAGCAACCGTTCCGCTTGCATATTTATTCCAGCCTAAAAATGTGCTTCCGGCTTTTGTAAACGGATTTTCATTCAATGCAGTGGAAACTCCGTAAGGAATGCTTTGTGTTGTCGTCGTTTTTCCGTCCTTTGTGGAGCCTCCGTTTCCGTTGAATGTGATTACCGGATTTGCCTTCCACACGGCGTAAAGCGTAACGGCAGGTTCGGAGAATTTTACGCTTTGTTTATCGTTATATTCTCCGAATGTTGCGTCGCCGGTTTTAGCCCAGCCTGCAAAATCGTAATTTTCTTTTGCAAATGTGTTTGCTTTTAATTCAGTGTTAGTGTTTGCGGTTATAGTCTGCGTTGCGGTAGTGTTTCCGTCGGAATCTTTTCCGCCGTTTCCGTCAAAAGTGATAACAACCGGTCCCTTGTACAGCCAGACGGCATACAATGTCGTGTTGGAGGTAAAGTAAACATCTGTTTCAGCATCCTTGTAAGTTGCGCTTGTTGCGGAAGAAGATGTTGCCCAGCCTAAGAATTCGTAATTTTCCCGAGTGAACGTATTGGGTTTGAGTTTATTGTAGTTTACTTTCCAACTCCAAGGCGATTTGCTTCCGTATTTTACGTACTGACTTGTTTCTTCAGGAATTGTTGTTCCGTCATTTTTGTTGAAAGTAAGTTTTACCGCCTCCGAAACTTTGTCTTCAAGCCAGCAGGCGTATAAGTTTTCATCCGTTTTCAAAGTGATTTTTGCTTCGTCCGTAAAAAACTCTGACACCGTTCCGAAATCTTCCGGAAGATGGCTTGAAGTGTACCAACCGTAGAAAACGTAGCCCGTGCGTTCAAAAGTATTTTTCAAAAGGGTTCCCGTCGCACCGCTTTCCGATTTTGCTAAAGTCTGTTCTTTGTAGTCGTACGTTGAACCTTTGAAGTTTGAATAGTAGGTGATGACATAATGTGCGTCGTCGTGCCAGAGTGCGTAAAGAGTCATGTCGCTTTGTGCATTAGAATCCCAGACACCCGCTTTGTCGTCGTATTCTTTTTTCTTTGAACTTTTTGATTTTGACCAGCCGGCAAAAGACATTCCGTCTCTTGTAAAAGTATTTGCCCGCAGTGTGAAAAACTTTCCTTTTTCAATATAATAAGATATTTCTTCCGGCGTTGCCGTTCCGTCATTTTTGTTGTACGTAATCTTGATTGATTTTGACTGTTCGAGCCAGAGCGCATAAAGCGTTGTGTCTTCGTAAAAATATTCCACACTTTCTGCATCTTTGTAGTCAATCATATAAGAATAGTACAGAGAAGTTTTTGTTTTACTCCAACCCGCAAAAACATAGCCCGTGCGGGTAAACGTGTTTTTATCCAATGTAAATTTTTCACTTGATGAAGAAACGTTTACCGTTTGAATTTTCGTTTCCGCCGCACTGTCGCCGTCTTTTATAAATCCTGCGTCAAAAGTAACTTTAAAGGATTCGACTTTTTGCCATAAAGCGTAAAACGCAAGGTTCGACTCGACTTTTACGCTGCCGCCTCCGGCGTATTCGGGTGCCGTTGCATCCGCTGTTTTTGCCCAGCCCAAAAACTTGTAGCCTTTCCTCAATTGCGTGGGAAGCGTTGAAAATTTTCCTTCTTCACAGTAAAACGAAAAACTTGCAGGATCCGCACCTTCGTAGTTTTTATAAAACGTAACAGTGTAATGTGTTGGTCCGGAGTCGGAACCGACATCGCCGTTACAACTTGTAAAAAATGCCTGAGCCGCAAGGGCTAAAAGCATAACCGTAAAAAAACGTATCGTTTTTTTCATAAAACACCTCCACGAATTTCTCGTATAAAACCACTATACAAAAAAAAAAGTGGTTTTGCAAGATTTTATTTTTGAAGTGCTGCCGACGGATAGGGCGGATATGTTTACAAAAAATTATCTCTTTTTGTCCTAAAAAACTCCGAAAATGAAAAATTTCCTCGATATATAAAATGCGCGCTGCAAGGAAAAACTTTTGCCGGCCGGCAATATAGGCTTGGGCGTCTCCGAAAATCCGACCGAGTTTTCAGAGGTGTCCGATTGGTTTTGAGACGGTGATACGGTTTGAAATCGGTATGACACAGGAGTTTTTATGAATCAATTAAATTCGATTATTCTCGAAGGGAACATTACGCGCGATGTCGTATTTAAAGAAACACCGCACGGCTGCAAAGTATGTACGATACCGCTTGCGGTAAATCGATGGTACAAAAGCGGAGACGGAAGGGGCGTCGAAGAAGTTTCGTATTTCGATGTGGAAGCGTTCGGCAAAATGGCGGAATACTGCGAAAAACGCGTTACAAAAGGAAGGGGGCTGCGCGTCGTGGGCAGGCTGAAGCAAAGCCGCTGGAAAGGAGCGGACGGAAAAAATGCGAGCCGCGTTACGATCATAGCCGAGCATATCGAATTCAAACCGCAAGTCGGACAAAGAGCCGATTCGAATGCGGAGCTTGCAGGCATAGCGGAGGCGACGGCGGCATCGGCGGAAGAATTCGAAGAAATGGAAGAAGAAGCGGCGGTATTTTAAAAAAGGGCTGTCTCAAACCTTCCTTAAAATTATACAGCGAGTAAATCTTCAGATTTAGGAGCTGTATAATTTGTGCGCGAAAGCGCACGCGTATATCCGCGAGTTTTCGAGAGGAAACTCGAAATTAAAAGCGCCGCGCCATTTCCGCGGTGCTTTTAAACTTTCCTTAAAATTATACAGCGAGTAAATCTTCAGATTTAGGAGCAGTATAATTCGTGCGCGAAAGCGCACCCGTATATCCGCGAGTTTTCGAGAGGAAACTCGAAATTAAAAGCGCCGCGCCATTTCCGCGGTGCTTTTAAACATTTGTGAAGGGCTTGCCGATAATCGATATATGGTTCTCTTACTTTTTTTTATCGCATCGATTTTTTGTATTGCCCCGGCAAAAGGTTTTGCTCAGGATGCAAAGCCGCTCTACGAACTGCCGGATACCGCAGACCCCGGGCGGGAAGCGGCATTTCTTGCAGGTTCGGATAAGGGTTTATATAGGATTACGTCATCGAATACCGCGATCCCTTTGTGGACGGGCGGAAAGGTCGAGCAGATCGTGCGTATTGAAGCGGGCGGAAATTTCGGCGAGCGCTGGTATTTTCGCACGTCGAAGGGAATCGTGTACAGCGAAAATCTTGTCGATTTCGAATTGCGCAACAAGGGCATCGCTCCGCTCATTATTAAAAAATACGACGGAAAAACCGTGACGCTTACGGAGCAGGTTCCGATTCTCAAAGACTTGGCTTTCGATCCCTTAAATCCGCTGAACATGGCGACGGCGACCGAAAACGACGTGTACATAACGAGCGACGGCGGAAAGGAGTGGAAAGCGATCGGCTCGACGAGCAAGATAACGCCGGGCATCAAAGCGATTGCGATTGCGACGCTGGAAGGGGGAGCGCTCGTCGTATTCGAATCGCATCCGATATTCGGCCTTTCGTACATATTTCCGTATGCGAAAAACGCCGTGTGGCAGGATGTCCCCAAGGGCATTAAAATACCCGCGTCGCTCACGTCGCCCGATGAGATTTCGGATATCTATCCGCTGGTTAGAACGGAAGCTGACGGAACGAAGTACGTCGAAATTTATTTTGCGCAGTCGTATTTGCCGAATCTCTATCGATTCGATTGGAACTCAAAAACATCCGTGTGTATCTATCAGGGAACGGAACCCGCCGACAGCATCGAAAGCATTGCGAGCGTCGGAAGCGTTCTCGTTTTTACGCGCATAGAATCTCTCGGTTCGATCGATGTCGCATCTTTGCAAAGTCCCGGCATCCCTGCAAACTTTGAAAGCTGGAAGCGGAGTTTTTCATGCGTTCCGGGCATCGTCAACGCGGCGTGGGTGCCGAAAAGCAAAAGCGGCCTTGCAGAAGGTCTTTTGCTCGGAGAGTTGTGGATGCTCTATCCCGGCACAATCAACACGCCGTACGCGGAAAAAGCGAACCGGAAAAAAGGCGTATATATGCCGCCGAACCGCGGCAGCGAGCAGACGGGAATCGATAATTTCAGAAAATTAATAAATAATAATAATTTGAATGCGCTCGTTATCGATATGAAAGACGATTACGGTCTTTTGCGCTACAAGCCGCGCGATCCGTTCGTCGCGGAAAAAGCTCGCGTATCGCAGTACGCCGTCGATATCGATCACTTTGTCTCCGAGTTTAAAAAGGATAAGGTATACCTCATTGCACGCATCGTCGTATTTAAAGACCGGAATCTCGCCAAGTATTCGGGTGGCAAGTACGCGGTGTGGGATTCGAAAACGAAAAGCGCGTGGGTCGGCATTAAATCCTATGATGACGGATCCGATTCGGCAGGGAAAAAGACGGCGTCGTATTACGATGAAAATTGGGTCGATCCGTATTCCGAAGAAGTGTGGGAATATAACGTCGCCGTCGCAAAAGAGCTTATCGCGCGGGGTTTCGATGAAATCCAATTCGATTATATCCGCTTTCCGACGGACGGCTTGAATTTGAAGAGCGCGTCGTACCGCTGGCAAAGCAAGGGCATGACGAAAGAGAGTGCGCTCATTTCATTTCTTTCGTATGCGCGTGAAAATATCGATGCGCCGATCGGAATCGATATTTACGGTGCCAACGGATGGTACCGCAGCGGTACGCGCACGGGGCAGGATGCGGAAATGCTCGGCGAATACGTCGATGTCATCTCGCCGATGTTTTATCCCAATCACTTCGAACAGGAGTTTATGAACCGCGCGCCCTATGCGGACCGGACGTATCGAATTTATTATTACGGAACGTTTCGCGCATCGGTGATAACGAGGAACAGAACGATCATCCGTCCGTGGGTGCAGGCGTTCCGATTGAACGTGAGCTACGACCGGCAATATTACGGCAGCGAATACATTCAAAAGGAAATTTTCGGCGTGCGCGATTCCGTCGACCGCGGTTATCTGTATTGGAACAATCTCGGCGCCTACGATTATATTCTTCCCGACGTGACGGCCGAATCGAAGTATATCGGTACGGCACCCGAAGCGGATGAAAAGTTCAGAAAGCCCGCGTTCGGAAGCGCGGTAAAGCCGCCCTTTGCCGATGAAACGGTTTCCGCTCTCGACAGCGTGCTCTATCAGGAGAAAACGCGCAAAAATCCCGAAGCGGCAGGTTATACGCCGTTTCTCTATATTCCGTTTATGCGCTTGCGCTGAGGACGCCTATGTCGGGAACCTATACGCCTGATGAACCTATAGCCGCTATAGCGACGGCGCTTGCTCCGAGCGCGCTCGGCATCGTGCGCACTTCGGGAAAAGGCTGCATTGAACTCGTTGCCGAACTGTTTTCGCGTTCCGACGCATTGTTGAATGCCGGAGGGAACACGATCGTGTACGGCTGGATTTCGGACGGAGATAAAAAAATCGACGAAGTGCTCGTGTCGGTTTTTCGCGCTCCGAAAAGTTTTACCGGCGAAGATATGGCGGAAATATCGTGCCACGGCGGACCTGCGGTTGTAAACGCGATTAATAAATTGCTGCTTGCAAACGGATTCCGCGAAGCCGAGCGCGGAGAGTTTACGTTCCGCGCTTACATCAACGGAAAAACCGATTTGACAAAAGCGGAAGCGGTGAGGGAAATCATCGAAAGCCGCACCGACGCATCGAGAGGCCGGGCTGCCGGAAGGCTTTCGGGTTCCCTCTTCGACGAAATCGATTCGATAAAAAAGCTGCTCGTCGATACGCTCGCGTCTATCGAAGTCGCCGTCGAATATCCCGAAGACGAAGAGACGATAGCGGATTCTTTCGACCGTACGGACATCGAGCGGGCGATATTTTTTTTGCAGTCTCTCGTCGATTCGTGGAAAAGCGAAAAGCTCTATCAGGACGGAGCGCGCGTCGTTTTGTGCGGAAGGACGAATGCCGGCAAATCGAGTTTATTCAATACGCTTTTAAAAGAAGAACGCGCGATCGTTTCCGACATCGCCGGTACGACTCGCGACTGGCTTGAAAGCTGGGCGGATTTCGGCGGCATACCGGTGCGCCTCTTCGATACGGCGGGCTTACGCGCGACGGCGGATATCGTCGAAAAGCAGGGCGTCGAATCCGCGCGTTCGCTCACAAAAGATGCGGACGCCGTGCTCTATCTCGCCGACAGTACGGCGGGTTTTACCTCCGACGACGAAGCTTTTTTGAGAGACTGTGCCGAACCCGTCGTGTTCGTATGGAACAAAAGCGATATCGAAGGTGAGAGGCGGCTTTCCGATGAACAGAAAAAAATGATCGCGGATCTCCGCGCGGAAGCGGCCGTGAGTGCAAAAAAAGGCGACGGAATCGGAAAGCTCGTCGAAGAAGTAAAACGCTCTCTTGTTTCGGGGACGGATACGGATCGGAAGCAGGCGGGGCTCGGCTCGGCCAGACAAAAAAAATCGGTCGAAGAAGCGCTTTCAGGCGTGCGCCATGCGCTTGAGAGCGCCGACGAAGACTATACGCTCGATGCCGTCGTACAGGATTTGGAAGACGCGATCGCTTCTCTCGGCGAAGTTACCGGAGAAGTGACGCCGGAAGACATACTCGAAAGCGTATTCGGCAATTTTTGCGTCGGAAAATAAATGCATTTTTCAGGACTGTAATCCGTCTTCATTGCATTTTTGCATATACCGTCGATTCGGGCGGCGTAGAGCTGCTGTTTTTTTAATAATTAATAATATGTAAAAACCGCTGTCTTATTAATTTTTTCTTATCGCATTCCCGTTGTGACGCGCGGCTTGCCCGACAGATCGCAGTGCGTTTCGACGCGGACAAAGCCCGCTTTTTTCATCAGGTGAGCGGCTTCTTGTGCATTGTATTCGCCGCTTTCGAGAAAAAAAACGCCGCCTTGCGCGAGGTGCTCGTACGCTTGCACTGCGAGGCGTCTCGTGATCGCAAGCCCGTCCGAGCTTTGCCGTACGCCGAGCGCGCTGTCTGTATCTCCGTCGAGGGCGAGAGCCGGATCGCCTCTTCCGTCTTTTAATAATTTCGTCGTTTCATCGGACGGCACGTAAGGTGGATTTGCGAGTATCGCGTCGAAGCGTACGTCGGATGGAAGCGCGGCAAGCAGATCGCCCGAGACGAATGCCGTGCGTTTGAATTGCGCTTTCGTTAAAAGCCGTTCCGCGTTTTGCTTTGCGATTTCAAGAGCGCGGGGAGAAATGTCGGTAAGCGTAAGCTCGCAAAAGATTCCGCACTCGTTCAATTCACGAGCTGCCGCAATACCGACGCAGCCGCTTCCCGTGCATATATCGGCGATGCGGAACGTATCGTCGGTTTGTCCCCCTTCGTTTTGTTCCGTCGTTTCGGCGTTCTTTTTCGACGCTTCGACAGTCCGTACCGCTTTGCCGGTACTCGTCGTTTTATTTCGTACAATCTCTTTGATGCTTTCGACCGCTTTTTCCACGAGCGTTTCGGTGTCGGGTTTCGGAACGAGTACGTCTTGTGTGACGATAAAATCGAGCTTATAGAATTCTTTGTGTCCCGTGATATAGGCGACTGCAAGCCCCGTTTTGCGCTTCTCAATCGCGGACATAAATGCGCCGTACTGAGCATCGGTCAAATCGTCGTTTCGGTGTGCGAGTAAAAAAGATTTCGAACGCTTGATCGTGTGCGATAAAAGAACGTCCGCATCGAGCGGAGCCGTCGGAGAATTTATTAATTTTTTTATCGCTTCGTCTCTTGCGTTTTTGATGGTCACGTTTTCGTTCCGCCGCTGTGCGCTCTTATCCGCTAATCGTGTTCGAGTTCGCTTACGTCCGCTTTCAGCTGCTCTTCTTTTGCGTACACGTTGAGCGCGTCGAGCATTTCGTCCATATAGCCGAGCATGAATTGATCGAGTTTGTACAGCGTCAAATTGATGCGGTGATCGGTTACTCTGTTTTGCGGAAAATTGTACGTGCGGATGCGTTCGCTTCTGTCGCCGCTCCCGACCATCGATTTCCGCGCCGCGTCCCGCTCCGCCCGTTTTTTGCTCTCTTCCAAATCGAACAGGCGCGCGCGCAAAACGCGAAACGCTTTCGCTTTGTTTTTGATTTGGCTTTTTTCGTCCTGTTGAATGACGACAAGCCCCGTCGGAATATGCGTGAGGCGTACTGCGGAATCCGTCGTGTTGACGCACTGTCCGCCGGGTCCGCCCGCCCGCATCACGTCGATGCGCACGTCTTCCGGCTTGATGACGATATCGGTTTCGCTCGCTTCGGGAAGAACTGCGACCGTCACCGTACTCGTGTGGATTCTCCCCTGCGCTTCAGTCGCGGGAACGCGCTGTACGCGGTGCACGCCGCCTTCCCACCTCAGCGTGCCGTATACGAATTTGCCGGAAAGCGAAAACGAAATCTCTTTATAGCCGCCCACTTCCGTCTGCGTCGAATTCATGATTTCGTATTTCCAGCCTTTCATTTCCGCAAAGCGCGCGTACATTTCGTAGAGGTCGGCGACGAACAGCGACGCCTCGTCTCCGCCGACGCCGTTTCGTATTTCGACGATGATGTTTTTTTCGTCGAGCGGATCGGGAGGAATGAGTTGTAATTTTATTTTTTCTTCGAGCAGCGGTTTTTGTTCTTCGAGCGATTTCAGCTCTTCCCTCGCCATCTCTTTCAGATCGTGGTCGTCTTCGTTCGTGATCAGTTCGGTATCGCTTTCGATGCCGTCGAGCATTTTTTTGTATTCGCCGTATAATTCCATGAGTTCGGAGAGATGACCGTGTTCGCGCATGACGTCTTTGTATTTTTCGACGTCTTTAACAAGATCGGGATCCATAACGCGCGCGCTTAATTCGTCGAAGCGTTTTTTGCAGTCTTCGAGTTTTTTCAGTAAATCCATAGCGTTTTATTGTATAGTTTCCGAACGATTTTTGCAATGAAACGGAAAAGGAAAAAATATTGATGGAAAATGTTTTCCGTCCCTTCGTTGTTTTGCGTATACGTCATCTCCGTCGCGGCGTTTGCTGTAGCGGTACGTATGAGAATAGTATATACTTGTTTTATGAGCAAAACGAATAAGATTTTTATTGCAGTATGTTTATTGCATTTTTGTCTCTTTCCGTTTGCTGCGGAAGAAGCGGACTCGGTTACGGTTCTTGTAGAAGCTGCGGAGCCTGCAAAAAATCGATATGTGCTTGTCGTCGGCGCCTACGATTGGGGTCCCGTCGCCGACACGGTGATACTGAATACCGGCAAAACTTTTTCGGCCGATGCCGTCAAAGCAAAAGATTTTGAAGTTACGAGAATTTTCGCGCCGGAAGAGCAGGCACGGCGCGGTTCCGGTTTTTCAAAAGGCGAGCGCGATGTTGTCGACGCGTATCTTTCCGACTCGCGGGGTAATAAAATCGAGGGCGAAGGAAATCATATAACGCTGAAACTTTCCGTTGAACCGGAGGAATCTTCCGGAAATCCTTTTATAAAAGCCGTCTTCTATACAGGGACGCTCTACGGTTTAAAAATTGAAAACGAAAAACTCGGTTTTACGATAAAAAAGCGAAATGCCGCCGTATGTCCTGAGGCTGCGCGCTTTACGATATCGGGTTTTACATCAGGCGATACGGATCTGCGTTATGCGTTTTGGACGCCGACAAATTCCGATCAAAGCGATAAAAAAATTCCGCTGATCGTTTGGTTTCACGGTATAGCCGAAGGCGGCAATAATCCGTATATGCCGATTTTGGGCACGAAGACGGTGAACCTCGCGGGGCAAAAAATACAGTCGTATTTCGAAAACGGCGCGGCAGTCCTCGTTCCGCAAGCACCGACGGCGTGGCTCGAATCGACGAGTGCGGGTGCGGGAGGAACGCGGCTTTGGGTTCCCGTCGATATTGAAGGAACGGCTAAAAACATACTTAATCCGTTTCTCAAAACAGCCAATGCTTTTTTTAAAACCGATTTGAATGTCAAATCCGATAAAAAAAATCCCGCAGCAAGCGTTTCATATTACAGCGAGGCGGTAAAAGGATTGATCGACGAATGTATCGCAAAGCATCCGTACATCGACCCGGATCGCATATATGTCGGCGGCTGTTCGGCCGGCGGTTATATGACGCTCAATATGCTTCTGCAATATCCCGATTTTTTTGCGGCGGCTTTTCCCGTGTGCGAAGCGTATCCCGATAAAAAAATTACGGACAGCCAGCTCGGCGAACTTGCGAAAGTTCCGCTGTGGTTTACGCGGGCAAAAGACGACGACACAATTAAGATGGAAAAGTACGACGGCGCGACCGTATCGCGTCTGCGAAAGCTGCATCATAAAGATTTGCATTACGTCGTTTACGATGACGTCCGCGATCTAAGCGGCGTCTATAAAGACAAAAAAGGCAATCCGTATCGCTTTGACGGACATGCGTCGTGGATATACGTTTTGAACGACGATGTCGAAGATGAGGGCGTAAAGCTGTTCGCGTGGCTCGCTTCACAGCGCCGCTGACGCATGTATCGGCGTTTTTTATAAATTGTGAACGAGGCTTCCCTTTTCGTCGACCGTTCGACGTGAGCGACATAGTTTTATAGCAGCGAAACACGTGAGGCTTTTTCGTTTCGAAATCGTAACCGGTCGCATGGACTGACCGTACGGAGCGGATAGGCTTGCGGTTTTTGGACAGCCCCGGGTGAATAAGATTTTTTTGCGGTATATTTACTGCAGTTTGCTGATTCTGTCGATAACTTTGCTGCGATACGTGTCGAGCACGACGGCGAACACGATGATGATGCCCGTTACGATCTGCCGTGCGAAGTCACCGAGCCCCATGAGCAAAAGTCCGTTGTTTAAAACGCCCAAAATACAGGCGCCGAGCAGCGTTCCGGTTAAAGAGCCCTTTCCGCCGTTCATGCTCGCCCCGCCTATGACGACGGCTGCGATCGCCGTGAGTTCAAAACCGTTGCCGAGGATCGGACTTGCGATATTCAAGCGCATCATGTACAGCGTCGATGCGATCCCGACGGTCGCGCCGCAGATCACATATGCGGAGATTTTATAAAAATCGACGTTGTGCCCGGACAGCCGTACCGCTTCTTCGTTGTTTCCGATAGCGTAGAGCAGGCGGCCGTAGACGGTACGATTTAGGATAAAAGAGCCGATGCATATCAGCAGCAGCGAAATGATAAAAATGATGGGGATTCTGAATACGGTGAGGGCGCCGATACGGTTGAACGCTTCAGGAAATCCGAATATCGTCCGCGAATCGCTTATCGTCAGCGCGAGACCGCGCGCGATGTTCAGCATACCCATTGTTACGACAAAGGCGGGAATCTTCCAGTGCTGAGAGATAAAGCCGTTGAAGAGCCCGCACAGCATGCCGATGCCGATCCCCGCGATGATGCTGAGAAAAATCGCCGTTCCGGCAGAAAGATTTTCGCTGACGATTATCTTCCCCGATATGATCGTACACAGCGCTAAAACGGAACCGACGCTCAAATCGATTCCTCCGAGGAGGATGACGAAGGTCATGCCGAGCGCGATCACCGTATTGATGCTTATCTGCGTAAAGATGTTCGAAATATTTGTCATCGATCCGAATTTGGGCGCAACGAACGCAAAGATGACACACAAAACCAAAAGCACTGCCCCGATGCCGCCTTCCTGCAGCATGATGTACGTTATTTTTGCAGACGTATTGCTTTTTTTTATCGGCTGATTTTCCTGCATGACAAGTACCTCTTATTTCAAATATTCCTGATATGCCAACGACAAAATTTTTTCCTGACTGAAATCTTCGCGCGAAACGATACCCGTAATCTTTCCCTTGGAAAAGACCGCAATCCGATGACAGATTCCCAAAAGTTCGGGGATGTCGGAACTCACGAATATAATGGCGGCTCCCTCTTTTGCCATTTTCCAAAGCAGCAGATATATTTCATGCTTTGCATTTACGTCGATGCCGCGCGTCGGTTCATCTAAAATGATGACGCGGGGTTTGCGTAAAAGCCATTTCGCTATGACGACTTTTTGCTGATTGCCGCCGGACAGATTACCCGCCGCCTGCGCGAGACTCGATATTTTGATCGCCAAGTCGTCGACGAGTCCCTGTGAAACATCTTTTTCTTTCGATTTTATTAATTTTCCCCGTTTCGAAACCTGCTTTAAATCGGTGAGGACGATATTGTTCGAGCAGGAAAGCGGCAGCACGAGCCCCTGTTTTTTTCGATCTTCCGTCAAAAGACAGATGCCTTCTTTTACGGCGTCTTCGGGGCTTTTGATATGCAGCGTTTTTCCTTCGAGTACGATCGAACCGCTTTGTATCGGATCCGCACCGAAGATACCGCGCATCGCTTCGGTACGCCCCGAGCCGATAAGACCTGCGACTCCGAGAATTTCCCCTTTTCGCACGCTGAACGATACGCCTTCCGGACTCGTGGAATTTTTTAAATCCCGTACCCGCATCATTTCGTTTCCGACGGGAGAATCGGTAAGGAACGGATAATTCGAATCGATATCGCGGCCGACCATTTTCGAAACGATCTCATCGACCGAAAGATCTTTTACATTCCACGTTCCGATGTAGTTTCCGTTCCGCAAAACGGAAAGCCGGTCTCCGATCTGCTTGATTTCCTGCAGCCGATGCGATATGTAGATGATCGTGACGCCCTGTTGTTTCAGCTTGCCGATAATCGCGAACAGCTTTTCGATTTCCGGCGGAGTGAGCGTCGCCGTCGGTTCGTCCAAGATGAGGACGCGGCATTTTCGCGAAACGGCTTTTGCGATTTCTACGAGCTGTTTTTGCGCGATACCGAGCACTTCCACATTCGTCTTCGGAGATAAATCGGGTAAGCCGACTTCCGCGAGCAGTTTTTTCGTGTCCGCGTACAGCGCTCTATAGTCGACGATACCGCGGTGCTGCGGCAGTTTTTGAAAAAAAATATTTTCCGCTACGGACATATATTCCAAAAGATTGAATTCCTGATAGACGCAGCTGACGCCCGCGTTGATGGCATCGAGCGGTTTTTGCGGCGCATACGGTTCGCCGTTATATAAAATGCTGCCTCCGTCCGCTTTGAATATGCCGCACAGCAATTTTATCAACGTGCTTTTTCCCGCTCCGTTTTCCCCGACGAGTATGTGGATTTCTCCGCGTTCGATTTCGAGATGTATTGAATTGAGCGCAACGACGCCCGGGAATTTTTTTGTTACATTTCGGAATTCAAAAATAGTATCCGGCATGAAAAATCCTTTTAGTACGCGTATGCGTACCGATATATCCGCATAGTAAATCAAGGAAGCTGTCCAAAAACCGATTCGTTGTTCGCGTTAGCGAACTTCTTAAAATAATTTCCTTACAGAACAAGCCGATAGGCTTGCAGTTTTTGGACAGCCGCATACATTTCTCAGAGTTATTTTAACGTTTCTTTCGTTACCAGTTTAACCGGCGTCTTTTGCCAACCGGAGAGTTTTTTGCCGCCGAGAATATCCAAACCGGTTTGAATGCCCATAGCCGCTTGATCCGGTCCGAACTGATCGACCGTCGCGAGTACCTTTCCCTGCTTGATCAAGTCCTGTACCGCTGCGATATTGTCGAATCCGACGACTTGTACGTCTTTCCTGCCGGCTGCATCGAGCGCTTTAACAACACCGAGCACCATCGAATCGTTTGCGCACATGACGCCCTGTACGTCGGGATAGCGCAAAAGCAGATTCGTCATTACGCTGTTCGCTTCTTCCGTTTCCCAATGTGCCGTATTCGATGCAAGCAGATTGAGACCGTATTTTTTTACCGATCGTAAAAATCCGTTTTTCCGCTGCGTCGCGTTGTCGGCGCCGGGATTACCTTCGATGATAAACACTTTGCCGCCCTTGCCGAGCTTTTCGCCGAGTGCATTTCCTGCGAGTTCCGCACCGTCCGCGTTATCGGGACCGACGAACAGGAAGTCTTCGGGCAAGCCCGCTTTTTTCAATGCACCGACGTCGAGTTTTACATCGATGTTTACGACGGTGATTCCCGCATCGACCGCTTTTTTTACGGATGCGACGAGACCCGTGCTGTCTGCAGGAGCGATGACTAAAAGGTCGACGCCTCTGCTGATAAAGTTATCGATCGCGTTTATCTGCGTATCGATATCCGTTTCGCTGTTCATTCCGACACTTGTCAGTGCGAACGTACCGTTTTTCCGTTCGTACGCTTTTGCGCCTTCTTCCATCGTTTTGAAGTATTCGTTTGCCAACGACTTCATCACGAGGCCGACTTGCGGTTTTCCGCCGGCTTTCCCGTCCGTTGCGCCGCCGGCAAATGCTCCGCTTACGGCGATCATTGCCGCCGTTACACATACCAATGTTTTCTTCATCTTTTTGCCTCCCATAAAAACTTTTGCAGGAAATATGAATTTCCGAAAAAGTTTTTAGCCGTGCGCGTGTGCGCACACGTTCAATAGTCGAGTTTGCAAAACAAAACGTATCGTATTCATGCGATTTTTATCGAAATAACACGTATACACGTCTTCTGCAAACATCCAAGCAAACTCGAGATAAAAAGTGTCGGCGATATTTCAGACGGCGCTTTTTATCGTACCTCCTGGACAATTATTAATTTTCAAAATCCACAACAACAATATACACGTATCGGCTGTGATTATCCGGAGATACCGCTTTTATTTTTTTGCGGGATCTTTCAGCAGCGGATATACGATTTTATTCCAGAACGTATCTTCGTCGATAAAATTCTGGATCGCGGCTTTTTGCGTTCCGATCGGCCCCTTATCTCTGCGATAGGCGAGGGAGCGGCCGTAGTTCGGTCCTTCTTCCGCGTCGACATCGACATAGACGCCGTAAATCTTTTGCGGTTTTCCATCCGGCGAAACGGGATCGTCGTTCCACGAAAGAACGATAGAAGGATCGATTATATAGCCGATCGCGAGCACATCCCAAATATTATTCGGAGCGGTTTTGTTATAGTTTTTAATAAACAGTTCGCGCAGTCCCGGATACGTCGTTTCGACGACTTTGTCGAAAACGGCCTGCGGCATACCGTGCGTGTGTTCGTTCGCTTCAAGCCCGCTGATCATTTGGTTGCCGTACGCTTTGTAAGATTCGGACTTGGTATCGCCCCATACGGCGCGGATACATATCTTTGCCGCGTCGGGATCCGCCCACCAGTTGAACTCGGCGGCTGCGGAGGAATTACCCGGAATGTAAAACGCTCCTCCCATATACACTATCTCTTTTACTTTCGAAGGGAGAGCGGGATCGCGCATGATCGCCCGTGCGATATTCGTGAGAGGGCCGATGGCGGCGATCACTATTTCGCCCGGATATTTATTGACCTGCTCGACGATAAAGTCGACGGCATCTTTATTGCCGTTTTTGTCGGGAGAATCGGGACCGTAGACATATTTGTAGGTCGGTTTGGAACCGTACTTTGCCGTGTAGGCATCTTTCCAATCCGCCATAGGATCGAACAACACGCCTTTGTATTTTTTCGGATCGCGGTAAGTGCGGAAATAGCCCGCCCATGAGACTACCGGCGCGAAAGCTTCTTCGGCTTTTAAAAATTCTTCGTCGCAGCGATATTGGCGGATCCCTTTTCTGCTGCCCTGATAGATCGGTGTTTTCGAATGTACGATCTCCAACTGCTTTGCGCCGCTTGCCGTGCCGTGCGGCATGGACGTATTGCCTGCGACTATCGTTACGCCGAGCAAATCGATATTCGGGCTTTTTTCGAGCACCAGCATGGCGATGCCGTCGTCGAAACATTCGACCATATCGGTGTCGAGGATCACTTTTTGTTTCGGCGGCGCTGCAAAGAGAGCGGATGCAGCGGAAAAAGCGACCAGCATTATCGCTGCTTTTTTCTGCAGTCCGACGATTTTTCGTCCGTTTACGGATACACTCATAATTACCTCCAAAAAATTTTACAGAAAACCGATAAGCAAAACTCACTTCGTTTTTTGAAAAAATTTTTTGTCGCATACGCAAACGCCTGTTCGTCACCGATAGGATATATATATACACAGGCGGATAAAAAATCGTACAGAGAAAAGGTTGAGATGAAAGTTTCTCTCATCGGTATAATTGTCGCACGGTTTTATTGCAATGTCAAGAAAAATACATCTGCGAAAAAAGCGTCCGCCGTACCGTTTACTTTGTGTTCACTGCGTTTTACTTTTATGTATACCGACGTGAGAGGCTTTTCAGCCGCGCGGCGATGAGTTTTTTTAATGCAGCCGGTTTTACCGACAAAACGTTTTCCCCGTAACCGATAAAATACTGCGCGATAAACGCTTCTTCGCCCTTGTTATAAAATCCTTTGACGATATAGGCGCCGTGTTCCGCATACAGCTTCATCGACGGATAGTGTTCTTTATAAAAGAGATCGGCTCCATTTTCCGATACGGCAACTTCGAATTCGACGGCACCTTGAGTTTTGTACAGCGCATCGGCGTTTTTTATAAATTGTGAAAGAGGCTTCGCTTTTCGTCGACCGTTCGGTACGAGCGACATAATTTTATCGCAGCGGAACACACGAGGCTTTTTCGTTTCGAAATCGTAACCGGTCGCATACCACTGACCGTACGAAGCCGATATGTCGAAAAATTGAACGACGTATGCGGTTTTTATGCCGTCTTTCGCGTAGCTGACGGAACATACCCGCCCTTCGACGGCGGATCGTAAAACCTCGCGTAAAAAGCGGCAGCGATGATTGTGGCGCACAGCGCCGAATGTAAAAACTTTTTCCATGCGGCGCAACATCCGTATCTTTTCGGGTGCAAGGCATTTTTCGAATTTTTCTTTCAGCTTATCGACGCTCAGATGAAAGGGCGTCGTTTCGTATGCTTGAAGCGTGCACATGGAAAAATAAAGGGCGAACACTTCGTCGAGCGTAAAAAGGATCGGAGACAAGAGCTTGTTTTGCAGTATGCGGTAAGCACCGTTTCTGCCGTGTTCGGCATATATCGGCATGCCGATGTGTTCGAGAGAAGCTGTGTCGCGGAGCGCCGTACTTTTCGATATGCCGTAGCGACGCATTATGTCGGCGAGGTGAAACGAATTTTTATCATTTAAAAAGAGCATCATATTGTGCAGGCGTTCCGATTTGTTCATGGCAAACCTTCCTGTAACAAAATTTTTAAAGGTGCCGTAATATGACACCTTTTTGCAGTATACTGCGATCGTATGATAAAATACAGAGGAGTGTGATCATCGTATGAAAAAATTGTTTTTATCTTCATCTTTTGTCGACGTTGCAGACCTGCTGCCGCTTTTTGAAAAAGAACTTACGGGAAAAACGGTATCGTTTATACCGACCGCGAGTACCGTAGAAAAAGTTACGTTTTATGTAAAAGCGGGAAAAGAAGCGCTTGAACGCTTGGGTATGATCGTCGATGTCTTGGACATATCGTCGGAAAATCCCGATGAGATCCGCCGCAGGATCGCTGCAAACGATTGCATTTACGTTTCCGGCGGCAATACGTTTTTTTTATTGCAGGAATTGAAACGGACGGGAGCCGACGCCGCCATCGTTCGCGCGGTACAAGACGGAAAGCTTTACATCGGAGAATCGGCAGGATCGATCGTCGCGGCGAAAAACATCGAATATGTAAAAGCGATGGACTCAAGCGCCAAAGCGCCCGAATTGACGAATTTCGATGCGCTGGGTTTGACGGATTTTTATACGGTACCGCACGTCCGGAATTTTCCATTTAAAAAAGCGGCGAAAAAAATAATCGACGAATATTCGGCTTCGCTCGATTTGCTTGCGATCGCCAACGATGAAGCGATAGTGGTCGAAGACGATGCAGTACGCATCGAACACAGGGCGCGAACGTGATCGGAATATAGGCGTTCACGCTATATGCCGAGCATCGCCTTTGTGATGCCGAACATCGACTCGGCAGTCTGAAATAATATAGAAGCTTTTCGATATCGACGATCGATGCGGGAGTTTTTTATCGCAAGGCAAACAAATCGTCAGACGATGACGCCTTTCGTCGAAGGAATTTCCCCGCACCTTCGAACGTCGAGTTCGACGGCGTTCCGTATGGCGCGGGAAGCGGCTTTAAACATCGCTTCGATTTTGTGGTGATCGCTTCTGCCGCGGAGCGTGTCCAAATGCAGATTGCATTTGGCGCCTCCGACAAAGCCTTGCCAAAAATCTTCAACGCAGTCGGTTTGAAAGCTCGCTTCTTTTTCGTCGTCGCCGAGCGACACGAGGGGGATGCCCGAAATTTTTCCGTCGAAGACGAGGTAGGAACGTCCGCCGAAATCGACTGCGGCACGCGAAAGCGTTTCGTCCATCGGGTAGATAAAAAATCCCGAACGGGAAATACCCGCACAATCGCCGAGCGCTTTCGCAAAGCAGCTTCCGAGTACGATACCCGTATCTTCGATGAGGTGATGCTGGTCAACGTTCAAATCGCCTGAAAGCGTGCCGCTCAAATCGAAGAGACCGTGTTTGCAAAAAGAGCGCAACATATGATCGAAAAATCCTATCGGATTTTCTACCGTATATTTTCCGCTTCCGTCGAGGCCGAGGGTAAGCGATATCCGCGTTTCGTCCGTGTTCCGTTCTATCGATGCGATTCGTCCCGCCATAACACGCTCCGTGATTTATTAATTATTATTTTCACAACCCGCCGTTCGGCCTGTTGATTTATGCCAGCACTTTCCGAAGTTCGTATTCGAGGATATCGGCCGCTCCGAGTTTTTTCAGCTTCGGCAAAAGGAGCGGTACTTCGGATTTATCGACTGCAATTTTGACCGCATAGCCGTCGTCTCCGTACAGCGGAGAAACGGTCGGGCTTTTCATCGCGGGGATCTCTTTGATAAGCGTGTCGAAGATGTCTTTCGGACAGTTCATTTCGAGCATCACCTTATTGCGCGCATTGAGCACCGCTTCGAAAAGCATTTTCAGTTCGGCGATCTTTTGTTTTTTTTGCGGATCGGCGAGCGCCGCCTTCGATGCGAAAAAACACGTCGAACTTTTCAAAATCGTATCGACGATACGGAGTCCGTTTTCCTGCAGCGTGCGCCCCGTCGCCGTATTGTCGATGATCATATCGGCGTCGTCGGGCGGGAACACTTCGGTCGCACCGTACGTCCGCACGATGATACTGTCGATTTTTTTGCTTTCGAGCCACTTGCGCGCAATCTGTTCGTATTCGGTTGCGACGACGACTTTCTTCGTTTGAAGCGTGTGATCGTCGAGCGCATTCGGCACTGCCGCGACGATGCGCACTTTGTCGAAACCCAAATCCATTATTTCTTCGACATCGGCTTTCGTCTCTTCGATCCAGTCGCGGCCGGTAAAGCCCGCATCGTGAGAACCCAGCTCGAGCAGTTTGCCGATATTTTGCGGTTTCATCACTTTCGCTTCCAAATCGCTTTGATTGACGATGGGGCGGTACGCGCGTTCGGGCAAATCTACTTTGATACCCGCGCCGTTTAAGAGGCCGACAACGTTTTCGTAAATTCTTCCTTTGGGAAGGAGCAGTTTTAATTTTTCCATATATTTAAAACTATAGCCGAAAGGCCGGGATAAATCAACTCGAAATAATTGCAGGGGCAGGACGACACCCCCGTTCAGGGCAGGGGTTTCTTCCTGCCCCTGCGACCCCATCCTTTTTCCCCGTACTGCCAAAGGGGAAACCCCTTTGGAAACCCCGTGCCGGCGTTGCAATCGAATGCCGTTCGGGAGTCTTTGCCGCTGTTCGAGCATGGCTTCGCGGAACGCTTCGGGCGGAAAATATGTTTTCCAAAACAATAACCGATGGTATAATCAAAGATGCAGTGCGGCAAGTTCGTGCAAACGTTTTTATGGGAGATTGTTATGGAAAAAAAGAACTTATCGGTAGAAACGAAAAAGACGAAGGCGGGCGAAACGGGCAAAAAAATTATTAAAGCGGCTCAGCTTCCCCTACGGTACCTTTTGTTGAAAATCGTCCTTGCCGCGCTTCTTTTGTGCGCACTCGGAGCGGGCGTGTATTTCGGCAGGAAAAAAATCACTGAAATAAAACTTGCAAAAAAATATATGAGGATCGAACGGCAGCTCGTGCTGTGCCGCGAACTCGTTACGGTAAAACTGCGATACAGCGAAATCGTGAGCATAAAAAAAAGCGGTGCGCTCGGCGTCGCAAAAAGTTACAGCATCGTCAAATATTCAGGTATAGCGCGGGCGGGTATTGCCGACGTTTCAAAGATCGCTTCGACCGTTTCGAAAGACGGAAAATCCGTTTCGCTTACGCTTCCGAAATCCGAACTCCTCGGAAACGAAATCGCGTCGCAGGAAATCTTCGATGAAAAGCGCAGCATCTTCGTGCCCATCACGATGAAAGAAATCTTCGACGGGATCGAAGAGAGCAGAGCTGCCGCCGCGGAACGTCTTGTCGCCGAAGGTCTTTTGGATGACGCGGATGCGCAGGCACAGGCCGTCCTTCGCGCGTCGATGATCGCGCTCGGCTTTGAAAACGTTGCGATACGCTGACGAGAGACTGCGTTTGATTTTTTTTCGCGAAACGATAAAGGCCCGCTGCCCGCAAAGCGTGCAAGGGAGTGCGCGCGAAGGGAAGTCTTTCTCCTTATAAAATAAATTAATAAAAATTTCAAAAATCGATTGAAAAATAACCGCGTTCTTTTCAAAAAAAAACGCTTATGCTATACTGTGCCGATTCGTATCACACAGGAGACATGATAAAAAGCGCCGTCTGAAATATCGCCGTCGCTTTTTATCTCGAGTTTGCGCGGATGTTTGCAGAAGATGTGCATGCGTATTGTTTCGATAATAGACATATGAATATGATACACTTTATTTTGCAAACTCGATTATCTGACGTGTGCGCTTACGCGCACGACTAAAAACTTTTTCGAAAGTTGCAACTTTCTGCAAAAGTTTTTATGGGAGTTTCTTTATGAATTCATCGAAAATTTTAGGACCTCACGACAAACCGCCGCTCGCGCAGTGGATCCCGTTGAGTTTTCAGCACGTATTCGCCATGTTCGGGGCGACGATCCTCGTGCCGCTTTTGACGGGTTTGAGTCCGTCGACGGCACTTTTTACCGCGGGCACCGGAACGCTTATCTATATCCTTATTACGGGAGCGAAAGTGCCGGCATTTTTGGGATCGTCGTTCGCGTTTATTCCGGCGCTCATCGGTATCGGCGAGCAGTACGGCGCGGCCTATGCGATGGGAGGCGCGATCTGCGCGGGAATCTTTTACTGCGTCGTCGCATTGATTATTAAATTTACGGGCAAAGGCTGGATCGATAAAGCGCTTCCTCCGGTCGTTATCGGCTCGGTTATCGTCGTCATCGGTATGAATCTTGCACCGACGGCGATCAAAGAAGCGATGTACGTCGGATCGAGCGGTGCGATGCAGGATTATTCGCTTGTGTATCTGAGCATCGCCGTCGTAACGCTCGGCATCGCGATCGTCGCGACGATTTTTTTGAAAGGTTTTTTCAACACGATTTCGATATTGATAGGTCTTGTCGGCGGCTATCTCTTTGCTCTCGTTATGGGAGCCGTTTTCCCCGCATACCGCGTTATCGATTTTTCCGTCGTGCGCGAAGCGAAATGGTTTGCCCTTCCGTTTTTACAAACCGACGCGGCGGGAAAGTATTTTTGGCTCGCGCCTAAGTTCAATTTCGTCGCATCTCTCACCTTTGTGATCGTCTCGCTTGCTACGATCTGTGAACACTTGGGCGACACGCTGACGACTTCGCGCGTCGTCGGAAAAGATTTTTTGAAAGATCCCGGTTTGCACCGCACGCTCGTCGGCGACGGTCTTGCGACCGCGTGGGCTGCCGTGTGGGGCGGGCCGCCGAACACGACGTACGGAGAAAACATCGGCGTTATGGCGATTACGAAAGTGTACAGCGTGTGGGTTATCGGAGGAGCTGCGGTCATCGCCTTTGTGCTGTCTTTTTGTCAAAAATTCGGCGCCGTCATCCAAACGATTCCCGGTCCCGTACTCGGCGGCGTTTCGATGCTTTTGTACGGACTTATCGCATCCAGCGGTTTGCGTACGCTCGTCGAAGAAGGCGTCGATTACAAAGATAAACGTAATCTGACCATTTCATCGGTCGTCATGGTTATCGGTATCGGCGGCGGCATTTTGCAGTTTACCGTCGGAAGCGATTTCGTGTTCAGTTTGGGCGGAGTCGCGCTCTCGACCGTTGTCGGTATCATCTTGAATTTAATAATTCCGAAAACGGTGGAATAAGCACCGCCTGTAAAATAAAGCGCCCGCGCATCGGCTGTCCGATTGCGGGCGTTTTTTGCGTTTAATATCCGGCGCAAACCGCGCGGAGCTTATTATCTTAAAACTTCTTTCCGTATGTGTTTTACCGTCTGCGTCCGAAGAGGCGCAGGAGGGCGAGGAAGATATTGATAAAATCGAGATAGAGTTCGAGCGCGCCGATGATCGACGCTTTTTTGAACGTATCCGATCCGTCAGAATACTCCGCCGCCCTTAAAATCTTTTGCGAATCGTATGCGGTGAGCCCGACGAACACGACGACGATGATGAGCGAAATGAGCCACGAAAAGCCCGACGAGCGCAAAAATAAATTGATGAGCGAAGCGATGATGATACCCCACAGCGCCATTATCAGATAGCGGCCGAAAGAATTGAGGTTTTGCTTCGTCACCGCACCGTAGAGACACATACCGCCGAACATTCCCGCGGCTGCGAGAAAGGTATAGGTTATCGCCGTGCCCGTGTAGACGAGAAAGATAGATGAAAGGGTCAAACCGTTCAGCGCCGAATAAACGATAAACGCGACCGATGCCGCAGCGGGAGAGATTTTTCGGATGGACGCCGAAAGCCACCACACGAGCGCTATTTCTCCGATCGCGACGACCCAAAAGCCGATGCCGCTTCCTCCGAACAGGAGCTTCAGCAGCGCTGTGTTTCCCGCCGTAATATATGCGCTTGCCGCGCTGATGACGAGCGCGAGCGCCATCCATCCGTACGTGCGTGTAAGAAATTTGCGTTTTTCGTTTTCTACCGCACGTGTGCCGATCGAATCGTATTGTTCCATATCTCTATGCTCCTCTGTGCAATTCCGATTTTCCCCGACGGGGATCTGTTATAAATATACACATAGATTATACCATAAGATATAATTTTCTGCTATAATTAAATATACAAGTGAGAATTAGGGCAAGGACACCGGAAGTGTATACTCACAAAAGAAGCGATACATAAAAAAAGGCGGAACGCGAGGCAGCGGAACTGCCGCCGAACCGCTCTGATCGATGGCAAGCAATCTTTTGTCAAAAAGATTGCGCAGTCCGATTCCGCTCACGGTCAGTCGCGGTGAACGGCAGGGGTGCTGCCGGGAGTGCAGCCGTTTTTTACGATGACGTTTTTTGAGAAATATATAGTTTTCGGTGACCTTGCCATCAAGCGAGAATAGTGAGGTTGTATGGCAAATATCATCGACTATATTGCGTGGCGCGGCGACTTGCCGTTTTCCGTCGTTCCGTTCAACGATATCGATTCGCTCATCCTGTGTCAGATTTCATATCTCGATTTCGGCGGCATCGTAAGTGAAAGTTTTAAAGAATGCGTAACGCTGAAGGATGCAGCCGAGCGGTTTCGAAACGCGAAGGATTTTTCGGCGCGGCGCAAAGTCGGCGCTATGATCAATTCTCTCACGGCGGATCTTTTGTTCGCCGCCGCTTTTTCGCGGCGTTTCGGGGATGTAAAAGTCTGCGGCTATACGGCGCGCTTCGATCCGAAAAAAGAAGAGCAGTTTTCCGCTATGACTTTTTTGACCGGCGATAAGTACGCCTTTGTCGCGTTCCGCGGTACCGACGATACGATAATCGGCTGGAAAGAGGATTTCAATATGGGCGTCCTCAAAACCGTGCCGGCTCAAATCGATGCGCTGTGCTATTTGACCGAAGCGATGACATCGATACGTATTCGTTTCCGTGCAGGCGGGCATTCGAAAGGCGGAAACCTTTCAATCTATGCCGCCGCAAACGTCGATCGTAAATTCAAAAAACGCATTTCCTGCGTATACAATAACGACGGTCCCGGCTTCCGCAAAGAGACCGTCGCCTCGTCCGAATTCCGCGAACTCGTACCGAAAATACGTTCGTTTTATCCGCAGCTTTCCATCGTCGGCATGCTCTTTTCGCACGCAGGCTCGTACACCGTCGTCGAAAGCGAGCAGTCGGGCATTATGCAGCATGATCCGTTTTCGTGGCATTTGACGAAAGACGGTTTCGTTTCGCTTTCGGGATTCGATCCTGCAAGCAAATGGTTTCACGACACGTTCAACGCGTGGTTCCTCGAATTGCCCGATGCCGAGCGTTCGCGTTTTGTCACTACGCTTTTTAAAGTGCTTGAGGCGACCGACGCAAAGACGAATTCGGAACTCGAAAAAAACTGGTGGCAGAATTCCGCAAAGATCGTCGGCGCGTTTGCAAAGCTCGACGGTCCGTCGCGCGACAATATCATCAAAACGGTGCAGCTGCTGTTTCAAATCGGACACAGACATTTGCCGCAGGCACGATTTTTGCCGCACGATGCTTCGAAGAAAAAAAATCGATAAATTTCCGGAACGGATAAGAATATAATTTCCGGCGTAGACTATTTCATATTTAGGGAGTATATTTGTTCTATGGCAAAGAAAGATATTGACAATAACGATTCAAACGTATCGATTTCACAGTCTGAACTGGATAAGGCTTTTAACAACAAAAAAGCGGCTTCCGACGCGCCGGCGGATAAAAAAATTGTAAAAAAACCGTCGTCGACAAAGGAGATCCTTCCTGCAGATCAGGCGCTTCCGGTAAAGCTTTTGCTCATTCCGCTGCAGGGACGTCCGATTTTTCCGGGCATCTTTACGCCTCTTATGATCAGCTCTTCCGACGATACGAAAGTAATCGAAGAAGTGTGTTCGGGCGACGGCTATATCGGCATCGTCATGCTGAAAAACGAAACGGAAAATCCGTCGGTGTCCGATCTCTACGAAGTCGGTACGATCGCGCGGATTATTAAAAAAATCAATTTACCCGACGGCGGGCTCAACGTATTTATTTCGACGCTCAAGCGCTTCCGCATTCGAAAAGCGCTGCACGCGACGACGCCGATGGCGGCTGCAGTCGATTACCTCGACGACGAAGAGGACGATACGTTTGAAGTGAAAGCGCTCACGCGCGCGCTGTTGAGTGAAATGAAAGAAGTGTCCGAAAACAACCCGCTCTTTTCCGAAGAGATGCGATTGAACATGGTGAACATCGATCATCCCGGAAAAATCGCCGATTTTATTGCGTCCATTCTCAATATCGATAAAGCCGATCAGCAAAAAGTGCTCGAAACGGTAAACGTACGCCGGCGCATGGAGCAAGTGCTCATCTATATTAAAAAAGAGCAGGAGCTTTTACGCGTTCAGAAAAAAATCCAAAACGAACTCAACGAACGTGTCGAAAAAAATCAGCGCGAATATTTTCTCCGCGAAGAGCTGAAGTCGATTCAGGAAGAGCTCGGCACGGACGCCGAAGGCAACGCGACCGATTATCAAAAGTTTAAAAAGAAAGCGGAGGAATTTCATTTTGAAGGCGAGATAAAAGAAACGGTCGACAACGAACTCGAAAAATTCAATCTCATGGATCCGAATTCCGCCGAATACATCGGCACGCGGAATTTCCTCGAACTCGTCACGCAGCTTCCGTGGAACGACAAACCTGCGGAAAATTATAGCCTCGACGAAGCGAAAAAAATTCTTGAGCGCGATCACTTCGGCCTCGACGACGTAAAAAAACGCATCATGGAATTTTTATCGGTGCGTAAACTCAAGCAGGATGCGAAGGGCAGCATACTGCTGCTCGTCGGTCCTCCGGGCGTAGGCAAAACGAGTATCGGGCATTCGGTTGCGGATGCGATGCACAAACCTTTCTATCGATTTTCCGTCGGCGGTCTTCGCGACGAAGCGGAGATCAAAGGGCACCGCAGAACTTATATCGGCGCGCTGCCCGGAAAAATCATCCAAGGTTTGCGCACGACGAAAACGAGAGCTCCCGTCTTTATGATCGACGAAATCGACAAGATGGGGCAAAGCTATCAGGGAGATCCCGCGAGCGCTCTGCTCGAAGTGCTCGATCCCGAACAGAATGTCGGCTTCCGCGACAACTATCTCGATTTGCCGTTCGATATCTCCGACATATTTTTTATCCTCACCGCGAACACGCTCGATTCGATCCCCGAACCGCTGCTCGACCGCGCCGAAGTCATTCAGCTGCCGGGCTATATCGATCAGGAAAAAATTGAAATCGCAAAGCGCTATCTCATTCCGAAAAATCTTAATAAAAACGGACTTGAAAAAAATCAAGTGCAGTATACGAAAGAAGCTCTTTTGATGATCGCCGAAGAGTACGCGCGCGAAGCCGGTGTGCGCAATTACGAAAAGAGCGTCGATAAAATCCACCGTAAGATCGTCACCGAACTCATGGAAGAAGCTGAGAAAAAAGCGGAAGCAGCGGCAGCAAAAAAGAAAAAGGAAAAGGAGGCCGAACTCGCTGTAAAAAAAGCACAGGGCGAGCGTATCCTCACGCAGGCGGAAATCGACAAACTCGTCAAAGCGAACCGCGATTTGACGCAGGCGGAAATCGATTCGCTCGTGGAGTCCCGTTGGAAGCTTTCGCAGGACGACATCGATCTGCTTGTAAAGAAAAATAAAAACCTCACGCAGGCGGAAATCGATAAGCTCGTAGCCGCAAAACGCGAAAGCGAAAAGGTGTCCGCCGCCGATTTCGTCGACAGAACGAAAAAATATACGATCGATGTGAAAGCCCTTGACAAATACCTCGGCAAACCCGTCTTCGACGAAAGCGAAATCAAAAAGGCGGACGTCGCGGGAACGGCGATCGGTTTGGCGTGGACGAGTATGGGAGGGGACACGCTGCTCATCGAAAGCATCGCGTATCCGAGCGCAAAGGGCGGACTGCAGCTTACCGGCCAAATGGGCGACGTGATGAAGGAGAGCGCGCAGATCGCGATCAATTGGGTAAAAGAGCAAGTGCTTTCGAAAAAATTAAAGAGCGAAGAGTGGTTTGAAAAGAATATAATTCACTTGCATATTCCCGAAGGCGCGGTCAAAAAAGACGGACCTTCCGCCGGCATTACGATGGCGACGGCATTTATGTCGCTGCTCACCGGAAAAATTATTAAGGGGCATCTTGCGATGACGGGCGAGCTTTCGCTTACGGGGCAGGTTTTGCCGATCGGAGGTCTCAGGGAAAAGACCGTCGCGGCCAGGCGGAACGGCATCAAAACGATTTTGATTCCGAAAGCGAACGTGCGCGATCTCTCCGATATTCCCGATCACGTAAAGGCGGGTATTACGTTTATACCCGTAACTCGCGCCGAAGAAGTGATGCAGCACGCGTTTTCCGGAAACGGAAAGGCGGCATCGTTTTCCGCGACGCCGGCCGTGAAAAAGAGTGCGGTGAAAAAAAGCGCGACGAAAAAAAGTATTCGGGCGGAACGCGCGGTAAAAAGCGGTACAGTCAAAACGGCCGAAAAAAAATCGCCGGCGAAAAAATCCTCAAGAAACGCTGACGGCGGAAAGTCGTCGGCGGCAAAAAAGGATACAAGCCGGCGCGGGAAATCACCTGCAAAACAAAGCGGCGGGAAATCGTCCGCTTCGAAAAAGGGCGCAGTGAAGGCGAAAAAGCCCGCCGTAAAAAAAGACACGGGAAAATCGCGTAAAGGAAAATAAAGCTTGCCGTTCGCGCGGGTGTTTGAACGGCACCCGCCGTCGGCGTGCGGCGCACGCGGTACTTGCGGGGTGCGATGTTTTGGAGGGAAATCTATGAAAATTGTAACTTTTTGGGAAATTAAAAAGTATTTTCTTACAGATTAGAAAATAAACGAATAACCATTAATCTTAATTTAAAAATCTGTTTTTTATCTATTTTCTCTTGACTTTATCAATGTGCGCACTTAAACTGTGTTAGCAAGGAGTGTTTATGAAAAATATAACTCTATCAATTGATGAAACTGTTTTACAGGCAGGCCGAGAATACGCCAGGAATCATAATATCTCATTCAATTCTCTTGTAAGAAAACTTGTCGAGCAAACGGTTGTGACCAATAAAGATTACTGGCTTCATGATACTTTTTCACTTATGGACACATTAAATGCAACATCAGGCAATGAGAAATGGACAAGGGAAGAATTATATCGTGTCTAAAGTATTTATTGATACCAATATACTTGTTTATACACTTAACTCAACAGATTCATATAAGCAGACTAAAGCTCGGGAAATAATGGAGAAAGTCGTAGATTTTCATCAGCCGGTAATATCAACACAAGTACTTAAAGAATTCTATGTAGTTGCAACAACTAAATTGAAGGCGGATCGAATAATTGTCAAAAATATTATACACAATTTTTGTAATATTGAAATTGTTCAAAATGATTTGGAACTGATAGAACAAGCAATAGATATCAGTGTCATTTCACAATTATCATTTTGGGATTCATTGATAATAGCTGCTGCAGAGAAAGCAAAATGTGAATTTATTATTTCCGAAGATTTAAATCCGGGACAGACATATCGTGGAGTAATGGTAATAAATCCATTTAAAGAAGATGTGTTCTAACACCTGCTTCAATGCTGACATTGCGGACAAGCCTTGTTGCAGGTTAAGCGGAAGTTATGGCGACCACTTTTGGGTGCGAGGCTTTATAAAAAGATATGAATTGTTTTAAGACTATTATCGAATTACAAGATATTCTCTTCCCGAAATTTTATACAGCAATGGATTCTGAAAAGAATGAATATATATTTTTAAAAACTCAAGATTCAATGATAAATTTATTGGATAAAGTATCTGATAAAACACAATTAGAGGCCTATGAAAATCATATTCATATTTGCGGTAAAGTTAAAAAACGTGCTCAACATATAGCCATAACTTCTGCAAAATTAATTACGAAAAATTTAATTGAAAATTTAAAAACAAGTTTTCCAAATAAAAATTTTTATGTCTATTTGGATTGTGATTTTAACGATCGTATTATAGTAAGATTTCATCAATTATGGGAAAATGAAAAACCGTATTATGATGTAAAAGATTTTCCAAATATCGAAGTATTTAAAATTGAAGCGTAGCTTTTAAAAATATAGATGAGGATAAAAATAATTTTATGGTTTTAAAAAATTTAATAATTCCATTTACATTAATAAATAAAAGAAAACATAATTCATTAAAAATATCTGATTATCCGGTGTTTTATTATAAAAATAAGAATGCTCAGCAAGAAAATATAAAATTTGGTGTGCGAATCCTCTTTTGGACCGGAATGGTTGGATACGGTAAAAATTTCAAAGAAGCATTTGGAAAACTTTCTGAAAAGTTCGATTTATACAAAAAAAATAATGAATATTTACCAAAACCATGGGAAAGAAAAAGATTGGAATTTGCATCAGATGAGAAAATTCTAAAAAATGAATGTTTTGCAGTAGAATTTTTTGATAAAATTCTTGGTATGGATTTTTACAAAGGATTTTTTTCTGATGAAACATATCTGGAATTCTTCTATTGTGATGTTGATGATGACAAGAAAGAATAAAAAAAGGAATCATAGAAAAGGTAAAATCATATTATGGTGTCGATATAAGAGATGTTTATGATTTTGCTTTGCCGGATGTATTTGAGTTTATAGATAAAAATCGTATAACATGAGATTTGTAACCGACACATGGTCAAGCCGCGCTGTGGCACAAGCAATTGATAGTGGACGCCCGCACCGGAGCACCGGAGGTAAAATTGATAAAAAAGGTAGCAATAATAAGTCTTTCAAGCGGAATTCTCGGAGAACCGTTTGTTCGGCATGAAGTAAAGATTGGGATGAAAAGGCTCCATGATTACGGTCTTGAAGTCGTTACTACTGAAAATGCCTTAAAAGGAATCACGTATTTGTCCGAGCACCCTGAATCAAGGGCAAAGGATTTGTTAAATGCTTTGAACGATAAATCCGTAGATATGATTTTATGTGCGATAGGCGGAGATGATACATACCGTCTTTTACCGTATCTTTTTGAAAACGATGAGCTTAAAAAAGCTGTTGAAAATAATAAAAAAATATTTTTAGGCTATTCCGATGCAACAATAAATCATTTTATGCTGCATAAAGCAGGTTTACATACTTTTTACGGTCAGGCCTTTCTTCCGGATATTTGTGAACTTGATACTGAGATGCTTCCGTATACGAGTAAGTATTTTGAAGAATTGATTCGTACCGGAACGATAAGGGAAATACGGCCGAGTGAATATTGGTATGAAGAAAGAAAATCATTCGATGAATCTCAAATCGGTGTTCCCAAAAATAAACATAAAAATTTAGGCTTTGAACTTTTACAAGGCAGTGCTGCATTTAACGGGCAAATTTTAGGCGGCTGCATAGAATCCGTTTATGATATGCTTGATAATTCCCGTTATTCCGACACAGTTGATTTGTGTACAAAATATAATTTATTTCCGGCACCGGACGATTGGACGAATAAAATTCTTATAGCTATTATTCTATCTTTATAATCACACACAAGCTGTGCTTCAAGCTCGTTTCGACAAAGTGTAACAGTATAATTATCCAAGTTTCTTATATATCAACCTGAAAAGGTTGCTTATATAATTAATTATAAGTAAATACAGTACTATATATCCAATCTTTCTACGATCTCTCCATTTTTTTCTTTCAGTATGAGCTTTTTAATAATCTTTTCATCAAGGTACTTTGAAAACGAATTTAAGTCCTGTGATACCTCAAATACGGTATTTCGTTTCATTTCATTTGTATCAAAATTAGAATCATATTTTCTCTTACCACTCCAATAATTCCAATTCACATCTGTTCTTTCATAGTAAACATAATTTTTCTTTTTAGTACTATAAATCCTTTTAGATGTCAATGTCTTTTTGTCTTCAGATGTAAAAACATCAGAATACAGCTTTATTCCATAAAAAACTTTGTATTCGCTGATTTTATCATTGGAAACATTTAGTTTAATTTCTTCATACTCCATCTTATGCTCCCTCCATATATTTAAATATTTTTAGGTAAAGCCGGTACTTTTTAAGACTTAATATTCAATATATTTTTTTTTTATTCTAATACTATAAGTGTATAATATTTACAGCAAAAAGACAATATATTATGCACAAATAATGATTTTATTAGCTCAAGTATTGATTTTTTTAATGTGCTGACCCAATTTTGAGCATTAGAAATTCGGATATTTTAATCTATTTTTCATACTGGTCCTATGCTTCTCGAATCGAGTGAAGAGAAAGCTCCTCCTGAGCTATATAAAAAGATGCTGATAAAACTGAAAGAAACAGGTATCTTTTCCGTAATAAAGGGAATTATCGTCGGCAAACCTATGGATGAAGCGTATTATAACGATTATAAAAAAATGCTGATTGAAATAGCAGCAGATTCAAATCTGCCGATTGTTTATAATGTAAACATAGGACATTCGTCTCCGAAATGTATTATTCCTTTTGGCGTAACGGCTTACGTCGATACACGAGAGCAAGTCATTAGATTTGAGGAATAGTATATAATATGCTGAAAAACAGCGAAGGGAAAATCATAGAATGGATTCGTCGGAAAAACGGAAATTAATTATTAATAAAATCAATTACTGTGAAAAGAACGGCAGATTTTCACTTGAAAAAGAATTTATTCAGCATGGTAATTTTTCAGTTTATAGGCACAGCATTAGTGTTGCAATTTTGAGTTTGGACATTGCAAGTAAATTTAATCTTCGAGTTGACTATGATAGTTTAGTTCGGGGCGCACTGCTGCATGATTATTTTCTATATAATTGGCATACGCATAAAACTTTTCCTTGTGCTCATGGATTTGCACATCCGTTTATTGCCTTAAAAAATGCGAAGGAAGATTTTTCTCTTACCAATCATGAAAAAGATATAATAGTGCATCATATGTTTCCTTTGGTTCCGTTGCCGCCGCTCACACCGGAAGGCTGGATAGTTTGTATTTCAGACAAGATATGTGCCGGCTATGAAACTGTCTATGCAATAGGAATAGCTTTGAAAAAAATGGTATATTTAATTTATTTACAAACAAAAAAGCTGTTTGTATTGTGAAATCACATAACGTCGTTTTCAAAGCCGATAAATCGCGTTACGGTTTAAAATAATGTTATGTGCATAACGCGGAGAGTTGGAATGTAAATATAAAATGGTAAAAAAATGGATAGATAAATAAGTTGAGAATATTTGAAAATATGAAAAGATTGAACAAAGGGAATCGAGTTTGTAAAAGTAAAGCCTCTTCAGAAAAAGGTTTATGAAATTAAATCAAATGAACTCAGGTCTTTATTTAAGTACAAAGAAGGAAGAATTATTGTAATAGGAGTTGTGTTTGTAAAGAAAACACAGAAAACTCCAAAAGAAACTATAAAACTTGCGGAAAAACGTTTGAAGGAGGTCTGATCATGGAATATGTATATGTAAAAGATTCGGAAGGTTATGTTTTTAAGAAATTGGAATCAGAACTTTCTCATGATGAAAAAATTATTTCTGAAAAGGAATATTTGAAAACATCCGGGCTTGCTGCGTATGCGAAAGAATTTGGATATGGCGGTGCAAGAAAAAATGCCGGAAGAAAAAGGAAATTCGGCTCTCTTTTGAAATTTCAAATTCGTGTAACGCAGGAAGAAAAAGATTTTATTACTTATGCAAGAGAAAATCATATAAACTATACTGCAATGATGAAATAAATACCGTCTAACACAGCTTTCAAAGCCGACAACGCAGTCGAGCTACGTGCAGTACAGGTAATTGTTAGACGGACGGCTGCTAGCGTGAAATATAATAAAAACAACTGGGAGCTTGAAATGATTTCAATTGAAATAATAAAAAAAGGAATCGAAAAATTAAAAATTTTACCTCAAACATATAAAAAAATTAAAGTAACAGAAATGATGTCTGTATACATAAATAAAACTTTAGATTATTGCAATGTGGGCGTTTTCCCAGCTCTTATTAGTAATTGTTATATATCTCAAGCGTTAGATTCTAATAACTGGGATTTATCTTATGGAGATGGATATCCGGGATTTTCATATATCGATGATAATTATATTTACTCAAGGACAAATACTGATAATATAGAGCCGCTTATTTTATTACGAAATTTTCAAGGAATCTACAGGGAACAATTAGAAATATGTGAAGAGTTTCGGCTTTATCATAATTTACATACGGATGATGGAAAATCTTATTATAAAATTGAATCAGACGGCTCTTCCAGTTTAGTTGCAAAAATCGAATTAACTAAAAATGAACAGATTGTATCAATTCGTCTTTTCGAACTTAAACAGTTTTTAGCAGCTAAAAATATGGTTCTTTCTATTCAATTTGATGGAAAGATATATTCTCCATTCTCTTTAGAATGCTTAGCTCTTAGCGAAATTAATGACAGTGTAGCCAATTCTATTGAAAATTACTCATGTGTATTAAAAGATACTGCCAATCTATTATGTCCAGAATATCAAAGTTGTTTATATTTATTAGGAAAAATATTTATTAGCTCATTTGAAAAAAATAAATGTGGAATTTGGCCATATAATGAAAAGAAAAAGTATGAAAATTATATAATAGGCATTGACGATAATGGTAATGAAATTATCGCAAATTCGAATCCAAAGGATTTAGGAAACTTTTTTCAAAGTAATAATGAAAATCCTTCATATTTAACACCAGTCTTTTTTAATAAAGAAGTACTTGATAAATATTACAAACATTCAACTATGTATAATGTAGAAGCTGGATTTGTAGGATGTGGTGGTCTTTGGGGACTTCCGATTGATAATGATATTCCAAATAATAAAATTGTAGTTTGGCTTGGAGATTTAGGACAAAATTTACCCTATTCAGAACAAAAATATTGGCGAGGTTTCAATATTGTTCCAGACGGTGGTATAAGTAAAGCATTTTTTAATCAACAGATTCTAGGAAAATGGTGTACTTCAAAACAACCTGATTTAGTATTTAAATCAAAATATTACAAATTGTATGATAAATCATTTAAAATATGGGGTTGGTATTTTTATTTACCTTTGTTACATGGAGATGAGCATTGCTTCTCAGATATAAAGATACCAACTTCTGATGAGAATTCAGAATTTGATTCTCTTATTTTATGTCTTACAAAATGTTTAATTGACTCTTTGAATGAAAAAGACATGAAAAAGAAATTAGCTCCGCAGGATTTTGATAAACCGGGAATTGAAAAAGTAATTTGCTTTTTAGAAGAAAATAAAATTGTTATAGAACAGGAAAATATATCCTTCCTTAAAAATTTACAAGCTCTTCGTTCATCTTTATCTGCACATAGAAAAGGAGAAAGATTTTTTAAGTTAATGAAAAAGTTAGGATATGACAAATTGTCGAATAGAGATATTTTTATTGATTTATTAAATAAAGCAAATTTATATTTAGATTGGCTCGATGAAATTATTGAAGAAATATCCGTCTGACACCGTTTTTAAAGCCGACAGGCAGTCAAGCCTCGGGTAATTAATCTATAGTAAAGGGACTGTCCTGAGTTATGACAATAAAAGAATTCGAAAATAAATATCGGTATATGAGTGAACGCAAAGTATTGGCAAAATCGCTTGAAATTCCCTTTGATTCAAGAACACGAAAGGATCAGCTCGAAGAGCTGATTATTCAATTTTTGCAAACCGGAACGGTAAATCAAAAGAAACATTTTCGGAGTAAAAACCGGAATACAGATATATTGAATAATAGCAGTTATGTTGAAAATTTCAGCAACAAAAAGGAAACAGGGGAATTCATACATGGTGAAATGGATAAGCGAGTCCGGGGACTGAAACCGAAATCGGGGGCAAAGTATTGGCTTAATCGATGGATTGAAGACAAACTTTCTCATGATGAAAAAATAACGTATAACGATGTGGTTTGTGAGTATATTCGTTTAAATAAAACCGAAGGGAAGCTTCCGCAAATTCCATCCTGCAAATTCAATAACTTTATAAGTGATTATCTCGCAAATGAAAAAAGATGCAACAAGAGAAGATGCTTTGGGAGACTGGGATAGACTGAAAGATATGAAGGTTAAAAAAGATTATGTAACTTGGAAAAAGAAACAATATACTCCGACGCACGAATAAACATACATAGAAAATTCCATCTAACCGTTTGCTTTTGCAAAAAAATATCCCAATGCCGGCAAAACTCAGTTCCGGCAGTGGGTGTTTCCTCAAGCACGCCGATGGCGTAACAAAGAAACCGGCGAGCAAGGGCGCCACCATATCGATCCTTCGGTTATTCAGCGTACTCTGCATGAAGCTGTTTTAAAGTCCAACATCCCAAAACCAATCGGCTGTCACACTTTCCGCCACTCATTTGCAACGCACCTGCTTGAAGCTGGCTACGATATCCGCACTATCCAAGAGCTTCTCGGCCACAGCGATGTTAAAACTACTATGGTTTACACCCATGTCCTAAATCGCGGCGGTCTAGGCATTCAAAGCCCTATAGACAGGATGTAATTTTTCTTTGCTCCGTTTAGCGAAGATAGGCCTAATCAGCCGATTGTTGATTTATTTTTGTGAACAGTTATGGTAGAAAGATCTGATTTTTTGATCCGCAGCAATTTAGATGGAAAAGCATAGGTTTTTGTGATATTATAAGGAAAGGTCGAAATGATGTTATGTGGACTACACAGGGCGTAGCAGGGGGAAAAATAATGGAAGTAGATTGTTGTTTTACTAATGAAAATAACTGGTTCAGATATAGAACTGGAGCAATTATTATTGAAGATAGTTGTATTCTTTTTGCAGAAAATAAAAGCTTTAATTATCTATACACAATCGGCGGCGGTGTTCATATAAATGAAACTTCTGAATCATGTGTAAAGAGAGAAGTTCTTGAAGAAACGGGGATTGAATACGAGATTGACCATCTTTCTGTAATTTGTGAGAACTTTTTTAAAGGACATGGCAGACATGATAATAAAAACTGTCATTGTCTTGAATTATATTTTTTCATGAAAAGCAAAGGCTCTAAAAAATTGAATGAGAATTCTATAAATGCAGATGGCGAAAAAGAATTTTTAAGATGGATACCATTAAATGAAATTAAGACAGCAAATATAAGACCATCTTTTCTTAAAGATAAAATCTATGAAATTATTGAAAGTAAAAATGCTTTCCATATTATTACAGACATAGATAAGTAATATTGAATATTGACGTACGTAAAAGCGTACGTTATATTGTATATGAGAGGTACTGTATGAATGCAATAAATGTAACGCAGGCAAGAGCACATCTTTTTCAATTGATTGCTAATGTAAATCTTAATTCAGAACCAATTACGCTAACTAACAGTAAAGGAAAAAATGCTGTTCTTATTGGAGAAGATGACTGGAATGCTATTCAAGAAACATTGTATTTGAATTCTGTTTCCGGACTGTATGATTCATTAAAAAAAGGTATGGAGACTTCTTTGGAGCATTGTATATCTGAAAACGATGTTAATTGGTAAGTGATGTTTAGAATAGTTTATGAAAAGCAGGCAATAAAAGATATTGCCGATTTAAAAGCAGCTAGACTGGATAAAAAGGCAAAGAAATTAATCGAAATTGTAAAAAATAATCCTTTTCAAAATCCTCCGCCATTTGAAGCGTTGGTTGGAAATTTAACAGGATTGTATTCAAGACGGATAAATATACAGCATCGATTTGTATATCAAGTTTATAATGAACATATTACTTTTGAAAATATGGAATATGAAGGAGCTGTCAAGATAATAAGAATGTGGACTCATTATGAAGACTTAAAATAAGAAATCACATAACACCCGCTTCAACGCTGACATTTGTTTTGTCACAAAAGTTGCTTGGGCGGTCGCTGCTTGCGCAGCTCCCTTTTTTATGCAACTTTTGCGCCAACTTTGCCGCCGCTATGCGTCGGCAAAGCCGCAAATGCAGGTTAAGCGCATGTTAGATTGACCTGCCTTGAGGCAGGCTGGTACGGAACCAATCAAAGCAGACTTTCGACTAAAAATAAAAATAATTGCAATGCAAAAAGAGAGCGAAAATGAAAAAAGATGGGCATACATATTAATTAGGAAATGATAAGACAGGAAAAAAATTTACTTTTCAGAAAATGATTTCGTATATTATACTAGGTGAAAAATCGGAAAAGATAAACTGCAATAGGAGTTTTGATCTTGATATATCATATGGTCTAAATTGGTATAAATCAATTTTTAATAACCCGTAGTTTTCAAGAAAAATAAGAAGAATATACTTCCATATGAAGGATTGTTCTGATAAATTATTTAAAGATAGTGATATATGTATTCAGTCGTCGCATCTTGATGAAATAGCAATAGCTAAAATAATTCAAGAGCTATCTGAACGATTTATAATATTAAAGGAGTATCTTTTCTAATTCAGTAAATCGTGATTCCGAAAAAAAATACCCCCATTGCATCACTTGACTGACAATAGTGATTATTTATTGGAAAATGATAAATCAAAAGAAGGGGAATATCAGCTTGAGAGAAATGCCATGATTTTGTCAACCATATAATAAGTAAATAGGGTAGGTAAGGGGAAACATGTTAGCATATCATGAAAAAGATAGTTTACAAAAAACAGCAAAAGCATTACTCGATGACAGAAAAAATTATTATATTCCAGATGAATTGAAAGATAACGAATATTCTTGGAATATAAGTCTTTTTGTATCGAAAATATTATTTCATTCTCATCAGATGTTACCTCTAAATAAACAAGTATTAGATATAGAAATAGATAATTATAATAATAGCCATAAAACATCTGTAGATAAAATAAAATTAGAAAATAATTATTGGATTCGTTATATTTTTGACGAAGTAAAAATTCCAAGTTTAGTATTTTCATTTTGCAGAAAACTTTACAGCGATCCAAATGAACTAAGAAAATATAGCAATGGAAACAATATTGATGAATTACTTTTTCTTGGATATTTAGCAGAAAAATATGGCTACGAAGATTCTAGGTCATTTGTAATTGATACTAAAGATTTTAATGACATTTATAATACTTTCAAAAAAATATATCCAAATATCAAAACAAAATCAGAAGTTTTAAAATTACTTAAAATCGAGAGGATGAGAAATCAACCTGTTTATCAATATAAGCCTTTTCATATACGAAATTCTGTTTTTGACGAGAAACTTGCATATTATATTTGGAAAGACATTTCCGCTGCGAATACCGATATTACAGAAAGTATAAAAAAATGGGCTGTCATTCTTGAACAATTTGGAGGAGCAGATTTTGTAAATCTATTAAATGATCAAGAGCAAGATGAATTCTCAGATAATGCTATAGCCTTAATCCTTAAAGAAAAAGATTTAATCCTTGATGAGAAAAATGAATATAACAAACTCATTTGTGATTTAACTTATTTTAGTCGGTATGAAGATAATATTTTTCTCCAACCTCAAAAAAGAATCTTTGAAATAAATTATCACGATTATTTTTTAATGTGGGTTACTGACAAATCAACAGATGGCGGATGCGAGCTATTATGTCAGAATTGCAGAAAATTATATCTACTTCCGTTAATATCATTACTACATACTGAAAATTATTCAATGTACATCGATCAGTTACTATCTAATGATAAAAAACGCCCATTTTTATTTATTGAAATTTTATATAATCTAAAAAATAATAATCCGGAATATTTACTAGATTTTATAGATGAAGAAAATTATGGTTTGGTTTTTTATATTACTTTTATTGAATGCTGTTTAAGTAAAATTATTTCTCCACAAACTGAATTGCTTGAAGAATCCATAATTTCTTTGTTAAAGAAAACTATTGATATTTTTGTTGAAAAAAATTTTAAATTATATCCATTTAGATACAAGCAGTTTTCTAGGATTCTCATGTGGATTGGTCAATTTAATTTTCAAATAGATAGAAGCCCTGCAATTATTAAAATAAAAAAAGATATTTATAACTATCATAAAGAATTATTACAAAAGTATTTTTTATCTTTGAGACAAATATCAGATTTTCAACAATTAATTAACAACTTTCATAATGAAAAAGATTATATACTTCCAATTCATGGGGATATTGGTATCTCTCAGTTTTCCTATCTTTTTAATATTTTGGAAATTGCTAAAGAACAAGAGAATAAAGTTGCCAGTGATTTAATTGTAAATGAATTAAAAGTTCTTTATACAGAAAATATTCTTCATCAAAATAAATTATTTTTGACACGTGAATATATGCAGATTGAAAATTATGATTGGTCTTTGTTTTATGATCCCATTTTTGATAAAAATGAAATTCAGTGTTTTTGTAACAAGACAATAGAATCTTATATAGTATCCTATGGGACGGAATCAGATCTTTTTTATATTAATCATACAAATGTCGATAGATTTAAATTTCTATTAAAAACTTTGTGTTTGGCATATAAAAAGTGTAGAAACAACAAAAAAAATTATGAAGAAATTATATTAGGTTTACTTATTTATTGTTTTAGGGATGATTTAGCTGATAAAAGTGTTAATATTTTTTCTTCATTATACGAATCGTCTTTCAATGAAGATACTAATACATCAATTTTTCCTGAATTAATAGAAATTGTGAATACTTTTACAAAAGAGGGACAAACAAAATTTATAAAATTTGTACTTGAAAATGGAAATTTTAGACTCTTATTTAAGGCGTATAATCTTATAACTTTTGAAGAAGGTCATAACCAAATAGAAGAATTCATTAAAAATTCAGATTTTTCTACAAAAATAGATGAGATTTATACCATCCCTGATTTTATCGAAATAGTAACAAATGTTACTAATTCAAGAATCAGTGATAAATTTGAAAAATTATTATTTGAAGAACTTAATAGTATAATTACAAAAAAAGCACAAATCGGATATATAAGTCAATATACTTACCAAGCGGAACTGTTAAAACTTTTTCATTTTTATAAGATGAAAGACATTGAATCTTTGAAATCATATCAATTCCCTTTTAAAGATGAAGGTTATAAGTATAGTAAATATAAAAAAAGACTGGAATCTGACAAACTATTCTACACAGCAATGTTGAATATGGAGGATAAAAAATATTCTGAAGCTCTTCATATTCTGGATTATATTTGCAAAAAGTTTCCGGAGAATTTACAATATAATATTTATAAAATATATGTAAAATCTTATACATTGGAGGGAGATGAAAATAAAGATAATAGAAACAACTTATTAGCAGAGATTGAATCGTTTGAGAAAAAAGAAATTCAAAATATTGAGCTTTTATTATTCACAAAACTTAGAATATATATATTAAATGATAATTATGATTTAGCATTCTATTTTTATCAATCTCTTGATAGCGAGTTGAAAACAGATATTGATTTTTCATATTTAATTATTAATGAATTGATTAAAAAAAATCAATACGATATTGCATTTAATATTTTTAATAATATCAATCTTAGATTTGTAAAGACAAGAGAATACGATGAGTTAAAATCATTGCTTCCAACAAATCTATTACTGCCTGAACTCCAAAAATCTTATGTAAAAATTTTAACTGCGTTGACTCCTGATAAGCGATTCTTGGTGTTGCCAGCTTCTATCAATGATCATAATCAAGACTTAGGAAAATATATATTAAATGAAATCAAATGGGCTTTGCATAAAACTCTTAAAAAAATAGATCTTATTCAAAAAATTAGTGCTGCAAATCTTTCAGAGGATAATATTTCTGATTTACTTGAATTAGAAATTAATGGAAGATTATCCATGCTTGGTTATAAATTAGAGAATCAAGATAGAAGTGGTAAATCTTCTACAGGAAAAAATGCAGGTGAATTGGATTTAGAAATAAATTTTAATGATTTTTCTATAGTTATTGAAGCTGTAAAGTACAGTAGTGGCACAACAAAAAGGAAAGAGCATATCGTAAAAACATTTAAATATGACTCATCGGTAAAGTATATATATAATTTAATTTATTTTGATACTAACGAAGATTTTACTGCTGCTTGGGGAAAGATAAAGAATGATATTGATAATGCATCTTATCCCTCAGCTTTTAAAAAAACGAATACAGAAGAATTAGAATCTAATAATGCAGGAATAAAAATTATAAAAAGTGAACATGAAAATGAACTGGTTTATTATCATATCATGGGAAATTTTCACTATGCAGAAAAAACTTAATATAAATCACTCAGATGATATATTTTAATGTGTCTTTGTATGCAAGACTTAAATTATTTCTTGTAGACATTTCATCTCAATTAAAGAATTGCCTGAAAACTGATATAATAGCTGGACTCTTATGGGGTATTCCACGCAGCGAAGGAAGGAGAAGGTTATATGATAGAGTACAACCTAGAAAAGATGATTTCATGGCAGATATGATTTTACGCAATAAAAGATGTAAAACTTTTTTTTATAGAACTTAGAGATGCAACAAACGAAAGCATTTTTGGAAATATTCCTAGGTATTATACAGATTGAGGTTCTCGGTTGGAACACGGTCTAGCCTAAATAATAGGTTTGTTCTGAAAATTGAGTGATATGGAAAAACTGATGATTTTGATGAAGAAAAGAGTGGTGTAAATTATACTTATCATAAATAATTCATTATTGATAGAAACCAATTTATAGATGCAAAAGATTATAAGATACTAGAATACTGGCTCTCGAAAACGATGGTAAATTTCAAGCTCATAAAATGTATTACATATGATTAATTGTTTGAGATATTTAAAAACATGATAATCTAACACCCGCCTCAACGCTGACAACAAGGACAAGCCTTGTTGCAGATCAAGCGAATGTTAGATTGATGGCTCTACTAGGGCTGCTGGATTGGAGGATATAATGAAACGCATTTTCTTACCGATCATGACTTTGCTTGCACTCGCAACGATTTCTGCGAAAGAACAAAAATGTTTCGGTGAAAAACCGCATCCCGACACCGTGGGCGACATAGTGTTTGCAGACGGCACGGCGATGGCGCGGCGAGAAGGGTTTTCCTTCACCGATGAGCAAAAAGCGGCTGCAATCGCAGTCATCTTCTATGTGGGATCGGAATGTTCCAACGACGGGCGAGAGCGGATGCTTGGCGTGGGATTGGTCCGCTCTAATGATTATGTCGGATGGTGTGATAGTGATGCATGGGCATACTGCGAATATATTAAACCGATAGAATGTTCCATAAACGGCTATATCGGTAAATACACTTTTGAAGGAGATACCGACGGAAGCGATAACCTTGAACAAATCGGTGCATGCCTTTCTACGCGGGCTCAGAATCTTACGGACGACGAAGTCGCTTATTGGTATCCGGCAGGAAGACCTTTTGATGATACGGAAAATGAAAGCCTTTACCCTGCATTCTACTTTGCAAAAAACTATGCAAAACAAAGCAAAAGTCATGTCTACGGAACGCGCTACGAGAAAGGCTGGTATCTTCCATCGATTGCGGAACTGTTCCAGATATGGAAAAACAAAGAAACTGTGGACGCTGCGATACGGCTTTGCGGAGGAGATGAATTTGGAGAATGGCATTATTTGTCATCGACACAATTTACCGATAAAACGGATTATACTTACGAACTCTACTTTTTTACGGGAAGTGAGCATGGACGCAAAAAATACTTTGGAGAATTTGTCTGCGCAATCCGCGAATTTGACGGACGGCGTCCGGCGCCGCAGGAGAGATAGAAAATGGTTTATAAAATCAATCTTGAAAAAAAGAAAGAATTTGAAAGTTTTAATTTTCGTCAAGTGTTAAAACGGTTTTGTCTTTTTGAAACAGCAGCAGATTCAAATCTGCCGATTGTTTATAATGTAAACATAGGACATTCGTCTCCCAAATGTATTATTCCTTTTGGCGTAACGGCTTACGTCGATATACGAGAGCAGGTAATTAGATTTGAGAGCATCACCTAACGCCCGCTTCAACGATGACAACGCGGATAAGCCGCAAATGCAGGTTAAGGGAGAAGTTATGTACACAGCGCTGAGCGTTGGATTTAGGCGAAAGAAAAAATTAATATGATTTATCCAAAAAGTAATCGAATAACTCTTGAATGTAATGAAGAAATTAATAAAAGCTTACAAGCTCTTTTGAATTATCCGGAACTTGAGTCGATACATATTGGTTCACCTCGTAAAAAAATCAAATATAATTCATCAATTTTTAACAATTTCAAAGATTTAACAGAACTTGGTTGTGATCTAGAAAATGTAAAGTTAAATCTTCCAAAGTTAAAAAGTTTAGGTTGTGGTTTTGGGAAAAATACGGAAATAACTCCTGAATGTAAACAACTTGAAAAAGTTTCCATTTATAGATGTAAAGATTATGAAAATTTTTGGTTACAGATGCAAAAACTTCCTTGTGTAAAAACGATTCATATAGGTTTTGGGAATATGTTAAATCTTTCTTCTATTTGTGAATTACCAAAACTTGAGGAACTTAGGTTTTTTTATATCAAAAATCTTAATGATATAAAAGGTATAGAAAAGTTAAAAAAAACATTAAAAAGGCTTTGGTTTGAAGAAGGTGCAGGAAAAAATATTTCAGATTGGTCAATTCTTGGAGAACTTACCGAATTACAAGAACTTGTAATAGGAAATAATTCAAAAATTTCTAATCTTCATTTTCTTGATACATTAAATAAATTAAAAAGTTTTAGGTTTGTATCAGTAAAAATTACAACAAAAGATTTATCACCACTAGATTCTATTCCAGAAGTAGCATATTTCCATACAGGTATTGATAAAGAACTTGATTTATATTTAAATGAAAAACAAAGAGAATTAAGAAGTAAGATTCAGAACAGAGTAAAAGAGCTTGGGGAAAAATACAAATAAATAAAATTAAAGGAAAAACACATAACACAGTTTTCAAAGCCGACAGGTAATCGAGCTGCCTGCGGTTTAAAACAATGTTATGTACACAACGCTATAGGCGTGGTTTTTAGAAAAAAGGGGTAAATAGAATGGTTTTTCCGGGTTTAAAAAAATTGAGCCAAGAATTTGGTTTCAAAAATAACGGAACATATTTTTATGGATTTATAAATAATACATATGTTATGTTTGCAGATGGGGCGAATCGGGAAAATGTAAGTTTCAGATTTCCAATTGAATTAAATGAAGATGATAAAAAGAAAATTTTATCTTGGAAAAGGAAAGGATATGCAAAAAGTATAGATTTTTTTGATGATCAGTCATTTGATGTTTATATTGTATTTACGGAATATTTTTTACCTTTCAAAATTTCAAAAATAAAAGAAGTAATTGAAGACATAACTGGTTATATTAAACAAAAATACCCGCAAGAAAAATCAAAATGCAGTGGAGATAACTGTATAGAAACGGATGGACTTAATATATTTGATATTGATGGTATTCCGTTGCCGATGTGTTCTTCTTGTGCAAAAAGATTAGAAACTAAAATTGAAAATGCGTATGAAGATTTTAGGCTCCAACCAAATAATTATCTTCAAGGTTCAATAGCAGCGATAGTTTTTTCTATTCCTGGAATATTAGTAACATTCATTTTATTTTTGTTAGGTAGAATTGCAGGTGCATCAGGTTTAATATATTTTTATCTTTCACAAAAAGGCTATGTTTGGGCAAAAGGCAAAATGAACAAGATAGGTGTACTTATAATTTCTTTAATAAGTTCGGTATATACGGCTGTCGGAGTATATTTAAGTTATATTGCTGTTATTATAAAAGAAGTATTAAAGTTTCCGGAAATAAAAGGTTATCCCATATTTGAAATTGTAAAGCTTTCTTTTGAATCAGTAAAAGAACCGGAAGTCAAAAAAGAATTACTTACAAATATATATTTATCGTTGTTTTTGTGCGGTATTTGTATTTTAATAAATATGATTCAGTTATTAAAATCAACTGGCAAGGTAAAAATAAAAAAAGCATAACAAGGTTTTCAAAGCCGATAAAAACTTTGTCACAACAGTTACTTTCCGCAGCTTTTCGCCGCTGCAACTTTTGCACCAATTTTGCGCGTTGCGCAAAAACGTTTTTACGGTTTAAAACGCTGGTTATACGGACGGCCGACGGAGCGGCCGCAAAATGGAAAATATAAAAGAAATAAATGTTAATTATAATTTCACAACCGATACACATGGTTTTTGGGATGATTATCGGTTAAACAGAAAAGGGCTTGGAATGTTTAATAATGGTTGTGATCCTGATTCAAAATATAAACAAAAGTACGTAAAATTCTTGTCGTCATATTTACACTGCTCGCAAAGTTTCAGAAAAAGCGGATAGACAATCAACGCTATCCATATTTGTGTTTTGACCGCATTTTCCTTGAGCCGAGTGACGAACAGAACGCCATTTTCGCAGAAATTGCCGAAGGTTTTATAATTACAGTCCCAACTATACCGCGAATTACAGACTTTAAAAAGTATCTTCTTTATCTTGGACGTAGTGAAATTTATTTAAAAGCTCTTCGTCGTATTCGGGAATTGCGCCTTGATGCGCACAGACATAATCCGCAAGGGTTGATCCGAAAGCCAACGCCTGCTGTAAAGGAGCACCTTTAAGCATCATGTACAAAAAACCTGCGGATAAACTGTCTCCGGCGCCGACCGTATCTACGACGGTTATGTCTTTACAGTTCTGCCGGAAAATTTTTCCGTCCTTCGTACAGCAAACCGAACCTTTTTTTCCGAGAGTTACTAAGATTATATCGAGCGGGTATCGGTGAAAAAGCTCCGCTATCGTTTCATCGAAATTCTTTTTACCGATGTCTGCGGCGTTCGCTATAACGGGAATTTCATCGTTATTCATTTTAACGATGGTGGCATGTAGAAGCCCTTGATCGATTATTTCCTTGCTGTAAAAATTTTTACGGATATTTACGTCGAAAAATCTTACAGGTACGTCAAGAGAGTCCCATATTCGGCAGAGGGCTTTTCGGTTTTGTTCGCTGCGCTGTGCAAGAGTTCCGTAACATAGAACGTCAAACGGTCCTTTTAGCTCATCGGAAATTTTTATGTCGTCCCAAGCGCACGGCTCGTTAAAAGCGTAGTCGGCTATTCCGTCGACAAGAAAAACTTCGGCCTTTCCGGTAGGAAATTCGCTTATATGAATATGCTCGGAGCCTATTCCGAATTTTTTAACGGTGTCCAACGCCGACCGCCCCAGTTCGTCGTCTCCTACCGCGCTGACGATAGTTCCCGTTGCGCCGAGTTTTTGAAAATGCGCGGCCACATTTAACGGGGCGCCTCCGATTCGCGCCGAATCTTTGAATATGTCAAAAAGTATTTCTCCGAAACAGATAAATTTCATATTATTCAATCATTATAACATAGGGGCTGTCCAAGAAGTTATTGCCAACAGCAGTAAGGACAGCCTTTTTTTGTGAAAGGTTCGATTTTCGATTTTTTTTTGAGCGTCGTTTTTTTGTTTTACGCGTTCATCATTCGGGCAAGCTGCTTAAAGTCTATCCAATCATCAATAAGCCCCATTCGGTTCCCACTTTTTCATTCCCACGAAGATAAAATCTCCTAAAGTGTAAATTACCTTTTATCTGTCCAAAAACCGTTTCACATTCGGTAGAACGCTCCTTCATAAGTTTCTTGTATTCGTATGTTGCAAGCAGTTCCTTTACTTTTGCTTTCTGTTCAAGCCGGTGTTCGTTTCGCTGAACCATACGGCCGTATTCAGATTTTGTACACAGTGCTCGGAATGGACATCCTTCGCAATTATCACACCGGTAGACTTCATAAGTTTGCATATAGCCCGATTCATTTTTCTTCGTTACGGTCTTTTTGTAGGGGACCGGATTTCCACACGGACAGGTATATTCTTTCTGTTCTGCGTCATACTTCCAGTTTTCAGCATTAAAGATTTTCTTCTTGAAACTCCTCTTTGTTTCTTTTTCATAACTTGGGTATTTTACAATTCCTGTAATTTCTTTTTCTTCAAGATAATCATAATTCTCCTCGCTCCCATAACCGGCATCTGCAATAACTGTTTTAAATTTACATTTTAATCGATTCTGAACATTTTCAAGATGAGGGATAAAGGTTCTTGTGTCCGTTGGATTTGGAAAAACATCATAACCTATGACAAAATTGTTCTCCGTCCCGACCTGGATGTTGTAGCCGGGCTTGAGCTGCCCGTTGAGCATATGATCTTCTTTCATTCGCATGAAAGTTGCCTCTTCATCTGTTTTTGAGTAACTGTTTCTGCCCTTGAAGGTCGCCTTTGCCGTTTCGTACTTTGTTTTGCGTGGAAGGTAATCAGTTTCAATCTGCCGTTTTGCCTTTTTCAGTTTTTTTTTACGTCTTTTAATTCTTCAGCATCAAGGTTATTTATTTCGGCAAGTCTCTGTTTGATTTTTTCGGCTGCTTCCTTTATATCTTCGCTTGTTACAGGATCATCAGTTCCTGTTTCTGCAAAATCCTTATCCCCGTAAACTTGATCTTCTTTACGAGTGATTTCTTCTACATCATTCAGAAATACCTTGAGCTTCTCATCGAGCTTTTTCTCGTTTTTCTCAACAGCCTTTTTCCAGACAAAGGTGTATTTATTTGCAGCACTTTCGATTTTTGTTCCGTCTACAAAATATTTCTCAAGACTGACATAGCCTTTTTTATTCAGGAGCTGTACCGTCGCGATAAAGATTTCTTCGATTGAGTCTTTTAATTTTTCACTTCGGAATTTATTAATTGTCCGGAAGTCCGGTTTCTGAAATCCTGTCAGCCACATTACCTGTACATTTTCACGGCACTGCTTTGCAATCTGCCGTGAAGAATAGGTTCTTGTCATGTAGCAATAAATCAATACCTTCACAAGCATCACAGGATTATAACGGCTTGCTCCGCCTCCTTTCGTATATTTTGCAAATACTTCTTCTATCCCAAGCTCGTCTACTGTTTTACTAACAATTCTTACAAAATGATTTTCCGGTACAAGTTCATCCAGGCTCGGTGGCAAAAGCCACTGTTCATGCTGATTGTACGGCTTGAATGTGATTTTATCGCTTACTCCTCTGCTCATACTTAAATTTTAGCACAGAACAAATCTTTTGTCTTTAAAAATAATCAGGGCTGTCCTTTCTTTTTGGACAGCCCCATCGTTGCCGTATCGTTGCCGTATTATTGCCGCCTGTTCCCGCCGGATTATTGGTGTCCAAGCGGCGGCAGCAAATCGGCGCCGCTGAATTTTTAAAAGACGAACGGCAACATACTCCGTCTAAACCGCAAAGTTTATATCAAGGAATATACATTCGCTTCTTCGCATCTCTCGCTCTTGTATATTCCTTTAATGCTTCCATTGCTTCACTGGGAAGATATACCTGTCGGTACGATTTATATGCAAGAATCCGTGCTATTGCTCTTGCGTCTATTCTATCGGTTTTTACACGTCTTTTCCCCTCCGGATTTGCCATTGTTGTCGGTGCCATGACAACGCATCCAAAGCCTGCTTGCTGCAATCCCCGGCAAAGTCCATACCCTGTCGGTCCCGCTTCATAGCCGCAGACAAACAGTAGTTCTTCCCGATGCTTCTGCTTTATTGCCTCCAAATAGCTTATCACTGCTTTTGTTGTCCCCTTAACGATCATTTCATCTCTAAGTTCATTCCGCTGGAAATCAAAGCAACACAGTGCATACGTGTCCTTATGAACATCAATCCCTACATACAAAACTTTTTCGTTTTGTGTTATACTTTCCATGTTGTGCCTCCTTTTTGTATGAGGTAATACCTCTTTCCGGTAAGCATAGCGTTTACCGACTTGTTGTTAAATCCTCGTCGTTACAAACGGGCTGGCACAACATATTGTCTATGGGCTAAGCAGTAGATAGCTACTGTGAATTCCCGCGTAATAGACAGAAAGAACTTTTGGCGGATCATTGACCTGTCGGTAACAGTTGAAACGAAGTTTCAGCTTAAATCCACGAATATCAGAATGGTCTGGTGCCGAAAATCTTGGTTTCTAAAACCTTTTCTTTTTTTATATTTATTTTGTTTTGCTATTGACAAATGGCACAACATATCAGGAGATGTAAATTATGTTTTTCAATGTAAAAGGTTGTGATTCTTTCAAACTTGCATGTGGTTATCAAGCTCCGACTCAAATGTCAATAAAAACAGAAGATGTTGAATCATTTATAAAGCTTGATCGTGGAGATGAATATAAAACCGGTTTGAGTATAAGATCTGGAAACGGAACTTCAAGATCTATTTACATTACTGAAGATTTTGATTCATTTCAGCAAAGGTGAACTAATTATTTATGGTTCTAAGGAAAACCTATTTTCTTAGAACCATCTTTTTAATTTTTGAATTTAATTGAATAACAAAAGTAATGTTAATCATAAAAATGATGTTTAGCTAACTAACTGAATGGAGGAAAATATGAAAGAAAAAAATGAACTAGAAAAAATACTGATAGATATAAAGAAGAAAACAAGCACTGCAGAAACTCTACAGAAAAAAGCGGATAGAAATTACGCTTATTTTAAAAATGAAAATTATGGCGATCCTGATGAAAAGATGAGAATATCTCAGAAATCTTATCAAAAAGCTTTTGAAATAGCAGCTAAGGTTTTAAAAATTATGCAAGATAACAATATTCACGATGAGCTGTTAGAAAAAAGAAATAATGATATTGTTGTCAAGCATAAAAAAGTTGAGCAATTAAGAAAAAATAAAAAATAATTACTTTAAATAATAATTTGTGTAGAAAATAGTTGCAAATATTGATATAAAATATTTAAAATAAGAATTAACCTAATACCCGCTTCAACCTGACATTGCGGACAAGCCGCAAATGCAAGTTAAGCGGTAGTTAGACCGATGCTTCGCACAGAGGAGGAAATAATGAAGAAAAATGAAAGAATAAACAAAGTTATAAAAACTATTGATTTACTAATAGAAGAATTGAATCGGAAAAATACTGATAACTATTTTGCATACAAAAATACTTTACGATTGTTAGTTTTTAAGAACGGATTTGAATTAGAAGATTTATTTCGAGAATATATTCCAGCTGAAAAACTTGGGCTATTTGATACTGTTTTTCGTACATTTGTTAGTAATCCATCTTTCATGGGTAATCATGAAGAAGTAGTTCAAATGTTACTCGGGGCTAAGCAACTCATTAAAGATTATTGCCAATATAAAAATCTTCATGTTTTTTACTCTTGGCAATCAGATATTGCAAATAATATCAATCGCGGATTCATACAGAAAGCTATTCAGGATGCTATTGAAGAAATCAATCAAGAAAAAAAATTGGAGATATTTCTAGATCAAGACACTCGTGGAGAGTGCGGCTCTCCCGATATTGTCAATACAATATTAAGAAAAATAGACAACTCAGATGTTTTTATTGCGGATGTAAGTTCTATTAGTAATAACGATAAAAAATCATTCCCTAATCCAAATGTTATGTTTGAGTTAGGATATGCTTATAAAACTTTGGGTGATAGTAGAATTATTATGGTATACAATGAATCAAGCGGTGATATAAATAATCTTCCATTTGATTTGGGATTGAAAAGGCAAATGGTTTATAAGTGTTCTGACTCGGATGAAAAAAGTAAATTACGTGAAGGTCTCAAGACAAAAATAAAATCAGCAATAATTGGAATTTTAGAAGCAATGTAATGTATAACCCCCTGCTTCAACGCTGACAAACGGGTCGAGCCCGTTCGCGGGTTAAGCGCATGTTATGGCGACAGCCTATCGGCTTGCTTTTTAGGAGGAAAATGAAAAAAGTATTTTTGGTATTTTCAGCATTGATTGTCATATCTTTATCGGTTTTTGCGCAAGAAATAAAATTTAGAATCGATGGAAAACCATATAATAAGCAAATATATGACGAAAACAATAATCAGATTACAAATTTTAAGAACCGGGAACTAATTCAAGATTTCTACATTTCTCCTGACAATAAAAAAATGCTTGTTTATCATAGACCTGATAAGGCTAAAGCCTTCCTTATGACATTATATAATGGGGGAGGAATAAGATTTGAATACAGGAGCTACGAAGATCTTTCTATTGTCAGAGTAGTAAGCTCATACTATCCATTTGAAGATGTCGAAGGCAACATTTTAATTAACCCAGACTCTATGATGAAAAAGATTGTATTTTACCATTATTCTGATGGGACTGAAATAAAAACAATTGATTGTATAAAAGAATTAGTAGATAAAAAGATTTATGCTGGTTGGATACAAATCTATGAAGTTAAAAAAGTAGGAAAGCAGAAATATAAATTTTATATTGAAGGCAATCTAAACATAGAAGGAAGACAAGAAGAGGAATTCAAAACCGTTATCGAAATTGAAATAAAATGTAAACTTTAGGGCGGAACAAGGATTATTATGGATTATATAGCATTGCTCAGAGGGATCAATGTCGGAAACTCGGTAAAAATCAATATGAAAGAATTGAAAATATTGTTTGAGCAATGCGGTTTTTCAAACGTTTCAACATACATCAATTCCGGGAATGTGATTTTTAAATCACATGATAAGAAAAACAGTATCACGGAGAATATTGAAAAAGCATTACATATAACGACCGGGAATGAAGTAAAAGTATTGGTAAAGACAAAAAGTGAGATGGTGAAAATAGCAAACAGCATCCCCGGTGATTGGCAAAATAATGATGATCAAAAAACCGATGTAGCGTATTTATTTAAATCAATAGATACTGAAAACATAATAAATGAATTGCCGATAAAAAAGGAATATATACAATTACTATATGTTAAGGGTGCGTTAATTTGGAATGTTCGACGAAAAGATTATAATAAAAGTCATTTGAATAAAATAATATCGCATAAAGTATATAAAGATATGACTATACGAAATGTTAATACGGCTCGGTATCTTGCAACGTACTGATAAAAAAACTTACCTAACACCCGATTCGATCTGATATTGCTTCGCAATGCAGGTTGAGCGAGTCTTGGATTGACACCGTACTGCAACGCTAAGGAAGAAAAAGAATGAAGTTGGCCGTAAGTAAAAAAAATATAAAATCTTTAATTATAAAAATGTTTTTTTCTTTACTTTTATTTATGTTATTATGTTGTTTGTGTGTATATATTTTTTTGAATATATATATTAATAAGAAAGGTATAAAAATAAAGTATGAGAATATAAAAAACGAAACTACAATTGAACTGACTGAAAAGCAAATAGAGATCGTAAGTTATATTTACACGAATGATAAAAATCCGAAATTAAGAAAACTTCCTTTAATTACGGATTTTGTTTTTTCAAAAAATAAAATGGCATATATAATGGCAACATTTTATTTTGAAAAGAATGATGAAAGAAATAAAAAAATTAGAACAATGGATCGGAGAATTATAATTTTCGGAACTATGAGAAATATTGAAAAAAATATTAATTATAAAGATTGTTATAATTATATAATTTCAAATACCTATTTTGGAAACGGAATAATCGGACTTGCTGATGCATCTGAATTTTATTTTGATAAAGATTATAATTATTTAAGCAATGAAGAATTTATAAAATTAATACTAACTGCAATAAATCCAAGCAGGTATAATATAAAACTTGGAAATAAAAGGCTTATAGAAGAAAAAGTTAACGAGATTTCCAAGTATATAAACGAATAATACCTGACGCGATTTTCAAATCCGATAAACGCCTCAAGTTTACAGTGTGCGCATCGCGTTCTTGTGCGGACGAGAAAGGCTTTCATTCGGCATATATGCTAATTCTGCAGCATGCCGTTTTCTTCCATCCGTTTCGCGTATCAAGCGAATGGCAGGTTTCGAAAATAAATAAAATTATGTTTACAGCGAAGTTGCGACCGTATACCGGAACCGCTTGACGTGTGCGGGATGCGGCGTAACAGCGGGAGACACGCGTGCGACTTTGTGCGTTCAGCTTGCGGAAGCCTTGCTTAAAAGCACAACCGGAGCGTAAGCGAGGATTCCGCTGTGAGAGCCGCGTTTGGACACGATTACGAATAATTGTACAGTAGCCGTTCCCGCCGGAAGTATAGCTTTATTGGCTGATACTTTCAAAACTTGCCATTCGATCTTTTAACCACGCCTCCATGTCTTCGTTCCAGTGTGTCTCTTTCATAAAGGCGCCCTCGAGCATACCGAAGCCGTGTCCGCCCGTTTCGTATTGCGCAAAGCGGCACGGTATATTTTTCGCTTTGAGAGCGGCGTACAGGAGACGGCTGTTTTCGAATTTAACGACGGGATCGTCGCGGCAGGCGAGGATGTATGTCGGCGGCATTGTCGAAGGGATTTGCTTTTCCATGGAAAAGCGTTCTTTTCGTTCTTCGCTCATATTTTTCCCGAGCAGGCTTTTCCGCGACCACTTGTTTGCGATATCGTCGCGCATCGAAACGACGGGATAGATCGCCATGACGAAGTCGGGACGCAGGCTTACTTTCACATCGATACCGAGCTTTGCAAGTTCGTTGCCGCGTTCGGCAAAGGCGCCTGCCATCGTCACTAAGTGTCCGCCTGCGGAAAAACCGATTGCGCCGACTCTGTCGGGATCGATGCCGTAGTCGCGTGCGTTTTCGCGTACGAGCTGGATCGCCCGCTGTATGTCTTCGAGTTGGGCGGGGTGATGAGCGCCTCCTTGGGCGACGCGGTAGCGCAGTACGAAAGTCGTAACGCCGAGCGCGTTGAAACGCTTTGCAGTACAGTGCCCTTCATTGTACATACCCAAGTGGTGATAGCTTCCGCCGGGACAAATGATGAGAGCTGCCCCGTTTGCGTTTTCTGGCCTGCTCATAAACATAACCGAATCGCAGTTTTTCATGCTCCGCACGCCCTGCCACAAAAAAACGGCGCGGCGGGAAGCGGAGAGGGGAAGGGCGGAAAAGACAATAAAAAGAACCGTACATACCGTACGAGCGCGGCACATATTTGTTTTAATAATTTTTTTACCGTTTGCAAAGAAGCGGGATGCCGTTATATGGAAACGATACAAGCTTTCGATTTTTTTATGCATGGTAAAAATTTACCCGAACCGCGCATTTCCGTCAATGAGCAAAAAAGTGAAATAAAAACAAAAATAAAATTATTTGCTTTTTTTTGTTTTTTCGGTATATTATATATGATACTATGTCTTGGAGGACACTATGCAATTTTATATATGCAGACATTGCGGCACAATCGTCAGCATGATTCACAAGGGAGGCTGCCTTCCGTCCTGCTGCGGAAAAGAGATGCAGGAGCTCAAAGCGAATACAACCGATGCTGCGCAGGAAAAGCACGTGCCGGTCATCACGGTAAAAGGCAGCGAAGTTCACGTTGCCGTCGGTTCCGTAGCTCATCCGATGGAAGCCGATCACTATATTCAGTGGATTGCGATAGAAACCGAACAGGGCGTCCAGCGTAAAACGCTTAAACCCGGAGAAAAGCCCGAAGCGTCGTTTGCGCTCGCCTCAGGCGACAAATTGATTGCGGCATACGAGTATTGCAATAAACACGGACTTTGGACGGCAAAAGCCTAAGCGCCGGAACACCGATGACGATGAAAACTTTTGCCGCAGTGATTTTCGATATGGACGGGGTTTTGCTCGACAGCGAAACCGTCTGCGACCTTGTGTGGCGTAAAGCGGCAAAAGAGTGCGGCATTGCCGATATCGAGTATCTTATCGAAAAAAACCGCGGATGCAATTATGCCGATACCCGTGCCTCGCTCGAACACGATTTGCAAAGCGTATCCGCGGCCGATAGATTTATGAATCGTACCGCGGAGCTTTTTAATAAAATCGAAACGGAAGAGGGGCTTCCTTCGATGAAAGGCGCGCGTGAGGCGCTTGAATATTTGACAAAAAAAGGCTACCGCGTCGCGCTTGCCTCTTCCACCGAGGGAGATGCCGTACGCCGTCAGATGAAAAACGCCGGCTTTATCGATTTTTTCGAAACGCTTACGACAGGCGATACGGTCGCTCGCGGAAAACCGGATCCCGAAATCTACGAGCGCGCCTGCGCATCGCTCGGTCTTTCGCCCGATGTCTGCTGTGCGATCGAAGATTCGCCGAACGGTATGCGGAGCGCGTACGGAGCGGGACTTTCGTGCATCATGGTGCCCGATAAAATTGCGCCCGACGATGAAATGAAAAAAATCGCGATGTGCATATTACCGTCTCTCGACGCAATCGGCACGGTTTTGTAATCGCCGCGTCGAACGCGAGGGCTTCTGCCGGAAGTGCAGCCGATTTTTATATTATATGCCGTTATATGCCGTTTTTGGAAAATACGGTTTCCGGTGTTGTTGACACGGATCATATACTATTTTGATAAGGATTGAAAATATGAATACACGAACGATAGGAATTATTATTTTTATGGGGGCGATAATGTTTTTTTCATGCTTTGCAAAAGAAAATGAAAAAAAAGCGGCAGAGCAATTTACATCGATTTCGATGGATGAAGCTGCAAAACTTATGGAAACGGAAAAGGATTTTATCCTCGTCGACGTCCGCCGTCCCGATGAGTACAAGGCGGGTCACATTCCGGGGGCCGTCCTTTTGACGAACGAAACGATCACCGAAGAGAGCGCCGCGCGCATTTTGAAAAATAAAAATCAAAAAATTCTCGTTTACTGCAGGAGCGGACAAAGAAGCCGTGTTGCCGCCGGAAAACTTTCGTCGATGGGATATACGAACGTCGTCAATATCGGCGGCATTATGAGCTGGAAAGGCAAAATCGAAAAATAGCGCGCAGGATATTAATTCGCACGATAACAAACTCCGGCCCGCTCTTCGTTCGCTTGCTCCTTCTTTCTCTTTTCTATATACTCGCGTTATGCAGCTGAATAAAATACGAAATATCGGAATCATGGCGCACATCGACGCGGGCAAAACGACGACGACGGAGCGCATTCTCTATTATACGAAAAAAATTCACAAAATCGGCGAAATCGACGACGGTCAGGCGACGATGGATTTTTTGCCGCAGGAACAGGCGCGCGGCATTACGATTGCGAGTGCGGCGACGACGACCGAGTGGAAAGGCTTTCAAATCAATATCATCGATACGCCGGGGCACGTCGATTTTACCGCCGAAGTCGAGCGCTCGCTGCGCGTGCTCGACAGTGCGGTCGCCGTCATCTGCGCAGTCGACGGCGTGCAGCCGCAGACGGAAACGGTGTGGCGTCAGGCGGACACGTTTAAAGTGCCGCGCCTGTGTTTTATGAATAAGATGGATCGCGTCGGCGCCGACTTTTTCGGTTCGATGGAAGACGTGCACGAAAAGTTCGGTGTCGAATGCGTCGCTCTCCAGATCCCGATCGGGGAAGGAAGCGATTTCGAAGGCGTCATCGATCTTTTGACGATGCAGGAAATCCGCTGGAACGAAGACGATGACGGAGAAACTTTTTCGTTTTCCGATATCGCTCCCGAACGCAAAGAAAAAGCGGACGAATGGCGGGCGAAGCTCGTCGATCAGGTCGCGTCGGCTGACGATTTTCTTGCGGAATTATACCTCGAAGGAAAAGAGATAACGACGGAACAGCTGAAAGATGCGATACGCAAAGAGACGATAGCGCGCGCAATCGTTCCGTTTGTGATGGGAAGCGCCCGCCGCAATCAGGGCGTGCAGCCGCTCATCGATGCACTTATCGATTATCTTCCGGCACCCGACGAAGTGCCGCCCGCCGTCGGTCTGCACATAAAGCGCGACAAAGAAGAAAAGATCGAAGTGCCGTGTAAAGAAAGCGGAGCCGCCGTCGGTTTGGTGTTTAAAATTCAGCACGATCCGAATATGGGACTCCTGTGTTTTGTGCGCATGTATTCGGGAAAAATTGCGAGCGGCACGCAAGTATACAACGTCAACAAAAAAAAGCGCGAGAGAGTCAACAGAATTTTCAGAATCAACGCGGATAAAGAAGAACCGATCGACAGTATCGCTGCAGGCGATATCGCGGCATTTATCGGATTGAAACTCGCACAGACGGGCGACACGCTCGGCAGCGAGGGGATGCCGGTGCTCCTTGAAAAACCGCAGTTTCCCGAACCGGTCATATCGGTTTCTCTCGAACCCGAATCGCTCGCCGAACGCGACAGGATGAATGATACGCTTGCGATCCTTTCGCGGGAAGATCCGACGTTTACGTATCACGAAGACGCGGAAACGGGTCAGCTGATAATCAGCGGCATGGGAGAGCTGCATCTCGATGTACTCGTCACGCGCATGCAGGACGATTTTAAAGTGAAGTGCCGCGTCGGCTCTCCGCAAGTGACTTACCGCGAAGCGGTGACCGCAAGCGCGGACGCGAGCGAAAGCTACAGCAAAGTGCTCGGCGGAAAAGAAAATACGGCGGGCATAACGGTTCACGTCGAACCTCGTCCTCAAGGAGCCGGAAACTCCTATGCGTGTACCGTAAAGAAGGGCGATATCCCCGACGAAATTTTCGAAGCGATGGAAAGCGCGTTCGAAAGTTCTTTCCAATCGGGAATCAAATTCGGTTATCCCTGTACCGATACCGCCGTCACCGTAACCGATGTCGATTACAGCGAATTGACGTCGACGACGTTTGCATTCGAAGCGTGCGCCGCCGCGGTTTTCGACAAAGCGTGTTCGGCTGCAAAACCGGAATTGCTCGAACCCGTTATGGACGTCGATATTTCCTGTCCGAAAGAATTCGTCGGAGACGCGATGAATCAGATGACCGGCCGCGGCGGCATTATCCTCGGACAGGATTCGAAGCAGACGGGCGAAATCGTTCACGCGCAGGCACCGATGGCGAAGATGTTCGGTTTTTCGACGAGTCTCCGTTCGGCGACGCAGGGCAGGGCGTCGTTTTCGATGGAGTTCAGCCATTTTCAAGTAAAGCCCGGCGGATTGAACGCGTTTTAAGTCAGCCGGCCGATCATAGAGGAGGAAGCGATGAACGTTGTCGTTATAGGCGCTCAATGGGGTGACGAAGGGAAGGGGAAAATTGTCGATTTTCTCGCGCAGGACGCGAAGTACATCGTGCGCTTTGCAGGAGGTGCGAATGCCGGTCACACGATCGTCGTCGGCGGAAAAAAGTACGCGCTGCACCAAGTACCCTCGGGTATTTTATATCCCGATAAATCGGTATTCCTCGGTTCGGGTATGGTCATCGATCCGGAAGCGCTTTTTGCCGAGCTGCAGATGCTTACCGACAACGGCATTTCGTGGGAAGGCCGCGTATTCATCTCCGACCGCGCGCACATCGTTTTGCCCGCATACCGCAGGATTGACAAAGAGCGCGATGCGTCCCGCAAACGTCCGATCGGAACGACGGGGAGAGGTATCGGTACCGCGTATTCGCAAAAATCCGAACGCGACGGAATCAGGCTCGCCGATTTGGATTGGAAAGAAAAGACGGCGGATCTCGATGCCGAAGACAGAAAATTCATCGACACTTACGCTTCAAGGCTCATTGCCATGCGTGTCGATATCGCTTCGAAGCTGTGGGAGCACCGCAGCGAAAATATTTTATTTGAAGGAGCGCAGGGCGCGCTGCTCGATTTGGACAGCGGAACGTATCCGTACGTGAGTTCCGGCGCATCGTGTTCGGCAGGAGCGGCTTTGGGCTCGGGCATCGGCCCGCGTGCAATAGACAAAGTGTACGGCGTTTTTAAAGCCTATGAAACGCGCGTCGGAAACGGTCCGATGCCGACCGAGTTCAATAACGATACCGAAAGCGAGCTTTGCAATTACGTGCGTACGACCGGAAACGAATTCGGTGTAACGACCGGCAGGCCGCGAAGATGCGGTTATCTCGATTTGGTTGCGCTCCGCTACGCGTGCCGCGTCAATTCCATCGATTCGCTGGTTTTGACGCACCTCGATATCTATGACGAAATGGAATCGATTGAAGCCTGCATCGCATACGATATCGGCGGAAAGATCGTCACGGATTTTCCGGCCGGCATTCCCGCTTTGAATGCGGCGCGTCCTGTCCTCAAAAAATTCGACGGATGGAAAAGCGATCTGCGATCGTGCGCTTCATACGAAAAGATGCCGGCAAACGCAAAAGCGTATGTGGAATTTATCGAATCGTTTACCGAAACGCCTGTCGGAATCGTATCCGTCGGAGCGGACCGAAACGATACCTGCCTTCGCATACATCCGTGGGCAAAATGAAGGTTCCTCCGGGCTAAGAGAGGTGAAAACCCGTCTCTGAATCGTCTATAAATTTATTAAACTATCGATAGGCGGTGTTAAAACCTCCGGAAACGGATTTGAGTTTTCGGAGGCTTTTTTATTTTAGTACAAAGCTCACTACCCCGATATTTTGATTCTTGACATATACCCTATAGGGGTATTATATTGAATGTGAGCTTTTACGGGGGAATTATGGCAAAGGACGGTAAAAAAAAGGCGGTGTCGAAAAAGACGTGTATGCACTGCCAATACAAACACACGCCGCGCGAAGCTGCGTCGGTGCGTGCGCTTCATTCGCGCTTGAATCGGATTATCGGTCAGCTGAACGGTATCAAATCGATGCTCGACGAAAACCGCTACTGCGGAGACGTGCTTATCCAAGTTGCCGCTGCCGAAAGCGCGCTTCGCACCTTCGGCTATGTGATTTTGCGCGACCACTTGGAAAGCTGTGTTACGGAAGAGATAAAAAAGAACAATACGAAAATCATCGATGAAACGATGTCTTTAATAAAAGGGCTCAAATGACGAGGCGATATATATGACAAAATTTTCGGTAAGCGGTATGACGTGCGCTGCGTGCAGTGCCCATGTCGAAAAAGCGGTCGCTGCAGTTCCCGGCGTCGAAAGCGTTTCGGTAAGTCTTTTGACGAATTCGATGAACGTCGATTTCGCAGCCCCGGCAAGTGCCGAGGCGATCTGCGCTGCAGTCGATAAAGCGGGTTACAATGCTTCCCTCGATACGAAAGATGTGCGTTCGGCGGATGCGGCGTCCAAACGCGCTTCCTTCGAAGACACGGAAACGCCGCACCTCATAAAGCGCCTTATCGCGTCTCTCGTTTTGCTTGTGCCGCTTATGTATGTGTCAATGGGGCACATGATGTGGAAGTGGCCCGTTCCGCTCGCCGTCCACAACAATCCTGCATCGATCGCGCTCTATGAAATGCTGCTTGCGCTTTCCGTCATGCTTATCAACAGGCGATTTTTTACGAGCGGTTTTAAAAGCTTTGTACACGGAGCTCCGAATATGGACACGCTCGTTGCGCTCGGAAGCGGAGCTTCGTTCGCATACAGCACAACCGTTTTGTTTTTGATGACCTTTGCGATGGCTTCGGGCGATATGAAGAGCGCATATGCGTACCTGCACGATCTGTATTTCGAATCGTCGGCGATGATCCTTACGCTCATCACCGTCGGCAAAACGCTTGAATCCTACAGCAAAGGAAAAACGACGAATGCGATCAAATCGCTTATGGATTTGGCGCCGGAACAAGCGCACGTCATGCGCGATGGAAAGGAAGTAACGATTCCCGCGTCCGAAGTAAAAGTCGGCGACCTGTTTATCGTGCGGCCGGGAGAGCGCATTCCCGTAGACGGAACGGTGAGCGAAGGGGCGAGCGCGGTAAATGAGTCCGCTCTTACCGGAGAAAGCCTCCCCGTCGATAAAACGGAGGGAAGCTGCGTGAGTGCTGCGACATTGAATCAAAACGGATTTCTCACGTGCCGGGCGACCCGCGTCGGAAGCGACACTTCTTTAAGCAAAATTATCGATATGGTCGAAACCGCCGCCGCAACGAAAGCGCCCGCGGCAAAGCTTGCTGACAAAGTATCGGGCATCTTCGTCCCCGCCGTCATCGTTTTGGCGGTCGGTACGGGGATCGTGTGGCTCGCTGCGGGCGCGGAAGCAGGCTTTGCGCTCGCGCGGGCGGTGAGCGTGCTTGTCATCAGCTGCCCCTGTGCGTTAGGCCTTGCAACTCCCGTCGCGATCATGGTCGGAAGCGGACTCGGTGCAAAGCACGGTATCTTATTTAAAACGGCCGCCGCCCTCGAAGCCTGCGGAAAAACGGACGTCGTCGTACTCGACAAAACGGGGACGCTGACGGAGGGGAAGCCGCGCGTCACCGACATATATACCGACGAGAGCGAAGAAAAATTATTAAAAATTGCCGGAAGCCTCGAAGCGAAGAGCGAACACCCGCTTTCGCGCGCGGTGATGGAAGCCGTCGCCGAAAGGCGCATTGCCTACGAAACCGCAGACGATTTTACAGCTCTTCCGGGATTCGGTGTTCGCGGAACGGTCGCGGGCAAGAGCGCGTTCGGCGGGAATGCGGCGCTTATGGAAGAGCATCATGTACTTTCGGCAAGCTTAAAAGAAAGGGGCGAAGCCTTTGCCGAAGAGGGGAAGACGCCGCTCTATTTTGCCGAAGACGGAAAAGTGCTCGGTATCATAGCCGTAGCCGACGTTGCAAAATCCGACAGCGGTGAAGCGGTCCGCGCTCTGCACGATGAAGGCATTGCCGTCGTCATGCTCACTGGCGACAACCGCCGTACCGCGCGGGCGGTTGCAAAAACGGTCGGCATACGCTCGGTCGTGTCGGACGTGCTTCCCGACGGAAAAGACGAAGTTATTTCGCGTCTTCAAACATACGGACGCGTCGCAATGGTCGGCGACGGTATAAACGACGCTCCCGCTTTGACGCGGGCGGATATCGGTATCGCGATCGGAGCCGGAACCGATGTCGCCCTCGATGCGGCCGATGTCGTGCTTATGAAGTCGACGCTTTCGGATGTAAAAGCTGCGGTAAATCTGTCGCGCGGCGTTTTGACGAACATTAAAGAAAATCTTTTTTGGGCGTTTTGCTACAACGTCATCGGCATCCCCGTTGCAGCGGGAGCGCTGTTTCCCGCGTTCGGCATCGCGTTGAATCCGATGCTCGGCGCGGCGGCGATGAGTTTGTCGAGCTTTTGCGTCGTCACGAACGCGCTGCGCTTGAATCTCTTCGATATATACAAAAAACGAAAATCGAAAAAGAAGCCGGTCGAACTGCCGGACGAAGCGTTTACGGCGGACGGTAAAGCTGCAACTGCGCCTTCGCCTGCACCGGACGGCAAAGCGGCAAATACGTTTCCAGCCGCAGACGGCGCTGTAAACAAGGATATAACGGAGGAACCGAAAATGACAAAGACGATTACAATCGACGGAATGATGTGCGACCACTGCCGGCAACATGTCGAAAAAGCGCTTTCGGCGATCGACGGCGTGACGAAAGTAGCCGTAAGTTTAAAAGATAAAAACGCGGTCGTTACGCTTTCAAAAGATGTGGAAGAAAAAACGCTTTTCGATGCCGTAAGCGAAGCCGGCTATACGCCGCTCGGCGTCCGCTGACGAACAAGCGCTCGGCATACGTGTGTGACGGTGTACATTAAGTTGCATCCGTTGACGAGGGGCGGGACACCGTCGTGCAAGGGTGCGGGCGTGCCGTAAAATGGGGCAGGGCAATTGCCTCGGAAAATATATTCTCTAAAAAAACGTATACGCTCCGGTTGCCCGACACGGCGCAATGCGCTATGATAGCGTAAAGCATTTGGAGGCAATATGAAATTGGTACTTATTCGGCACGGTGAAAGCGAATGGAACAAATTGAATCTTTTTACCGGCTGGACGGATGTGGAATTGTCCGAAAAGGGGCAGGAAGAAGCGAAACAGGCCGGCCTGACTTTAAAGCAGGAAGGCTTCGATTTCGACATTTGCTATACGTCGTTTTTAAAACGCGCGATACACACGCTGAACTTTGCGCTCGCTTTGATGGATCGCGAATGGCTGCCCGTCATAAAAACGTGGAAGCTGAACGAACGACATTACGGCGCGCTGCAGGGAATGAACAAAGCCGAAACCGCCGAAAAATACGGCGAAGCTCAGGTAAAAATCTGGCGCCGCTCTTTCGACGTAACGCCGCCTGCTTTGACCGAAGACGACAAGCGCAGCCCCCGCTTGCAGGAAGCGTACCGCACGGTAAAAGACAAATCGGTGCTGCCCTTGACCGAAAGCCTTGCGACGACAATCGAACGCGCCGTTCCTTATTTTGAAAGCGAAATCAAACCGCGCATGCAAAGCGGAGAGCGCGTGCTCATCGTTGCGCACGGCAATTCGCTTCGCGCCCTCGTAAAATATTTTGAAAACCTGACGAAAGAAGAGATTTTGGAAGTGAACATCCCGACCGGCGTTCCCCTCGTATACGAATTCGACGACAACTTCAAAGTGATCGGGAAAAAATACCTCGGCGACGAAAAAGCGATCGCCGAAAAAATGGCGGGCGTCGCGAATCAGGGCAAAAAGAAATAACCGCACTTCAACGGAACGGCGGATTTTGAGAACCTGAGTTCTTAAAGGTATCCGATAAAACGCGCGAATTTTTTAACCTTGTCGTAATTGCATTGACGCGCTTGCCGGCCGCTTGCACAGAAATCCGAAAATTAATAATACGGGCGTCTCCCGCCGCACTTCGTGCGGCGGGCTGCGTCTTTCAGGGTTCCGCTTCCGCGGCTTTCCAAAAACTTCAGTTTTTGGAAAGTTTCTTTGATTTACTATGCGATGTTTAAAATTAGGTCATTATACTGTAAGGACTTAATTTTAAACTCGACGGGCTGTCGAAAAAGTAACCGACTTTTGAGACAGCCCGGCCTTCGGCGCCCTTGCCGCCGCTGACGCACGGCGGCGCGAAGCGCCGCCTATACAAAAAGCCCGCACGTGTTGCGGGCTTTTTAATCGTAACGGATTAAAACTGCAGCACTCGGTGCTTACTTCCACTCGACATCGAAGGAAAGTTCCATATCGCCCCAACCAGCTTCTTTTAAAAAACCGACCCAGTCCCAAATATAGGCTGAAATAACGATTGTCATTGTAGATTTTTTCCCGTATTTCAATTCATCCATCTTTACGGATTTTATTTTCCATTTCCCGTCGTTATCCTTATAGGATTGCAGTGAATTTCCCGTTAGCTTCCATGAATCGCTTACGGTATCGTACGTGATGGTAAACAGAGGCTTTTCATGTTTTATAATAACATCGTCCGAATTTCCTGCCAAAGGATCGACTTCCCAAATATCGGCGCTTATGATAAGTGAATGACCGTTTTCTTTCTGGTTTTCTATTTCATGCAAATAATTACCGGACAATTCTTTTTTTGCACCGACATCTATAGACAATTTATTACCCTTGTTTGTTGCAAACGTATACCAGTCTTCGCTGTTATAGCGCGCTTTAAGCTCATATTTAAATTCCGCTTGTGAGGTACTACCATTGAATGGATAATCACCGTAGACATCTTTTACTGAAATATTTTTAAGTAGTATATTCGATATGTTAATCGCAGGTTTTTTTGCATCACCCACAAAACCGATATACGGAGACTTTCCGGTAAAAGCTGGATCATAGTTACCACTCCCTAAATTTCCCTTATATGTATCATTCAAATGAAAAACGCCGTCTTCGCTTACATAACCGGCAGGATCGTATTGATAGAAGCGGTATTTTTTTTCTCCCGGTCCGGCGGAGTGCGTATCTACTGCAGCCCATTTTGTCGGCACTTGATTGCCGAGTACGCTTTTAAATTCGATAGGTTTTGCAAACGCAAATACCAATTTTGCATACGTGTCGACGGCAACAAGGTAATTATCCAATCCGACGATTCCGCCGCCTTTTCCCGTAAATCGGTAAAATATAAAGCGTTTCATAAGCGCTTCTTTTTGACCGGTCGGTTTGCCGTCTTCACCGTATACGTCGTATGTTTCGGATGTATACAGATTAAAGGGATTTTTACCGCAATAGCGGTAATATGTTATAGAAGATATGGAATTTCCGCCGGCGGAAGCGCTTTCGTTACCGCCGTATTTTTCACGTTCGGGATTTTTATTTTCGGGAGCGCTTTCCCATGTTACGGTACCGCCGTATTTAGGTTCGGGAACATTGCTTGCTGAAAAATTGCTGCCGAATTTCCAATTGTCGAATTTCGATGTCGCAAATGTACCGAACGGAAAGCCGTCCGAAACGTTTAATTTTGCGGCTAATTGATCGTGAACGGTTGTAGCGTTATTCGGTTCGACAAGTTTACCGTCAGGCAGGATAACCGAAAACATACTGACAGTTCCCGGTTCCAGAGGATCAGGCTCCGAAGGAATAGGCGTATCCCCGTTTCCCGGATCTTCCGGTTCGTTTCCGCCCTCATTCCCTGCGGAACGGTTTTGCTGTTGTATATAGTAGCTTTGCAAAAACGGCGAGGGGCAGGATGTAATTATCAAGCAGACGAAGACAAGTGCCGCACTCAGTTTGTATATGTTTAGGGGTTTCATAATCGCTCTCATTAAAATTTATAGTTTAAACGCAAGACCGAGGTTTACGCCGAAGTCGAGTGAATTGAGCCAATAATCCGGAAACGGCTGTGTAATATCGCCTCCGTTGGCGGCTGCAAGATCGGCAAGTGTTTTCGGTGCGGTCAAATATTTCGGCTGATAGAGATTGAATCTTGTATACCAGCCGAATACGATATCCGTCGTTTGCATGAGCGAAATATTGTATTCGATTACGGTTGCAGCGGAAAACATAAACGGATTCATCTTTTTCATCATATCTTCGGTGACGATGATATGCCCGACTTCGGTCTTTATGACGCCGTTACTTGAATACACCAAATACTCCGGACTGAAATCGGTTATGAGACGGCTTCCGAGCGAGGCTCCGAGTGCGAGTCTGTTATGAAAAAAATATGCTTTTGCAATTACACCGAAATTGACGACAGGCGTAAAATTGACGATCATAAAAGTATCGAATGTGTTTCCGGATACGACTGCCGATACTTTTTGCGATGTGTTCCCTTGCCCCATGCCTATATATGCGAAGACGCCGAGAGCGCTGAACGGGTGCCCCTTCGAAAGGCCGAAAAAACGGTTCGAATCGAAAACATAACCGCCTTCAACTTCGCCGCTTATAAGCAAACCGCTTGTCATGCCTGTCATTTTTACGGCATCTTTATTGAATTGTTTTAGACTCTCATCGGAAATGCTCGGCAAAGACAAGCTCCCGCCGAAACCGGCGTGAAGATACAAGAGCGGTCCGCCTTGAAACGCCGCCGCCGGAAAAATCGAAAAAACCAGTATGAGTATGTATAGTAATTTTATCTTTTTCATAACTATGAATGATACAATATGATGTACATATCTGCAAGTGTCTTTTCGATTTGTATAGTCCTTCCTTGCACCTGCGCCGCGCGCGCTCCGCGGTTCAACTCCCAATCGTCTTGTTATTATATATTATTCTGTCAATAAGTAGCTTCATCGCAAATTTTATGTTTTAGCGGCTGGGGGGAGTTGAAGCGTTCCTCTCGCGGACTTCCTGTCCGCTCCTTCCACGCCGTCTCCGTGCGCTGTCGGCGGCCTCCTGCCGCCTTTTCGGCGCACCTGCGCCGCGCGCGCTCCGCGGTTCAACTCCCAATCGTCTTGTTATTATATATTATTCTGTCAATGAGTAGCTTTATCGCAAATTTTATGTTTCAGCGGCTGGGGGGAGTTGAAGCGTTCCTCTCGCGGACTTCCTGTCCGCTCCTTCCACGCCGTCTTCGTGCGCTGTCGGCGGCTTCCTGCCGCCTTTTCGGCGCACCTGCGCCGCGCGCGCTCCGCGGTTCAACTCCCAATCGTCTTATTATTATATATTATTCTGTCAATGAGTAGCTTCATCGCAAATTTTATGTTTTAGCGGCTGGGGGGAGTTGAACCCCTACACCAAGCTTGGGAAGCTCGTATACTACCGCTATATTACAGCCGCGTCGGTATAAAACCATCATAGCTGAAAAACGAAGGGAATGCAAGCATGTACTGCCGCACGCACTGCCGCTTGCAGTTCCGGCGGTGCGGAAATTGGTGCGGAAATTGGGCTTATCGTTTGCCGCCCTCCTTTCATACACGAGGGTATTCTGTTATACTGTTTTTTATGAAAGCAATACCGCCTTATACGGTGCTCTATGCGGACGAGGATATCGTCGTGCTGAATAAAAAAAGCGGCCTGCTCATCGCGGCGGACAGGTACGATGAAACGGCTCCGCGGCTCGATATCGAAGCGGAAAGCGAATTCGGAAAGCTTTTTGCCGTACACCGCATCGACAAAGATACGTCGGGCGCGATTGCGTATGCGCGCAATGAAAAAGCGCACCGTTCTCTTTCGCTTCAGTTCGAACACAGAGAAGTTGAAAAAATCTATCACTGCCTCGTGTACGGACGACCCTTGTGGGAAACGCTGCATGCAGATGAAGCGCTTCTTCCGGACGGAGACGCAAAGCACCGTACCGTCGTGAATAAAAAAAGCGGCAAATACTCCGTCACCGATTTTCGTCTTATCGGTGTCTGCGGTCAATACGCATGGATTGAAGCTGTTCCGAAAACGGGACGTACGCATCAGATTCGAGCGCATTTGGCGGCACACGGATTATACATCGTCTGCGATCCGCTGTACGGAGGCAACCGTAAGCCGGTGCGCTTGAGCGATTTCAAAAAAAAATGGAACGGCGATGCCTTTGAAGAGCGCCCTCTTTTAGCCCGTCTCGCGCTGCACGCGTACAAATTAACAATTGCGCATCCGGCAACGGACGAACGCATGACGTTTTGCGCACCCTATCCGAAAGATATGGATGCAACGCGCAAACAGCTTGCAAAACTGTATAAGGTCGATCCCCTTGCCGTTTAATCGTCGTACAATAAAATTATTTATTATTATTTTTATGTTTGCACGGATTACGCAAAACCTTGCCGCAAGAGATTGGTGTATTTCCGTTACGCCGATTTTTTCGGTCGGTTTCGGCACGATAGGGGAGTATGTTTACATCAAAGATGTTTCCGGCACGAACAAAAAAATAAGCGAACTTGATTGGGATGTAAAGCCTTCTTTGCAGTACGGCGGCCGCGTCGGCGTCTCATGGAAAGCGCTTGCAGTCAGCGGATTCGCGTTCGGCGCCGTTCCGATGCGATCGGGCGCTATGAAAGATTCCGATTGGGATGAAAACGGCATAAAAAATATTTTTTCGGTACACGAAAATGCCCTCGCGTCTTCATATTCGTTCGGCGGCCGCATCGCATATACGTTTAAGCCGCTCGATTTTTTTTCGATCAGTCCTTTTATCGGAACGGATTATGTATATATTTCGATGGAAGCTCGAAACGGCCGCGCGTGGGACGGAAGAGATGCGGGCGTTTCGTGGGATGATCCTGCCGCAAAGCAATACAAGACGATGGGTATCGATTATATGAGGGAAGAAGTCTGTACGCATACCGGCATTTCTTTCGATGTTAAAATTAATAAATTTTTATTCGCGCTTTCGATCGCCCTATCGCCTTATACGTATATGCAGTCGCTCGACCGGCATCACGGCAGAGGTTATTATATCGATATTATGCACGGATGGTTTTCCGTGTATCGATTCGGTACCGAAGCCGCTTATATTTTTAATAAAAATATTTCGCTTTCGCTTGCTCTCTCATGGACATTTACACGGATTATAAAGGGTGCAACATATCATTCGTCTCGCACATCCGGTCCTTGGTACAAAATAGACGATACCGAAGGCGGCGCTTCGCGCAGTACGGCGGAGATTTCGATCGGCTGCACTTATCGATTGAATTTTTGAATTCGGACGGCTCCTTTTTTTATGCGCACCGACAAAATGCGGCGCCTTGCCTGATCTTCAACGATGTACGCCGTCGTCCCGTCGATATACGCTTCGCCTGCCGACGGCAGGTAACCGAACTTTTCGAGCAGCCAGCCGCCGAGCGTATTGAAATCTTCCGATTCCAAATCGAGCTTCAGAATCGCATTTACATCGTCGAGCCTCATATCACCGGGCACGATGTATTCCGATTTTCCGACGAGCGTAATCCGTGCTTCGGGCGCTATATCGGATGTCGGATTCTCATCGGTCATGCGGCCGAATACGACGCGCATCACATCGTCCGTCGTAACGATGCCTGCGGTGCAGCCCTGTTCGTCGAGCACGACGGAAAAATCGGTGTGCGCTTTTTTGAAATCTTCGAGCATTTCAAGGGCGGTAAAAGTTTCGGGAACGAAGAGCGCCCTCGACATTTTCCGGCGGATAAAATCGCTCCGCTTCGTTTCTTTTTCGGAACTGAAGAGCACCGATTTGTATCCGAGCACGCCGATGATCGCATCGGGTGTGTGTTCGAAAACGGGAATGCGCGAACAGCCGGTCGTCAAAAAGATATCGGCGACGCGTTCATAATCGCTGTCGACGGAAACGGTATTTACGAGCGAGCGGTGCTTCATGATATCGTGGACGCGCAGATCGCTGAATTGAAATACTTTTGTCAGCATTTTGCTTTCGCCTTCTTCGAGCGTTCCTTCGCGCTCGGCGACTGCAATCATCATTTTGATGTCTTCTTCCGTCACATCCTCTCCGTCGTCTTTCCAAAATCTTCCGACGATGAACGAAGTGCCGCGTGAAATTCGAGAAAAAACCCACACGATCGGAAAAAATATTTTTTCAAGCGCGCGCAAAAGCGGTGCAAAACGCAGCGCCGCCGCGTCCGGATGCAAAACGGCGGCCGTCTTCGGGATGATTTCGCCGAAAATCGTTACGAGAGAAGTGATAACGATCGTCGCAATGCCGACGCCGCTCGAACCGACGATCGAAACGGCAAGCGCGGTCGCAAGGGACGCGGCGAAAGTATTGAAAAAATTGATTCCGACGAGCACGAGCGTCAATAAGGTATCCATATCGCTTCGAAGTGCAAGCGCGGTTTTCGCACAGCGTTTTTTAGCCTGTACGAGTTCTCGCAGTTTTATTTTCGAAAGGGAAAGATACGCCGTTTCCGACGCCGCAAAAAATCCGATAAGCGCGACGAGTACGATTAAAATTATTAATATGAAAACGGTATTCATATCATTCATCTCCGTCGTCGCCCGCGATACGTCGGACGCGAATTTTATTAATTCTTCGATCTTTTATCGAAAGCACGGTAAAGCGCCGGTTCCCGTATTCGATACTGTCGCCTGCGTGCGGCATGTCGCCCAGTCTTTCGGTGATCCATCCGCCGAGGGTTTCGTTTATGTCCGACGAAAACGGTACGTGAAGTAAATCCTGCGCTTCGCTCAGCAGCATATCGCCGCCGGTGACGAAGTCGGACGTGTCTTCGATTTTTACCGGCGGCAGATGTCCGCTTTCCGGTGTATTCGAATCGGTTATACCGAAAATTTCGCGGGCGATGTCGCTCTGCGTAATGATACCGTCGGTGCCCGAATATTCGTCGACGACGATTGCAAGGGACTGCCGGTTTTCGCGGAGCACTTGCTGAACGGACGACATCTTTTTTGTGCCGAGGATAAAAATCGGTTCGTGCATGACGCTTCGCACGGAAAACGTATTCGTCTTTCCTTTATACGCGAGCAAATCTTTTATGTAGACGACGCCGATGATATCGTCGATGTCTTTGCGATAAACGGGAAAGCGCGAAAAGCGCGAGCGCTCGGCTTTTTCGATGATATTGCGCCAGCTTGCGTCGACGGATACGGCGACGATTTTCGTACGCGGTATCATGACGGCACGCGCTTCCAAATCGGTGAATTTGAAAACGCGGTTCATGATGACGTTTTCGTCTTTTTCGAGCGCACCGCTTTCCGCTCCGACGGCGATAAAGGTTTTGATCTCTTCTTCGGTATACGACCGATCGGGCTTTTTCGTGCTGACGCCGGCCAAGTGCAGCACCGCATGAGCGACGGCGGTAAAGGCGAGCGAAATCGGTTTGAAAATAAAGACGGTGACGGAAACGAATTTCGAAAGCGCGTACGCGAACACGTCGGGGTGCCGCGTCGAAACCGCTTTCGGCGTTATCTCGCCGAAAATCAATAAAAGAACGGTTGTCGTAAACGTTGCGATGCCGACGCCGTTTTTTCCGAAGAGCGCGATTGCGGCGGCGGTAAGGATCGCGGAAAGGAGTATGTTGACGAGATCGTTTGCGACGAGGAGCGAATTGATAAGCACGTCTTTTTTTTCGAGGAGCTTTGCCGCCCGAAGCGCTTTTTTATCTCCGCTTTTTCGCTTTATGCGGAGACGGAGTTTGTTCATGCCGAGGAACGAACTTTCGGAAATAGAAAAGAGTGCGGACAGCGTTATTAAAACGGCAGCTGCGGCGACAAGTAAAACGACGGTTACCGGATTATCGGGAGGTTCGTTTTCCATAATTTATCGCTGCTTTCCGTCGCCGGAAGTTCGTTCGATCTCTTCCTTTAAGGCGACAAGCATTTTGGCTATACGCGGCGCATATTCGCTTTCGGGATCGGCGTCGTAGGCTTTTTGAAAATAATCGAAGACGGCTTTATAATCGGTACTGCCGGTCGTTGTCAACAATTCGCCCGCATAATAATACGCATGCTGCCGATCGCGTCCGTCCAGCCGCTTGTCTTCTGCGGCCGAAATGAGCGCTTGAATCGCGGAATCGAAATCGCGCCGCATATAAAATGTCGATGCATCGAAAACGGCCGTGAGCAAAAGGTATTTTCCGACAAGCCCCGTTTCATCATTCGGATCGAGGGACGGGATCGTACGGAAAAGATCGGCCAAAAGCAGGCGCCGCGTATCGTCCGTCGCTTCCGAAAGCGCATCGATCGCGCGCGCTTTTTCAACACCGGACGCCGCACGCACCGCATCAACCAATGTATTGATTGTATCGAGATCGGCCGTTTTGCTTTCGATGAGCTTTATATACGCTTCGGGAGTAAGGTCTTCATCGGAAGTTTCGACCTTTGCCGCACAGTAGCCTTCTTTCGTTGCAAGAAAAACGGAAGGGATGGAATCGACGTTATAGAGAGAGGCGACGTAGCCCATGTAGTCGATTTTCCGCTGCCTCTCTTCCGCCTCTTTTTTTTGTTTTTCGCTTTGCTCTTCATCATCGTCGGAAGGGGCGGCCGAAAAATCCAAATTGACGAGAATAAAGCGCTTCGAAAAATCGGACACGAATTTTTTCGTGTTGAACACTTTTTCTTTGAGTGTCCGGCTCTCCTCGTCGTTGTCATCCACGGAAAAAAGGATGAGGAGATTTTTATTTTTTTTCTGCGCGGCTTTTTTTGCCTCATCGTAATCGACGTACCAGCCGTTTTTGACGACTTTTGCGGAAGCGGAGCAGCCGGTAAAAAACACTGCGATTGCCGCAGCGCCGATGATTGCTTTAATCGTTTTGTGAAACATCATACACCTCGTAGTATCGGCAGTTTCCGGAAATTTCAATTTTCAAGAGCGCCGATTATTAATTATTAAAATATCGTACTCCCGCCGCAAAGATATTTTGGCAGGAAGTTTCATATTCGTTTGTAAGCGGATCGCCTGCGACGTTTTTGATAAGGTCGCGCGAAGCGCCTCCTCCGTCGATGCCGATCGTGCGCTCGCTGTGTCCCATTTTGCCGAGCACGCGGCCGTCGGGACTCGTAAGCCCTTCGATTGCAAAGAGAGAGCCGTTCGGATTGTCCGGCTCGGTTACGGCGGGTACACCGAGAGCATCGACGTATTGCGAAAACACCTGTCCCGAAGCGAAAAGCTGTTCCGCAAGAGAGGCGTCGACAACGATGCGGCCTTCCCCGTGTGAAACGGGAATCAAGTGCACCCGCTCGTCGATAACCGTCGCATCGAACGCCCACGGACTCAATGCGCTCACCGTGCGCGTGCGGGCGATGCGCGAAATGTGACGTCCGACGGTATTGAACGTGAGCGTCGGCATATCGGCGGTCATCGTGCGGATTTCACCGAAAGGCACGAGCCCCGTTTTGATGAGGGCTTGAAAACCGTTGCAGATGCCGAGGATGAGACCGTCCCGCTTTTTAATAAGCTGCATCACTTGCTCGGCGATGCGACCTTCGCGCAAAACGTTCGCGATGAATTTACCTGAACCGTCGGGCTCGTCTCCTCCGGAAAATCCTCCGGCAAGCGCTAAAATCTGTGCGCCTTTCAATTCCCGCTCAAGCATTTCGAGCGAGTCTTCGAGGGCTAGGGGAGTATTGTTTGCAAAGACTACGATCTTCGTTTCGGCTCCTGCGACGGCGAACGCGCGCGCCATATCGTATTCGCAGTTCGTTCCCGGAAAAACGGGGATGAGTACGCGCACTTTTTTTGTCGGAGCGGCAAAGCTTTTTTTGCCGAGCGAAACACAGCTCCTCAAATCGGCAAGCGAAGGATGTGCTGCAAGCGCAAAGGAGGGAAGCGCAGGCGGAGCGGAGCTTTCGGATACGGGAGGGAATACTTCGGAGAGTTTCGATTCCCACGCTTTTTCGGCATCCGAAAGCGAAATCTTCGTGTGCGGAATTCCCGCATGTTCGTCTTCGACGACGATTTCACTTTCGGCTATCGTCTCGCCGATTTTAACAATCGTACCGGAAACAAAACCCGCTTTATCGATTTCGCTTTCCGTTTCGGGTGCAGCTTCCAAGATGATCGAACCGTACTGCGGCGTAAAGAGATCGAACGAAGACGCTTTCGCACCCGGTATGTGCGCCCTCGTAAACGAAAGCGGCACGGCATCGATGCGTCCTCCGATACCGTTTCCCATCATCATCTTCGTAAGAGCTTCCGCGATGCCGCCAGAACCGACGGGATACATCGCGCGTATGGCGCCGGATGCGTTCAAGCGATAGAGGATTGCGGCATTTTGCATAAATGCGGTGAAATCGGGAGCAAGGAGCGGCGAATAGGGAGTGCCGACGAAATAGATCGCGCTCCCCGATTTTTTAAACGAACCGCTCGTCACTCGCTCAGCTTTATCGTGCGTTACGGCGAACGACACGAGCGTGTGCGGAACGTTTATATTTTCGAAGGTACCGCTCATACTGTCTTTTCCGCCGATCGACGCACAGCCCGTCTTCTTTTGCGCGTCGAGCGCGCCGAGCAAAGCCGCCGCAGGATAGCCCCACGTCTTTTCATCGACGGCGCGGCCGAAGTATTCTTGAAACGACAGGCGGCACGAAGCGGCGTTTCCGCCGATGCACACGATCTTTGCAAGAGAGGAAAGCACCGCCGTTTGGGCGCCGTGCCATGCGCTCCATTCGCCGACGAAGGGATCGAAGCCGAAAGACATCATGCTCGCCGTCGAGGTTTCACGCGGAGAGGCGACGGGAATTTTTGCCGCCATAGCCGCTTCGGGCGTACGCTGATATTTTCCGCCGAACGGAAACAAAACGGTTGCAGCTCCGATGGAACCGTCGAAGCGTTCGGAAAGGCCGCGTTCGGAACAGCAGGCCAAATCGTTTATATTTGCAAGCCATGCATCCGAAAGCGATGAGGACAATTTTTTTGAAACGGTTTCGAGCGGGCGGACAAGCGGCGACGTTTCGGGCAGCGCGGGGTTTTCAATGTACGCACGCGCTTTGTGAGGAGCGCCGGCAGCGTCGAGAAAGTCGCGGGAAAGATCGACGATCGTTTTGCCCCGCCATTTCATGACGAGACGATTCGTGCCGGTCACCTTTGCGACGACGACCGCACGGAGATTTTCCTTCGCCGCAAGGTCGATAAAAGCGCGCGCATCTTTTTCGCGTACGACGACCGCCATGCGTTCCTGCGATTCGGAAATCGCAAGCTCGGTACCGTTTAAGCCGTCGTATTTTTTCGGCACCGCATCGAGGTCGATGTCGAGCCCCGCCGCCAATTCTCCGACCGCGACGGACACGCCGCCTGCGCCGAAGTCGTTCGAACGGCGTATCATCAAGCTCACTTTTTTATTGCGGAAAAGTCGCTGTATCTTTCGTTCTTCGACGGCGTTGCCTTTTTGCACTTCCGCACCCGCGCTCGTCACCGATTCTTTGGTGTGCACTTTTGACGAACCCGTAGCCCCTCCGATGCCGTCGCGTCCCGTACCGCCGCCGAGCAAAATGACGACATCGCCCGCTTCCGGTCTTTCGCGGATAACGGAGTTTGCGGGAGAAGCCGCGATGACCGCCCCGCATTCCATGCGCTTTGCCCCATAACCCGGATGATACAATTCCGCGACTTGTCCCGTCGCAAGCCCTATTTGATTACCGTACGAAGAAAATCCCTGAGCCGCTTCCCTGCACAGCTTCATCTGCGGAAGTTTTCCGGGAATCGTTTCGGAAATCGGTACGGTCGGATCGGCAGCTCCCGTTACGCGGAGCGCTTGGTATACCCACGCTCTTCCCGAAAGCGGATCGCGGATCGCCCCTCCGATACATGTCGCAGCTCCTCCGAAAGGTTCGATCTCCGTCGGATGATTGTGCGTTTCGTTTTTAAATAACAGCAGCCATTTTTCCGTTTCGCCCGGAGAATCGGGAGAGAGCGGTTTGCCGTCTTTGTCCGTCGTATAATGCACGTCGATAAATAGCGAACAGGCATTGTTTTCTTCGGAGGCTTCCATATCGTCGAGTTTGCCGTGCTTCCGCAAATACTTTGCACCGATGACCGCCATGTCCATGAGCGTCACGGGTTTTTCCGCTTTTCCGTACACGTCGACGCGCATATCGGTATAGGTTTTAAGCGACGAAGCGAAAAGCGGAGCATAGGCGCCGTCTTCGATTTTAATGTCCGTCAATTCCGTAAGGAATGTCGTATGCCGGCAGTGATCCGACCAATACGTATCGAGTACGCGGATTTCAGTTTCCGTCGGATCTCGTCCTTCCTTTTTAAAATAATCCTGCATGAATTCGACGTCGGCCGCATCCATTGCAAGCGCCATGCGCTTTCGAAGAGAGGTGAGCTCGCTTTTATCCATGCCGATAAATCCCGCAACGGACGGAATGTCTGAGGGGGGAGCCGCTTTCAATTCGAGCGTGTCGGGGACGGCGTCTCCTGCAAGACGGGAATCGACGGGATTGATAAGATAGCTTTGAATGCGCTCGATGCCGTGCGCGCTCACCTCGCCTGAAAGGAGGACGACCTTTGCGCATCGCACACGGGGCGGCTTCGTACCGCGGCTTTTTTCGGGAAGGCTTTCGCGCAGGAGCAAAAGACACTGTTCTGCGGAATCGGAGCGTTGATCGTATTGACCGGGGAGGTATTCCCACGCGATCGCCGTTTCACACGGACGCAGCGGCAGCGTATCGAAAATACATTCGTCGCTTTGCGGCTCGGAAAAAATTCGATGCGCCGCCTCTTTCACTTCTTCGTCGGAAATATTTTCGACGTCGTAGCGATTCAAGTACCGAACGCCCGTAACGGACGGAATCCTCAAAAAATGAACGATGTCCGATTTGATTCTTTCGGCTTCATTTTGAAAACCCCGCTTTCTTTCCACATACAAACGGAACATTGTTACAGTATAAACGATTTGCGAGATTTCGAACAGGGCGCTATGCAAAGCTGCAAAAAATCAGTGCAGCACGGTGCCGACAAAATTCCGCGCGCCGTTTATAAAGGAGGAAGCATCGAGCGCTTTTTTTCCCTGCCGCTGCAGTTCCGTTACGGCGATGATGCCGCTTCCCGTTTGAACGAGGATACCCCGCTTTTTATCGAAGGAAAGCACGGTGCCCGGAACTTGGGACGAAGCGGCGGTATCGCCTGGAACAAGGGCGCACTCGGAATCAAGCGGTTCTGCGTTTTCGGGAGCTGCATCGTTTTCCGAAACGGTATTTTTTTTCGATCGGCAGGCTTCCGTTGCGAGCGGATTTTCGCCTTCGTAAATGCGGGCGGATAGAATTTTCAGCGGAGAGCCGTTTTCTTCCGTCCACGCTCCGGGCTCCGGAAAATACGCGCGGATTTTCGCATCGATTTCCGCGGCGCTTTTCATCCAATCGATACGGCAATCGTCCTTTGCAATGATCTTCGTATACGAGGCTTTTCCCGTCTGCTTTTTTCCTTCGGGAAGCTTACCGTTCGAAGCGCATTCTTCGAGCAGTTTTTTAATAATTTCGGCTCCGCGAGATGCACAGTGATCGAGCAGAGAGAAAGAAGTTTCGGTGCCGTCGAGTTCGACGATCTCTTGGGCAAGGATATCGCCTTCGTCCATTGCAAGCGAAATCGTCTGTACGGTGACGGCCGTTTTTGTATCGCGGTTCAGGATCGCTGCGTTTACGGGAGCAGGCCCCCGGTATTTCGGAAGCAGAGAGGGATGCAGGTTGATGCCGCCGTGAGGAAAGAGCGAAAGAAATTTCGGACCGAATATGTGACCGTAGGCAAAGCACACGAGGATGTCGGGCCGGATACCGGCGATTTCTTCGCGCGAAGCGGCATTCAAATGTTCGGGCGTAAAAAGCGGAATGCCGCGCTCTTCGGCAAAACGCGCGACCGGAGTCGATACGGGCGTTTTATGCCTTCCCTGCGCGCTCGGCGGATTTGACAAAACGCCTGCAATTTCATAACCGTCCGCGCCGTCAAAAAGCAGCGAAAGCGTTTTTGCGGACGCTTCGGGACTTCCCGCATACAGCACTCGAATCATCGCTCGTTCCTTTTTTAATTATTAATTGATAAAACTTCTTTGAACTGCGGCATCGCAAAAAATATCGATTTTCGAAAATGCCGCAGCCGCACGCGTTTTTCGCAACGAAGAGCTTCGCTCCGACGTTTCAAGCGAGCGCACACGTATACCCGCGATTTTTACAACCGGCCGATTACAAAGCGCTTATGAACCGCTCGCGGATTTTTTCGCTTCTTTTGCGGCTATCTTCGCGGCAATGCGGCTCTTTTTCAATTCTTTTTCCGCGCGCCGCTTTGCAGCCTTTTCTTCGCGCTGCTTAAACTGCTCTTTTGTCTTTTCGGCAAATTCGGGATCCCCCCTGTCGATAAACAAAATGCCGTCCAAGTGATCCGTTTCGTGCTGGATGATCCGCGCGAGCAGACCGTCAGCTTCAAGCGTAAACGGCTTTCCGTTTTCATCGAGCGCCTGCACCGTAACGCGCACGGGACGGCGTATGGTTTCATACACGCCCGGTATCGACAGACAACCTTCTTCGTAATCGCCGACTTCTTCCGACGTCGAAACGATCTGCGGGTTTATAAAAACACGCTTTACGTCGTCGTCGGCGACGGCGACAAAGAGACGCAGTTTTTTTCCGACTTGAGGAGCCGCAAGTCCGACGCCGTTCGCATCGATCATCGCTTCAAACATGTCGCCGATGAGCGTTTTAATTTCATCCGTCACTTTTTCGATCGGCACCGCTTTTTCGCGCAGCACTTCTTCTCCGAGTTTATAAATCCGTATCACATCGCACTCCGGAAATCGATATATCGTCGAGTTCGTCGTAAGCACGGCATCATTCGCTGCCGCTTTCCGAACTCACCATTCGATCAATTAAGCTTAATTTCGAGTTTTTAAAAATTCGAAATTTTCCATCCGCTTTGCTCACCATTTGATAAATTATTAATTTTTCAAACGCAGACGGGCGGCTCTCGCGTGAGCGGCAAGCCCTTCGGCGTCTCCCAAACAGGCGGCCGCTTCGGCGCACCTTTTCATTCCTTCTCTTCCTTTTTCGCACCTCAGCGTCGTCACCGTCTTTAAAAAAGTGCGCACGCTCAAGCCGCCGGTAAAACGCGCCGAGCCCGACGTCGGCAGTGTGTGATTCAGCCCCGCAGCATAATCGCCGAACACTTCGGCCGCATAGTGACCGATAAAAAGCGAGCCGTAATTGTGAACGAGACAGGCGAGCTTATCGCATTCGCTCCCTTCGGAAACGGCAAGCTCCAAATGTTCGGGCGCTTTCCGGTTTGCAAGTTCCGCCGCTTCTTCGAGCGAGCCGGTGATGATGATCCTCCCGCACGAGGAGATGCTTGCTTCGGCCGTCGTCCTTGTCGGAAGAGATGCAAGCTGCGCTTCGATTTCGGCTGCGACACGTTCGGCGAGCTTTCCGTCGGGCGTCGCGAGGACGGGCTGCGCGACCGGATCGTGTTCCGCCTGCGCAAGCAAATCCGCCGCAAGCCACGCGGGATCCGCCGAGCTGTCGGCAATGATAAACACTTCCGTAGGACCTGCAAGCATATCGATGCCGACCGTACCGTAGACTTCTTTTTTTGCGGCCGCGACGAATGTATTGCCCGGGCCGACGATGACATCGACTGCCGGAATCGATTCCGTACCGAAAGCCATCGCGGCGACCGCTTGGGAGCCGCCGCATGCGAACACCGTTTTTACGCCGCAGATAAAAGCCGCCGCCATAATGCCCTCGTCCGCATAAGGCGCTCCTCCGACAAAAGGCTTGCCCGCTTTTCCCGTACCCGACCGTTCCGCTTCACGCATATCGTTCGGATGAACGCGGGGCGGTGTGCAAATCACAAGATTTTTTACACCCGCCGCAAGAGCGGGAGAAGCCGTCATAACGACCGTCGAAACGAGCGGAAACCTTCCGGCCGGAATATAAGCGCCGGCGTTCTCTACGGGAATCGTCTTTTGCCCCGTAAACACACCCGGCTCAAGTTCGACTTCAAAATCGGAAAACGATTCCTTTTGCTTTTTTGCAAAACGCAGCGCCGAATCGAAAGAATACGAAAGCGCATCGTAGAGGGCAATCCGTTCACGCTTGAGCTTTTCCGCCGCCGCTCGCAATTCGTCCTCCGGCAATAAAAAAGATGCGGGAGATGCCGTGTCGAATTTTTTCGCGTAATCGCGGAGCGCCGCGTCTCCCCGTTTTTTTACATCGGCGATAACCGCTCTCACCGTTTCCGCCGAACCGGAAAAACTGCGCGGCGCAAAAAATTCTTTTTCGACTTCAGATGCGTATTGAATCCTGATCATGATAAAATCAGTATAGCAAAAAAAATAATATTATGCACGCTCGTTCGTTCCGATTCGGTTTTATCAAATAGAAACATTATGCGATATATGTTATACTATGGTAACGATCTATAAAATTATTTTTAAAGATATAGTATGGAGGATACGATTATGTCTACTGCAAAAAAAATACGGCTCGGCATAGCGTTTGCCGCCCTTGCAATACTCGCAGGATGCGGCGGCCCCGACGAATCCGGTTCGCCGCAACAAGGCGGCGGCTCAACGCCTACGCAAATAACGATAACCGTTGCTGGGGATGAACACGTTACGCTTAAAGCGGAAAAAACGTTTACGGCGGACAAGGGCAAAACCTGGCACCAGTTGAAAGCCGCAGCGGAAGATAAAATTGACGGCTATGCTCCGAGCTACGGATTTGATACATGGAAACTTACCGGTGCTTCAGGCGCTCCTTTACTTGACGACTATGTTTTTAATACAAACGAAACCGTTTTTGTTGTGTCAAAACAAACGGTTGTGCCCCCGCCGCCTAAAGTAACGATAACGGTTAAGGGTGATGAGAACGTCGAATTGATTTCTACCGCACCCGATTTTCCCACGTTTGAAGTGGAAAAGGGCAAAAGATGGGATGAAATTGAGTCGCTCGCAAAAACTAAAATTAAAAAATATAAAGATAACTATAAATTTAAAGAATGGCGCCTTACGGATGCTTCAGGTACGCCTTTGAATAATAGCTATACGACTCCGTTTGATAATAATGAAACTGTTTTTGTTGTGTCTGAGCCTGTAATGATAACGCTCACTATTACCGGAGATCACGTCGATATAGATCCTCCTGCTTCCATTACGGTTCAAAAGGGAAAAACATGGGGCGAGGTTAAGGATCTGGCAAAAGGTCTGCTCCGTTATCACACAAATTATGAATTTAAACAATGGAGAAGAAATGGCCCAAGCGGTGCGGTATTGTCAGCGGACAATCTTCCTTTAGGAAGCAATATGACAATATATGCGGAAGCAAAACAGAAAAATGTCACCATCACGATAAAAAGCGACGATCATGTTCAGCTGGCAGCAGATCCTAAAATTACAAAGCCGTATGGTGTAACGTGGGGAGCAATAAAAAACGAAGCAAAGAAAAAAATAACCGGTTACGATACGGGGTTCGTATTTGCCTCATGGAAAAAAGGGAGTACGGACGGAGTCGAATTGGCAAACAGTGATGAATTTGAGGAAGATACGGATGTCTATGCAATAACGCAAGCCGTTCCGGTTTCCGTCGGTGTAAAAGTGCCTGCGGCAACTATTACCGGGCAAAATGCTGCTTATGCACTGCCTAAGAAAAACGATTCGGATACCCTCTGGCGGGGTGTGTTCCCTAATGGTCGCACAGTCAATTTAAGCGAATATACAATCGGAAAATATGAAGTGACAGTCGAACTATGGAAACCGGTATACGAGTGGGCAAAAGAAAACGGCTATACATTCGAATATGATGATGAAGAAAAACACTATAACGATGCTAAGCAACCAATGACGGATATGAGTTGGCGTGACTGTATAACGTGGTGCAACGCATACACCGAAATGAAATTCGGAAGTACAGAGCAATGCGTATACCGCAAAGATTCTGAAACCGGTGCTGCCGTAAAAGATGCAAATACCGAAGCCGATGATGCTTATTGCAATCTTGCAAAAAAAGGCTATCGGCTGCCTACCGAAGCCGAATGGGAATATGCCGCGCGTTATCAAAACAACAACACCAATGCCGAACAATACGGCGCAGTCTATCTAACCAAATTGGATTCGGCAAGCGGTGCAATAAAACCTATCGGCTTTAAGGGTATGACAGGGTCCCCAGACTACTTTGCCGACTTACGCAAGGAAATGGCACGGGTTGCGGTTTTCAACAAATATTACAACGGTACGACGTTTGTAGAACAGTCTCCGGCTGTAACCGGCTTAGCAGATGTCGGAACCAAAGACGCGAATGCGCTCGGTATTTTCGATATGAGCGGCAACGCATTAGAGTGGTGTTGGGATAAGTACTCCGCAACAGTATCTTCCGGTACGGTAACGAATCCGCAAAGCGCTTCTTTATCAACGACAACTAAACGTGTTTTGCGCGGCGGTAACTGGTCGAAAGATAAAGCAGATGCCGTATATGAATGCATGGTTGGTAAACGGGAGTATGACACTGCAAGTGCGGACGATCCCCTTATAGGCTTTCGCTTAGTGTGGAAAGAATAGCCGTGACCGTAAGGGGGCAGTTTGTCTCTCTACGGCGAGCTGCCCCTTTGTTTTATATGCTTTATAAGTCCTGAGTTTTTTCAGCGGGTATGTGAAGCAGGGCGTAAAAAACCGTACTTTCGGAAATTGCGAAGTTTTACCGATTCTGTGTTCCGTCCGCTATCGTAAAAAATGCGGTTTCGCTTTCCCAATCGAAGACCGTGTTTTCTCGCGCACTTTCGAGGAGACGCACGATTTTTTCAAGCTCTTTCGGAGAAAGCGAACGTGCTATCTGCGCGCCGTATGCGGACGACTTCGCATCGAACCACTTTGTAAGTTCCTCTTCGGTGATCCGCCGTTTTTCGACAAAGCGGCGCGATAAGCTTCGTACGGTAAAGCCTTTTTTTTCGAATGTGCGGACGACGGACGACGCATCCCAGTTGAAAAGCGGGTTTTCCGTATCGCCGAAAAATTCGTCTTCCGCCGCTTTCATTTTTGCAAGCGTATCTTCGTATGCGCCGAGCGTTGCGGGCGTGAGTATCTGCGTTTCGACGATGCGGCTCAAATACTGAGCGTTTTTGGGAATGCGCTGCGCGACGACGGCAAGCCAGTCTTCGGCGAACACCGCTTCACCCGCCTGTTCGCTTTCGGCAGGGGAGGGCGCTTCTTTTTTTCGCCCCATGTACGAAAGAGAAGAGGCAAGGGATTCGATCGATGCGGGTGAGATAAAAGGATTTCGGAAAAAGAGACGATCGAATTCGGCGCCCCGATATGCGAACTGCAAGACGACATCGGAAAAGATTTCGCTTGTAATGCCTTCTCCGCCCGCTCCTTCGGGGAGCACTTGCAGGACGGGTTTATCCAAATCACCGAGCGTCCTTCCGTACTGCTCGAGAATTTCTTTTCCCTTTTCGGTACGGCAGAGTCCGCACGTCATCCCTTCGGGTGTTTTCCGCGCGACGTCCCACAGTAAAAGACCGTCGTCCGCGTTCCACACGAGCGAGCGGTGATGACGGAGAAGGCCTGCGAGTTCGGTCATCGTATCGCGCACGGCCAGCAGCACTTCGGCACGATTCGAGTCGAGACGCGCCCGCCACGATTTATCGGCTCTGTCGAGCGCCGTCTCCTTTGCCGCGTCTGCGGGGCTGAAGGTGAGGTGTTCGCCTTTTTTATTGTTAATAAAATGTACTGAGTCGGGCTTCGTAGCGGCCGCCGTTTTATACTGCGCGCTTTCATCGCCGCCGGCCGAGGGCGCTTCCCGTTCGAGGAGCGAAGCGATTTGGATTTCGCGCCTTGAAAGCACGTCTCCTCGTATCGTCTTTTCGTAGCCCTGCGTACCCGGCGTATAAAAGACGCGGCCGACGAGAGCGTCGGGTAAATACTGTTGTGCGACCCAGTGATCGCGGTATGCGTGCGGGTAGAGGTAACCTTCTCCGTGACCGAAACCTTCGGCATCGCGGTTTCCGTCGCGCAAGTGATTGGGCACTTCCGCATCTTCTTTTTCCACCGATGCGAGCGCATCGAAAAATGCCATACTGCTGTTCGATTTCGGCGCCGTCGAAAGATAGAGCGCCGCATGTGCGAGAAAGTAGCGCCCTTCGGGCATGCCGACTCGATCGAATGCGTCGGCGCAGCTTGCGACGATGCTCACTGCGTTCGGATCTGCAAGCCCCGTGTCTTCACAGGCCGATATGAGCATTCTCCGGAAGATAAAGGAAGCGTCTTCTCCGGCGGCGACCATACGTGCGAGCCAATACATCGCGGCGTCGGGATCGCGCCCTCTCAGGCTTTTAATAAACGCGCTGATGATATCGTAGTGATAATCGCCGTCGCGGTCGTAGAGCACGACTTTTTTTTGAATCGATTCTTCGGCGGTTTCGCGGCTTATGTAGATCGTCGAACCCCACGCGGGAACGGGAGGTGAGGCGGCGGCGTCCCATTTTTCGGGTGTCGTTTCTACTGCGAGTTCGAGCGCGTTCAGCAAACTGCGCGCGTCTCCGTTCGCCGTTTCGATCAAGTGTTCGAGAGCGCCTTTTTCAAATTCGACTTTCCAATGACCGTAGCCGCGCTCTTTGTCGCCGAGCGCCTGTTCTGCCGCTTTTCGCAAATCGTCGTTTGTCAGCGGTTTCAGTTGAAATACGCGGCTTCTGCTCACGAGCGCTTTATTGACTTCGAAAAACGGATTTTCGGTCGTCGCTCCGATTAAAATGATCGTACCGTTTTCGACCCACGGCAGGAGGGCGTCCTGCTGCGCTTTGTTCCAGCGGTGCACTTCGTCGACGAATAAAATCGTGCGGCGGCTGTAAAGACTGTAAAAGTCTTCGGCCTGTTTGATCGCCGTTCTGATGTCGGCGACTCCCGTGAGCACGGCGTTCAGCGTGATAAAATTGCTTTTCGTATGATTTGCGATGACGCGGGCGAGCGTCGTTTTTCCGCTTCCCGGCGGCCCGTAAAAGATAACCGACGAAAGCTGATCGGCTGCGATCGCGCGCCTCAAAAGCCTGCCCTTGCCGACGATGTGATCCTGCCCGATGTATTCGTCGAGCGTCCGCGGTCTCATCCGTGCGGCCAGCGGTTCGCGGAGCGCGTGTGCGTTTTTAAAAAGATCGGCATCGTTCGATTCGGACATAGTATCAGTATACTGCGTCTCCGTCCGTTTGACTATCGGAAAGAATCGATATTTGGCCTTCGGCGACCATTTTTGAAAATCGACTGTTTTTTAAGGATTATTCCCTGTTCCAGTTGCCGCGTGACGGATAATACGACCAGAGGCCGACGTCTTTGTAGTTGCCGCCGCTCGAATTCGATTTCCGCTTAAAGTCCGCTGACGCGTAGAGCTTCGCGCCTGTTTCCGGTGCGGCGGAGTCGATGCAGAGCATCGCGGGGATGATGTACGGAGTGTCGAGGGCGGAATCCGCGTTCGTGGAAAAGCTCGAGAGCGAAGAGCCGGGCACGCCGCTTGCATTTGTCGTCTTTTGAAGGCCGCGTCCGTTCGTTCCCAAAAGGATCGCGTTGCTCGTCGCGGCTATCGATGTGATGTTTACAGAACAGCTTACCGCACTCGTTCCCGATGAAGCGGCTGTTCCCGCTGCAACGTATTTTAGCGTAGAACCGCTCGCCCAATAGACATGCGTCGCTGCAGTCGTCTCTGTTTCATTTGTTGCCGAACACGAATTGAAAAAATAAACGCCGCTTGCGGTATAGGCGGCAGAGATCGTGGATGCACCGGGCGCATCTCCCAATGCGGATGATGCGGGACCTTGGATAAATGCAGCGCTCGAAGGCGTGTTTTTCAATTCACGTACCGTACCGTTCATGCGGATATACGCCGCCCGCTTCGTCGCATCGATCGTATTTGTACAGAATATCGTCGTCGTACCCGAAGTCCCGGTAACCTCTCCGTCGCATTGCGTCCATGAGCTTCCGCTGAAATAATACAGGTAACGGCTTCCCGTAGTATTTTCGCCGTCGTCGTTTTCTCGTATGGAAGTACCGAGCGCATAGAGCGTATTTTCCGTTGCGGCAAGCCGGTAGATGTAGATGCCGTTGAATTTTTTATCGTAATAACTGTATTCGAGTTTCGGAAGTCCGTCCGATTTTTCGATCCAATCGCCGTGCGACTGCGAAGAGGCGGGTTTGCAGTACACTCTGCCGTTTTGGATAAAAACGTATTCGGTTCCCGACATTTTATAGCGGACAATCGAATTGATGCGTCCGCTTATCGTCGCATCTTCGAGTGCGACTTCGCCCATAATTTTGGCGAATATGACATCCTGACAGCCGGTAAAAAAAACGGTGCATACGAGTGCTGAAAAAATTATTAAAATGAAGAATGTGCGCTTCATGTACAATCCTTAAAAATGATAGCGTGCCGAAAGAGATGCGGTCAAAAAGAGGCCGTCGAAATTATATGCCGGATCGCGGTACCACTGCGGCATCCATAAAAAGACGCTTCCGATTCCGAACGACCAGCTTTCCGACATACGGTAAAACATACCGATTTCGGGTCTTACCACGAGTCCCGGAAAATATCGTCTGCTCTGATAGGTTTCGAATGCGATACCCGCGCCGACGGAGATCGGAAATTCGAAGCGCCACAGACTCGGCTGAAATGTAACGCTTGCCGTTACGGGCCAAAAATTGAATATATTGCTGCCTATCGTCGGATGATAGCCGACCATGATATTGCCGCCGACGGCAAACAATCCGTTGAGAAAGCGCCGGTAGCCCAAATCCGCCGCGCCTCCGACATACATTTTGCCTTTGAAATTGAGCGGAAAACTCGGCATAACCGAGATTTGAATATATTGATCGCCGGCTCCGTTCATCGCATAGCGGAATTCCGTACCGTCATCGTATTCGTCGCCTTGAGATTTGCCGGCGGCAAAAAGAGCGGCGGCGCAAAAAAACAATATGCAACACAGCGGTACAATCCGTTTCATTTTTCCTCACATAGATAGCATATTTTTATAAAAAAAGATATAGTACCCAGTATATCTTTTTTAAGCGGTTTTATCAATGATAAAACGATGCGGAATCGGGGCAGGTTACACGATGAGCGCAGTGATTATCGACGGAAAAAAAACGGCGGCGGAGATTCGGGAGCGCATCGCCTCTCGGACGGCGGAACTGAAATCGAAAGGTATTGTTCCCTGTCTCGCCGTTATCCTTGTCGGAAACGACCCCGCAAGCCTTTCATACGTGCGCGCCAAGCGGAACGCGCTTTCGGAAGCGGGCATGAACGACCGTTCCGTCGAGCTTCCCGAAAATACAAGCGAAGCGGAATTGCTTTCGCTTATCGGAGAACTCAACCGAGACGAAAGCGTCCACGGCATTCTCGTGCAGCTGCCGCTTCCGAAGCACATCGACGAACGTAAAATACTCTTTGCGATTTCGCCCGAAAAAGACGTCGACGGTTTTCATCCTGTCAATATCGGAAAGCTCGTTATAGGCTGTGATGCGCCGCTTCCGTGTACGCCGCACGGCATCGTCGTACTCCTCAAATCGATGCACATTGAAACTTCGGGTGCGCGCGCGGTCGTCGTCGGTCGATCGAATATCGTCGGAAAACCGCTCGCCCTCCTTCTGTCTCGCAAAGACTGCAATGCGACGGTGACGCTCTGCCATACGGGAACGAAAGATTTGAAAGCGATTACAAAGGATGCCGATATCGTCGTTTCGGCGGCGGGCGTGCCGAATACGATCCGCGCGGATATGGTAAAAGAAGGTGCCGTCGTCATCGATGTCGGCGTAAACCGCATTCCCGATGCGTCGAAAAAGAGCGGTTTCCGTTTGACGGGCGATGTCGATTTCGATGCGGTAAAAGAAGTCGCATCGTATATTACGCCCGTGCCCGGAGGAGTCGGCCCCATGACGATTGCGATGCTCATGCAAAATACGCTTGAAGCTGCGGAGAGAGGGCGTGAGCGCTGACGTACAAAGATCCGGCCATGTCGATGGAATTGACTATGACGTACTTTTTTGAAACATACGGTTGCCAAATGATGAGGCGAAGCAAGTGCGTACGCCGATTCCCGCGTCAGCGGCCGAAGGCGAGACAAAAAAAATTAAAGTGGAATGCAAATGACGTATTATTTTGAAACCTATGGATGTCAAATGATGAGGCGAAGCAAGTGCGTACGCCGATTCCCGCGTCAGCGGCCGTAGGCGAGACAAATAAAACACGAGTGGAATGCAAATGACGTATTATTTTGAAACCTATGGATGTCAAATGATGAGGCGAAGCAAGTGCGTACGCCGATTCCCGCGTAGCGAAGTGGAGCGGCCGAAGGCAGGGCAAAAAAATTAAAGTGGAATGAAATATGACATACTTTTTTGAAACATACGGATGTCAAATGATGAGGCGAAGCAAGTGCGTACGCCGATTCCCGCGTCAGCGGCCGAAGGCGAGGCAAAAAAATTGTAAGTGGAATGTAAATGACGTATTATTTTGAAACCTATGGATGTCAAATGAATCTCGCCGAGTCCGCGTCGATCGAACGGCTGTTTATCGCGCGCGGATGGCAAAAAGCCGAAGACGCGCAAGTCGCCGACGTCGCGGTTATCAATACCTGTTCGGTGCGCGCGACTGCCGAAAACCGTGTCTTCGGCAGGCTCGGCTGGTACGCGGGTTTGAAAGCCCTGCGGCAAAAGACGCCCGGCGCAAAATCGAAAACGCTCGAAAAGGCTGAGGATTTTGTCCGCGACGGCGCAAAGCCGCTCACGCTTGTGGTTACCGGCTGCATGGCCGAACGCCTTCTTACATCGCTCAAAGAAGAGTATCCGTGTATCGATTACGTTGTCGGAACTTTTGCAAAAAAATATTTCGGCGATATCATTGAAGCTGTGGAAAAAGGGGTGAGTGCGGCTCCTCTCGACGATTCGCCGTCGTATACCTTCGCACCGATTTCCGCCGAGCCGGGAGCTTTTTCGACCTTTGTGCCCATCATGCACGGCTGTAATAATTTTTGTACGTATTGTATCGTGCCCTATGTGCGGGGGAGGGAAGTGTCGCGCCCCGTCGAAGAAGTGCTTTCGGAACTCGATGCGCTTTCATCGTACGGCGTAAAAGAAGTGACGCTGCTCGGACAAAACGTCAATTCGTATTGCGACGCCGATGCCGACTTTGCAAAATTATTAATTATTATTTCCGATCATCTTAAAAAAAACAATTCGCCGATAGAGTGGGTACGCTTCGTTTCGAGTCATCCGAAGGATTTGAGCGATGCCCTTATCGACGCGATCAAGCACAACGATGTGCTGTGCCGCCACATCCATCTGCCGGTGCAGCACGGTTCGACGAAGATATTGCACGCGATGAACAGGCGCTATACGCGCGAGCAGTACCTTTCGCTTGTCGACCGCATAAGGGCCGCGCTTCCCGACGTATCGCTTACGACGGACGTCATGCTCGGCTTTCCGGGCGAGACGGATGAAGATTTCGAAGAAACGCTCGATCTGATGAAGACGGTGCGCTACGAAAACGCGTTTATGTACTATTATAATCCGAGAGAAGGAACGCCTGCGGCAAAGATGCAAAACCAGATTCCGCTCGAAGTAAAAAAAGCACGGCTGCAAAAGATCATCGATATGCAGCTTAAAATTACGGCGGAAGAAATGCAAAAGCGAGTCGGTTCGACGGTAAAAGCTCTCGTCGAATCGGTGAGCCGCGACGACGAAGCGGAGCTCCTTGCAAAGACGGAACGAGATGAGAGAGTCGCATTTAAAGCGGAAAAATCGCTTATCGGAAAATTCGTCGAGCTTCATTTGACCGAGCTTTCGGGTCAGACGTTTAAAGGCGCGCTTTTGAAATAGGTTTTCGAAAGCGCACGGGCGGTCGTTTTGCGGCAGCCCTGCGGTATGATCGACCCGAACGAAGTTTTCGCCTGAAACCCGGTATTATCGATATTTTCGGAATTCGGTTTATTAATTTGACGCTTGAGGCGGAGCGAGCGTCACTTTGACGGTCAAGTCTCTGCCCTTTCGTCTGATCGTCATCGAAACCGTATCTCCGGGGCGCTTGTCTTCGAGCGCGGAAAAATAATCGGCCAGAGAGGCGACCGCGATGTCGTCGATCTTCGTCACGATATCGCCGCCGAGGAAAATTATCGAGCGTCCGTAGTTTGCCCGCTGCGTACCGCCTCGTATACCGGCTTTGTCCGCGTTTCCGTTTTTCGTCACTTCCGAAACGAGTACGCCCGCCGACACATCGAGTCCCGCATACTGTACGATCGTCCGGTTCAGCTGTACGATCGACATTTGAACGACGCCGCGGTTTACGCGTCCGTAGCGTATCAAATCGGAAACGACGCGTACGGCGGTTTCCGCCGGGATCGCAAAGCCGACTCCTGCGGAGCTTCCCGAAGACGATACGATCATCGTGTTGATGCCGACCATGCGCCCGGCCGTATCCAAAAGCGGGCCGCCGGAATTGCCCGGATTGATTGCGGCATCGGTTTGGATCATATTGCGGATAATTCTGTTGTTGCTGTTGCGCACGGGACGGGCGAGTCCGGAAACGATTCCCGTCGTCATCGTACGGTCGAGGCCGAACGGATTTCCGATCGCGATGACTTTTTGTCCGACTTTGAGTTTGCTCGAATCTCCGAATGAAATCGTTTTTAAAACCGTGCCCGCAGGCGGCGTGAATTTAATAACGGCCAAATCGCTTTCGCTGTCCTGTCCGACGATTTCCGCTTCGTACTGCGTGCCGTCGGAAAGCGATACGTAGATTTCCGATGCGTTTTGGATAACGTGCACGTTCGTGACGATGTATCCGCGTTTGTCGATGATCGAGCCGCTTCCCGTTCCTCCGTCTTCGACCGTCGGTTCGAGAAACCAGTTTATGCCGGCGATCTTCGTGCTTATGTTTACGACCGATTCCGCGCACTTGTCGTATACGCCGATGTTCTGCTGTTCGCTTTCGGTAAAGCGCGATGCGTCGGCGATCGGCCGTACAGGCAGGACACCGGTGTCTTCAAAAATCGACGGCGTTTCTTCTTCCGTCCGATTGTTAAAATCGATTTTTTCGGAAGAAAGATTTTCTTCCTGCGTGCGGGAAACGGCAAGGGAAGCGAAAGATGAAAAGTTTCTGTCTATAAAAACCGCAAGGGCTGCTGCGAAAACGGCCGCTCCGATTGCAGCGCATAAAAGCTGTGTCTTCGAATATAACTTCATACCGTAAATAATAACAATTTAAAAGAGATACGTCAAACCGATGCCGCTTGAAAAATACGTTTTACCTTGCATATAGATGAGCGCCGATCCCCTCAAATTGAAAAAGGCTGAAGATGAGCCGAGCTTCCATGTGATGCCGCCGCCCGTATCGATTGCGCGGAACCAGTCTATGCCGGCATTTCCTCCGAATGAGCTGTGGAGCGCGCACCACGCTTTGAACGTCATAAAGGATACGGCACGGAATTCGACCGCCGCTCCGTTTTTCCAAACGCTGTTATTTCCGTTCGGATTTTTACGGAAAAAATCGTAGACGTATTCGCTCGACATACCGACGTATGTTTTTTTGCCGTCGATGCCGAAAACAAAACCCGTGCCGAAACCGTTGCCCGTATCGGCGCCGAAAGGTTCATAGAGAGCGCTGTTTGTCGTATAGCCGAAGCGCATAAATCCCGCAAAGCATGCACGGCCGTCTTGTCCGATTTTCGTCGACGAACCGAATTTCATCGATGCGTTGAGCGAAATCGGTACCTCTTCCATGCCGGCGTGGATGCCGAAAGAAAACATACATTCGAACCACGGTACCGGCGTTATGCCGAAAAACATATTGATCGGAATAGCGTAGAGCGAAGTTCCGCCGCTCCGGCCGGAAGTAAAAGTCGGGAAGGCTTCAATGCCGATAACGGATGCGTGTTCTCCCGTCGTATATGCGGCTGCAAGCGTACCGATGCCTCCTCCCGATTTCGAAGCGTCCGGTATACGGTAGACGAGCGAAGAGTCGATTTCAGTGCGCGCCGTCCGTACGTATGAAGCCGCGCTGATTGTCGCCGTGTATACGCCGTCTGCTGCGATTTCACCCGCATCGTCGGTGCCGTCCCATGTAAATCGCTGATCCCATGTCGTAAACTGCGGAAAGCGATAAGTACGCACGGCTTTTCCCGATACGTCGGTTATGACGAGCATTGCGTTTTCAGGCGCGGTTACTCTGAACGAAAAAGTGCACGAACCCAATTGCCCGCCGTACGACGGATTGAAACGCTCTTTCGATACCGCAAAACCTGAAAGCGAAAACTGCGCCTTTGTCATGCGCACTTCGAGGGGCGCGACAAGACGGCGCATAACGTAGATGCGCGATGTAAAATCGTTATAGCCGAATTTTTTCACCGAAACCGTATGATAGCCTTCATCCGCTTCGAAGGGCATTTGCGTTATAAGAGCGCGCGATGAAAACGAAAGCGCCTCTCCGTCGATATACACCGCGCTTCCGTCCGGCACGCCCGACAGCAAAATAAAGCCCGATGTTTTTTCAAGCTCGATGTAAAACGATGCGTTTTGTCCCGCATTTAGGTTGATAAAAAACGATTTCGATTCATATCCCCGTTTTGCGATTTCGAGCGAGTGTACGCCCGGCGCAATATTCGTAAAAGAGCACGGCGTCTGTCCCCGATACGCTCCGTCGATATACACCGCCGCGCCCTGCGTATTCGTGCGGATCGAAAGCGACGTTTTATATTCTTCAATAAAAATAATACGTTCGGCCGAAAGATATATTTGCGGAGAAGGATCGTTGGGCATATCGTTTTCCGAAAGCGCTTTTCCTTCGGCGGCTGCGAAAACGAGCCATATACAGATGAGCAGATGCCTGTAAGATTTCATTCTTCGATTATAACTTATTCCGAAGGAGTGAACAACAGATCGTGTTCGAGAAAGCTGAAATACGAATCCCTGTCCAAAATGATGTGATCGAGCAGGGTGATGCCGATGATCTTCGACGCGTCAATGAGCGTCTTCGTCGTTTCGATATCTTCTCTGCTCGGCGTGCAGGAGCCGGACGGGTGATTGTGGCACACGATTATCGCCGCGGCGTTTTCGACGAGCGCTTCGGAAAAAATTTCGCGCGGATGGACGATCGTTCGGTTAATCGTACCGACGCTTACGACGCGTATCTGTATGATTTCGTGTCCGCCGTTGAGCGTTATGCACAAAAAGTGCTCTTTCGGCAGTACCGAATAATTTTTTACAAAAGGAACGACGTCTTTCGGCTGCGTGATGACCGAATGCAGGTGCGCATTCCGTCTGCGTCCGAGTTCGAGCGCGGCAGCTACGGCGAGGCTTTTTCCCGTTCCCATGCCTTTGATCGACAAAAGATTCGACACGATGTTCTTATCGTCCGATTCGTACAGCGCTTCGACGACGCTTCGCGCGAGGCGGCGCACGGGAGATTTTTTCGTGCCGCTTCCGAGTACGAGCATGACAAGCTCCTCATCGCTCGGATATGAAAATCCGTGTTTTAAAACCTGTTCGCGTATGTCCGGTTTTGCATTTCGGTGATAGTTCATCACATAATAATCGAAAAAATGTTGCGATTTCGGAGTTTTTATTCGGAGTTTTTACGATAAAATTGTGCATTTGTTTGTATGCACGTGCGCGGTATGTGCACATCGGCGTTTTGCCGCCCTCGTTTGCGCGGTATCCGTACCGCGGACAGTCCGCAGACGTTTGTACGGGGCGCTCACGAAGAAGGGACGCGGTGCCGAAAATATCGATATGACGACATTTGTAAAAATATCGGCGGAAATAAAAACCGCGGGGAAAAATGCAGCGGCGCTGCTGTGTTCGGTTGCGTTTCGTTTTACCGCAGTATCGTGTATCTCTGCCGCGCTTTTCGTTTCGTGTGCGACGCTTCCGCTTGAAAGACCGGCAGCATCGCGAAGTCTTACGGGACAAGGCGTTTTTTCAGCGGCGGAACTCGCATCGTTTTTACGCTCTCATAACCACGCGATACGCAAAGGGGATGCCCTCTATATTGCGCAGTGTTATATTTCGGAAGCGCACGACGAAGGGATCAATTCCGACGTCGCCTTCGCGCAGATGTGTCTCGAAACGGGATTTTTGAAATTCGGCGGAGCGGTTACCGAAGACATGCACAATTACTGCGGACTCGGGGCGGCCGGAAGCGGAACGGCTCCCGACCGTTTTCCGACGATACTGCTCGGCGTGCGCGCGCATATCCAGCATTTGAATGCGTACGGAGATACCGACGAACTCGTCAATCCCGTCGTCGATAAACGCGCCAAATTCATCTCTCCGCGCGGCAAAGCGCCGACGGTTTTCGAGCTTGCAGGGACGTGGGCGTCCGATAAAAAATACGGTGAAAAGCTCGACGCGCTTCTTTCCCGCATGGAGCGGACGTAGGGCTCCTTTTGTAAGCGTGCGATTATTCGCTTTATGAAAAACGTTGCGTGCTTTGTAATGCGCGCATTGTGTTTGTCGGATCAATTTGTTATAATATTTTTTTATGAAAGCGATAGAGCTTGAAAAAGCGTATAACCCGAAAGATTTTGAAGACCGCATATACAAAGCGTGGGAAGAGGGCAATTGGTTTAAACCCGCGTCCGATCCCGCCTCTCCCGTTCACGCGGAATACGAAAAACGTATGGCGGGCAAATCTCCCGAAGAGATTAAAGCTGTGACGTTTTCAGTCGTCATTCCGCCTCCGAACGTGACGGGTGTTTTGCACGTCGGACACGGGCTGAACAATACGCTGCAGGACATCGTCGTGCGCTATCACCGTATGAAAGGCGACAACACGCTGTGGGTGACGGGCACCGATCACGCGGGTATCGCGACGCAAAACGTCGTCGAGCGCGCGCTGAAAAAAGAAGGCACATCGCGGGGCGACATAGGCCGCGAAAAATTTCTCGAGCGCACGTGGGCGGTAAAAGACGACCACCATGCGACGATCGTCAAACAGCAGCGGAAGCTCGGCAACAGTACCGATTGGGATCGCGAGCGCTTTACGATGGACGAAGGGCTTTCGCGCGCGGTGCGCGACGTGTTCGTAACGCTCTATGAACGCGGACTCATCTATCGCGGACATTATCTTGTCAATTGGTGTCCCCGCTGCGGCACCGCGCTTGCGGACGACGAAGTCGAACACACGGATACGGCCGGTGCGATGTATCACATCTATTACGAATACGCCGACGGACCTGCGCCCGACGGTTCGACGAAAATCGAAATAGCGACGACGCGGCCCGAAACGCTGCTCGGCGATACGGCTGTCGCCGTAAATCCCTCCGACGAGCGCTACAAGGGTATCGTCGGAAAAAAATTAAAACTGCCGTGTACCGACCGCGTCATTCCGCTCATCGCCGACGCGTATGTCGATAAAGACTTCGGCACCGGTATGGTAAAGATCACGCCGGCGCACGATCCGAACGACTGGCTGGTCGGAAAGCGAAACGATCTCGACGTTATCAATATATTGAATCCCGACGGTACGCTGAACGATAACTGCCCCGAACGCTACCGCGGACTTTCCTGTGCAAAAGCGCGGGCTCTGATCATCGAAGATTTGAAAGCGCAAAATTTATTCAAGGGTGAAGAGAAGATTACGCACGCGGTCGGACATTGCTATCGCTGCAATACCGTCGTCGAACCGTATTTGAGCGATCAGTGGTTTGTCAAAATGCAGCCGCTTGCACAAAAAGCGCTCAGTGCGTGGAAAAACGGCGATATCGAATTTTTCCCGCGCAAATGGGAAAACACATATAAAGTATGGCTCGAAAATATCCGCGATTGGTGTATCAGCCGCCAGCTGTGGTGGGGTCACCGCATTCCGGTGTGGTACTGCAAAAAATGCGGAAAAGCGATCGTTTCGCGCGAAGACGTGCACGTCTGCCCCGTGTGTTCGTCGACCGAACTCGAACAGGATCCCGACGTGCTCGACACGTGGTTTTCTTCATGGCTGTGGCCGTTCAGCACGCTCGGCTGGCCGGAGGAGACCGACGATTTTGCAAAGTTTTACCCGACGAGCGCGCTCGTCACCGCCTACGACATCATCTTCTTTTGGGTGAGCCGCATGATTATGGCGGGCATCGAATTTACGGGCAAAGCGCCGTTTCACGACATCTACATTCACGGGCTCGTGCGCGACAGGCAGGGCAGAAAGATGAGCAAGTCGCTCGGCAACGGAATCGACCCGCTTGAGATCGTCGATATGTACGGAAGCGACGCGTTCAAATTTACGCTCGGCTTTATGTGCGCGCAGGGGCAGGACGTTTTAATCGACAGGGAATCGTTTAAGCTCGGAAGCCGTTTTGCGAATAAAGTGTGGAACGCGAGCCGCTATATACTCGGAAATCTCGAAGGGCGGAATCTCGTTCCGGTGCGCGACGAAGATTTAACCGAACTCGACCGGTGGATTTACACGGAGCTCGACAGGTGCGTGCGAGCTGAGCGCGCAGCGCTTGAAAGCTACCGCTACAACGATGCGGCTTCTTCGCTCTACGAATATTTTTGGAACGAATACTGCGACTGGTACGTGGAAGCGACAAAGCTTTCATTTAAAAACGGAAGCGATACGGAAAAAGACAGAGCTGTTTCGGTTTTGCTCAACGTGCTCGAAGAAAATATCCGCCTCCTCCATCCCTTCCTCCCCTTTGTGACCGAAGAGATCTACGCAAAACTTCCGCTTGCCGAAATTGTTAAAAATAGAAAACTCGCAGGTGCGAATAAAATCCTTTCGACGAGCGACTATAGCGGTATGCTCATCGCATCTCCTTTTCCCGAAGCAAGCGATGCTCGCGTCGATGAAAGCGTGACGCGGCGTTTTAACGTGCTTCGCGAACTCATAAAAGGCGTTCGCGCGCTTCGCGCCGAGTGCGGCATCGATCCCGCTTCGAAGATACGCCTTGCGCTTATGATCGAAAAGGGCAGCGCCGCGGAAGTTTGTGCTGAAAAATCCGATATCATCATGCTGCTTGCGGGAATCTCGCACATCGATTTTGTCGCCGAAAAGCCCGCCTCTTCGATCGGTACCGTCGTACCGGGCGCCGAAGCCTTTTTGCTCATAGACGAAAGCATCGACAAAACGCAGCTCGCTTCGCGCTTCCAAAAAGAAAAAGCCGAAGCCGAAGCGATCGCCGCCCGTTCGGAAGCGAAGCTTTCGGGCAAATTCGCGGAGCACGCTGCGAAAGAGCTCGTCGAAGCGGAAAAGGCGAAGCTCGAAGAAAACAGGCGCCGCATCGAAAAACTTGCGTCGTATATGCAAAGCTTGTAAGAGGCGGAGCCGATGAAACGATTGAAGTACAAAATGCATGTCGACCGATCGGGCAGGATGGACAACAAATCCATGCGCCAGTTGAAAAACATTTACCTCGCGCCGTACATGCAGCTTGCGACGGTACTCATCGGCAAAGCCCGTCACGCCGGCGGCAATATGTTCCGTCATCAGCTCGACACGATGAGTATCCTCATCGACTACGGCTATATCGATTCGGTGCTTTTGAAAGCGTCGTGCATTCACGACGTCATCGAAGACGTGCCCGGCTTCGATCCGAATTTAATAATCGATATCGACGAAGACGGGCCGAAAGTGTATAAGCTCGTCCTCGAAGTGACGCGAAAAGAAGGGCAGCCGAAAAGCGATTACCTGCGTACCATCATCCAAAGCGGAAGTCAAAAAGCGAAAATATTAAAATGCGCCGACAGGATCAGCAATATGATAAGCCTCGGCTTTGTCACCGATCCCGCGTTTATCGAGCGGTACTGCGACGAAACCGAATTTTTCGTTTTGCCGATTGCGCTTGAAGTCGACTACAATATGTATCAGGAACTCATCGGACTGGTCATATCCCGCCGCCGCTACCTCGAAGAAAGCGGTTACATAGACCGGAAAAAGAAAAACGAATCGGCGCAAAACGACTAGCGGAAACGCGGCGAGAAAACAGCGAGACAGAAAACAACGAGACTGTTGACACGGTGCGCGCCGTCATGCTATAGTTCCCGTACAGCTCCGTGCTGTATGTCTCCTTCGTCTAGTGGTTAGGACATCGGGTTTTCATCCCGACAACAGCAGTTCAATTCTGCTAGGAGATGATTCATGGATATAATCGTTTTCGATCTCGGTGGCGTTTGTATTTTCAATTTTCAAACAATCGGAAAAATCGCTTTACACTATCACCTCAAAGAAGATGACGTATATGCCGAATATATGCGCTCGGATATTCCGCTTATGGAAGGCATCATGACGACAAAGGAGTGGTGGAAAACCGCATCGGAAAAATTCGGCCTTAATTCGGATGCCGACCCTCTCGTCGATCTCTTTACACCTTATCCGAACCTGCCTGCTCTTGCGCTCGTCGACGAACTTCGTTCGCGCGGAAAGAGGGTCGTGTGCGGTTCGAATACCTGCGAGGGGCATTGGCAAAAGATGAACGCGTGCGCTTCGCTTGAGTCGCACTTCGACCGCTGCTATCTTTCCCAGCGCATGGGGCTTGCAAAACCCGACGTGCGTTTTTTCGATTATATTTTGCGCGCCGAGGGCGTAAAAGCCTCCGATGCGCTTTTTATCGACGATACGAAAGCGAATATCGAAGGCGCCGAAAAAGCGGGTATGCGCGGTTTTTTGTTCCGCGACGAATTTTCGTGGGCGGCTCTCGATAAACTTCGAAGCATCGTTCTGTAGTCTTCGATGGACAGTCGAAAATATTTTTCAGATTCGGTTATCGATGAACTCAAGCGCGCCGTCCGAGAAGCGGGCGGCAACGAAGTGTTTTTTACCGGCGATATCGATTCCGAGGGGATCGTCGTTTCGGTAAAAGTCGGCGCCCGCGGCAACGAGAGCGAAGTTCCCATAAATCAAAATGACGTGCGAGAATGCGCGGTTCTCATCCACAATCATCCGAGCGGATATCTCGAACCCTCCGACGCGGATATGGCGGCCGCTTCCGCAGCCTCCGAGCGCGCGCAAGGTTTTTACATCATCGACAACAGCGCTTCCCGAGTTTACGTCGTCATGGAAGCGGTCAAACCGAAATCGATTAAAAAACTCGATATCGATGCGGCTTCTCTGTATCTCGAAAACGGCGGTCCGCTTTCGATGCAATCCGAAGGCTACGAAGAGCGCCCCGTGCAAATCGCCCTGCTTCGAAGCATCGCCCGATCCTTCAATGAAAATTCGCTCGGCGTATTCGAAGCGGGAACCGGTGTCGGAAAATCCTACGCGTACCTCATCCCCGCGATGCTGTGGGCGCTTTCGAACGGCGAGCGCGTCGTCGTTTCCACGGGCACGATCAATTTGCAGCAGCAGCTGTGCGAAAAAGATATTCCCGCGGCGGAGAAGATAATCGGAAAAAGGTGCAAAGCCGTTCTCGTCAAAGGCAGACAAAATTACGTGTGCCTCCGCCGTCTTTCGGATGCGGGAAGCGAGAGAGAGCTTTTCGGAGACGATACGGAAACCTTCGATACGATAGCCCGGTGGGCCGAAAAGAGCGCGACGGGAAGCAAAAGCGATTTACCCTTTATGCCCGGAGAAAAGATATGGTCGCGCATAAAAAGCGAAAGCGATGCGTGTATGGGGCCGCGCTGTCCCTTTTACGCGCAGTGCTTTGTCATGAAAGTGAGAAAAGAGGCTTCCGCCGCCGATCTCATCGTCGTAAACCATCATTTACTTTTCGCCGACATCGAGTCGCGCATGAGCGGAGCTGGCTGGGACGATCAGGCGGTTTTGCCGCCGTATCGGCACATCGTATTCGATGAAGCGCACGGTATCGAAAATGCGGCGACGAGTTTTTTCAGCGGTACGGCGAACCGATTTGCGCTTTTGCGTCAAGTAAATCTTTTGTACCGCAGACACAAAAATTCCGAAGCGGGATATATCTGTACGCTTGCAATTTTGTCGTCGAACGAAGAGCGTGCGGCGGATGCGGGCGGAATCGTGAGCCGTGTTAAGTCGGCGATTGCGGATTTGGAAACTGCGGCGAGAGATATATTGCAGGACGGCTACACGATCCGACTTTCCGATGCGACTTCTCGCGATTTCGGGCCGCTTCTTTCTCTTGCCGCTTCTCTTGCGTCTTCTCTTTCATCGCTTATCGCCCTCGTAAGAGAATTGATGGAAGGTATCACGGACGAAGACAAAGCGGCGGGCGCGTATTGGGAAGCGAAGCTCGTTGTTCGCAGGCTCGAAGCGGCTTTACTTTTGTTCAACGACTTTACTGCGTGGGATGAAAAACGCGATTCGGTGTTTTACTTGCAAAAAAAATATCTTCCGAGCGATGCGCTTTCGGCAAAAGACGAAGATAGGCAGTATACGCTGTTTACGAAAATGCCGCTCGACATCGCGCCTCTTATGAACACGGGCGTATTCGAGCCGATGCAGTCGGTCGTGTGTACGTCGGCGACGCTTTCGATACACAAAGATTTTTCGTGGTGGATGCGGCGTACGGGCGCTTCCTTTGCCGACGAAGATCGCATCCTTACGGGAGATTTTCCGTCTCCGTTTCCGTATAAAACGAATCTGCTTTTTTCGGTTCCGTCCGACGCGCCGCTTCCCGAAAATGCCGTCGATTTCCAGCGCTTTGTCGTGTCGGCGGTGAGCCGCCTCGTTTCGGCTGCACGGGGCAGGACGCTCGTTCTCTTTACATCCTACGATATGCTTCGAAACACTTTTACCGATGCGGCTCCCTTTCTTTCGAAGTTCCGCCTTTTAAAGCAGGGTGACGACGATGCCGCCCGCCTCCTCGATGCGTTCCGTGAAGATATCGGGAGCGTGCTCTTTGCAACCGATTCGTTTTGGCAGGGAGTCGATGTGCCGGGCGCCTCCCTTTCGCAAGTGATCATCGCAAAGCTGCCTTTTTCCGTACCGAACGATCCCGTTTTTACCGCTCGATCCGAAGCCGTCGTAAAGCGCGGCGGAAGCCCGTTTATGGAGCTCAGCGTTCCCGAAGCGGTGATCAAATTTCGGCAGGGATTCGGACGCCTCATAAGGCGGAACGACGACCGCGGCTGCGTCGCGCTCCTCGATAAACGCATCTACGAAAAGCGCTACGGCACGATATTTTTAGGCAGCATACCCGAATCGAAACGCCTCTACGAAGATCTCGATACGATCGTATCGGAAACGGAGCGCTTCCTATTTGACAGCTGAGACTTTTCATTATATTATGATGCCATGTCGAGCCTTATTACATTATGCTGCATGTTCGGGATGGTTATCCCGCCGTCCATCTTCAATGTAATTTTATATCCTATATCTAAAAAAGCGAGCGCCGTTTTTTCCGATTACATCGTTCGTACGGTATCTCCGCGTCTTTTTTCGATTTTATCGTGCTATAAACATTTCCGTTTTATAGGCGACAAGCGGCGTTTCAGCGAACTTCCGCCGCAGTTTATCGTCATTTCGAATCACCAAAGCCTTCTCGACATACCTTGTTATATGAATTATTTCCGCGATAAAAGTCTGCGTTTTGTTGCAAAGGCGGAGCTCGGCCGCCACATTCCGCTCGTGTCGGAAATGCTGCGCGCTCAGGAACACTGTCTTATCCCTCGCCGGGCGAGCCCCGTAACGGCGATGAAAACGCTCGAAGATTTTGCAAAGCGCGTGCTTGATCGCGGTCAGATTCCGGTACTTTTTCCGGAAGGTTCGCGGACGCGGAACGGAAACGTCGGGAAATTTTATTCTGCGGGATTTCGAAAGCTCGCCGAAGCGACTGCTCTTCCCGTCGTCGTGTGCGCTCTCGACGGAGTTTGGGAAATCGGCAGGCTCCGCACGATTATGACGAATTTGAAAAACGGCAATTATAAAGTGACTATCGTAAAAATCTACGACGCTCCGAAAACGAAAGAAGCGCAAAACGCGATTTTGGAAGAAGCGCCGCGTCTCATACAAGCGCAGCTCGACGCGTGGCGGACTGCGGCTGAATCGGGTAAATAAAAAAAAGGCTGTCCAAAACTTCGGTTTTCGGACAGCTTCCTTGATGTACTATTCGCATTGTCGAACAAAAGAATTATTTGAAATCTTTCGGCCGCCGTTCCGTCCGTTTGCACTTCGAGCATTCGGCGACGTTTTTGATTTTTCCTTTTTCGAACATGGTCTTCATTATGATTTCTCCGCCGCAGTCGGGACACATGAATTTATGCGTCGCAACCGATGTACGGGAGTTTTTACTTGCTCCGGCCATAGCATTCCTCCAAAACGAATTTGATTAAATATAACGATAAAAAAGCGATATGTCAATTATGGCCGCTTGCCGTTCATGCGGAGAAGCGCTATACTTTTCAGCGCAGATGTTACGTTTGTGATAGCCTACAGCCGAATCCCTTGCGGCGGCATTACCGGCGCCCACGGCGCGCCGCGTATCAGCATCGACAAAGTATATCAACTACCTACATTATTATTTTTCCTCGAGGTGTTCTATGAACAAGTACTTTAAACGGTATGTAGTCGATGCGTTCGGCGGAATGTCGCTCGGCCTTTTTTCCACGCTCATCATCGGATTGATTATTAAGCAGATCGGCGGATTCTTTCCGTCCGCAGTCGGTTCGGGGGGCGCAGGAGGTGCGAGCGTCTATGCATCTCTTGTGTATGCGGGAAGATTTTTTATGCTCACGGGGCAGGTGCTCACCGTACTCACCGGAGCCGGAATCGCGTGCGGAGTTGCGCATTCGCTCGGTGCGCCGAAGCTTGCTTTGTACGGAAGCATCCTCACCGGCACGATCGGTGCGTATTCCGTAAAATGCGCCGCCTATTTGAGCGCCGGGCAGGCGGCCTTTATCGCGGAAAACGGAAGCGTGCTTTTGGCGGGACCGGGAGATCCGCTTTCAGCTTTCGCTGCGGCTTTAGTCGGCGCCGAATGCGGAAGGCTCGTCGCGGGAAAGACTAAAATCGATATCGTCGTCGTACCCGCCGTTACGGTTATTACCGGCGGCGCCGCCGCATTGCTCTTCGGGCCCGCCCTTGCATCCGCATCGGCAGCTCTCGGAAGCGGCATACAGAAGGCGACCGAACTCGAACCGTTTTGGATGGGCATTGTGCTCTCGGTCGTCATGGGGATGATTTTGACGCTGCCCATAAGCTCCGCGGCTATCGCGATCATACTCGGTATGACGGGGATCGCGGGAGGAGCTGCGACTGCCGGCTGCTGCGCGCAGATGATAGGCTTTGCCGTCATCAGCTTCCGCGACAACGGCTTTAACGGTTTTTTCGCGCAGGGACTCGGAACGTCTATGCTGCAGATTCCGAACATCTGCAAAAACCCTTTTATATGGATCCCGCCGACTCTCGCTTCGGCGATCACCGGCCCCCTAGCGTCGTGCCTCTTTAAGATGCGCACGCTTCCTGCGGGAGCGGGTATGGGGACGAGCGGACTTGTCGGGCCGATTATGACGTTTCAAGCGATGCAGGGAGCGGAGAGCGCCCCTCTTATCATCCTAAAGATAATCGCAGTCGATGTGATTCTTCCTGCCGTACTCGCATACGTTTTTTATGCGGTACTCCGCGCCCGGGCTTTGATCCGCGACGGGGATATGAAACTCGACGCATAGCGGAAATCCGTACGATGGTGTGCGGTTCATCCGCGTCCGCGGCACGCGCCGGAGGACATCCGTACGGAAGACATAAAGAAGCGAATATGCTAAAATAGATCATTCTGTCATATCCGGTTGGAGGATCATAATGACCAGTTTCGGTATGTGGGGCATCATTCCCCCGCTTTTAACAATCGTGCTTGCCTTCGTCACCAAAGACGTGATCGTATCGCTCTTTTTGGGCATTTTGTCGGGCACGCTTATCGTCGCGGGGGGCAATCCCGCCCTTGCGCTCATGCATCTCACCGATGCGCTCGCTGCTTCTCTCGCCGACGGATGGAATATCCGCATTTTCCTTTTTTGCGCGCTCCTCGGAGGCCTTGTCGGTATGCTTTCGAAAACGGGAGCTGCAGGCGCCTTCGGCAGATGGGCGTCGCTGAAATTGAAGACGGGCAAAGGATCGCTTCTCATGTCGTTTATCTTCGGATTGATAATTTTTATCGACGATTATTTCAATTCGCTTACCGTCGGTACGATCATGCGCCCGATCTGCGATAAGACGAAAGTCGCGCGCGCAAAACTTGCCTACGTGCTCGATTCGACCGCCGCTCCCGTGTGCATCATCGCGCCGATTTCAAGCTGGGTCGTTACCGTCATGTCGATCGTAAAGGGTGCGGAAGGCTTCGATGCGATGCACATGACGCCGTTCGAATTTTTTATCCGCTCCATACCGTACAACCTGTATGCGCTCGGTACGCTCGTTTTCGTACTCGTCATCATTTTAACAAAACGCGATTTCGGCCCGATGAAGTCTTCCGAAGCGCGCGCGGCACAGGGAAAACTCTTTTATGAAAGAAAGTACGGAGCGGTTGCGGGCGAAGTCGAAAACACCGTAAACGATTCGGCAAAGCCTGCCGACATGCTTTTTCCGATCATCGTTCTCATTGCGACGGCGCTGATCTTTTTTCCGGTGACGACGTGGATGAGCGCGGTCGACGGAAAATCGATTATGTCCTTTGCCGATGCCGCGAAAACGATCCCGCTCGGAGACGCATTCAAAGATACCGACGCATCGGTCGCGCTTTTTTATGCAATCATCTTTACGATCTTCGCTACGTATATTTATTATATTGCAAGAAAATTGTTGAACTTGAGCGGAGCGGGTGAAGCGCTCCGTGACGGCATCAAATCGATGATACCGGCGCTGATCATTTTGTCGATGGCGTGGACGATCGGAACGATCATCAAATCTTCGCCGTCGGACGGAGGACTCGGACTCGGCGTCTACCTTTCGGAAATCGTCGTGAAGCAGCGCTTTCCGCTCGAACTCATTCCCGTCATCGTCTTTGCGCTTTCGGCTCTCATTTCGTTTGCGACCGGCACGAGCTGGGGCACGTTCGGCATTATGATTCCGCTTGTCATGCCGATCGCGACGGGACTTGCGCAGGCGAAGGGCTTGCCGCAAGAGGCATTCGTCAACGCGTGCATGATCTGTATTGCTGCCGTCGTCGGAGGCGCCGTATTCGGCGATCACGCATCTCCCATTTCCGATACGACAATCCTTTCGTCTACGGGAGCGGGCTGTCCGCACCTCGAACACGTTGCAACCCAGATGCCGTACGCGGTGTTTATCGCGCTTTGTTCGGCGATCGGTTTTATCGCAGGCGGTTTTTCGGAAAATATAATTGCCGCGTGGCTTTCGTTCGCGCTTGTCCTCGTTATCGGCATCGTGTTTTTGCCCAAAACGGTAAAATCGAAAGCGGACTGAAAACGACCGGCGTGCTTTTCCGTGTAAGCGATACGAGTGCGGCGGACGTTTATGCGGTTTTTACGGCGCCGAGCACTTTTCCGATCGAATCACGGATGACGAGCGTTGCGATCGCATCGCCTCCCGTCGCGGTTTTATTGATAACGACGAGTTTGTTTCCGCGGTAATAGTTTACGAGACTTGCCGCGGGGTAGACGACGAGAGAGGTGCCGCCGATGATGAGCATGTCCGCATCCCGTATCGCGCGGACTGCGCCTTCGATGCAGGCTCCGTCGAGACCTTCTTCGTAGAGCACGACATCGGGCTTAACGATGCCGCCGCACTTTGTGCAGTGCGGTATGCCGTCGGGAGTGTTCGCGCTTTCGGCGATAAAATCGATATCGTAGGGAGCGCCGCATTTCATACAGTAATTGCGCAGCGTGCTTCCGTGCAGTTCGAATACGTTTTTACTTCCCGCCGCCTGATGCAGTCCGTCGATGTTTTGCGTAACGACGGCGGTGAGCTTTCCCGCCTTTTCGAGTTCCGCAAGTTTTTTGTGCGCCGCGTTCGGCTTTACGCCTTTGACGATGAGCTTTTCGCGGTAAAAGCGGTAAAACTCCGCGGGGTTCGCGTCGAAAAAACTCCTGCTGAGCATCTGCTCGGGAGGATAGTTCCATTGTTGGTGATACAGACCGTCCGTACTTCTGAAGTCGGGGATACCGCTTTCCGTCGAAACGCCCGCTCCGCCGAAAAATACGATGGAGCGGCTTTCGTCTATCATGCGCTGCAGTTTTGCAATCGCTTTATCGAAATCGTTATCGTTCATAGCTTACAGTATAGCGTGTTTTCGGCTCGGCGTCAGTTCCGTCTTGTAGGGGCAGGACGACACCCCCGTTCAGGGCAGGGGTTTCTTCCTGCCCCTACGACCCCATCCTTCTTCCTCGCACTGCTTAGGGCTCCGCCCTAAGAACCCTAAAGAGCGGGAGGCGTTTATGGAAGCTTCGGGCGGAATGACCGCCGGAAGACGCGGGTAAACCGTAAGAAGAGCGGCGCGTGTAACCGGGCGGTTTAACTTTTGAGTGTCTTTTTCACCTCCTTATGTATCGGTTTCCGAGGTACGCAAACGCGCATCCCGTGCTCGTTGCAATTAACATGAGAAAGTATAAAACGTTTTTCCGTTATAATGAAAGTTACTTTCTTATTTGGATTTTTGTTTATAAAGTGAATAGTTTCCCTCTTTGCTTCCACAACGCAACCGTATCGAGGAGGTTATTTATGCGCTTTATACGGAAAAGATACTGTATTTCGGCGGCAGTCATAGTTGCGGCTGTCATTTTTACCGCATGCGCCGATCCGTCGACGAATTCATATACCCCGCATTTCGATGCCTCATCCGGCATAGGCGATGTCGGCGGCATCAGCTTTAAGATGATCAAAATAGCCGCCGTAAAAAACGGCAGCGTTGGGAATGACTCGGAAACGACAAATCCGGTGCACAAAGTGAATCTGCGCTCGTACATGATCGGAGAAACCGAAGTTACGCAAGAGCTGTGGCAGGCGGTCATGGGAACGAATCCGAGCAACTCCATTAAGCCCGCCGCTTCCGGCGAAGTGCAGAGCAAGCGTCCGGTAGAAGAAGTGAACTGGTTCGATGCGATAGCGTTTTGCAACGAACTCACCAAAAGAGTATACGGATCGGATAGAGAATGCGTCTATCATCTCAAAGGCTCGCCTTCCGTCATTTATGCGCCCCATCATGCGCCGAAAAGGGGAGAGTACGCAAAGTATATGCCCGAACAGGACATGAGCAAAAAAGGTTTCCGCCTGCCGACCGAAGCCGAATGGGAATGGGCGGCGAAGGGCGGACAGGATTTCAAATGGGCGGGAACCGGCAACAAAGATCAGCTCAAACACTATGCGTGGTACGGATATATTTACGATGAAGACCAGGAAGGCGGAGAAGCCGGCGGTAAAACGCATCAGGTAAAATTGAAACGGCCGAACGGCTACGGCCTGTACGATATGAGCACGGAAATCAATTTTCAAGCCCCCTATTTAAAAAGTCGATAAAATGCTAAAGTAAGAGCATGAGGTGGGAAACATTAGAAGATGCACTTGCAGTGCTTGAGACGGAACGGGAATACGACGGGTATTTTTGCAGCGTACAAGATGCGGTTATCATCGTGATTTTGGGAAGCCTGTGCGATTTGCAAAGCGTAAAGAAAATCCACGAATGGGCAACAACCGAACATGTCAGAAAGTTTCTGGAAGAAACCTTCGGGATCAAACGGATACCGTGCTATTGGTGGCTGTTAAGCCTGCTTGCAATCATACGTCCGGAATCATTGAATGAGTGTATGAAACAATGGGTTGCTTCGGTTGTACCGGATCTTGCAGCAAAACTTGAGACGGAAGAGGAAGAACAAAGCAAGAAGAAAAAGAAGCAGCCGTTGACGATAGCCATAGACGGAAAAGCTATCCGTTCAACGGGAAAGATGAAAAAATACGACAATCCCTTGCATATCATCAGTGCACAGATCGGAGAATTGGGATTGACACTTGCCCAGAGAACAGTCGAATCAAAGAGTAATGAGATTCCGGCTGTACCGGAATTGATAAAAGAGCTTGAAATTAAGGGCTGTATGGTGGTTGCAGACGCAATGAACTGTCAAATAGAGACTGCCGAAGCGATAATTGGGGCGGAAGCGGATTATTTGTTAAGCGCGAAGGGCAATCAGGAAGCACTTATGAACGATATCGCGGAGTATGTTCAGGATACGAAGCTGAGAGCGAAGATGGACAGCATCACGCGAACGGAAAAGGGACATGGTCGGAAGGAAAGGCGCAGTGCGTATACGAGTACAGATGTTTCATGGCAGCCGGGCGGCAGAATATGGCCGGAACTCAAATGCATTGGAGCACTTCATACGCGATTTGAGACGAGCAAAGGCGTGACGGAAGAATGGCATTATTATATTTCAAGCAAAGCGTTACGAGCGGAAGAGCTGCTCCATCATGCAAGAAAGGAATGGTCGGTAGAAACGATGCATTGGCTGTTGGATGTACATTTTGACGAGGACAGATGCAGGGTGCAGAGTAAGAACATACAGCAGAATCTCAATATGCTGCACAAATGTGCGCTTAACATAATCCGCATACACAAGCGGGAGACACAATCGAAGCTGCCGTTGAACGGTATTATGTTCCGTGCTCTTATGAATCCTCAAGCATTATTACCGCTTTTGGGCAAAACTTGATTTCCGTGCGATATGAGCGGCAACGTATTCGAATGGTGTTGGGACCGATATGAGGATGACGATAGTATTCCCGATCCGGTACCGCTCGATTACGCGGGCGAGACGGGAAGTACCGATGACCGCCGCGTTCTACGCAGCGGCGGTTTGTGTTACGGCCCGAAAGAAGCGGCTTGTGCGTTCCGCACTCGGCGAGGTCCCGATTATTGGACATTCGATACGGGTTTGCGCTTGGTGTGCCGCCCTTGACGCGGGTTTCACACGGTGATGACGGCATCGCTACGATGCGGCTCGGAACCCTTGCCGCTATCCGAGCATCGATTCGTTAAAGTCTTCGGGCGCTCCTTCCCATTTTTTTTTGCCGTTTTCCATTACGATAACAGTGTCCGCGACGGCTTTCGCTTCGGCTATGTCGTGCGTAACGAAGATGCCGGTAAAGCCTTCTTTCTTTTGGCTTTTGCGGATATCGGATGCGAGTTTTTTCCGAAGCGGCGCGTCGAGCGATGAAAGCGGCTCGTCGAAGAGGACGAGGGGCGGCTTTACGATGAGCGTCCGCGCGAGCGATACGCGCTGGGCTTCGCCGCCGGAAAGCGTTTCGGACATGCGTTTTCCGAAGCCTGCGAGCGCGAATTCCGCAATATATTTTTCGGCTTCCGCTTCGGCTTCTTTTTTACCCATACCGCGGCTCCGAAGTCCGTATGCGACGTTTTCCGCAACGGTCAAATGCGAAAAAAGCGCGGGGCTTTGAAAGACCATGCCGATCCCGCGTTTTCCGGGTGCGGTCTTTGTTATTGTTTTTCCGTCGAGCCTTACGGTGCATTCTTTTCCGTCGTTCCGCCTGTTCGGCTCTTCGAGTCCCGCGATGAGGCGGAGTACGGTCGACTTTCCGCTTCCGCTTTTTCCGACGATGACGGTCATCGTTCCCTTCGCCGCCGTAAATGAAAAGTCGACGGTAACCGAATCCCATACGCGATAGAGATTGTCCGCGCAAAAATAATTATCCATAGAGCGATCCGAAATTATTGATTTTATTGCCTAATGCAAAGACAAGAGCGCATAGAGCGCAGAGGATCGTGCCGCAAATGCACGCGTCGGAAAATCGGTATGCGGACGCGAGCCGGTACGTATACAGCGACAAAGTGTCGAAGCGCGGTACGGAAAGAACGAGCGGAAGAGCGGTGTCTCCCATACTTACGGCAAAGCAAAAACCGAATGCCGAAACGATTCCTCTTTTTGCCGACGGGATCATGATGCGGAATATCATGTCGGGTGCGACCGGTGAAAGCATGCGGCCTGCGTCGATCGCCGCCTGCGGTACGGCGCACAGCGATGCGTAGATTTGCCGGAACGCGAGCGGCCACGCGAGGGCGGTTTCGGCTAAAACGAGCGTCGCTATGGAAGCGCGGCGCACGGCGATAGTCATACCGACTCCCATGACGACCGAAGAAAGCGCCATCGGAAGCATGGGGAGCGTTTTGAGTATTTCGGATTTTCCGAGCGGATCGCGGAGGCGGATATATGCCGCGTACGTGAATCCCGCAGCGACGCATAAAAGGGCGGTGCAGGGGGCGGTCATACACGTGCCGAAAAGCGCGCTTTTGAATCCTTTCGAAGTTATAATTTTAATAAACGATAGGATTCCGCCCTTTGCCGAAAATCCTCCTGCTGCTATCCCCGCAAGCGGTGCGAGAAAAAAAAACGCTACGAGGACGGCGATGACTGCGGCAAAGGCGTATTCGATTATTTTCGTACGCTTTTCTTCATAAGGCGCGCAGCCTATCGGAGGCGCGTCTTTTTTTTCAGTACGTTCAGGGGTTTCCGTTCGGGCAGCGCCTTTGCGTGCGCCGTAGATAAAGAGTACCGTCATGGCGCACAGCGTTTCGATGAGCGCAAGAGCGGCCGCCGTTCTGAAGTCGAGGGAAGCGCGCGCGGCCCGGTATATTTCCGTTTCGAGCGTCGAAGAACCCGGGCTTCCGAACAGGAGTACGATCATAAAGCTGAAAAAACAGTAGAGAAATACGGGAACGCAGGCTGCCGCTATCGCGGGGGAAAGTTCGTGCAGCGTTACGGTAAAAAAGATGCGCCTCTCGTTTGCTCCGAGCATGCGCGCGGCATCGCGTTTTACGAGCGAAAGGGCTTCCCAAGAAGATGAAACGACTGCGGTGACGAGCGGAAAATTGTAAAAGCCCTGTACGATGACGATGCCCGCCGTCGAATAGAGGAACGGGAGCGGCGCATTTTTCAAATGAAAGATTTTTATTAAAATTGAATTGAGCGTACCGTTGATGCCGAATACGGCGACAAAGCCGAGCGCGATGATCAGCGACGGTACACACAGCGGGACGGCGGAAAGCGAAAGGATAAAGCGCTTTCCCGGAAAGCTTCTGTTTGCGGTAAAAAAAGCCGCGCCGATGCCGACCGCCGCCGCCGTCAGCGTGGAAAAAAACGCGATAGCGAGGGTACGGAGCGCCGTACGGGCTATATACCCGCCTGCGATGCGCGCGCTTTCGGTTTTTACAAAGAGCGGTGAAAAAGAAGCGGCGAGGGGGACGGCAAAGGCTCCGATTATTAAAATGAAAAGCGCCGAAGCGAGTATGCATACTCCGTATTCGACGCTTCCGGTGCGGCTCTTTGTCATTTGCCGAGCGCTTCGATGATGTGCGGTACGGCTTTTTCGACTGCAAGCGCGTCGTATGTAAGCGTTTTCGATTCCGGAGGCGTTGCGAGCGCATAGCATTCGGGAAGAACGACGGTTTTATTTGCAGGGTACATCCACTGCGTGAGCGGTATCGCGTTTTGCGCTTCGTTTCCGATGAGGTAGGCGATAAACGCTTTCGCACCTTCCGCATTCGGCGCGCCTTTTACGATACCCGCGCCTTCGATCTGTTCGACGTGCCCTTCGTCAAAGACGAGCGCCCGATAACGGTCCGTTTTGTCGGCATAGACGTGATAGGCGGGACTCGTCACGTAGCTTACGACGAGCGGCGCTTCCCCCTTTGTGAAAAGACCGTAACCGCTGCTCCAGCCGGACGCCATCGTCAGTACGGATGGTTTGAGTTCCTGCCAATAGCGTTCGTAATCGCTTCCGAATACGGCGAGCGTCCATGCGGCAAAGCCCAGTCCCGGCGTACTCGTTCTCGGATCCATGAGGATGAGTTTTTTTGCGTATTCGCTCTTTGTTAAATCTTTAAGGCTCTTCGGCGCGGGCGTATTCGACTGCGTGTCGTAGATGATCGCGAATTTGCTCCAGTCGTAGGGTGTAAGGAGCCAGTTGCCGCCCAATCCGTCGGAAAGCTCCGAGGGGATGAGGTCGTCCGCGCCTTCGGGCTTAAAAGGCGTGAGGACGTTTTCTTTTTTCGCTTTATGTATTAAATTGTTGTCGATGCCGAGGAGCACGTCCGCCTGCACTTTGTTTTTTTCGAGGACGGCTTTCGAAAGGATCTGCGCCCCGTCTCCGCAGTTTACGTATACGGCGGAAAAGCCCGTCGCTTTTTCAAAGCCGCTTGCGATCGCGCTTCCGGGGCCCCATTCGCTCATAAAGGAGTCGTAAGTGTAGATGACGACTTCCTTTTTTTGTGCATTCTGCGCGACAGTTTTTTTACTGCACGCAGCCGATACGAAAAGATTGGTAAAAAATAAAATTGAAAGAATAAAACGATGAGCGTTCATAGTCTTCCTCCGCCGGCATTATCCGGATCAGGTTGGAATACCGTACGGTATTCTGCGGGTATAATCTCAGGTCGCGGCACTGCCGTTTCCACCCCGGTTACGGCGTCAGTATAGTAAAAGATTTTTTTTGCGTCAAGACTAGGGTTTTGTGATTAGGGTTTTGTGTGACATTTTGCAAAAAATGCGCGGGCTTGGGCGCACGCGTTAGGCGCCGGAGCAACGCGAAGCGGTCGCCGGAGCGAAGTATACGAGCGAGGCGGCTGGAGCGGAAGCGGAATTGCGCAGGCACCGGCGGGCGAAGCCCGCAACGCCCTATTTCCGAATTTTAATAATTAATAATTACGGCCCATACGCGATTCGAACGCGTTACCTATTGCTTAGGAGGCAATCGCTCTATCCAGGTGAGCTAATGGACCAAATCTATTTTTTGCGCGTCTGCAAGAGATGCGTTATTTTCCGAAATCGTAATAGACGCCGCGCTTTGTGAATCCCGCAAAGCCGTCTTTTTTCGCGTCGTACTGATCGACGTTGTCGCCGTAGTGGCACAAAAGCATTTTCTTTTTCATGTCGGCCGGAAGCGTTTTCAAGTCTTCGTAATACGCGTGTACTCCTCCGGGGAAAAATTGACAATCGTGAAAGATGTATTCGACATCGTACGAACCGCACATCCAGTCGAGGAGCTCCCTGTCGAACTGCGTGTCGCCCGGAAAGAGGATGCGGTCGTCGATCAGCACGCCGACGGAATAAAAAGACGTACGCCATGAACCGGTTTTGTCCGGGATGTGATGTGTGCGGTAGAGTTTGATATTGATGGAGCCGACGTTCGCTTCGTAGAGCGGGCGCGGGAGGCGCGCGATTTGACGCGGCGTTATCTGGTCGAAATAATCTTCAAAGGTCATAAAGGCGCCGTCGGTGTATTCGCCGTATGCGCAGCCGCCTTTGAGCGATTGGTTCCATAAAATTTTTTTATATTGATCGGTGATGACCATCTTCGGACGGATCTTCGTCGTGTAGCGGCCGACGAGCGCCACTTCTTCGAGCCCGCCTATGTGATCCGCGTGCGAATGCGTGATGAGCAAATTTCTTACGGACGCGATGGACGAATGATAGGTGTACATCGCGTAGGGACAGACGGCTCCGCAGTCGACGAGCACGTGATCTTTGCCTTTTATGATCAGCACGTTGTTTTGAAAATACTTTTTCGCAAAGGCGCTTCCCGTCCCGATAAAAAAGAAGCGGAGGCTGCCGTCGCTCGTAAATTCGATTGTCTGCTCAAGCTTTTTGATTTTCACGATAGACCTCATATCTTCATATTATACACGGTAAACGAAATAAAAACAATTTGTCCGCCGAAAAATTATTTACGCGGAAAATTCAACACATTCGGCAGTTCGTACACGTCCGAAACGCCGTCGACGAGGATTCCTCCCATGCCCAGGTCAAGCGGCAGAACGATATCGATGTCGTAGCGGTCTCCGACGCTGAGGCATTCTTCGATTGCCGCCTCCGTTTTGCGTGCGGCTTCTTCGAAGGGTTCCCGCGCGGGTTTCGATTTTCCGAACGTATCGAGTCCGATGACGTAAGCGATGCAGTCTTCGACGCCGAGTACGGAAAGCGTTTTACGTCCGACACTTACGGGATTGTTCGTAACGCAGACGAGCGCGTACGATTTTTTAAGCGTCTGCAAAACGGCGATGAGCTTTTCGTCGCGCGATAAAAAATCTGCCGGTTCGATGAGCTCGTTCCGCCATACGACGGTCGTTTCGATCGGAATGCCGAGCGCGGCTAACGTATTGCTTTCGCTGATTTTTTTCCCGCCGTGCGTTTTCGACCATTCGCTTCGGTAATCGTCGAACATCGTCCGGGCTTCTCTTTCGGATATGCCGCGCACGTTGGCGAAGCGGCGGAGCTGGACTTCGCTTTGGTGAGATACGTACGCTTCGTTCGTATACAGCGTCGAATCGATGTCGAAAACGATCGTCTTGAGTTTTTTCGGCACGCGATATATTTTCATAAGGCGTTCCGCGGCTTGTATGTTTTAATAATTTTTACGAGGGAAGAAGCGGCTTCTTCAAGCGATCCGTATACGCCCAATCCCGTAAAGGCGGCCGCCGCATCTCCTATAAGCTCGGCGTCGGGGCACGCGGTGAGCGCAAGCGGAATACGGGCGTAATCGCATTTCATCTGCATCCATTGTTCGTTTTTCGTCTGGCCGCCGGTTACGACGACGGGAAGACGAACACGGATATTGTTTTTTTCGGCTGCCGCGAGCAGGGCGGAAAACGACCGATGTAAATTTTCTGCGATGAGCGAGAGGATTTCGAAACCGTCGCTTTCGGGGTGTTCGAGGCAATAGGCGATGAGCTCTTCGTATGAAAACTCTCTTTCCATGATCGCTTCGACGATCGTCTTATAGTTGACGAACATACGCCCGCTTTCGGTTTGCAGCATGGACGCGTTCCAAAGGCCCGGTATGACGGACGGCAGGGAGCGGACTCTCTCTTCGTGCAGCGGAAAGGGCGTACAGATATTGATGCCTTCGCTTGAACCTGCGCGGTCGTATATTTTCCCGACGGAGAGGGTATTCGTTCCGATCATCGCGGCGATAAAATCCGGTCCCCCGCAAAAAACGCGTACCGGTTTTTTTAAGCCGAGGGAGGCCGTCGCCTCTTCGTTCGTCGCACCCGCATCGCTTGCGAGCGGAACGTAGGGCGGGAGTTTGCCTTCGGGTACGGATGCCGCCTCGAGCTGTTCGCGCGTCCAATATGCGCTCTCGTAGCGCGCTTCCGGTAAAATCGTCAAGCTTGCCCCGGTGAGTTTATGAATGAGGTATTCCGGCCCTGAATAGATATACGGGGAAGCGTTCCATTCGGCGGGAAAGAGTTCGCGAAACGCCGCTATGCGCGGGATAAAAAGCGAATGTGCGGCGAGCGTTCCCGCGATCGGTGCGGGCTTTATGTCCGCATTCCACAAGAGCGTCGTTCCGTCTTCGGAAACGATCGTCGGTCCGTTTCCGGAAATGCCGATCGCCGCTATATCGTCTTCGCCCGCCGCATCGATGAGTTTTTTTACCGCGCTGCACAGAGCGGTAAACCATTTTTGCGCGATATACCGTTCATCCGGCTTTTCAAACGATTCTTTTGCAAATGCTTTGACTTTGCCCTCATCATCGATCAGTGCGGCTTTCAGCGATGTCGTTCCGATGTCGGCCGAGAGTACGGTCTTTTTCGTCATGTTTTCGGCTGCAGCGGCTGCGTCTGCTTTTCCATCTTTTCGATGAGCGTGCGGTTTTCGAGCAGACTGCTCAGCGATTGGTTATAGTGAACGCGCATGATGACGTTTGCAAAGAGGCCGCTCACGCTCGTGTTGATATACCATTCACGTTTACACAGCGCTTCGTGATAGACGGCGTTCGTTCCGATGATGCGGTAAAAAAGCCCCTGCCGGTACGCTTCGTCGAAGAGATCGATCGCGTTGCCGGTAAAGAAGGGCAGGCTGATCGCGGCGATTACTTTCGTCGCACCCTGTTCTTTCAAAAAGGCCATCGCTTTTAAAAGCGTGCCGCCGGTACCGAGCATATCGTCGGCGAGAAAAGCGGCTTTGCCGTGTACGTCGCCGAGCAGTTTTATCGATTTGATGTTCGTGTTTTTTGCGTTTTGTGTGACGATCGAATAATCGCGCTCTTTGTAGATCATCGCGAGCGGCAGCTTCAATCCGACCGCGTAGAATTTGTTTCTGTCGATGGCACCGGTGTCGGGAGACACGACGACCAAATCCTCCGTTTTGCCGGTCAAGTCGACGATCTTGCTCAGTTCTCGGATGATTTGATAGCTTGCGTGCAGGTTTTCGAGATTGAGGGAACTGAACGCGTTGACGATTTCCCTCGAATGAATGTCAAGCGTGATGATCCGCGATACGCCGAGCCATTCGTAGATGTGGCCGAGCATACTTGCAGTCAAGCCTTCACGTCCCTTTTTTTTGTGCTGGCGGCTGTAGGGGTAGGCGGGTACGACGAGCGTGATGGCCGCAGCTCCCGCCTGCCTGACCGCATCGATCGTTACGAGCATGGACATGACGTGGTCGTTGACGGAAAGGACGGCTTTGTTCGCGCCGTCGTTCAGCGAAAGCTCTTCGTGATTTTCTATGTCCTGGAAGATATAGACGTCTTTTCCGCGTATCGATTCGAGCAGTTCGGTTTTGAATTCGCCGTTTGCAAAAAACGTAAAGCGCGCGGGAATTTTAAAAGACGGCGCGCGGTATTTCGTCACATCGCCTTTGATGTAAAGTTCGGGAGCGTCGATATCGTTTTCGAAATTGATTTTTTTGACGAGATCGTCTTTGTTCATCTCGTAGCGTTTTGAAATAACATCATTTTTAAGCGTAAAACGATGCTTGTACATGTGCTTCAGATGCGTAATCACTTCGTCGGCGAAACGTTCTCCGCCCGGACATGCAACGACGGCCAGGTTCATCGGTTCGGAATACGGCATGATTCAAGACCCCTCTTTCGCGATTTCGCGCGTCGTTTTCATAGTATCATTTTTTTTGCGATGTGACAATCGGACGATTGCTTCCCGTGCCGATCGGCGTTATACTGACCGTATGCGGATGATTTTAACCGGCACCGGTACGAGTCACGGCGTACCTGCGATTTCCTGTCATTGCAGCGTGTGTACTTCGCTCGATCCGAAAGACAAGCGCTTTCGGTGCAGCGCGTACATATCGCATCGAAACGCCGACGGAAGCGAAACGCACATCGTCATCGATACGGGGCCTGAGTTCCGCATGCAGGCGCTCGCGCATCATATCGATTCTCTCGACGCCGTGCTTTTGACGCACGCCCATGCCGATCACATTGCGGGGCTCGACGACCTGCGCATCTACAGCCACACGAAATCCGAGGGAGCGTTCCGCGGCACGCATCGAGCGGAGACGGACGAATCGCCGGGAGCGGGGCTTCCGGTATATGCGGATGAAAATACGATTTCGGGCATACAAAAGAGATTCGACTATATCTTTAAGCCGACGCAGATCGGAGGGGGGAAGCCCAAGCTGCATTTGATAAACGCATCGCGCTTTTCGGGAAAGAAGCCGCTTTATATCGGAGAAGTGCGCGCGATTCCGATTCCGATGTTTCACGGCGAGCTCGAGACGACGGGCTGGCTTTTGAGCGTCCGAGACGGAGCTTTATTCCGTTCGATCGCCTATCTCACCGACTGCAGCCGCATACCCGAAAGCTCGATTGAAACGCTCGTCGCATACGGCGGAATCATAGAACACGCGGTCATAGACGGACTTCGCGAAAAGCCTCACCCGACGCATTTTTCGTATTTCCAAGCGATGGAAAGTGCAGCTCTTATCAGGCCGCGCCGTACCTGGCTTACGCACATGAGCCACAATATGAGCCATGTCGATATAACGCGGTACTGCATACGGCGGACGGAAGATCTTCCGGTTTTGTCGGAAATAGTAAAAGCGGGCGGTTCGGTGCTTCCCGCATACGACGGTCTCGTCCTCGATGTGTAGCGGCGTTCGGGGAAAAACGTCCGTGAGGCGGGTATCGGAAAACTTCCGTGTGTTCTTTTTTGAAATACGTTTTACTCGGTCGCTGCCGTTTTTTAAAAGAAAAAACCGCCTGAGAGGCGGTTTGTACGATTACGATAAAACGATGAGGCGAAATGCTATTGCGCTTCGGCGGCTTTTTTATCCTGCTCGGCGAGAGCCGTGCGCACGTCTTTAGGCATGCGCACTTTTTTGTCGATATAGTCCGAGCGGATGCAGTTTGCGCACACGTTGATCGTGCGCGTCGTTCCCTCGACGATCGCCTTTACTTTGTGGATATTCGGCCGCCACGTGCGTTTCGTATGATTATATGAATTGCTTACTTTGTGACCGTACATGAGCGATTTTCCGCAAACATCACAAGTTCTGGACATATTTGTACCTACCTTTACCGAATTGTACGATATTTTATCACTCTATCGGAAAAAGACAATTCTGTCAACAGCTGAACAAGAGCTTGAGCGCGTTTTTGTCGAGGTCTTTGCCGATGACGGTAAGTTTCGATTCGCTCATCGCATCGCAGGTTTCGATGTTGTAGCGTTTGTCGACGACGTCGAATTTCGCCCACTGTCCGTTTATCGGGACAAAGCCTTTGACGCGGTAGACGCGGCCGAAGCGCTCGGCGATGAGCGCCGAAAGACAGCTTATCAATTCTTCTATAGATTGAATAGCGATGCCGGTAAAGCTTGCCGTTTCCAAATCGGGGGCGGCCGAAAGCGGAAGCGGGAACAACGTGGTCTTACCGGTAAACGCGTTTTTCATCACATCGAAGAGTTCGCCCCACCATGCTTTTTCGATTTTGTCGTAGGGCTTCGCCGTTATGTCCGCTTGGGGATTGATGCTTTTGAGTGTACGGACGGCTTTTTCGATTTCCGCTTCGGTTTTATTTTCGGTTTTTGATATGACGATATGTGCGGCATTTTTGATTTGATCGGCGTAAAATTTTTCAAAGGTCGCAAGATACGAATCGATGCAGTCGATATCGACTACGGTAAGGGGTTTTAAAAGCCGTATGCGCTCGTATTCGATTTTATGCAGATTTGCGACGACGGAACTCAACAAGCCGACGCCGGTCGGTTCTACGACCAAATATTCGGGATCGACGGTATTTGCGATCGTCAGCACGGACATCGCGAAGTCCGATTTCAGCGAACAGCAAACGCAGCCTTCGGTCAGCTCCCACACTTTTAAGCGATTTTGCTCGAGCAGGTTCCCGTCTATGCCGGCGCCTCCGTATTCGTTTTCCACAACGGCAAAGGGCTTGTCGGATTTTTCGGCAAGCTTTCGGATAAAGGTCGTTTTTCCGGCGCCCAAAAATCCCGAAACGATCAATATATTCATATTATTAGGTCGAAAGTCGAGTTTCGAAAGTATTTCTAAATAAAAATATGCTTTCGGCAAGAACCCGTCCGCTTAGCCGCGGTCGAGCTTTTAGGGCAGGCTTCCGCAAGCCTAACGCTCGAAACGGCACGCAGCCGGAACCTCGCCTCCGCATCATTTTATTCACTTTCGAAACTCGCCGTTCAGTTGGTAAACGAAACAGTCGGAAAATTTCGAGTTTTGGAAAACTCGAAATTGAACCTATTAAAAAAGGGAAGGAGGCGGCGTGAAATCGCTCGCCGCCCCCTCCGCATATAGTTTCAGATCAGATGATGACGACCGGTTTGATCAGATCGGCCGGCTTGTCTTTCATCAACAGCAGCGCTTTTTCGACGTTTTCAAAACCGTTGAATTTATGCGTGATCAGTTTGGAAAGATCGAGTTTGCCGCATGCGACGAGACTGCCGAGCTTTTCCATTCTGAGTCTGCCGCCGGGCATGAGACCGCCGTTGATCTGTTTGTGTCCCATACCGACGCCCCATTCGACGCGCGGAATCTTAATCCAATCGCCGGAGCCGAGGTAGTTGACGTTTCCGATTTTTCCGCCGGCTTTTAAAGATTTGACGGCTGCGTCGAAGGTATCGACCGTACCGCCTGCGATGATGACTTTATCGACGCCTTTGCCGTGCGTTAAGTCTAAAACCTGCTTGTCGATCGGGCCGTTTTTGTAGTTGATGATATCGGTCGCGCCGTAGAATTTTGCAGCTTCGATACAGGCGGGGCGGCTTCCGACTGCGTAGAGTTTGGAAGCGCCGCGGAGGTTCGCGCCTGCTACCGACATGAGACCGACCGGCCCTATTCCGATAACGAGAACGGAATCGCCGTACTGAACGTCCGCGAGTTCGGCTCCGTGGAAGCCCGTCGGGACCATATCCGAAAGCATCGGCGCATACTGCACTTCGATGCCGTCCGGCAAGTGCGCGAGGTTTCCGTCCGCATCGTTTACGTGAAAGAATTCGCCGAATACGCCGTCTTTAAAGTTCGAAAATTTCCAACCGGCGAGCATACCGCCCGAATGCATCGAATAGCCTGCCTGCGCTTCGAGGGAGTTCCAGTCCGGCGTGATCGCGGGAACCAAAACCTTGTCGCCCGGTTTGAAATCTTTGACCAATGCGCCGACTTCGACGACTTCGCCGCAGCCTTCGTGGCCTAAAATCATATTGTGTCGGTCGCCGATTGCGCCTTCCCAAACGGTGTGAACGTCGGACGTACACGGGCTGAGCGCAAGCGGTTTACAGATAGCATCCATCGGGCCGCATTTCGGGCGGTCTTTTTCGATCCAACCCGTTTGGCCGATTTTGAGCATTGCAAATCCTTTCATATTAAGGCCTCCTATTTTTTTTCCGGTATACCGAAGTATACGAAACATATAAACAGTATATATGAGGACTGCGTATTTTGCAACAAAAAAATACGCAGTTTTGTCCCGTACCTGCACGATCGGTATGCTAGAGCGAAAACAGATCGTTTAATCCTTCCGACATCGTCGGATGCGTGTAGATAAAATCGCGAAGCGCCGTATACGGCAGATTATTGTCCATGGCGAGCTTTATCGCATTGATGATTTCGTGGGATTCCGCGCAAAAGAGCGCGGCACCTACAATAGAGCCGGTTTTATTGTCGATGAGCGCTTTGAGCATGCCTTCGCTTTTTTTCAAAACTTTCGCTTTCGGAATTGCCGCCGCATTCATTTTGACGATACGGCAATCGAGCTTTTTTGCGTTCGCTTCTTTTTCTCCGAGCCCGGCTTTGGAATACGGCGGGTCGATAAAAACCGAATATGTAAATGCGCCTCTGTTTTTTGTCGTACGCTCTTTTGTCCCGTACATATCCGATATAATGATTCTCGAGTCGTCGAGCGAAATATACGTAAACTGCATATTGCCGCACACGTCTCCCGCCGCCCAAATATTCGGCACGGATGTCCGCAAATGCTCGTCCGTCGCGATTCCTCCTCTTTCGGTAAATGCAATGCCCGCTTTTTCCGCGTGCAGTGCATCGACATTCGGCCTCCGGCCGACCGCCAAAAGCACGGCGTCTCCCGCAAGGCTGTATTTTTTCCCGTCTTGTATATACGTGAGATTTGCGTCGTCGATGCGTTCCGTTTGCGCACCGGTGATAATCTTTACGCCCCTGTTTTCGAGCACGCTCCTGATACTCTGTGCAACGTCTGCATCTTCTCTCGGAAGAAATGTATCTTCCTGCTGCACGATCGTTACCTTTGAGCCGAAGTTCGCATACATTGAAGAAAATTCCAAACCGATATATCCGCCGCCGATGACGGTCAACCGTTCCGGCAGTTCGGTTAAGTCCATGATACTTTCCGAAACGTAGACATGAGGATTGTTTTCCGTCCGTAAAGCGGGCGGGACAAACGGATACGAACCCGTGTCGATGACGAACTTTTTCGCTTCAATCGGCTGCACTTTTCCGTCGGAACTTTTTACTTCGACGGAAGATGCATTTAAAAATGAAGCCGTACCGTCAATGACGTCCACGCCCGATTCGATGAGCTTATTGTAGTTGGCTGCCCGCAGGGCGCTTGTCAGCGTGTTTTTATTTTCGATCGCCGCCTTATAGTATTGCTTTTGCAGCGCGAAATTTTCTTTGGGAGCAAGAGCCGCTTCGGTGATCAGCCGTTTCGACGGAATGCAGCCGACGTTGATGCACGTGCCGCCGTACATAGCCGAATCTTTTTCGACGAGGGCGACGCGTTCTCCTTTTTTCGATAATGCTGCGGCAAGCGTTTTTCCGGCTTTGCCGAAGCCGATGATAAGAGTATCGTATGTTTTCATACGGTCATTATATCGCTTTTGGCAGCAAATAAACAGCGTACCGTGCAAAAGCGGAACGCACGATACGTACACAAAAAACAGTTTTTATGCTATACTGCATCCATGCCGATGCTCATTTTAAATAATTTGCCGTGGTTTTGGCTCATCGTCGTCGTCCTCTGCATCGTCATCGAGTCGCTGACGATGGCGCTCACAACCGTTTGGTTTGCGTGCGGAGCTTTTGCGATGATTTTTTTGTCGCTTGCGCCGATTCCGTTTAAGTGGCAGCTTTTTATTTTCGTCGCGATTTCGCTCGCGCTGCTCATCTTTACGCGGCCGCTGGCGGCGAAAAAACTTGCAAAAAAAATGCCGACGAATGCGGACAAATCATTAGAACGTCTTTTGTAATTGTAAAGAAACAACGATACGATAAAAAAAGCCAACTACCGGACTTGAACCGATCACCGCCGCATTACGAATGCGATGCTCTACCGGATGAGCTAAGTTGGCAAATATGTGCGAACTATAGCATAATTACCTGATTATGGCAATATGCTTTTTCCGATCCGCTTATTTTTTCTCTTCGCGTTCGCGCGCTTCTCTTTCTTCGCGTGCAGCTTCTTTTTTATCTTTGATATCGGCAACACCGATAAACAGACAGATAAGCCCGACAAGAGCCGAAAGGACGGGCAGACAGCCTCTGAGAAAGGCAAGTACGTCCGCGCCCCAGTTGAGCGGAAAGGAAGGAAGCAATGCAAAAAAAGTAAATGCGATAAAAATGATCCCTGCAATCAACGACACCATAAGAACTCCCGTAACATTGTGTATTGGAATATAATAACTCGAATACGAAGTTTTGTAAATCACCGGACAAAGCCTGTCAAAGCCGGACAAAGCGTGTCAAAGCAAGAGTACCGAAGCGGAACATGAATGAAAATGCAAAACTCCTGCGCTCGACTTAGTTTTTGCAAAACGATATACTGCAAATCGATTTACATAAAACGGCGGCACAATTGATGGAGCGCAGATATTTCGTCGAAGCGGCAAAGATCACTATTCCGGTATTGTTCGGTTATCTTGCAATCGGTATTCCGTTCGGACTCATGATCGTAAACGCAGGGTATCCCGTGTGGATCGCTCCGATTATGAGCATAACGATGTATGCGGGAGCCGGACAATACGTCGCCGTCGGTTTGTTCGCTTCGGGCGCGCCGCTTGCTGCGATCGTTTTCACCGAACTCCTCGTCAATATCCGCCACATAGTATACGGGCTTTCGCTCATCACGCGATTTAAAAATACCGGCAAGTGGAAGCCGTATTTGATCTTCGCTCTAACCGATGAAACGTATTCGCTGCTGACAAGCTGTACCGTTCCCAAAGGCGCCCGTGAAGGCGCATTCTACGGTACGATCGCCCTGCTCGATCATCTGTATTGGATTACGGGCGGCGTCATCGGAGCGGTCGCGGGCAAATTTATTCCTTTTTCGTTTGCCGGCGTCGATTTCGCCCTTACGTCTCTTTTTATGGTGCTGCTCATCGAACAGCTTGCAAAATCGCGCGACGCCGCTCCTCCTCTCATCGGAGCGATTGCCGCCCTCGTCGCCGTCATCCTTTCCCGCATCGGAATTCTTCCGTCGGAGCATATCCTCATAATCGCCATTGCGTTCGCACTCGCAGCGCTTGCAGCGGTAAAAGGTAAAAAATTTAAAAGCGAAACGGAGACATCCCTATGACACCGCTTACGCTTAAGGCCGCGCTTGTCGCAACGTTTATATCCGCGTTTGTCGTTTTTTTGACGCGGGCTTTTCCGTTTATAGTTTTTTCATACCGCGATCCGCCGCGCGTCATCTCCTTTATCGAAAAATATATTCCGCCGATGATCATGGCCGTTCTCGTCGTCTACTGTTTTAAAGACGTGGAATTCGCATCCCGCCCGTGGGGACTTCCGTCAATCATTGCGCTCGGCGCGACGGCGCTTCTGCACTTATGGAAACGGAATGCGATGATAAGTATCTTCGGCGGGACGCTCCTGTATATGGCACTCTCGCGTTTACCGTATTGACAGGATATTCGATATACGCAAAATCGATCCGCGTACACGCACATCCGCGAGTTTTTTGAAAACTCGAAGTTAAAAGCGCCGCGCCGTTTCAGCGGCGCTTTTTAAACGTGCAGCCGAAAATCTCCCTGTGCCGAAAATCTCCTGTGGCGCTTCGTTTCGATTTCTGCTATAGTTGCGCGTATGGCAGAATTATTGGCGCCGGCGGGTAATATCGAATCGCTCGATGCGGCTGTCGGCGAAGGAGCCGATGCGGTATATCTCGGTCTCAAAAGCTTTAATGCGCGGCTTCGCACGACGAATTTTGCATGGAATCAATTCGAAGCGGCTGTCGATGCCCTTCATCGGCTCGGCAAAAAAATATACGTTACGGTCAACACGGTGTGCGAAGAGCACGAGACGGAAAAGCTGTATCGGCTCTTGTGCTACCTCGACAGGGTAAAGCCCGACGGGCTCATCGTGCAGGATTTCGCCGTCATCCGCATGGCGCAGCAGTTTTTCCCCACGATGGAACTGCACGCATCGACGCAGATGAACGTCGAAAGCGCGGCGGGCGTAAATCTTTTGAGCAGGGAAGGCGTCAAGCGCGTCGTTCTTGCGCGCGAACTCGGCCTCGAAGAAATCAAATCGATAAAAGCTGCGACGACGGCGGAACTCGAAGTGTTCGTACACGGCGCACTGTGCGTGAGCGAATCGGGACTCTGTCTTTTTTCAAGTTTTCTCGGCGGTAAGTCGGCAAACCGCGGTATGTGCACGCAGGCGTGCCGCCGCTATTATACGGCGGAACAGCGCGGCGGCGTTTCGGAAGGGTATTATTTTTCACCGTGCGATCTCGAACTCATCTCGAAGATTCCCGACCTTGAAGAAGCGGGCGTCGCCTCATTTAAAATCGAAGGGCGTATGAAAAGTGCGGAATATGTCGGCGCCGTCGTCGCCGCTTACCGCTATGTTATGGATCACTGGAGAGAAGACAAAAAAGGCGCGGTCATAACGGCGAAGCGTATGCTCGCATCCGATTTTGCGCGATCGAAATCGTCGTATTGGTACAATTTTAAAACGCAAGCCGAAGGCGTCGAAAAGGCGGGAGAGGAGATATTGAATCCCGATCAGGCGGGCGGTACGGGCATCTATCTCGGTACGATCGCCGCGCTGAAACCCGCTCCCGCCTCTCTCGTCGAAGCGGAAAAGAAAAACGCTGCGCCCGGCACTCCGCCGGAACAGCTTCGCGTGCAGATGGCGCGCTTAAAAGGCGGCTCCTACGATCCCGATCAAGGAGATTCGATCCGACTGCACCGCAGGGACGATTCCGGCCGCATGAGCCGCAAAGTGCGCAGCGTAGAGACGGCGGACGACGGTACTCGATGGATAGACGTACCCGGCGGTTTTCAAGTTGGTGACAGCGTCTACCTTTTACAAACGAAAGCCGCATCGAAGCGTTATCCGCGCGTCCTCACACGCGACATATCGCAGTATCGGAGGCAGCCCGGAGACGAAAAGCTTCCCGTGCTCGACTTGACGAGCGTCGGCAAAAACGAATTGCAGTTTTTCTCCGAAGGCTTATACGTGCAGGTGTCATCCGTAGCGGACGTGTTCGTCGTTCAATCGGCACATCCGGTAAGAGTTATCATCGAACTGAACGGCGAAACGTTGTACGATCTTGTAAATCACAAAACCGTGCTGCCGCTTTCCAAAAAGCAGCTCATCATTTCCCTCGATCCCTTTTGTCCGCCCGAAACCGAAAACTCATTGCGGCAAACGCTCGATGCGCTCATCGGCGACGGCTTTACGACGTTTATCGCAAACAATATCGCACACATCGCGCTGCTCAAAAGCAAAAAAGACGTCAACGTCATCGCCGGTCCCTATCTCTATACGTTCAATCGATGGGCGGTTTCGTGGCTCGAAAATCAAAACATCGGCGCCTTCGTCATGCCCTATGAAAATTCGCGGAAAAATCTTTTGGCGACTTTTCCGCCTTCCGTCCGTTCCCGCATCCTCGTGCCCGTGTTCGCGTACCCTGCGCTTTTCCGCCTGCGCTTTAAACTGCCGCCTTCATACGATTTTACGTATTTTACCGATAAAGAGGGCGCTTCGTTCAAAGTCAATTCGACGCCGGACGGTTCGTTCGTCATGCCCGAAACCGCATTTTCGGTGACGGATAAATGCGATCTCCTCTACGGCGACGGCATCAAGCGTATTTTACTCGACTTTTCGAAGACGAAGGTGACAAAGCCCGAACTGCGCGAAGTGATGAATTCGCTTATTAAAAAAATTCCGCTCCGCGGCGCGTATCGCTTCAATTGGAAAGAAGGCTTTTATTCGCCGAAACGCGTCGAGGAACAAAAATCGCGGGGAGCGGAAGCTCGCTCCCGAACAAAAAAGAAATAAACAACCTCACCGTAGCGCAGCGAAATTGTTGCTCGCAAAAGGCATTGCAGTCGGATAAAGGATGCCGGGCTTTTGCCTTTTCCAAAGCGGAACGGGGCTGTCGAAAAATCGACGATTACCCGGTATCAATTAATTACATCACCAAAACCGCGATGTGATACACGATGAACGACAGGACGAGCGCGCTTGCGATATAATAGAATGCGATCGATGCCGTCCATTTGAGCGAATGCGTTTCGCGATATGTCGCCGTAACTGCCATGAGGCAGGGCACGTTGAACGAAACGGCGAACATAAACGCGAGCGCTTCCGCTTTTGAAATCGCCTCGGGCAAAACGGCTGCGAGGTTTCCGCTTGAAGCGCCTGCGGTCTTTGCCAAAAAAGTCGCCGTCATAACATCGCCCGTTCCGACATAGAGCGAATTCAATACTCCGAGTACCGCTTCTTTTGAAACGGCGGACGCGAGAAAGGCGATAAAAGTCTGCCAGCCCAATCCGAAAAAGCGCGTAACCGGTTCGATGTACGTGCCGAATCGGTAGATGATGCTGTTTTCCGCGCGTCCCGTCGATGAAAACGACAGCGCCCAAAAAATTACCGAAATCAAAAATATGACGCGGAGCGCCCTCTTAAAGATGTCCCACGATTTTGCAAACGACGTATAGAGCACGTTCCCCCATCTGGGCCGGTGATACGGCGGAAGTTCCATGAGCATACCGGTACGCTCTGCGGCGGGCGAAAGCTTGTTGCCGAAAATCTTTGCCGTGATGAATATCATAAAAAACATATACGCATAAATGCCGAGCATGACGAGGATGCCGTGCGCGCCGAAAAAAATCGTCGCAAGCGTCGGCATGATGGTCGCTATGGCGGCGCAGGGTACCGCCCACGTAAGCATAATCGTCAGTATGCGCTGTCCCCAATTGTCGATGACGCGCGCGCCTGCGGCTCCTCCGATCGTGCAGCCCAAACCCATCAGCATGGGGCAGATGCTTTTTCCCTGCAGTCCGAGCTTCGTCATCGTTCCGTCGAAAGCGTAGGAAATGCGCGCCAAAAATCCGGTCTCTTCGAGCGCCGTAAACGTAAACGCTACGCCGACGACAAAGCCCGCCATCGCGGCGGCAAAGTACACGACATTCGGGATCAAATCGGCAGCGAGCGATTCCAAAAAAGGAGCCGCGTGTCCGGCCTGCATGAGGCGATGGAGGAGGGGAGATGCGAGACGAGGAATAAACGATCCGAGTCCCATGAGCGGTACGGCCATGATCATCGACGCGACGAAAGCGAGCAGCATGACAGCGACTGAAAGCGGCTTTCCCCAGCGGCGGCTCGTAAAGATGCGGTCGGCTTTTGAAAGCGCTGCGCGCTTTTTTTCGCCTGTGACGACGCCGTCGAGCAGCGCTTCGATCCATTGAAAGCGGGCGTTCGCAAGTTCCATTTCGCTTTTTGTACCGCCGCACAGAGCGTCGAGTTTTTCCGTATCGATTTTTTTCGGATTATTAAATTCGTTTCGGAGTATATCTTTCAGTTCGGGATATTTTTTTCTATCGGCGGCGACAAAGGGAACGACGGTGATGCCGAGCCGCTTTGCAAGGAGTGCCGTATCGATCGATTTTCCCTGCAGTTTTGCGACATCCATCATATTGAGAATTAAAACGGCCGGCACGCGCATCGGTGCGAAGTCTGCGAGCATGTAGAGATTTCGCCTGAGCTGAGAGGCGTCGGCGAGTATGCAGACGATGTCGGCTTTACCGGATGCGATGTAGACGCGCGTTATCTCTTCTTCCTGTGAACCCGCCGAAAGGGAATAGCTTCCCGGAAGATCTGCGACGATGTATCGCTCTCCGTCGATAGTGAAATAACCTTCTTTTTGTTCTACCGTTTTTCCGGGCCAGTTGCCGACGTGCTGGTGCGAGCCCGTAAGTCCGTTATACAGCGTGGATTTTCCCGAGTTCGGCTGTCCGAGCAATGCGATTGTTTTTGTCATAATCGGTTCTCCGCTTCTACGAAAATTTTATCGAGATCGCCGCAGCTGATCGCGATCAGCGTATCGCGCGCTTCGATGAGTATGGGCTGTTTTTTTTCGTGCCTCACGACGGTGAGCGGACAGCCGACCGTAAGCCCCATCGACGTAACCCTTCCGATAAAGTGCGCATCTCCTGCGATATCGGTTATCGTTCCGGAAAATCCTTCCCGCGTTTCGCTCAGCGACATAACACCTCCTGCACGGCTTGAAAACGCGCCGGACGCGCAGTCAAAAAGATAGCCTATGCTAATATTACTATAACACAGATTTTCAAATCGTGCCATATCGATTAAAAATTAATTCGCTTTTTACGGCTCGGCGATTTTTACGGTGCCTGTATGTTTTCTTGTCGATTTCGTCAAAATGAAGTACACTTATACGTGTGATTTTTATTTAAAATTGCGGAGAAAAATGCCGCGTTTTTGCAGAGGCGGCATGGAAAATAATTATTAAACGGGAGTTGCTATGGCGATAATCGGTGCGTTTACGGTTCCGCATCCGCCTCTCATCGTGCATGAAGTAGGTAAGGGCAGGGAAAATGAAATCGCGGCGACAATTGCCGCGTATGTGCAGGTTGCAAAAAAAATCGCGAATCTGAAGCCCGAAACGATCGTCGTCACGTCTCCGCATGCACCGCTCTATCGCGATTATTTTCATATATCGCCGGGTACCGAAGCCTTCGGTGATTTTTCCGATTTCGGTGCGGCGGAAGTGCGCTTTCATCTTTTTTACGATGCCGATTTTGTTAAAGCCCTTTGCAGCGAAGCCGATAAAGCGAATATCGCTGCAGGCACGAAAGGCGAAAAGCGGGCGTCGCTCGACCACGGTACGATGGTGCCGCTGTATTTTATTAATAAATATTATACCGATTATAAACTCGTGCGTATCGGTCTTTCGGGGCAGTCGTACAAAGCGCATTATGCGCTCGGCGAATGCATTCGTCGCGCGGCGGAAAAGACGGGAAAGAGCGTTGTCGTTGTCGCAAGCGGTGATCTCTCGCATGTGCTGAAATCGGACGGACCCTACGGGTATCGTGCGGAAGGCCCCGTATACGATGAGCGCATTATGGACGTTATGGAAAGCGCCGATTTCGGAAAGCTTTTTTCGTTCAGTCCCGATTTTTGTGAAAACGCCGCGGAGTGCGGGCACCGTTCGTTTATCATTATGGCGGGCAGCCTCGATCGCACGGCAGTCCGAGCGGAAAAGCTTTCTTACGAAGGACCTTTCGGCGTCGGCTACGGGATATGCGCCTATGAAGTGACGGGGCGCGACGACGTGCGCAATTTTTTGGAGCGGTACGAAGCGGAGGAGAGGCGCTCTCTCGATGCTCGGAAAAGAAACGAAGACGAATACGTCCGCCTCGCAAGGCTTGCGGTCGAAAACTATGTGCGAACAAAAGGCGCGCTCCGCATCGAAGGCGGTGCGGCCGTGAGTTCTAACGGCGTCGAGCGGATGGAGCTTTCGGACGATTTGCTCAAAAACCGCGCAGGAGTTTTCGTATCGCTGAAAAAAGACGGCATGCTCCGCGGCTGTATCGGAACGATCGCACCGGTGCGGGAGAGCATTGCCCAAGAGATCGCGCACAATGCGATAAGTGCCGCCGCTTTCGATCCGCGCTTTTCCGAAGTGACGGAAGACGAGCTTTCATCTCTCGTCTACAGTGTAGATGTCCTTTCGAGCCCTGAAAAAATTTCGTCGAAAGAAGCGCTCGATGTAAAACGCTACGGCGTCATCGTGACGAAGGGAAACAGGAGAGGCTTGCTTTTGCCGAACCTTGAAACGGTAAACACGGTCGACGAACAGATCGAAATCGCGTGCAAAAAAGGCGGCATCGACAAAAGTGAAAATCCCGAACTCGAACGCTTTGAAGTCGTGCGCCATTATTAAGTCGAAATTGAACCTATTAAATTCCTGGTATTGCAATGAAAGATGATGCTGGTACAAAAATACTTTCGCCGAGAAATCATACGACGGTCCTTACGGCGGACGACAGAAAATTATTAAAGCCGCTCATCCGCCGCGCGGCAGCCCCGCTTTCGAAAGATGAAATCGTCGATTCGATATTCAACGGCGACTTGCTCAAGACGATCGATTTTTTTCCGTCGGAATCGGTCGATCTCATGATAATCGATCCGCCGTACAATATCACGAAAAATTTCGGCGGCGTAAAATTCGCGTCTCGCGGAGACGAAGCGTATGCGGACTACCTTGCCTCGTGGTTTCCGCGTGTCGTTCGGCTCCTTAAAAAAAATGCGAGCGTTTATATTTGCGGCGATTGGAAGAGCGCGGCATCTGTGTACACGGCGGCAAGCGGTCTTTTGACGGTGCGGAACCGCATTACGTGGCAGAGGGAAAAGGGACGCGGGGCGAAAGCGAATTGGAAAAATTGTTCGGAAGATATTTTTTTTGCGACGGTAAGCGGCGATTATTATTTCGATGCGGATGCGGTTAAGCAAAAGCGGCGCGTCATAGCGCCCTACCGCAAAGACGGAAAACCGAAAGATTGGGAGGATGGCGACGGCGGAAAATTCCGCTTGACGGGCGCGTCGAATTTTTGGGATGACATCACGGTGCCGTATTGGTCGATGAGCGAAAACACCGAGCATCCGACGCAAAAACCCGAAAAGCTTATCGCAAAATTGATATTGGCGAGTTCGGAAAAAGGCGCGCTCGTCTTCGATCCCTTTCTCGGTTCGGGTACGACAGCCGTCGTCGCAAAAAAGCTCGGGCGCAGGTATTGCGGCATCGAAATCAATGAAGACTACTGTTTTCTTGCATTGAAGCGCCTTGCGCGGGCGGAGCGCGATACGTCGATTCAAGGGTATACGGACGGCGTGTTTTGGGAACGCAACACGGGAAGGGAACAGGGAGAGTTTCGTGAAAAGCGCTGAGTCCGAAATGCGTGTGACGTGCGACACGTGCTTTTACCGCTGCTCCCTCGCCGAAGGTCAGGCGGGAAAATGCCGCGCCCGAATCAACAGAAGCGGAAACATCGTTCCGCTCAATTACGGACGACTCACCGCGCTCGCCCTCGATCCGATCGAAAAAAAGCCGCTGTATCGATTTTTTCCCGGAAGCATGATTTTGTCGGCGGGAAGTTTCGGCTGCAATATGCACTGTCCGTTTTGCCAAAATGCGGAGATTTCGCAAAGCGGCGGCGACATCGAAACGGCATATGTTTCACCCGAATCCCTTGCCGAAAAAGCTTTGTCGCTTGTTCCTCGCGGCAATATCGGAGTCGCCTACACGTACAACGAACCGCTCGTGTCGTGGGAATACGTGCGCGATGCGTCGCGCTGTGTACGCTCTCTCGGTATGAAAAACGTCGTCGTCACAAACGGCTGCGTCAACAGCACTGTGATCGAAGCAGTGCTGCCGTACATCGATGCGATGAACATCGATCTGAAAGGATTTACGCGCGAGTGGTACGAGGTCTTGGGCGGCGATTTGGATGTCGTCAAAGATACGATTGCGCGCTCGGCGAAGAAGACGCACGTCGAAGTTACGACGCTCATCGTTCCCGGAAAAAACGACGGGGAAGAGGAGATACGCTCGCTCGCGCAGTGGGTTTCGAGCATCGATAAAAAGATTCCGCTGCACATTACGCGCTTTTTTCCGCACTGGCGCATGCCGGATGCGGAGGCGACGCCGGTCGACACGGTGTACCGTTCTGTTTCCGCCGCGCGCGAATACCTCGAATACGTGTACCCCGGCAACTGCTGAGCGGAAATTTTTACGGGATGTTTCAGCCGCCTAAGAAAATATCCAATTTTTCGATATTACCAGGGCTTACGCATGAGAATCTATATTCCTCAAAAAATAACCATTACCGTAAAAAATCGGCTGCACTCCCGGCAGCAGCCCTGCCGTTCGCCGCGGCAGACCGTGATTGGAATCGGACTGCGCGAACTTTTTTACCAAAAAGTTCGCTTGCCATCGGTCTGAGCGGCTCGGCGGCATTGCCGCTGCCTCGCGTTCCGCCTTTTTTATTTTATATTATGTCTCTTTTCTGTGTATACATTTTTCATGCGTAATCCCTGTCGATATTACCTGTTCGCCTTGTCGATTTACGGCAAATAGTATACCATGGCGGTGCATATCCTGCGATAAAACTTGCGCAAAATCGGTACGGGGCGTTGCGGGGTGTCCCCGCAGAGGGGGCAGCGCACAACGAAGTGTGCGCGAGGGGGAGGCTTCCCCCCCCCTCGGATTAAGAATATTTAAAAAAAATCGTTTGACAGCTCGTATTTTTTGCCGTATACTTATTCGTATAATATAACCCCAAGGGAGGCCTTTTATGGCAAAAGTTGAACTGAAGGGTGTCGGAAAAGTATACGAAGGCATGACGCGTGCCGTCACCGACGCCAATATCACGGTCGAAGACAAAGAGTTTTGCGTTTTCGTCGGTCCGTCCGGCTGCGGAAAATCGACGACGCTCCGCATGGTTGCGGGTCTTGAAGACATTACCGAAGGCAAGCTGTACATCGACGGCGTGGAGATGAACGATGTTCCGCCGAAAGACCGCGACATCGCTATGGTGTTCCAAAACTATGCGTTGTACCCGCACATGACGGTGTACGACAATATGGCTTTTGGTTTGAAGATCCGCAAAATGGATAAAGCGGAAATCGATCGCCGCGTAAAAGATGCTGCAAAGCAGCTCGATTTGACGCAGTATTTGAACAGAAAACCGAAAGCGCTTTCCGGCGGTCAGCGCCAGCGCGTTGCAGTCGGCCGTGCGATCGTGCGCAATCCGAAAGTATTCCTCTTCGACGAACCGCTGTCGAACCTCGACGCGAAGCTCCGCGTTACGATGCGTTCAGAACTCGCTTCTTTGCACCAGAGGCTGCAGGCGACGATGATTTACGTTACGCACGATCAGATCGAAGCTATGACGCTCGGTACGAAAATCGTCGTTATGAAAGACGGATTTATTCAGCAGATCGGTGCGCCGCTTTATTTGTACAATTCGCCGATCAACAAATTCGTCGCGGGATTTATCGGCACGCCGCCGATGAATTTTATGACGGTTAAAGTCGCCGAAAAGGGCGGAAAGATCGTGTGTGACGAGGGTTCGTTTGAAGTCGTTCCGACGGACGCGCAGGCGAAAGAGCTGAAAGCTTTCGTCGGCAAAGAAGTATCGTTCGGCATCCGCCCCGAAGACGTTGCGTTTTCTGAAAAACCTGCCGCGTCGAACAATATGCAGATGAAGCTTACGAACAAAGAACCGCTCGGCTCGGAAACGCACCTCTATGTCGTTACGACGAAGGGACAAAACCTCATCGTCAAAACGTCGGCAAATGCGGACTTCCGTCTCGGCGATACGCTCAACTTCGTTCCGAATATGGAAAAGGCGAAATTCTTCTCTATGGAAGAAGGCGAGCCGAATATCTGCGATAAAGTCGAAAAGAAGTGGTAAACCGATTTATCGATTGAAAAACCGCCGCAGTGTTGCGGCGGTTTTTTTATCTCTGCGCCGTTCGAATTGTTTATTTATAAGCGAATGTATGTTATAATTAGGGATTAGGAGGAATGTATGTCCGATTCGGCATTTAATTATTTTAATCGATTGGATTCGCTTGATTTATCGGATTTGGAAATTCTTTCCGACAAAATAACCACATTGATTTTTAAAAAAAAGAAAACCGATACCTTGCAGATTAAAGAGGGATTGTCTTTTTTTAATAATATAAAAGGTAGTGTGAATCGTAAAATCGATGAAAAGCAAGAATTGAAAGAAGCCTTGGATGAAAAATACTCATATTCTACTTGATACGAATATCGTACTCGATTTGGTTCAAAAACGGGAACCGTATTCGGAAAACGCTTCTAAAATAATCAATTCTTGCGTTATCGGAGAAAATATCGGATATTTTTCAGCGCATTCATTGTCGGATTTGTTTTTTATTTTGCGTAAAGATAAAACCGTTCAAGAAAGAAAAGAGTTGATTTTAAATCTGTGTAAATTTTTTACAATAATTTCAGAACGAGAAGATTTTTTTGTTTCGATCTGTACCAATTCGGATTGGGATGATTTGGAAGACGGACTTCAAATAAAATGTGCGGAAAGTGAACACTTGGATTATATTATTACACGCGATAAAGAAAACGGATTTAAGAACTCACCCATAAAAATTATCAGCCCGGAAGAATTTTTAAAATTATAATTGCCTTGCATATTTTCAAAACCGAATTTCCAGACAAGTCCCTTCTTTATCTCCGCGCCGTGCGAATTGTTTATTTATAAGCACCCCATTGACGGCGTATTCCGTTTTATATAGAATTCGCAAATGATCTGCGGCCATATCCGAAAGCGGAAGCGTTCGAATGTGTTCTTTGATCGGGAGATATACTATGAAAAAATTATGCATGATTTTTGCCGCGGCGGGTTTTATCGCCGCTTCGGTTCAAGCTCAAGTACTTCAAAAAACGGGAGTTGAAAATACGGTGTGGACGGGATTCGGCGGACCGCTCGGCTCTCAAAGCGCAAAATACTACGGCTTTATCGATACGCTGCAAGCGCGTGTCGATGTCGGTATTTTTACGATCGACGGTATGATCAACTGGGGCGCGCTCGCGCGCTGGAACGACGGCGATAATACGCTCGATAATTTTTCGATCGAAAATACGGAACGTTCGGCGCTTTCGTACCACTACTACAACGGCGGAGAAAATACGAATACTACGCCGCGCATCGGAGGCGGGGGTACTTATAATAACGCCGCGAACGGTCATTTGAATACGCGATCCGATCCGTATTATATCAATTTTTTGATGCATCCGTTTAAAGGCTTCGATGCGGGTGTCGGTACGAAACTCAATTGGTCGGTCGGTCCCGCACCCGGCTACGGTGCATGGGTATGGGAAGCGGGAGCGCATATACGCGCCGGCGGTTTCAGCACGTCTTATGACGATCGGCACGGAGTCGCGCAGGGAGGGAGCGATTGGAATGTATGGAGTGCGAGCGCTCACCGTTACCGCTATACTCCCGATGCACCCGGTTCGTACGATGTCGTCGGTTTCGTTCCCGTCGCGAATAAATACGCGAAGACGGCAATCGCTGCGCGTTACCGCTATAAAGATGTTTTTCAAGTAGGTATTGCCGTTCCGAGCGGAGCGAATACCGATGCTCCGATTATGAACTTCGGAACGGAAGTACATCCGGTCGATTTTTTGCGCGCATCGTTTGCATATGAAGGGATATTTCAACAGGACGGCAATCTGTATACGGGCATATCGCTTGCCTTCGACAAGCGCTTTGTTATCGACGCATGGTTCGGCTGGGATTCGATCGATGCCGATAAAAACGATGCGGATATGGCGTGGACGACGGGAGGGGCGGTTACGATCTCCTTTCCGAAAATCGATTTGACGATCCGTCCCGAAGCGGGTTTCAATTGGTTTGAAAATGTGAATTACGGTCCCGCCGTTTACACGGGTATCCTCGCGCGCTTTGCGGTTTCGCACAATGTGGTTTTAAGCGCATGGTCGTCCCTTGCGTGGGGTTCTTATGACAAACGCTGGGGCGATAAAAGTTATGCGATGTACTCGGCGACGAAAGATTATACCGGCGGTTTTATTTTTGACATCCGTCCGGAGGCGACGTTTTTGTTTAATACCCGCCATTCGCTTTCGGTCGACTTCGATTATGAAAGCCGCACGGCCTTCGACGGCAAAAATCGATCGGCGTGGTCGTTCGGAATTTATTGGACGTATAAATACGGCGTATGATTCGAAAAAATGCGGTCGTACTCTATAAAAATCAATGCGCCCTCGTCACCGATGTCGAAGGCGACAAGTATGCGATCCAATACTGTCCTTCGGCGACCGCGGCGGGAAAAAAATCATACGTATCGCTGAAAGTGCGCGAAAAAGATATCGTGCCGCTGCATGAAGGACCCGCTTCGAGTCTCGATGCGCTCCTTTCGTTTTCCGACGGCGCGATTCCGTCACAGGTTTCCGAAGCGTACGAACTCCTCCGCTCCGATCCTGAAACGGCTTCATCGCCCGTATCTTTTTCGGATATCGCTTCGCTCATGCGCCCGTCTTTTTCGGCGGACGAAAGTTTTGCCGTCTATAAAGCGATTTCCGAAAGCGACGAGTTCGCCCTCGATGCCGCATCTTTTAAATCGGGTACGATTGCGTTTGTGCCGCGGAGCGAAGAGGAAATAGCGGCATTAAAACAAAAGGCATACGAAAAGGCGCATGAAGGAGAACTGCGCGCAGCCTTTATCAAGCGGCTCAAACAAAAAAAACTCGAACTTCCCGGCGACTCCAAGTATATGAGCGAAGTCGAATCTCTCGCGCTCGGTCAGACCGATAAATCGAAGGCTATGGCGGAGGCGGGTTTTTCGCAGACGCCCGAAAAAGCGCACAAGCTGCTCATCGACACGGGCGTATGGCCTCTTACGCGCAATCCGTACCCGACGCGCTACGGGCTTTCGATGACGTCGGCAGCGGAGGGGCTTGCCGTTCCGCCCGAAGAAGAGCGGCTTTTCGTGCAAAGCAGGGCATACGCGATCGACAATGCGTGGTCGGAAGATCCCGACGATGCGATTGCGTGGGACGGCGAATACCTGTGGGTGCACGTCGCCGATCCCGCTTCCAGCGTTATGCCCGACAGTTCGATCGACAAAACCGCGCGAGAACGCGGAACGACGCTGTATCTCCCTGAAGGGACGAGCCGCATGCTCGCCGAAACATCCCTTGCCGATTACGCGCTCGGTTTGAATGAAACGAGCCGCGCGCTTTCGTTTCGGATCCGATTGGACGACAAGGGCGGCATCGACGACTGTGCGGTTTTCAAAACGCTTGTCAATGTCGAACGCCTTACCTATGAAAAAGCGGATGCGCTGAAAGATTCGCCCGAATTGAAGCCCTTGTTCGATATCGCAAAACGCAATATCGAGCGGCGGAAGAGAGCGGGCGCCTGTTCGGTCGATTTGCCCGAAGTGCATATCAGCGTCGATGAAGAGACGAAAAAAGTTTCGATCGAACCGGAAATCCGCTACGAATCGGGCGATACGGTGCGAGAGATGATGCTCCTTGCAGGAGAAGGCGCGGCGCGTTTCGCGTTTAAAAACAATATTCCCTTTCCGTACGTGAGTCAGGAAGCGCCCGCTATTCCCTCCGATCTGCCTCCGGGACTTGCCGGCGATTTTCGTTTGCTTCGCTGTATGCGAAAGCGCAGCGTCGGCATTACGCCCGCGCCTCACGCTGCGATCGGCGTTTCGATGTACAGCCAAGTGACCAGTCCTCTCCGCCGCTACGGCGATTTGATTGCACACGAACAGCTGCGCGCGTTTATGGCCGGCCGGCCGCTCATCGACAAAGACGATATGCTCACGCGCATCAGCGAAGGCGATATCGCGTCGATTGCCGCACGGAAAGCGTCGCGGTGCAGTGAAACGCACTGGAAGCTCGTATACCTCTTGCAAAATCCCGAGTGGACGGGGAAAGCTGTGTGCGTCGATAAAAAAGACAAACAGATTCAGCTCTATATTCCGTCGCTCGATATGCAAACCTTTATCGTACCGCAAAAAAAATATGAACTCAACGATACGCTTGAAGTCAAGGCGACGAATATCGATATTCCGCAGCAGACCGTCGTGTTTGTGCCGCTGTAAGAGGGGAATCAATTACCCATTACGAATTACCAATTATTAATGCCTTTACTTTTCCGCGCATACGGCATATACTGTAGGCGATGAAAAACGTATTTGCAGCGTATATGTCGTACGGAGTACTTGACACGCATACGCGCATCGCGCAAAATTCACGGCTTCACGGCTTCACGGCTTCACGGCTTCACGGCTTCACGGCTTCACGGCTTCACGGCTTCACGGCTTCACGGCTTCACGGCTGAGGGCGAACTCTCTTTAAATAAAATCCGACATCGTTATCTCATATTCTGCGCGCGGAGCGGAAACGCTTTCTCCGCGCGTTTTGCAGTTTCCCCTTCATTGTTTGTATGCCGCTTTCCGTTCGCGGAAGCGGATGGTTTCATACAAGAGGAGGTTGGTATGTTGAAGTATGCATTGCGCGAAAATTTGCTGACGCCGGCGCCTGATAAGTATATGGCGCAGACAGCGGATGTGAGATCGTACACGCTTGACGAAATCATCAGCTTGATGATGGAAAAGGGTTCGTCGGTAACCCGAGCAGATGCGGCGGCGGTACTGCAAGTGTACGGGGAAGTGTGCGCCCTCGTCATCGCCAACGGCAGCGCGCTCAATACGCCGCTTTTCAACACGAGCATGAGCATTTCGGGCGTATTCGACGGAGCGAACGACTCTTTCGACAAAAAGCGTCACGCGGTAAACCTCAATATGACGGCGGGAACCCTCCTTCGCGATGCCCTGCAGGAAGTGAAGTGCGAAAAAACGCAAATTGCAAGCACCGATCCGTATATTACCGAAGTAAAGGACGTCGTATCGGACACGGTAAATACGGTGCTGACGAAGGGCGGCATCGTGCAGATAACGGGGAGCCGTTTGAAATTCGACGCGAAAGACGAAGCTCAGGGTATCTTTTTCATCCCCGAAACGGGAGAAGCCGTGCGCTGTTCAGTCATCGCCGAAAATAAGCCCGCCCGCCTTACGGCGCTGATACCGAACTCGCTTTCGGCGGGAACGTATTATGTGGAAGTAAGGACAAAACTTGCCGAAGGCGGAAAACCGCTTAAAGCGATGAAAGCCGGACGTTTTGCAAAGCCGCTTACCGTTACGGCGTAAGTGTAGGCACCCTGCACGCATAGGTGTAGGATGCTTACACACATAGGTGTGGACACCTTACACGCACAAGTGTAGGCAGCCTACACGTATAGGTGTAGGTAATATTTAGGAGGTATGATAAAAAGGAAAACGAACAAGTGGTAATGTGATAAGCTGAACAAAGAAAGAGTTCAGCGGGAACCAGGCAAGAGTTCGACATATTTAGTGGAGGCTATGACCTTCGGTTAGGAGAATGAAGAGCTATTGCCGCACCATACGATAGTCGTAAGAGACTGAATGGGAGAATGGAACACATTACCGAATAGACTTTCCGCTGAGTGAGAACGGAGGTCAAGATGACAGTTTACATTGGCGTTGATTTGCACAAAACACAGTTTACCGTGCATGAGCGGACAGAGGAAACGGTTGAAAGCATTGAGCAGATCAAACAGTATCCGACGACAGAAGTTGGGTATGCGGCATTTCTTGCGAGAATAACGGAGTACAAGATAGGCGGTTTCACTGTGAAAATCGGAGTTGAATCAACCGGCAACACAAGATTCTTCAAGGCTCAGGTAGAAAAAGTGGGAGCGCACGTGACGGTAATCAATACGTTGAAATTCAAGGTAATCAACGAATCGACGAAGAAAACCGACAAGCATGATGCTTCGACGATTTCAGAGTTTCTATCAAAGGATATGCTTCCGGAAAGCTATCTGTGCAGTAAGGAAACGGAAAACTTGAGACGGCTTTTGAAATCAAGGGAGCGGCTGGTTCATTCGATTGTCGGACAAAAGAATGAGATTCATGCGCTTCTGGTGAGTATGGGGCTACAGGATGAAAGTCGAAGCCTCCAAAGTAAAAAAGGGCGCCAGGAAGTTCTGGACGCCCTGTCGTCGCGTAGCGACCTCGTGCTCGAAGCACAATCAGTAAAACTGATGATTGAAATTATAGAGCAGATGAGCCAATCGGTCAAGCTGATTGAAAAGCAGTTAAGCGAATTAACGAAAGACGATGAAATGGTTAGTCGTCTTATGACGATTCGAGGCTGCGGAAAAATCACGGCATGGATAATCCGCTCGTACACAGAAGATATAGGTAGGTTTGCCAGTGCGAAGAAATATGCGGCCTTTTGCGGGCTTGTGCCATGGGTACAGGATTCAAATGAAACGGTGAGACATGGCAGAATAACCAAGCGCGGTCCTCAGGAATTGAGAACGGCGTACGTACAGTTGGTGTTGGGAATTCGTCGTTGCAAGGATACTTCGGGATGGAGGATCATGCAGCGACTGGATTATATGAAAAAGAACAAAGGCAGCGGCAAATCGATTGTTGCAGCTGCAAGGAAGATGGCAGAAATCGTGTGGGCGTTGCTCACGGGAAAACAGGACTTTGATTCAACAAAGATGATGGGCAGATATAAACCTATGAGTCTTGCTGAACAAGCCCTCGTTGCCATGAATTAAACAGCTTAGAAAGTCACCTTGTTTATTGACTTTTTATGGGAGACAATATGAAGACGAATCGAAAAAAATGTTTTGCGTTTTTCCGTCAGGTTGCGGCGGCTTTTATCGCGCTTGCCGCAGTATTTTTGCTTGCAGGCTGTCAGCAAAATGCCGAAACGCCGGCACCTATACAGCCGCCGAAGGACACGACGCCGCCAGCCGAAGTTGCAAACTTTACGGCGGTTGCAGGAAGTGCAAGCGTTATCAATTTGAGCTGGAAAAACCCTGCCGACGGCGACCTCTATCAGGTCGAAATCACGGCCCTTCCTGCGCACGGCTCGCTTAAAACTGCCATATACCTTGCAGCCGAAAAAGGGAAAGTCGTAAGCTATAGTGCGGATGCTTTGAGCGCCGACACGGAATATACCTTTACGATAAAGACCGTCGACAAATCGCTCAATAAAAGCGCGGGCACAGTGAAAACCGCACGCACGCAAACGGCATCCGTACCGGGCGCTCCTATGGTGATCACACTCACTCAAAGCCCCGCGACCCCGACAAACGGAAACGTTACGGTAACGGTTGCATCGAGCACGTCGGTGAAAACTGCCAAATGGGCAGCGGGCATAAAAACCGTAGACGAAGTTTTGGCAAACGGTACCGATATTACCGGCAACAGCTTTACGGTGAGCGAAAACGGCACCTATACGGTCGCGGTAGTTGATAATGACGGCAGGCGCGAGATAAAGACGATCACCGTCGGCAATATAGACAAAACCCCGTCCGCAAAGGTGCAAAACCTTTCGGCATTCTATAGTTCGGTAAGTCAAAAGATCATCGTTTCGTGGACGAACCCCGCGGACGCCGACTTTGCGGGTACCGTTTTACGGTATAAAAAAGGTGCGGAAAGCGAAACGACGGTAGAGCGTTCAAAAACCGAAGCGCGCTATGAAATAACGGGCATACTTTCCGACAACAGCGAATATACGATATCCCTTGCTGCAAAGGATGAACTCGGTAACGAAAGCGAAAAAGAAAGCGTAACGGTGCGCTCGACCACTGCTCCGGAAGTAACGGGAATAAACCTCGACCGCACGCACTTGGATACGATTATGACAAACCGTTCCATAGCGGTAACCGTAACGGGAAGCAATTTCAATATGCTCTCAAGCCTTTCGATAGAGGTTACCGGAGACGATACGTCTTTGCCTCCCGTTACCGCGACGATCGATGCGGCGAACAATAGAGCGACTGCGACTATTACGGCGCCTCTTCCCGCATATCCTTCGGAAGCGGGAACGGTCTATACGGTAAAGGCGATTGTAAACGGTACGCCCGCACAGACGACCGCACGCTTTACCGTTTCGACCCCTGCGAAGGTAAAAGAAATCATCCTGTCGCCCGCGCAAATCAAATTCGGCTCGGTGTCAAACGTTTCGGTAAGGGTAACGGGAGCGAATTTCGATATCCGCGGCGAAACGAAGATAAAGCTGTTGAACTCTGCGGGGCAGGAAGTAAGTGCGAGCACGATAACGGTCGCTTCAGGCGCCGGGACCGCATCGGAGTTCACCGCTTCCGTCCCGCTGCCGGCCGAAAGCGGCTTTTATACCGTTTCGGTGTGGTTTTCGAATGTACAGGAAGCAAAAATCGCAACGCTGCAGCTTTACGGCGACCCCGTCATTACGGAAGTTTCTATCCCTCGTGCGGGAACGCTCTACGGCGGAAAACCGCTTCCGGTAACGATAATCGGAAAAAACTTTAAAGCTCCCGGCATAAGCGAAGCCGACTTCAGCGGTACGGGCGCGCCCTTTTCAAATTTTAAAGTCATAAGCGATACGAAGGCGATTGCGGAAGTAAGCTGTCCGAGTATTGTAGGGAACAGGACGATTACGGTACGCTGTAAAAGCGCAAACAAAACGGGCACGATTTCCGTACAAGATTACAGCGGAAGCTATGCCCCGGGTGAAATCGTACTGGCGGACGGAACGCGCGTTACCAAAGACGGCTTTACGGCAGTAGATCCGAGCAATCCGCCGATTGCGGTCATCTGCGGAAGGAACGGTTACGGCGCTCCGTGCGGCATCGCACTGCATAAGAGTACAGCTTTCTTGCAGTGGGCAAAAAACTACACGACGGGCTATACCACGAAATTCGAAGGGATCATCTGCACGCCGAGTGTAACGGGAAGCGGAGCCGCCGTTTCGGCGACTTTTACCGGAGATACGGGTGGGAGCAACAACTGGGACTATATATGTTCCGTAGACCCCGAAGGGACAGCCGATGCCGCAACGAATTACCCCGCCTTCGACTGGGTAAATAAATACAATACAACGTACTCCGATAAGCTCGGGGGCGCCCGGCCCGCGTGGTATATGCCGAGCATAGCCGAACTCTCGGAAGTGTATAAAAATAAGGATGCGATAAATGCAAGTCTTTTGAAAATAAACGGGCTTGACGGTACCTACGCGGATGCAAATCTCGGAACAGGGTTCTGGTCGTCGTCGCAGCATTCCTACTTCAATTACACTGCGTGGCTTGCGGCATTCGGCCTCGGCAACCTTCTCAACGACGGCAAGAATATCAAGTTCAATGTATGTTGTATAGCCGCTTTTTAAGATAAAAAACGATTTTGCAGTATCGGCGGTTTTCCGTTGGAAGCCCGCCGGTAGAGAAAACGGTAAAATCAAATAAACTTATGGGAGAAAAACTATGACAATCACTATCAATGTTCCGGCAAAGGCGGAAGTCTTTAAGCGCAGCATACCCGTAAAGGTTGCAAAGGACGGAGAGTCGTGGTCGGAAAAGCAACTCGGCGAGTATGCAAAAAAGCCCGGAGTATACGTGCACGCTTTTAACAAAGAGATCTTATACGTGGGTTTGGCTTCGGGACAAGAAGGCTCAAAGTACGGCATCTTCGGCGCGCGGCTTCGAAGGGAGTTCACCTACAAAGGGGCGAAAAAGAAAGACTTGTACGATCTGCTCGCTTCCAAAAAGGGACTTATAGACGTATGTATGTTCGACTATACCGAAATCGACTCGCTCGTAACGAGCGACAAGCCCAAGCTCTCTTCGAAAGCTAAAGCATTCATATTCGAGCAAGCCCTCACCGCAGCCTTTGATCCCCCGGGAAACAGATTGCAAAAGTAAGAACATAAATGCCTAAATTAGTACGGCGCTGTATTACGAAGTTCCGGTCTTTAAAGACGTCTGTAAGATGACTTTGCGTATCTTTGAGCTTACGGCACATTTTTGCCGCGAATACGAATTTACGTTGGGGCAGGACTTAAATCGCGGCTGCATACTGCCGGTGCGGAACATCTGCGGTGCAAATAAGTGATGGACTTTCATATACCGCTCGGATGCCTGAACCTGCAGTGCCAAGGTGCTGCAGGTCTATGTTGCCATCGACGAGCTTAAAGTAAAGCCCTCTGAATTATCTCCGTATCGAATTAAGCAGCAAAAGCGGCATCAGTCCGTAAACCGTCCGTAAACTTGCAAAAGACTGCGCGCATTGTTATAGTACAGCTATGATAGTTATGAAATTCGGCGGCTCGTCGGTCGCAAATGCGGAGCGCATCCGGCATGTCGCATCCATTATTAAAGCGTATCAAAAGAGCAGGCCGGTCGTCGTGCTTTCCGCGATGGGCGATACGACCGATCACCTCCTCGAAGCGGCCGATAAAGCGCTCGGCGGAGTCGTGAGCATGGAGCGTATCGCTTCTCTTCATTTTGAAACTTTGCGCGAACTCGGATTGCCGAGCGGCACAATTGAAGATTTAATAAACGAATTGACGCAGCTTTTGACCGGCATTTCGATGATAAAAGAATTGACAAAACGCACGCGCGATTATCTCGTGTCGTTCGGCGAACGCATGTCGGTGCGCATCGCGGCCGCTTATTTGACGAAAGAAGGGATTCCCGCTTTACCTTACGATGCATGGGATATCGGCATCGTAAGCGACGGCAATTTTATGTCGGCGGAACTGCTCGATGAAGTGTGGCAATCGATACCGGAGCATTTGCATGCATATTCCTCCGGAAAAGACGAGCGCATTCCGGTCGTGACGGGTTTTATCGCAAAAGACAAAAGCGGAAATATTACGACGCTCGGGCGGGGCGGAAGCGATTTGACTGCGACGATCATCGGAGCGGCGACGGGCGCGGAAGAGATTCAAACGTGGAAAGACGTCGACGGTATCATGACGACCGATCCCCGCATCTGTCCCGACGCCAAGCCGGTACGCGAAGTGACCTACGAAGAAGCGCAGGAGCTTGCGTTTTTCGGCGCACAAGTGCTGCACCCGCGTTCGATGCTCCCGTGCCGCCGCACCGCAACTCCCGTCCGCGTAAAGAATTCGTACAATATCGAAAGCCCGGGTTCGATCATCGTCGAAACGCATAACGGAAAAGCGTCTCCCGTCTGCGCGATCACGGGCGTCAAACACGTAACGCTCATCGATATCGCTTCGACGCGCATGCTCGGCGCGGTCGGCTTTCTCGCGCACATATTCAATCAGTTTTTAAAATGGAATATCAGCATCGACGTGATTGCGACGAGCGAAGTGTCCGTTTCGCTGACGGTAAATACTAAGACCGATCTTTCGGGTTTGATCCGCGATTTGAGCGACGTAGCCGAAGTGCGGACACGGAGCGGAAAAGCGATCGTGTCGATCATCTGCGACGCGCTGCATTCTTCGGCGATCCTCGCGGCGGGATTTAAAGCTTTGTCGGATGAAAATATCAACGTGCAGATGATCAGTCAGGGCGCGAGCAAAGTGAATATCAGTATGATCGTCGACGACGAAGAAGCCGATAAAACCGTGCGCGTGCTGCACAAAGCGTATTTCGCTTGACCTCCGGCGTTTCGAATCTGAAGGTTGATCTGAAAATTAATAATTAATAATATTGGAGTATGTATGAATATTGCGATCGTCGGCTACGGAAAGATGGGGCACATGATTAAAAATGCTGCGGAACGGCTCGGTCACCGCATTGTTCTTACCGCAGATCCGGCAGCCCCCGATGCCGATGTAAAACCCGCTTCGGCGGAAGATACGGCTCGTGCGGTAAAATCCTCCGGAGCCGAAGGCGTCATCGAGTTCAGCCGGCCGTCGGTTGCCGTCGAAAATATGCACTCGCTCCTTCCGCTTTCGATCCCGCTCGTCGTCGGAACGACGGGTTGGACGGAGAGTCTTCCGGCTGTGGAAAAACGTGCCGCAGATACGGGCGGCGCTTTACTCTATTCGTCGAATTTTTCCATCGGCGTCAATATGTTTTACAAAATCGTCTCCGAAGCCGCCCGTCTTATGAAAGACTGTTCCGACTACGACGTTGCGGTGTGGGAAGCGCACCACAATCAAAAAGCCGACAGCCCGTCCGGTACGGCGCTCGAAATCGCACGGCGCATTATGGCCGAATACACGGTGAAAACGAAAATCGTCTCCGACTCCTTTCACCGAAAGCCCGAAGAAAACGAACTGAGCCTTGCGAGCACGAGGTGCGGTTCGAACCCCGGAGAGCATACCGTGTTTTTCGACGGACAAGCCGACACGATCGAACTTACGCACCGCGCTCGAAGCCGAGAGGGATTTGCTTTCGGTGCCGTCCGTTCTCTCGAACGGTTTTCTTCCGCGTTGAAAACCGGAACGCTGCAAAAAGGCCGCGTGTATACCATGCAGGATATATTTTAATAATTATTAATTTCGGCGTCCCCTGCCGTGCGGCAGGGCGCGTCCTGCAGGATTCCGCTTTCGCTTCATTCCGCAGCGGCTCTCGCCTTCTGCGGAACGCCTCCGGCGTCCTTCCGGCCGCTGACGCTTGGAATATATGCGCTTTTATCCGAAGCATATATCGATCCCGTCGTTGCGCGCCCGTGCGTCCTTTGTTATACTGCCCGTATGACTGTTTTTAAACGCACCGTACTTTCCCTCTTTTTTTCGGCGGCGGCCTTTTTTTCTTTTGCGGAAAAGACGCCGATCAAAAACGTGCACCGTTACAAGCTTGAAAACGGACTTGACGTATACGTCGTCGAAAATCATGCGGCGCCTCTTGCGTATATCGAAATCGCGGTAAAGGCGGGCGGCATCGCGCAGACGAGCGAAAATGCGGGACTCTTTCATCTCTACGAGCACATGATGTTCAAAGGCAACGCGAAGTACCCGAATGCCGCGAGCGTGCAGCGCGCCATAAGCGATATGGGAGTGCCCGATTGGAACGGCACGACGGGATCCGAGTGCGTCAATTATTATTTTACCGTACCGTCGGCACTCCTCCGAGAGGGGATGGAGTTTTGGAGCTATGCGATCAGATCACCGCTTTTGGACGAAGCTGAATTCGAGCGCGAAAAAAAAGTCGTGCTTTCGGAAATCGAAGGAGGGCTTTCTGATCCGAACACGATTTACCGCTACGATATTCAAAAGACGCTTTTTCCGAAATATCCGTGGAGATGCGATCCTGCGGGCTCTCCCGCCGTCGTGCGGAATGCGACGCTCGATCAGATCCGCGCTATTCAAAAAAACTACTACATACCGAATAATGCCGCTCTCTTTATTGCAGGCGACGTAAATCCCGAAGAAGTGCATGCGCTTGCAAAGGAATTGTACGGTTCATGGGAACGCGGAAAAGATCCGTGGGTTCCGCCGATCGAACAACAGCCTGTCAATCCGCTTCCGCACACGACCTTCCGCGTTATGCCTTACGACCGGATTTCGATCGATACGGCGCAAGTGTCCGTCATCTGGCGCGGCCCCGATGCGGGCTATGACAGAAAGGCGACTTATGCCGCCGATATGCTCGGCTACTTTTTCGACGATCCTGACGGCATCTACGTTCGAACGATGATGCAAAACGAAGCGCTCGGCATTCCCGATCCCGACTACCTGTGGGAAGGCTATATGACCACGCGCGCGACGAGTACGCTGTCGTTCGGCGCTTTGCTTCTTTCGCCTGAAAACGATTTGCCGCAGCGCGCAGCTCTTTTTTATACGGCGCTTACGGAAAACATCGTGGAGCGCATTAGGAGCGACTCGTCGATTTTTTCGAAGCGGCAGTTTTCGCGCGTATATCAAAAGATAAAGGATACCTTTATCGACGACGCCGAAACGGCCGAGCGTGTAAAGACGAGTCTCCGTTTTTGGTGGATCACTGCGGATACGGATTATTATTATAGCTATCTCGACAATATGATGAAAATAGATAAAAACGATATCGACCGTTTTTTGACGGAATATATTTCGGAGCGTAACGCGCTCGTCACGGTGCTCGTTAATCCCGCCGTGTACGAAAAGCAAAAAGAAGCGTTCGCCGCGGCGGGCTTTTCTGAGATCACGGCTGACACCGCATTTTGGTATAAAGACACGGAGGCGGTAAAATGAAAGGATTTTATATGCGTTCGTTTTTTTATCGTTTCGATTTGCGTGTGTCCGCGAGGCGCGGCGGCGAGAGATACGCTTTCTTTCGGCACACGTGGTTCCCGCGCCGTGTTCCCGTGTCGATCCGCTCCGCGCGGTTTGCTTTCTTTCGGCGGATATCGATTCCGTTTTGTGCGCTCCTGTTTTCCGCTTTTATCCTTTCGTGCGCGTCGGTAAAAACCGATAACGCGAAAGCCGCCGAGGGATGCGTTTCCGTCCGAAAGGATGTGCGGGAATTCCGCCTTTCGAACGGCATCCCGCTCTACGTCCGAAAAAACACTGCGAACAGAAAACTCTCTCTTTCCGTCATCGTCAAAGGAGGAACTTCCTATCTTTCTCCCGAAACGTCCGGTTTGGAAAAGGCGCTCTTTGATATGATGACTCGCGGTTCGGAAAAGTACACATACGACGAACTCCGCGCTCTCGCGTATGAAACGGGATTTTCGATTTTGCCGCAGGTTTCGCGTGAAGGCGCAGTCCTTTCGATGAGCTGTATCGATTATTATTTCGACAAAGTGCTGCCGGTTTTTGCGGATGCGTTTTTGCATCCTTCGTATAATCCGCAGCAGTATAAAAATCTTATGACCGATTACGTGCAGGAAATGCAGTGCTTCGAAAGCGATCCGGAAAGCATGCTCGCCTATCGGATGATGCGGACGATTTTTAAAGATCATCCCTATGCGGCAAGCTCGTCGGTAAAACCCGAATCGATCGGCAATATTACGGTTGAAGCGATGCGCTTCCTGCATGAGCGCGATACGGACGCACGTCGCATTATGATCGTCGCGGTCGGAAATTACGATGAAAGAAAATTATTAAAAAAGCTCGACGCCGCTTTCGGTTCGATTCCCTCTCGGTCGTACGATCTTCGCTCCCCCGACGTACCGCCGCTTACCGTATCGGGAGAACCGATCGTCATCGGAAGCAAAGCCGCTTCCGGCACGGGCTATCTTGAAAAAGCGATGAGCGGCCCCTCGCTCTTTGACGATGATATGCTTGCGGCATCTCTCGCCGCTTCCATGTATTCGCAAGTGCTTTTCAACGTCGTGCGCGAAAAATACGGCGCGTGCTATTCGCCGAGCGCATCCGTCACTCCGATGCGGGCGGGACTTGCGAACGTGTATATATTTAAGGCGAGCGATTTGGCGAACGTCGTGCGCTACGAAAAAGAAGCCCAATCGATTTTCGCAGCGGGCAAAGTGATCGACGGAAAAAACGATGACGGCACGTATATTTTTTCGTCCGTCGCCGACAGGCTTCGAGGCTATAAAAATCAATATGTCAATTCGTTTTACGCTTCGTCCGTGACGAACGCCGGCGTCGCTTCGCGCCTCACATACAGCCTCCTCATGTTCGGAGACCCGTATGCGTACGACGAAAAAATCGCCGAACTTTTTTCGGTGAGCGCCGACGATGTGCTCCGCGCATTTCGAAAGTATTGGGTTGCAGGCGGCGGCAGATGGTTTTGCGTCGTCGGCCCGGAAGATATCGATACTGTTAAATTCTAGCCGTATACGCCCGTGATGAGGCGCCAGCCCATGCTCCCCCGTTTCGGGAAAGGCGGAAGCGCGTCTTTCGTAAACCACTTCGCTTCGACGAGTTCCGATTCCTGTACGCGAATGTCGCCGCTTTCGTATTCGGCGCGAAAGCCGAGCATAAGCTGGTCGGGAAATGGCCAGCCCTGGCTTCCGACATAGCGCAGGTCTTTTATTTCGATGCCGACTTCTTCGTGCACTTCGCGTACGACCGCCTGTTCCGCGCTTTCGCCGATTTCGATAAAACCCGCAATACACGTATGGATGTTTTGATTGCGGGTACGGTGTTTTGCGAGGAGAAGCTTATCGCCCTTTGTTACCAGTACGATGATGCACGGTTCGATGCGCGGAAAAAACTGCGCGCCGCAATTCGTACAGTTTCGAGCGGAAAGCTTTTCGTCGTCGGCGAGATGCGCGCCGCAGGAAGGGCAAAAATTATACGAAAGGCGCCATGCGAGCATTCCCTTTGCTCGTGCGGCGCGGGCACCTTCGCTTTCGTCGTGTTCGGCAAAATAGCTTCGAATCGGGATAAGTTCGTAATTTTCGTCGACTGCGCCGTCTTGAAGGAAGGCGGCTGTGTATGCGTACGGCGTTTCCGAAAAAATATCGCGGACGGCATTCGATTCGTGCAAAGCGCGCCACGCTTTTTCGTCGGGAAGCGCGTGCGAATCTTTACGTACGAGCAAGTCGTTGCTGCGGAAAATATAGTAGTCCATAGACAGGCTCACTATATCGATCGGACAGTCTTTTGTAAACGCCGCTTACTTATAGGGGCAGGGCGACACCCCCGTTCAGGGCAGGGGTTTCTCCCTGCCCCTATGACCCCATCCTTCTTCCTCGCACTTCCAAAGGGGAAACCCCTTTGGAAACCCCGGCAGAAATGTCGTATTGACTTTTCAAAAGGTTTCTCACTAAGCATTGTACAGGGAAAACAGGAAGGTATTTGCAGCCGACTTTTTATGACAACGATTATTTTTTGGCAATATGGTTCATCATGCGTAAGCCGAGCACCGCTGTCTATCGATTGCACAAGACGCTATGCACGTGTATACTGTCATCGAACCGGATAGGCAGTTCCGTACTTCGGTACGTCACATACAAGATGACATTATTAAAATAAGGAATCGCTATGGAATCGAAATCTGTCGGCATTCTCGGAAGCGGTGCATGGGGTACGGGTTTGGCGCAAGCGCTCGCACGCGGCAATCATCGGATACGGATGTGGGCGCGCGAAGCGGACGTCGCCGACTCGGTCAACAATGATCACGAAAACAAACGGTATCTGCCGGGCTACAGACTGTCGGAAAACATCACCGTTTCAAACGATATCGCCGAAGTCGCTTCCGACAAAGAATTTTTAATAATCGCTTCTCCGTCGCTGTATATCGCCGACACGGTAAAAAAGATTACCGCTCTTCCCGGTATCGCAGACGGCAGTACCTGCATCGCCGTTCTTACGAAGGGCTTTGTGCCGGCCGCCGACGGGCCGAAGCTCGTGCTTTCGACGATCGAAAATCTTTTGCCCGGCATCTACAAGGGATGTACGGTCTACGTGTCGGGTCCGAGCCACGCGGAAGAAGTTGCAGTCGGGAAAATTACGGGACTCGTCGCCGCGTGCGAAAACCCTCGCAATTCGATCAGAGTGCGGGAGCTTTTGCGCGTGCCGGGGATTTTGCCGTATTCGTCGTTCGACGTCGTCGGCGTGCAGATCTGCGCCGCCGCGAAAAACGTCATCGCCGTCGTATACGGTGCGATGGATGCGCTTGCCGAAACGTCGGAAGAATTCGGCGACAATGCGGAATCCCTTTTGATGGCCGCAGGCTTAAACGAAATTCAAACGCTCGGATTTGCGATGGGCGCGACGCACGCGGAAACTTTTACGTCTATCGCGGGTGTGGGTGATTTGGAAGTAACGTGCAAAAGCAAATACGGACGGAACCGCCGCTTCGGGCAGGATTTGATTAAAAAAGATATCATGTCGCAGTTTTCGAATCTCGACGATTTGATCGAAAATATGACAAAGCTCGGCTATCTTTCCGAAGGGGCGATCGCGTGCAAATACGTGCACGAAATCGCGCAAAGAAAAAATCTCAAGCTGACGATCTGCGACGGACTGTACCGCATATTGAATAAGGAGATTTGTCCGCGCGATTTTATCGCACAGCTTTTAACGCAGGAAAAATAAGCGCGAGGACGAACGTACGGGCATTCCGTCCGCGTCCGCAGTACGGCGCACTCGTTCCGTGGGGCGCGTTGTTCGGAGCGCGTCGCATTGCAAAAAAGAGGCGGGGCGGGTATAATCGGCCTATGCTTGAAAAATTAACAAATACCTTTTCATCGATTATCCAAACGGTGAGCGGAAAATCGACGATCACCGAAAAAAATATTGAAGATACGGTTGAGCGTATTAAGACGGCGCTCCTCGAAGCCGACGTCAATCTCCGCGTCGTTCGCCGCTTTGTCAATTCGACGATTGAAGAAGCGAAGGGTGAAAAAGTTCTTCGCGCCGTCGATCCCGGCGAACAATTCGTTAAAATCATTTACGACAAACTCGCCTCTATGCTCGGAGATGCGAAAACCGATCTGCATTTAAAAGGGCCGGACACGCAGTCGGTGATTTTGCTGCTCGGTTTGCAGGGGTCGGGTAAAACGACCGCAGCGCATAAACTCGCATACCGCTTGGCAAAAGAAGGACGGAAGCCGCTGCTGGCCGCGTGCGATTTGGTCCGCCCTGCCGCCGTCGAACAACTTTCGCAGCTCGGCGAAAAAATCGGTGTGCCGGTATTTAAAGAAGAAGGCGTATCCGCCGTGCGCGTTGCAAAAGATGCGCTCGACTATGCGCGGAAAAATTCGCTCGATACGCTTATCGTCGATACCGCGGGGCGCTTGCAGATAGACGAAGCGATGATGAGCGAACTCGTCGATATTAAAAAAGCGCTTTCGCCCGACGAAACGATCCTCGTCGCCGATGCGATGACCGGTCAAAACGCGGTAGACATCGCAAAAACGTTCGACGAAAAGCTTTCGCTTTCAGGCGTTATTTTAACAAAATTCGATTCCGATGCGAGAGGCGGTGCGGCGCTTTCGCTTAAAACGATGACCGGTAAACCCATTCTGTTTATCGGTACGGGCGAAAAAACCGAAGACCTCGAAGTCTTTCACCCCGACCGCATCGCAAGCCGCATCCTCGGCATGGGCGATATCGTTTCGCTCGTCGAAAAGGCGCAGGAAACGGTCGACCGCGAAGAAGCGGAAAAGCTGCAAAAAAAGATGGCGCGCAACGAGTTTACGCTCGACGATATGCTCACGCAGTTTCGGCAAGTGCGCAAGATGGGCAGTATGCAGCAGCTTATGGAGATGATGCCGGGCATCGCACAGCAGATGCAGGGGCGCGATTTCGATACGGACGGCATGAAAAAGCAGGAAGCGATTATCTTGTCGATGACGAAAAAAGAGCGGGCGAATCATTTTATCATCGGGCCCGCGCGCCGTAAACGCATTGCAAAGGGGTCGGGGACTTCGGTCGCTGACGTCAACAAATTGATAAAGCAGTTTGAAAAGACGAAGCTCGCGATGAAAAAGCTCAGCAAAAATCGCGGCATGCAGGCGCAGTTTATGAATCAGCTCGGCGGCGCCTCCGCTGATATGGAAGCGCTCGCAAGGAAATTCGGCAGATAGCGGTATCCGCGAAAAAGTTGTTAGGCGGGCTGGGGGTGGCGAGGTATATAAAGTGGATTTACCAAATTTCACGCAAGAATTTGTATCTCAAATTAATAACAATCTAATTTTATTACAAGATCGTAATATTGATGTTTATAAAAAACTAGAAGCTGTTTATAACGAATCCGATAAAGTTAATGCTTTCCTAAGTCCATACTTTTCATGTCATGCAGGATGCTCATTTTGTTGCAAATATGATGTTCTAATTACTGCTTTTGAAGCAAATTATATTGCACAAAAAATTCATTATCCAATTAAAAATGAAAAATTATCTATCAAAAATAACAGTTTTTGCCCTTTCTTAAAAGATAATATTTGTTCAATTTATAAATATCGACCGCTTATCTGTCGAACTTACCATGTAAGAGGAAATCCAAAAGAATGTGAATGCGACTATAATAATGCAGTATCGAAAAGGCTCGAACAGTATGGTACAAAAATCGGAGGGTATGGAAATAAAATTTATAGTGAGTTCGCTGGATTTATTGATTATGTAAATATATCAATTTTTAAGGGTGAACTGAAAGATATTCGTAATTATTTTTAATAATATAAAATTTTGCACTTTTATTTTGGAATATATAATGCAGCTCAAAACCGACAAACCTGTTAAGCCGGTTTTCGGTTTAACAGCGTAGTTGGGCGGATATGACGTACTGGAGGCTTGAAGGAAAAATGAAAAAAATAAATTTTGAAATTATAAAGAAAGTTGATTATTTATTAGTATTTATTGCTGCTGTTATTGGACTTATTGCTTTGCTTGTAAATCTAATTTCTGAAATCTTTCCAATTCGTTATTCTCAACCGGCTCATATTGAAATAATAGATTCTAAAGATGAAGAAGCTGTCTCAAAAATAACAGAATCAATTGATTTTCTGGAAAAAATAAAAGATGTATATGTTTTCTCTGTAAGTACATCTGCAATAAAATCTGATGATTTATCTAAATCAAATTTAGAAGCGAAACAACTTTCAAATATAATTCAAAAAAGTTCTTCTGCATCTAAAATAATAAACTTTATTTTTGTAAAGGATGAACAGGAAACACTTCTTTTCCCTTCAAAAGTATTTATTTATAAATATCAACTATCAAATGATAATTCACCGAATGATATCAATACTTCTGCAATACATAAAAATTTACATAATTTTAATATTTATGCAGTAATAAAAGAAGATACGAACGGAGATAAGCAACTCGACAGTAAAGATAAAATTGCTTTGTATGTATCCAATTATGATGGAAAAAATTTAAAAGAAATATCATCTTCAGTTTATTATTTAGATTGTATAGATAAGAATACATTCCTGTTTGCTGAATACGAAGATGGAAAAGTTACTTTTTATGAATATGATGGAAATTTTGAAAAAGTGACTTTAATAAAAACTATTCAACAAGAGTTGTCGGAAAAAAGAATTATTCTACGGTAAAATAAAGCCTAACACGCTTTTCAAAGCCGACAACGCAGTCGAGCTGCATTGCGGTTTAAAACAATGTTATGTGGACGCCCCTATGGGGTGCTGTAATGGGATAACAAATGAGAAAAATTACGGTTATATTTATATTATTTTGTATAATATTTGTTTCATGTTCACAAAAACAGATTCCATTTAACAAAAAACAATGGATGAGAGAAAAAAATCGATTTTATATGACCGATTCGCTTATTAAAAAATTAAATGAAGATAAACCAAAAAGAACTGAAATATTTGATTTGCTGGGAAAACCAAAACTTGAAGGTAGAATAAGTGATAATGAAGTCTCTTATTGGTTAAAATCAGACGGTTTCCTTGCTATGTGGGAATTATATATTTATTTTGATGATAATGGAAATTTTGAATCTGCGGAGGTTGTATATGCCGATTAAAAAACAAAGGAGTATCTTTTCAGTAAGTCAAGCTTGCTGAAAAGATGCATTGAGCTTTAATAAGGTAATTTAAAAAGCTTTTTCAAATTACATACTCACCGCTTTTTATAAAACAGTTTGTTGACAAATACATAAAATAATATGTATAATATATATGTATATGACCTTTGAGTGGGATGAAAATAAAAACTCTGAAAACATTCAGAAGCATAAGGTTTCTTTTGAAAAGGCGCAGGATACTTTTTTTGACGTAAACCGTATGATTTTAGAGGATGTAAATCATTCCGTTTCAGAAAAACGTTATTTTTGCATTGGAAAAACAGACAAAGAAATTTTAACGGTACGTTTTACAATACGCGGTCAGAACATTAGAATTTTCGGCGCAGGATATTGGCGTCAAGGAAAGAAACTCTATGAAGAACATTTACAGTAACCCCGAAAAATCAGTAATGAAAGCATTGGATTCTGCCGTATTAGTGGCGGATTTCCTTCCTGCTCCATCAGAGCTTGTAAAAAAATCAACAAAAGAAAAAATAACAATCTCAATTGATTCCGATTGTATTAATTTCTTCAAAACAGAAGCCAAGAAAAATCATACAAAATATCAGACTATGATGAATGAAGTACTTTCTCAATATGCAAAGTATTATGCGGTAAATTGAATCGAGGGATAGAACAATCACATAACGCCGTTTTCAAAGCCTACAGCGGGTTAAGACCGTCAGCGGTACAACCGATTGTTCCGCTGACACCCGTGTCGTTTTCCGTATCGACTACGGCACCGTGATGACCGATGCGACGCGTCCGTCTTTTGTGTACGCTTTGTTCGGATTCGTCGAGTCGGTGAGCGCATCCATTCCCGAATAATAATTATAATAATGCGTGCCGGCGGGCAGGGGCAGTGCGATTTCGTATAAGCCGCGCGACGTTTCTTTCATTTCGTAAATCCACGGATCCCAATTCGTAAACGAGCCTGCAAGGTATATCTTTTGATGCGTATTTGCGCGGCAGATAAAACGTACGATTTTTTCCGATGACGCGTTTGTTGCGGCGGGCGCGGTTTTTTGCGGCAGGTCGGAAGCGAAAGTAAAGCGCGAAAGAGAAATGCCTTCTTTTTCGTCGTAGTAGCTGTCGGGGTTTGCGGGATCGGTCGTCCACAATCCGTCGATGATGAGGCGGT